>CAZBPD010000007.1:0-112801 GCA_964493705.1 uncultured Occallatibacter sp.
ACTTCCGCCGCAGCCGCCCGGAGACCATGGGCTCCATCTTCTGGCAGTTGAACGATTGCTGGCCGGTGGCCTCGTGGTCGTCGATCGATTACTACGGCCGCTGGAAGGCGCTGCAATACTACGCCCGCCGCTTCTATGCGCCGCTGCTGGTCTCGCCGCACATCGAGGACGGCGCGGTGAAGGTGTACATCGTCAGCGACAAGACCGCCGCGGAAAAGGCTGAGTTGCGCGTGCGTTTGATGGACTTCAATGGCAAGGTCCTGCTGGAAGAGAACCGCTCGGTGGAGGTTGCTCCACTGGCCAGCCAGGTGTATCTGGACTGGCCGCTGAAGAAGCTGGCCGACGCCGGGGCCAAGGATACAACCCGCGTCTTTGTAGTGGCGGAGCTGACGGCGGCCGGCAAGACGATCTCGCGTAACCTGACCTATTTGGCCCCAGTGAAGGAGGTTCACCTGCCCGCCGCGCCGCTGCAGGCCCAACTTTCGCCGGCTCCAGCCAAAACCTTCCGGGTCCATGTGAATTCCCAAGTGCTGGCGCGCAGCGTTTCCATCGGTTTTGGCGATTTGGACGCTACCGTCAGCGACAACTACTTCGACCTGCTGCCGGGCGAAACGGCGGTGATCGACGTGCAGTCCACGGCTACATTCGAGGCGCTCAAGGCGCAGATGAAGGTGGTTTCTCTGATCGATGCCTTCCCTGCCGGCGGCGGCCAGGGGGCGACCGTTTCCGCGCGGCATTGACGTGCTTTGCTGTCTGCCCTCGAATGCGGGGGCTCTGCTCTCCCACCCTAGGCGCAAGAACAAAAGCGCGCCGAGGGTGGGGCACCCAGCTCAGGATGACAGGCGAGGGTGGGGCACCCCGATCCAGGCGGGATCGGCATCGACTGACCGCTGTTCCCTAGTCCCTCAGTCCCTCGTTCCCTTGTTCCCTAGTTCCCTCGTTCCCTGTCTTTTTCATCAAACGTTTGCAAATTCTTTGCCTGGCTCTAGTAGTCTGTTAACAATTCCGAGCGGCCTGTGTTTCCGCAACAGAAGGGCCGCCGGTCGAGGGTTGAACGGTTGAGCCAGACGATATTTGTTCTCGAAGACGATACCGATATTGCGCGTCTTGTGCAGCATCACCTGGAAGCGGCGGGTTTTGCCGTGCGCCTGTTTCACACCCCCACCAACCTGATTCCCGATGCCGAGCGGCAGGCTCCGGCGTTGTTTCTATTGGACATCATGGTCCCCGGCGGCGACGGGCTGGACGTGTGCCGGCGCTTGCGTAATCATGCCGCGCTCTCCAGCGTTCCCATCATCTTCATGACCGCCCGCGCCGGCGAGAACGACCGCGTTCTGGGCCTGGAGATGGGCGCCGACGATTACATCACCAAGCCCTTTGCCACGCGCGAGCTGGTGGCCAGGGTCAAAGCGGTGCTGCGCCGCTTCGAACGCCCCACCACCCCCTCGGTGATCAGTTTTGAAGAGGTGGTGATCGACGCCAACGCCATGCAATTAAAGGTGCGCGGCGAGCTGACCACCACCACCGCGACCGAATTCCGCCTGCTTGACTACTTGGCCCGCCATCCCGGCCGGGTCTTCAGCCGCGACCATTTGCTGGATGCCGTTTGGGGCGACGCCCGTTTCGTCACACCCCGTTCGGTAGACGTGTATGTGCGCCGCATCCGCGAGAAGATCGAAGTCGACCCGGAGAATCCGCGCTACCTGAAGACCGTGCGCGGCGCCGGCTACCGCTTTGAACTGCCCAAGGGCGAGTGACCTGAGTTGACCCGCAAAGTCTTGCCTCGAAAAGCCTTAACGCGCCGCGTCTTTCCCAAGCTGTTGGCCTTGTTCTTCCTGATCCTGCTGCTGCACACGGTGGTGATGGAGTTCGTCTTCAGCCGCCTGGTGGAGCATCAGGGGGCGGAACTGCTGCGCCTGATGGGCCGCCAGGCCCTCTGGTCGGGCATGATTGCGCTGGGGGTGGCGTTGCCGGTGGCGGCCTGGGTCGCGGTGGGGATTACGGCGCGCTTGCAGCGGGTGGTGGTTTTTGCCCGGCGCATCGCCGACGGTGACCTGAAGGCCCGTCTGGCGCAATCCGGCAGCGACGAACTGGCCGACATGGAGGCCGCGCTCAACCAGACTGCCGCGCAGTTGGGCGAGAACTTCGCCGAGATCGAAAGCCGCCGGCAGGAGCTGGCCGCCATGCTGGACTCGATGCAGGAGGCGGTGGTGGCCATTACGCCGGAGGGGACGGTGCTGTGGTCCAATGCCGTCATGCAGCGCACCGCCGGCATGCAGATTCGTCCCGGCCGGCCGTTGATCCACGCGGTGCGCGACCCCGACCTGCTTACCTGCGTCCGCGGCGCTCTGGAGCAGCGCGAAGTCCGCACCGGCCGCGCCACTTCGCTAGCCCCCGGCCGCGTCTTCGAGATCAGCGCCGCTCCCCTGCCCAGCGGCGGGGTTCTGGCGGTGCTGCACGATGTGACCCGCATCGAGGTCGCCGAGAAATCCCGCCGCGATTTCATCGCCAACGTCAGCCACGAGTTGCGCACCCCACTGACCTCCATTCAGGGCTACGTCGAGACGCTGGTCGACGACCCCGGCGGCAATCCCGAGACCACCCGCGAGTTCCTGGCCATCATTCTCAAGAATGCCTCCCGCATGAACCGTCTGACCGAGGATCTGCTGGCTCTGGCCGGCGTCGAGAGCCCCGACTACAAGCTGACCAAGCAGCCCATGCGCGCCCGCGCCCTGGTCGAGGATGCGATCGATGCGTTGGGCGGCATCGTGGTCGATTCGGAGGTCGAGTTGGAGTTTGCCGGCGCCCCCGACACTCTGGTCATGGCCGATCCCGACGCCCTCAACCAGGTCTTCGGCAACCTCATCGAGAACGCCCTCAAATACGCCCGCCAGAGCAAGCGGGTTCGCGTCGGCGCCGTTTTGCTGGAGCACGAGGTTGAGTTCCTGGTGCAGGACTTCGGCCCCGGCATCGCCAGCGAGCACCTGGACCGCATCTTCGAGCGCTTTTATCGCATCGACAAGGCGCGCTCGCGCGAATCGGGCGGCACCGGACTGGGTCTGGCCATCGTCAAGCACATCGTCCAGGCTCATGGCGGCCGCGTCTGGGTGGAGAGCGAACTGGGCAGCGGCGCAACCTTCCACTTTACGCTGCCGCTGGTGGAGAGCTTGTAGACGGCGGATGGGCGGGGTTTTGCCTGTTCATCGAATTGTTTCAATCCGATGAATTTACCGCATTTGTGCGGGCTTTTCCTCTTCGTTCAAACGCCCGTAACATTGCGCATGGAGAATCGGAAACGGCAGTTTATTTGCAAGGGAGATTTCCGTGAAAAAGACGTTGATGATCGTTGGACTGTTGGTGTTGGCGATGAGCGCCGCGCAGGCGCAGAAGCTGACCGGAGCGGGCGCAACCTTCCCCTATCCGATCTACTCTAAGTGGTTTAGCGAGTACAGCGCCGCTCATCCCGGCGTCGAAGTCAACTATCAATCGATCGGTTCCGGCGGCGGGATTCGCCAGGTGACGGCGGGTCTGGTGGACTTTGGCGCCTCCGACGGCCCCATGACCGACGAACAACTGGCCTCTTCGAAGATCAAGCTGATTCACATTCCCACCGTGCTGGGCGCTGTCGTTCCCGTCTTCAACGTGCCCGGCGTCAACGACTTGAAGTTCAGCGGCGAGGTACTGGCCGACATCTTCCTGGGTAAGATCGCCAATTGGAACGACGGTCGCATCGCCAAGGACAACCCCGGCGTCAAGCTGCCCGACCTGAAGATCATCGTCGTGCATCGCTCCGACGGCTCCGGCACCAGCTACATCTTTACCGACTTCCTGAGCAAATCGAGCACGGAATGGGCGAACGGCCCCGGCAAGGGCACCGCGCTGGCCTGGCCGGTGGGCGTGGGCGGCAAGGGCAACGAGGGCGTAGCCGGTTATGTGCGCCAGCTTCCCGGTTCCATCGGCTACGTCGAACTGATCTACGCCCTGCAGAACCGCATCAGCTACGGCGAAGTGAAAAACCCGGCCGGCAACTACATCCGTGCCTCGATCGAGGGCGTAACCGAAGCCGCCGCCAGCGTCAAGCAGATGCCGGCCGACTACCGCGTCTCGATTACCAACGCTCCCGGCGCCAATGCCTACCCCATCTCCAGCTTTACCTGGCTGCTGATTCCGGTGAAGTCCGCCGACCCGGCCAAGGGCAAGGTCATCAAGGACATGCTCAACTGGATTCTCAACTCCGGCGAAAGCGAAGTCTCCTCTCTCTCTTACGCTCCGCTGCCCGCCAGCCTGGTGAAGAAAGTGCTGCAAACCGTGTATTCGCTCCAGTAAGCCGCGGTCATTCTTGTTCTACAAAAAAGGTCCGGCCTCGCGCCGGACCTTTTTCTTGCCCCTGTGAGGCGGCGCGAATATAGCCCAACACAAAGCGAAATGAAGTGGTGGGTAGTAAATGTGTTTCGCATTCGCACTGTAGAACGCTGCGATTCGTTGCGCTCTGTAAAATAAGGAAGTTCGCGGAGACCTCTCCCGCCATCCTTTTCTGGGAGTCCCTCATGCCCAACGCCGCCAAGCCGCCCGTCTTCCTGCTCGACACCATGGCCTTCATCTTTCGCGCCTATCATGCCATGCAGCGCAGCCGCCCCATGTCCACCCGCGGCGGGTTGCCCACGGCGGCCATCTTCGTCTTCGTCAACATGATCAAGAAACTGCGTCAGGACTTTCAGCCGCTGTATTGCGCGGCGGTCTTCGACGTCAGCGGCGAGGTCTTCCGCGACGAGCGCGCCCGCACCATGGGCCCCTTGCGCAAGTGGAACGGCAAGACGCAGAGCTTCGACGAGGTGGACTACGAGGGCTACAAGGCCAACCGCGCGCCCATGCCCGAAGACCTGCGCCGGCAGATTCCCTACATTCGCCGCGTACTGGAGGCGCTGCGCATCCCCATCCTCGAAGCCGAGGGCTTCGAGGCCGACGACGTGATCGGCACCCTGGCCCGCAAGGCCGCCGTCGCCGAACACGAGGTCTTCATCGTCAGCGGCGACAAGGACATGATGCAGTTGGTCACGCCGCGGGTCAGAATCCTCAATCCGCAGAAGGACAACCTCATCCTCGATCCCGCCAAGGTGGAAGAGGTGCTGGGCGTTCCGCCGGAGAAAGTCATCGACGTGATGGCCCTGCGCGGCGACACGGTCGACAACATTCCCGGCGCGCCCGGTATCGGCGACAAGGGCAGCGTCGATCTGATCCGCGAGTTCGGCTCGGTGGAAGCGGTTCTCGACCGCACCGCCGAGGTCAAGCGCAAGAGCTACCGCGAGTCGCTGGAGCAGAACCGCGACGCCGTGCTGCTCAGCAAGGAACTGGTCACCATCGACTGCAACGTTCCGCTGGAACTGGATCTGGCGGCGATGCAGACGCAGACGCCCGACCTGGAAGCCTGCCGTGAGCTCTTCACCGAACTGGAGTTCACCTCCATGCTCAAAGAGCTGACCCCGGCGCCCGAAGCCGTCGCCACCGAGTTGATCGAGGAGCCCACCGAGGCGCAGGCGCAGGCCTTTTTCGCCACTGCTCGGGAACGCGGCTTCGCCTTCGTTCTGGACGCCAAGCCGCCCGTGGAAGAGGTGGAAGAAGAGCCGCAGGGGATGCTCTCGCTGGGCGCGGCCGAGACTGCGGAGAAGCCGGAATCTTTCGTTGTTGGCCTGTGCGCCGATCCTGCAATCGCCCTGAAACTTCGCTTGAGCGGTCAACTCAGGGAGATTCTAGAGGACGAGACCATCCCCAAACAGACCCACGACTGGAAGGCGGCGCTCCATCTGCTGGTTGGACAAGGAATCGACCTGCGCGGAGCCGTCGATGACACCATGCTGCTCAGTTACGCGCTTAATCCCACTCACGCCACACAAGCACTCGCGGACGTCGCGGCGCGCCACGGGCAGCCTGCTCCCAGCACGCTGGCCGCCGGAGCCGCGGCGGTGCGCGCGCTGGTTCCCCAACTGCTCGACGAGGTCGAAAAGACGGGTGTGCTTTTCGTCTACCGCCAGATCGATCTTCCACTGGCCCCGGTGCTCTTCCGCATGGAGCAGGCCGGGGTGCGCATCGACAAGAAGATGCTCGACGGCCTTTCCACGCGCTTCGGCGCGGAATTGGAGCGGGTGGGCGAACGCATCTTCGCCGTGGCCGGTCGCCGCTTCAACATCAACTCGCCCAAGCAACTGGGCGAGGTGCTCTTCACCCATCTCGGCCTGCCCGCTCCGGCCAGCCGCGGCAAGGGCAAGGCCGTTTCTACAGCGGTGGACGTTCTGGAACATCTGGCCGAAGAGCACGAAGTCCCTCGCCTGGTGCTGGAGTTTCGCCATCTGAGCAAGCTGAAGTCCACCTACATCGATCAGCTTCCGCAGTTGGCCGACAGCGACGCGCGGGTGCACACGACGTTTCAGGCGGCGGCCACCGCCACCGGCAGGCTTTCGTCGATCAATCCCAACCTGCAGAATATTCCCATCCGCACCGAGTTGGGCCGGGAGATCCGCGCCGCCTTCATCTCCGCGCCGGGAACGCAACTGCTCTCCGCCGATTATTCCCAGATCGAGCTGCGCCTGCTGGCCCACTATAGCGGCGACCCGCTGCTGCGCCGGGCCTACGAAGAGAACATCGACATTCACACGCTCACCGCCAGCGAGGTCTTCGGCGTCCCCATCGCGGAGATGGACAAGGAGACCCGCGGCCGGGCCAAGGCGGTCAACTTCGGCATCGTTTACGGCATCTCGGCCTTTGGGCTTGCCACGCAGTTGGGAATCTCGATGGGCGAGGCCAAGGCCTATATCGACCGCTACTTCGCCCGCTATGCCGGAGTACATGCGTTCATCGAAAGACTGCTGGAAGAGACGCGCAAGACCGGCTCGGTGCGCACCTTGTTTGGCCGCATCCGGCCCATTCCCGACCTGGAGAGCCGCAACCCCAACCAGCGCGGTTTTGCTGAGCGCACGGCGGTCAACACCCCACTGCAGGGCACCGCCGCCGACCTCATCAAGCTGGCCATGATTTCCATCGACCGCCAACTCACCGAGCGTGGCCTGAAGACCCGCATGGTCTTGCAGGTGCACGACGAACTGCTCTTCGAGGTGCCCGCGGAGGAAACCGCGGAGATCGAGAAGCTGGTGCGCGAGGAGATGGAAGGCGCGGCCAAACTGGATGTGCCGCTGGTGGCCGATCTGGCCCTGGGCGACAATTGGCGCGATCTGTAAGCGTGGAAAAAGGCGGGTTCTCGCTCTTTGGCGCGGGTTTTGGCTTGCCGGAGGGGCTGCGCCGGGAGGTTGATCCGGCCTGGGACGGGAGCGGGAATTGCGTTACCGGCGCAATCCCCCTACAATAGAACCATTGCAGGAAAGGTCTGTCGAGAGCGATGCCCAAGGAAAAGATTCACCCCGTTTACGCCGCGGTCCGCGTAGTGTGCGCCTGCGGAAACAATTTCGAGACCCGGTCGACCCACAAGGGCGACATTCACGTGGAAATTTGCTCGAATTGCCACCCCTTCTTCACCGGCAAACAGCGCATGGTGGACACCGCCGGGCGCATCGAGCGCTTCCGTCGCAAGTATGCCAAGTCCGACGAGGCGATCGCCGCGGCCAAGTAACCGGCAGCAGCCGATTTCTAGGAGTGGGCCTCCGCTACGGCGGGGGCCTTTTTCCGTGCGAGGGTGGGTGTGCATGGTTGATGCGCGATTCACCGTTTATTACCGCAGGGCAGAGCAGTTTGCCGATGCGATGAAGCTCTGTCAAGACGACCTGTCGGCGTATGCTTCCGCGGCTGGATTACTGGCTGTGCACAGCGCCATCGCCTATAGTGACGCATTGCTGATCAGGCTTACCGGTACGCGGCCACATGGCAAGAATCATCGGGACGCTGTCCCCGCTCTTAAACGGGCTTGCACGGGAGCGAAAATCGCCCCGGATGGGATCAAACATCTGGAGAAGTTGCTGAGCGTTAAGGCCGACATCTCCTATGGGGACAAGCAGGTCGATGATGAAAGAGGAGCAGCGCTCTGTAGCAAAGCCGAACGATTCCAGACCTGGGCGAAAGAGATTCTGAGAAACCGGCAAGTGGAGGTAATGTCATGACCGTAGCTGCTGAAGAGACTTTGAAGCTGACCTTACGCCAGCGGGAGGGACGCGCCATCAATGCGGTAGCGGAACTGCTGCGGCGGCGGCTGTCAGTCCCCAATATTTATTTGGCGCCGCCCTCTTCCTTGATCGCGGCGGATATCCTGGCTGTGGATCGCGGCGGCGGGGGCGACCTGCATGCCGTCAAGGTCAAGTTAGGACACGATCTTGAACCATCCGAGGAGCACCAGAGGAAACCATTCAATCCAAAGGAATTCATTGAGTCAGGGGATGCGTGGTATGCAATATTTAGGGAGAAGCTGCAAGGCATTCATCGCCAAACGATGTCCATGCCGGCTCATTATCGATACCTTGCAATCCCGGCAGTGAGCTTTGATCTGGGTTTTGGAGAACTCGCGCATTTCGGCCTGTTTCCCGAGGATGGAATCGGACGCCTGGGCGTAATCACCATCAAGGAAAATGGCGATGAATCTCCCCTCGCCGAAGTCAGGTATGCTCCAGAACGTTTTCGCGTCGATCCAGCGCAACTCAAGACCATCGAAACCAAGCTGTTGGCCAAGAGCCGTCCGGATATCGAAGTGCGAATTTAGGAGTGGCGCTCACGATTATGCACTTTTTGAACGCAAGACCAGCCAAGAATCGGATTCCCCATGCCCCGCACCAAGCGCTCGATTGAACAAGCCGTCACCATCGATGGCGTCCAACTGATCTGGAAGCTGCATCGCGAGCAGCAATTCACCACCGACGATGGGTGGAAGGGCGTCGCCATACACGTCCGCATCGCAGAAGGGACGCGCCGCGAACTGCACCTCGAGTATCCCGCCGTCAAGACCCAGAAGCTGGACTACACGCGCGCCGACCGGGTGGTGGTCAACATTCGCGCGGCCAAGGTGGAAGCCCACATCCGTCAGGCGATGGAGGAGGGTTGGGACCCGGCCTCGCGCGGCAAACCCTATTGCTTCGAAGTGGAAGAACTGCCCAATTAAGTTCGGCGCGGGCGGCTTCGCCCGAAGTGCAGGATGAACGCAATAGTGTTTCCTGGCGGGAACGGATCGAGTGACTCTATGGCCGGCAAAGGATTCACGGTGAACAAGGACTGGGACAACCCCATCGAGCACACCATGCCCGCCGCGGTGCGGGTGCCGGCAGAGATGCGCATCGGCGCGGTCGTAGTGCGGCCGGCAACGGTGCTGGCGCCCATGGTCGGCGTCACCGACACCGTATTCCGGCGCTTCATTCGCCACGCCAGCTTGTTCAGTGGTCAGGGGTCAGGGGTCAGGGGTCAGGGGCCGGAGTTGAGTGGTCAGGAAGACTCCGGCGTTGAAAGCACCATCACCAATGCGCAATCGGGCTGCGGGCTGCTGATGACCGAGTTCACCTCGGCCGACGGGCTGGCGCGCATGAGAGAGGCCAAGCGCCGCCGCTATTTGACCTTCTATCCCGACGAGCATCCCATCGGTGCACAGCTCTTTGGTGCGCAGGCGGAGACGCTGGCCGAGGCGGCGCGCATCGTCGAGGAATCCGGCTTCGATCTGGTGGATTTGAATCTGGGCTGCCCGGCCAAGCGCGTCGTCGGCTCCAATGGAGGCTCCGGGTTGCTGCGCGATCTGGCCCGCATCCAGGAGATCTTCCGCGCCGTGCGCAAAGTGGTGACGATTCCTTTTACGGTGAAGTTCCGTATGGGCTGGAGCGAGCGCGACATTGTCTGTGTGGAGTTGGCGCGCATGGCCGAGGCCGAGGGGCTCGACGCGGTGGCGCTGCACGCCCGCACCCGCGAGCAGGGCTACTCGGGGCAGGCGCAGTGGGAGTGGATCGCGCGGGTCAAGCAGGCAGTCAAGATTCCCGTCATCGGCAACGGCGACATCACCACGCCAGAGGCCGCGGTGGCGATGGTGGCGCAGACCGGCTGCGACGCGGTGATGATCGGCCGCGCCGCCCCGGCCAATCCCTGGATCTTCCGCCAGATCGCGCAGTACACGGCCAGCGGCAGCTATGACAAGCCCACCATGGATGACCGCTATCGCATGATTCGCGTCTACTTCAAGATGCTCATCGAGGAGGCCGAGGCCCGCCAGGATCTGCCCCGCGACGCGCGCATGGGTGAAACGGCGGGGCGCATGAAGCAGTTCGCCACCTGGTTTACCCACGGCGTTCCCGGCGGCGCCAAGCTGCGCAAAGCTATCTATGCCGAGCGCAGCGGCGCGGCGGTGCTGGCCCAGGTCGACGCCTTCTTCACCGCTCCGCCGGCCGGCGGCATCGAGGCCGAGACCGAACCCGAAGACCGGTGCGATGCGATCTTCCCCGGCGAATGCGGCGAATGCGTTCATTGATTTGAAGAAGCGCAAAAGCGCTCGCAAATCGCTTCAAAGTGAATCAATATGAGGAAAAAATAGACGAAACTCCTGTGGAAATCATTTTTTTGCGCTATCATGTTCTCACTTTAAGTTAGCTAGGGGTTTTGTCGCCTACAGAGTTCGCGGGGAGGTTCTCCCCGATTATCACCTAGTCCCAGGGCCCCTGCGCCACACAGCAAGATGAAACCCGCAGTGTATTCAGCATCTTTGTTGGATGGATCGCCCCCCCGATTCAGCCAGACAACCAGACGCCTCGCTGCGGCTATCTAAACCCATATCGATGGGTGGGTCGAACTGGGTGCGATGAAAAAGAAAGACTATAGAAGTTGCAAGGGTATCGCCAGGGCGCTGGGGTTCGCAGCACTGGCTGTTGCTGTGCTCTCCGCCTGGGGCCAGCGATCTCTCTTCAAAGACACCTCGCGGGGACTGAGCGACCTGAATATCAATACCTTGACTCAAGACCGCGCGGGTTTCCTGTGGGTGGGCACAGAGAACGGGCTATTTCGTTATGACGGTTTCCGCTTTCAGCGCTTCGGCGTCGAGCAAGGTGTGGGCAGCCGGAACATACAGAATCTTTTTGCCGCTCCGGATGGGACGTTGTGGGCCGGCACCGCCAGCGGCATTTATTTCCTGCGCCAGGATGGCAGCTTTGCCGAGGTGCACCCACCCCCTTCCCTGAGCCAGTTTTCGCCGCGTATAGGGACGGTTTTTGCCGCCGATGCCCAAAACCGGGTAGTGGTAGCCGACCGCAGTGGCGCCTACCTGTTGCACAAGGCGAGCCCGGAGCAGTGGATCGCCGAAGCCATGCCGCTGCCGGCGCAGGAGATCTGGAGCCTCCACTTCGACGCCCGCGGCGCCCTTTGGTACGGGTGCGACTCCGACCTCTGCACCACGGACCATGGGGCGACCCAGCGCATGGCGGCGGCAGCCAAGCTTCCTGCAGAACACTGGCAGTGCATCGTTGAAGATGGCGATGGACATCTCTGGCTGCGCGGCCAGCAGCATCTGGCCGAGTTCTTTCCCCGCGAAAAACGGGCGGAGCTGCACGACCTGCCGGTGCCCTCCAAGGAGCATTTCTCCTTGACGCTTTCCCGCAACGGCAAGGGGCAGATGGTGGCCGCGCAGGGTTCGGCCTTGGGCATATGGGAAAACGGCCATTGGCGCATGGTGACAGAACGGAACGGGCTGGAGCCGAATGACATCTCCGCGCTCTTTGTCGACCGCCAGGGTCTGCTCTGGATCGGACAGGTGGGCCATGGACTCAAGCGCTGGGTGGGCGAAGGCCAATGGAGCGCCTACACAGTAGCCGACGGCTTGAGCAACAATTCCGTCTGGTCAACATTGCGCGATCGCGCCGGGCGGCTGTGGATCGGCACGGAATCCGGACTGGACTGGATTCCCGCGGGTCAAAGCACACCGCGCGCCTGGCAGCTCAAGGGCATCTCGACGGCCCAGGCGATGGCCCTGGCCCAGAGCGGCGACGGTGCAAGCTGGGTGGGCAGCCGCGCCGGGGGCGTAGTGCGGATCGAGGCCAACGGTCTGCGTGCAACCGCATGGAAGACGCCCAGGGTCTACCGCATTCTGGCCGACAGCCAACAACGGTTGTGGTTCGCCACCGCCGGCGGTTTGTACATGGCCGACACCGCCCACACCCGCGCCGCGCCCCGTCCGGTGAAGGACGCCGCCTTCTCGAACCCGCGCCAGCGCATCACAGACTTGAGCCTGGGCGCACAGCTCTGGGCTGCGGCGGAGAGCGGCCTCTACCGGCTGGAGGGAAAGCAATGGCGGCATATTGACACCGGTCTCTCCGGAGTTATCCCCATGCGCATTGCCGCCGACAGGCAGGGTAATCTTTGGTCCGCAGGCAACTTTCCCGGACTGATGCGTCTGCGCGTGGTTGGCGGCCGCGTTCAGGAGGCGGAGCATATCGCCCATCCGCCGCTGCTTTCCGATGCCATCAACTCCCTGGTGGTGGACCACCGGGGCTGGCTGTGGATGGGGCAGGACGCCGGCCTCACCCTCTTCGATGGAAAAAACTGGCACAGCTTCTCGCAGAACGACGGGCTGCTCTGGAACGATTGCAACGCCTCTGCCCTGAGCGAAGACCAGGACGGCAGCTTGTGGATCGGCACCAGCGGCGGTCTGGCTCATCTGATCGATCCGGTGGCTGTTGCTCCTGCCCCGGCGCTGCTGCTGAGCCTTTCCCATGCCACTGTGGGCGCCGTACCGTTGAGCAACGGTGCCGAGATTCTCTGGCGCGACAACCCCCTCGACCTCTCATTCGCCGCACTCGATTTCGCGCATCCGCAGCCCTCCGGCATTCGCTACCGGCTGTTGGGATTGGAAAACGAATGGGAACAGTCGGCGAACGGGACGGTGCGCTATCCTCGCCTGTCGCCGGGGAACTACCGCTTTCAGGCGGTCGCCGAAGATGCCGCGGGCAGCATCGCATCGCCGCCCCTGGAGATCCCCTTCCGCATCCTTCCCCGCTGGTGGCAGAGCACTTGGCTGCGCGCGATCTTGGCTGGGCTGGCGCTGCTGGCCGTAGTGCTGAGCTGGCGTCGCTGGATTCACCAACGGGCAATCAAGATGAAGCAGATCGAAGCCGCTTTGCGCCGACGCATGGAAGGCCTGGAGCAGGAGCGCGCAGGCGTGCGGCAGGCCCGCGAACGAATGCGCCATTTCGCCGAATACGACGACCTGACCGGGCTGTGGAACCGCCGCGTCATCCTCGACAGACTGCGCGGCGAAGTGGACCGCGCCCGGCGTCACAAAGAGCCGCTGAGCCTGATCCTGGTCGATCTGGACCGCTTCAGGGAGATCAACGAAGACTTTGGCCACCAGACCGGCGATCGCATTCTCCAGGAGGTCAGCCGCATCCTGCTGCGCGCGGTGCGTTCCTACGATTGGGTGGGGCGATATGGGGGCAGCGAGTTCCTGGTGATTCTGCCCGATTCCGACTCGGCGGCGGCCATGGTTCGCGCCGAACAACTGCGCATCGCCATCGAATCCGCCTACACCGGGAACGGGGAGAGAGATCTGAATATCACCGCCAGCTTCGGTGTCGCCTCCGGCGCACAAGCCGGTTTTACCCGGCTTGTCGAGGCCGCCAGCCGCGCCCTCAGCCAAGCGAAGGAAGGCGGGGGCGGGTGTGTGCGCTATTGGGAGATCGACGCGGTCGAGGCTCCGATCATGACGCCGCGGTGAGCACCGTCCTTGCGCTCTCAGCCTTGCATCCGTGAAACGCTGGTTCACTGGCAGGTTTGAATGCAGAATTTTCAATAATGCCTCTATCGATGAATAACTTATCCTCCTGAAAATAACTTGTTCTCCTTGAGCACAGCGAAGGGTCCGCGGTTCTTCATCCCGGCTCCAAGCCGCTTGCCTCAGGCAGCAGAGGTGGAACAGAAGCCGCAAATGCTTCCATGGCGGCGGCCAGAGCAGCCGCGGCTTCGCCGCGATCCCGGCCCATGGCGCTAAGGTAGGCGGTGACGGCAAACCCCTCCACAGCGCCGGCGACGGACTGCCGCACCACCAGGTCCAAGCGCGCCTCCGCAATCGAAATGCTTTCCAGACGAGTTACCCAGTCGCGGCACAAACGCTCTGCCTGCTGCCACTGGGCAAAGACTCTTCCTTCGAGAGGAAGAAGGTCGATGTAACAGGCCAGCGTGAAGGGCAAGTGTGTGGCGGAGTTTGCATCAGGGTGCGGATCGAGTTCTTCCGTTGGCGCTTCCCACAGATCGCACTTGGCGGTCCACAGCGGTGAGGGCGGACGGTTCAGGGCCAGCAGCAGTTGGGCCAGCGGGGGAAAACCTGCCGCCTCTGCGATCTCGGCGATGCGGGCAGGCGCCGTGCGCAGATCCACAAAGCCTGGCCACAGCGCCTCGATTACCGGCGCTCCGCCGCCTATCTCGATCTCCCAATCGGCTTCCATGAGGTTGTGCAAACTCCTATAGGGGACGGTCCGGACGATGCTCTGTGCCTGCTCCGGCGGCGACGAGCAGGTAGCGGATGAGGGTTGCTTCGGCCCAGTGAATCTCGTCGCCCGGCTCGCGGCAGAGATAGGCGCAGTGGCCGCCGTGGCGGGTTTCGACGAAATGAATCTGAGGATTGGCAAATAGCTTGGCGCGGGTCTCCGGCAGCAAACGGATGAATGGATCGTCCTGTGCGTGCAGGATCAGGGTGGGCACGGCGATGCGGTCGACGACGCGGGCGCTCGCGGCGCGATAGTAGTAGTCGTCGGCGTCGCTGAACTCCGAGTAGCGCGCCAGCACCTTGTCGTCGAAGGCGCGAATGGAGGGCAGCGGCCCCACGTCGGTGGTGGGGTAAATGTGGGGATAGAGCTTTGCCTTGCGATGGAAGCGGGCGATCAGATCGCGCAGGAACTTCCACTCGTAGAGGCGGTTGGCGGGCTCATGCAGGGCGTCGGAACCGGCCGCCAGATCAATCGCCGGGCAGACCGCGGCCACCGCGCACAGGGGCGCTTGCCGGCCCCATTCCCCGGCCATCTTCAGCACCAGATTGCCGCCCATCGAATAGCCCACCAGGGCCACGCGCGGCAAGGCAAAGCGGGCGCCGAAGTGGCGCACCACCGCTGCTACATCGCCCGAAAGGCCGGAGTGATAAAGCGTGGGGGTCAGCGTCTCGGCGCCACCGCAGTTGCGCATGTTCATGCGGACCACGTTGCAGCCCGCCGCCCAGGCGCGCGCGGCGACGCCCAGGATGTAGCGCGAATTCGAGGAGCCTTCCAGCCCATGCACCAGCACCAATGTAAGACAGGCCGCGGGATCGGCCTGCCAGTGGCAGTGGCACAGCACGCGACTGGCATCGCGGGGATCGACCGTCACGATCTCCGAGGTGGCGGGCAGGAGAAAAGCCGGACGGGGCAGATAATTGCCCACGATGGTCTGCAAATGGCCGTTGCGCAGGGCGCGATGCGGCGTAAAGGGGGTCAAGGCAGCGAGCAGCGGAGAGGACTCCGCATCTGACTTCGCATCTTGGAGGAGGATCTGGGTCACGGGAACTCGGAAGTTACTGAGAATATGAGGTTCGCGCAAGGGGCGTATGGAAACGGCGCGCAGGGATGAATCTCTTGAATCTCGAAAAGCGCTAGCTCCATGCGGATTTCAGGTTAGCACAGAGAGCAACCCTGCCAAGGCCTGCGCTTCGTCTTGGATTTTTCTAATCTAAGCCTGGATGTCGGGGAAGATGCAAGCCCCTCCCTCCCTTCGCCGAGAGCATTGGGAAAAAACAGAAACGATCTCGATTCGGGCGCGGGTAGATAACACGATTGAAAGCTCCTGGGAAGTCGCGGAGATAGGCGGTGACAGCTATCACATCCCCCATCCTCAGGCATTCCCGAACGCAACCGACGCCCTCCGCGCGGTTCAGATCAACTCGCTCTATCGAAACACTTTAGGAAAAGTGGACGGGAGGATCGATGCGATTTTTCTGGGCCTCCCTGGAAGGCGCGCCATTTGCCGATCCTAAGTCCTGCGCAGGGAGAGAGTTTCGCTTCGGGAAAGATTGCCCCTGTTTCCGCGGCGATCAGGTCGAAGAATGTTATGCTGGCGGCCAATTTGTCGATACGGTGGAATAGACATGCGAGAAGCAGGCCGGACTGCCCGTGTGGCAACCAGACCTCTCCGCTTTTTTCCGTGCCGCGCCGCCTGACTTCGCCTCAGGAAGATGTGCGGCTGTGGCAAACATCTTTCTCCCTTCGACTGCGGTGTGAAGCGTTCGTCAGAACCCGCGTGTGGAAGGGCCCTGGATCATGATTGTCGCCGCCGGATCGGTCGCCATCGAGACGCTGGAGCGAGTTGACGCACGCATTGCGTCCTTGCTGCGCGAGGCCGAGAGCGCCATCGCCGCGGTGGCCGGCGGATTCGAGGAACTGGCCAAACAGACCGACAGCGTTCTGCTGCTGGCCGCGGAGATCATCGGCTGCGTCGAGGACGAGCGGGTGCGTTCCATGCTGCCACGCATTCAGTCTCTGGGCGGTGCGGCGAAGACCTTCATCCACGAGCGCTTGCAGGCCACCGCCGGGGTGCTGGAGATGGTCACCGCCGAGGTGCGGCTGCTGGAGCGGCTCTCCCATCTCACCCGCAGTCAGCGCTCGATCGCCCGCGAAACCCAGACACTGAGCGTGCTGACCAATATCGAGGTAGCCCGTCTGGGGCAGTTGGGCGTGGGCTTTCAATATCTGGCTCACCAGTTGGACGAGTTTTCGCAATCGGTGGCTGAAGATACCAAACAGTTGGCCGCCCATACCGAGGAGCGCCAGACTTCGCTGCACGACACCCGCCGCCGTTTGACCGCCGGATTGCCCAAGATTCAAAAGGAATTTGCCCGCATCGAAGAGGACCTGGAGGGGGCTTTGTCCAAGGCCGCCGCCAGTCAGAACGAACTGACCCACGTCCCGGAGCAGTTTCGAGGCTTGGTCGCAGAGATCGCCGGGCAAATCGCCGGGGTGGTCGCCGCGGTGCAGGGGCACGATATTACCCGCCAGCAGTTGGAGCATGTGCGCGAGGCGCTGTTGCTGATTTGCGGAATGATGCGGGATTTGGACGAACGGGAGCCGGCGGCCGGCCCGGAGCAGACGCAGAGCGCGGCCGGTCTGGCCATTCAGGTCTATCAACTGCGGAGCGTCGAGGAGACGGTTGCCCAATGGGTTGCACAGATCGGCCAGTGCTCGGAGAATATCCTGCGCATCGGCGCCAGCGAGGTGGTGGCGATTGGCCCGGCGGTGCTCGAACAGGAGCAGGAGCTTTCTTCCCAATTGCAACGCATCGAGCGCCTGGAAGAGGAGAGCGAGGCGGACAGCGCGGAGGTGCGCAGCACCTTTGAAGGCCTCTCCCACCTGATGCAACTGGTGGGCGAGCATGTGGAGCGCTCTCGCACGGTGCGCGACCGCTTGCAGTTGCTCACCTTCAACTCGATTGTCGAAGCCAGCCATTTGGGAGCGCAAGCCGACGCGATTCTGGAGATCTCGCAGTGCATCAAGCGCATATCGACCGATTGGAGCGAGCTTACCGACCGCTCGGCCAAAGTCAAGGAAGAGATTCTGGAGTTGGTGGAGAAGACCAGGGGGGGGATGCAGACCTTCTCCGAGGGCGGCTCCGGGGCCTTGCAGTTGGCCCAGGCCGAGACCCGTACGGGACTGGAGAATCTGCACACCGCGGCAGAGTTTGCCGCCAGCCGCGCGGCAGCGGTAGAGGCGACCATCGCCAAGCTGCGCTCTGGAATCGCAACCGTGGGCGCGGCGCGCGACCGCTTGCAAGCCTGCTTTAACGCCATCGACGGCATCGGCAAGGAAATCGAAGAGACGCAACGGCAGATGGGCTGCGGGAGCCCGCAAGGGTTGACGCGCTCTGAACAGAGCAAGGCAGAGGAGATCTTCTCCGCCAGCTACACCACCGAGATGGAGCGGGAGGTGCTGCGCGCGGCGCTCTGCGGCGGACCGCTGCCGGCGATGCAGCAAAACCTGAAGGGCAACAGTGTCGAGCTATTTTGAACAGGCGGTATTGCAAAACAGGCGCCAAACCTCAAGAGAAAGGCAGAAGGACCGGCAATGAAACAAATTTTAACCGTGGACGATTCAGCCAGCATTCGCCAGATGGTCAGTTTCACACTGACCAAGGCGGGCTATGCGGTCGCCGAGGCGGTCGATGGCCGGGACGGCCTCAGCAAGTGCGGGCAGCAAAAGTTCGATCTGGTCATTACCGATCTCAACATGCCCATTATGGACGGGATTCAGATGATTACGGCACTGCGCAAGCTGCCGGGATACGGTTTTCTTCCCATACTGATGCTGACCACCGAGTCGCAGGCGGAGAAGAAGGATGCCGGGCGCAAGGCGGGAGCCACGGGATGGATCGTGAAACCCTTCAACGCCGAGCAGTTAATTGCGGTGGTGCAGAAACTGGTGAAGTGATGAGCGCTTCCATCGTAAGCGAAAAGTCGGAGCAGAAAGCCAAACGGCGCGGCGGCAGAAGCCGCAGTACGCATCCTCGCGGAGCCGGTGTGGACAGCCCGGTCGTGGCCGGCCCCAGCGTCGATGAGGGCACGGCAATGGCGGCAGGTTTGCCGTCCACGGAACAAGCAGAAGCCGCTGCGCCAGAGCAGACCGTCGACCAGGCCATCGACCAGACTGTCGAGCAAACTGTCGAGCAAACCAGAATGCAGACGCCGGAGACGCTGGAGCCAGGCGCTGCGCCGAACTCGATGCGCCTGGAGGGCGTCGTCGATATTGTCTCGGCCGGCGATCTGAAGCGGCAACTGATCGAGGCGCTCGATCGTGGAAGCGATCTCTGCGTCTCCCTGGCCGAGGTCTCCGATCTGGATGTGACGGCGGTGCAGTTGCTGTGGGCGGCGCGCCGTGCGGCCCGGGCTGCGGGCGTTCGCTTTCAGGTAACAACGCCGCCGCCGGACGAGATTCTTGGTCTGCTGGCCGAGGCCGGCCTGGAGAGTTTTGTGCTTGCAGAGGAAGTCGGTTAACTCAGTGGGGTGAGGATTTGTCTACCGTAAGCAGCGTCGACCAATTCAAGCACGGCTTCCGCGAAGAGGCGCGCGAGATCCTTGTGGATCTGGAAGCGGCGCTTCTGGAACTGAATGAAAATCGCGGCGACATGGAACTGGTGAGCCGCGTCTTCCGCTCCCTGCACACCATCAAGGGATCGGGATCGATGTTCGGCTTCGACCGGCTGGCGGCCTTCACCCACAACCTGGAGACGGCCTTCGACGAGGTGCGCAATGGGCGCTTCCAGATCAACTCCGAGTTGATCGACCTGACCCTGTCGGCGCTGGACCAGATCCGGGCCATGGTCGAAGAGGGCGAGGGGCATCCCGAGGCCGATGCCGAATTGTGTGCCGCGATTCTGGCGCGGGTGCGGCAGGTTACCGGCAAGACCGAGAGTCGGGCAGCAGGCGCGCAGCAGGCAACGCACGAAGCAGCGCCCCCAGCGGCCAACCCCGCGGATGCGCGCTGCTGGCGCATTCACTTTGCACCCGGCGCGGAGATGATGCGCAACGGCGCAAATCCCCTGCTGCTGCTGCGCGAATTGCGGCAACTGGGCGAGCTGACCATCGCCGCCAGCATGGCCGCGCTGCCGCCACTGGAAGAGTTGGAGCCGGAGCGCTGCTATGTGAGCTGGGAGATGAGCCTGCGCACTGCAGCCGGCCAGGACGCCATCCGCGATGTCTTCATCTTTGTCGAGGACCTCTGCGAGTTGATCGTGGAACCTGCGCCGGACGAGAACGTCGCAACGCTTTCAGTAAAGACCGGCGGGTTGTCTGGAACGGCGGATGCCGCCACGCAATCTGCGCTTTCCCCGGCATTGTCTGCGCCTGTGGACGTGGCCGATCTGATTGCCAAAGGGCTCGAAGACAATCGCGCGCAAAGCGGCGGACGGCGCGTCTACGACAAGCCCGACTCTGTCTCCAGTCTGCGCGTTCCCGCCGCCAAACTCGATCAATTCGTCAATCTGGTGGGGGAGTTGGTCACGGTGCAGGCCCGGTTGGCCGAAATCGCCACGCGCCGCGACGATGCCGAGTTCGCCGCCGTCTCTGAAGAGGTCGAGCGGCTGACCTCGGCGCTGCGCGAGACCTCGATGAACATCCGCATGACGCCGGTTCGCGGGACCTTCGAGAAGTTCCGCCGCCTGGTCCACGATCTGGCGCGGGATCTGAACAAGGATGTCGAACTGACCATCGAGGGCGCGGAGACCGAGTTGGACAAGACCGTCATCGATCAGTTGAGCGACCCGCTCATGCACCTGATCCGCAATAGCATGGACCACGGCATCGAAGCGGCCGAGGTACGCGCGGCGCGCGGCAAGCGGGCGACGGCGACCATCCATCTTTCCGCGCGGCACTCGGGGGCCAGCGTGCTGATCGGGGTCTCCGACGACGGCGGGGGCATCGATGCGGATGCGGTGCGCCAGCGGGCCATCGACAAGGGACTGGTTTCAGCCGAAGCCTCGCTCACCGAGAGCGAGATCTATGCCTTCATCTTCCAGCCCGGCTTCTCCACGGCCAAGAAGGTAACCGACGTTTCAGGCCGCGGCGTGGGGATGGACGTGGTGCGGCAGAACATCGAGGGCTTGCGCGGCACCATCGACGTAGCCAGCAAGCGCGGCCAAGGCACCAGCGTGACCCTGCGCCTGCCGCTCACCCTGGCCATCATCGACGGCCTGCTGGTGAGCGTGGATCAGGCCTTCTTCGTGCTGCCGCTGGCCAACATCCTGGAGTGCATCGAGCTGACCAGCGCAGACATTCACCAAGCCAACGGCAAGCACGTATCCAATCTGCGCGGCGAGATCGTGCCCTACATCCGCCTGCGCGAGTACTTCAATATCGGCGCGGAGCGGCCGGAGATCGAACAGATTATGGTGACGGAAACCGAGGCGGGACGTTTTGGATTTGTCGTCGACCGGGTATTGGGCGACTGCCAGACGGTAATCAAGAACCTGGGCCGCTTCTACCGTCATGTGCAGGTGGTCAGCGGCGCCACCATTCTCGGGGACGGAACGGTGGCGCTCATCATCGATCCCTACCGGCTGGCACAGGAGGCAGTGCGCTGGCTTACGGTGGGCGCACGTCGCAGACACGGGGAGCCCTAGCTTGTCGGGGCGGGCCACATTTTCAAGTGGGCAAAAGGAGACAGCGATGTTAAGCGATCTGAAAATTGGAATCAAGCTGACCGGTGGATTCACGATGATTGCGCTGATTGCCGTTGCAATCGGAATCACCGGCATTCTCTGCCTGCGTTCGTTGCAGCAATCCACCGTGGACCTTTACGAGAAGGGGACCGTCTCGGAGGGCAAACTAATAGGCATGACCGCCTCTCTGCAATTGCTGCGCGTGGCCTCGCGCGACGTCATCCTCAACCCCGACAAACAGAAATATATAGCTCAGCTAGCCAGTCTCAAGCAGGAGCTGAGCCGCCAATCGGCGGAGTTTGAAAAGACCATCGATTCGGAGGAAACCCGCCGCAATTACGAAAAGTTTCTCGACGCGCGCAAGAACTACGAGGTCGTTCTCGATCATATTGCGACTTTGGCCTCGAGCGGCAAGGAGAGCGAAGCGCAACAGGTTCTCTATGAGAGCAGCTCTTATGCCACGGTAGTGGATTTGGAGAACATCTTCGATCGCTTGCGCGACGACAAGCTGAGCTCTGCGGAAAAGCGGATGAACGAAGCCGCCATGACGGCTTCGCGAACGACGATCCTGATGATCTGCACAACCGTAGCAGGCCTGTTGCTGGCGCTTCTGTTGGGCTGGCGGCTGACGGCGGCGATTGTGGCGCCGGTGATCCGCGTCGGCAAGACGTTGGAAGCGCTGGCAGCGGGCGATCTGACCCAGCAATTGGACGCCACAACGCGGGACGAGATAGGAGAGATGGAGCGCTGCGTGGGCCAGTTGAGCAGCAGCCTGACCCGCATTATCGCCGAGATTCGCGGTATTGCCGCCGAGGTGTCGACGGCCAGTCATTCCATATCGACGGCCTCGGTGCAGGTCTCCAAAGGCGCCAGTGCGCAGGCGGCGGCTGCCGAGGAGGCTTCGTCATCGATGGAAGAGATGGTTTCGAACATCCGCCAGAATGCCGACAACGCCCAGCAGACCGACAAGATCGCCAACAAATCGGCCAGCGACGGCCAGGAGAGCGGGCGCTCCGTGCAAGAGGCGGTAGCGGCTATGAAGGAGATCGCCAGCAAGATCTCCATCATCGAAGAGATCGCCCGCCAGACCAACCTGCTGGCGCTCAATGCCGCTATCGAAGCAGCGCGGGCCGGCGAGCACGGCAAGGGCTTCGCGGTGGTGGCGGCCGAAGTGCGCAAGCTGGCCGAGCGCAGCCAGAAGGCCGCTGCCGAGATCAACCAGCTCTCCGGAACCACCGTTCGGGTATCGGAGAACGCCGGCGTCATGCTCGACAAGCTGGTGCCCGATGTTCAACGAACAGCGGAACTGGTCCAGGAGATCGCCGCCGCCAGTCGTGAGCAGGATACCGGCGCAGAACAGATTAACAAGGCATTGCAGCAACTGGAGCGGGTTATCCAGCAGAACGCTTCGGCAGCCGAGGAGATGGCCTCGACCACCGAAGAACTCTCTGGCCAGGCCAATCAATTGGTCGGCGCGCTCTCGTTCTTTCGAACCGGTGAAGAGGACCGGGTTCAGGACTATCGATCCCGGAGCGCTAGAAAATTCGAGCGCGACGCGGTGGGGATTCACAAGAGGGGCAGCCAAACAGGGGCGGGGGCACCGCCCAGCTCCGCCAACGGTCAGGCTTCACAGGAAGAGATCCGGGTGGCGGTCAGGCCAGGAGTCAACTTGCGCCTTAGGGAGGCGGGCGGCGATATGGACGCCGAGTTTGAGCGGTACTGAGTAAGTGGGGATGGAATGGGTCCGGCGAGGGCGCCAGCGCCTTCGTCCATTGTCAACGATGCAAACTGATGAATCTTTCTTCTTGCGCACTAGGATGCAGGGCTCGGTTGCTTGATCCAGGAGCGAGGGGCGGAGGGATTCAAACGAGAGGAAGGGCTGGTTTCATGGCGACAAAATCTGTAAGTGAAGAACGGAGTTCGCACCGCGCCGAGAACGGCAACGGCGACAACGGTCACAATGGCCACGAGCAGCACGGACGTGCGGTCGCCGTAAAGCGGCCCGCGGACGACGATGGAATGGCGGTGTTGGAGGAGATCATGCGTTTGGTGGACGCCTCCAAAGACGGCCGCCTCTCGGAGCGCGGCAAAGCCACGCTGTTCAATGGCATTCAACGCGAGATGATTCAGGGCGTCAACGAGATGCTCGACGCGATCCTGCTTCCCATCGGCGAAGGCAACCGCATTTTGGCGCAGATCTCCAGCGGCAAGATCGACGAGCTGATCGCGTACACCTACAAGGGCGATCACGAAAAGATGAAGGTGGCGGTCAACAATGTTGCACTGGTCACGCAAGGCCTGCAGAAGGAAATGGCGCGGCTGATCGATGCCTCGAAGGAAGGACAGCTCTCGGAGCGCGGCAAGCCGGAGCAGTTCCAGGGCGCCTATGCGGAGATTGTCCGCGGCGTCAACGTCATGCTCGACGCCATCCTGCTTCCCATTGGTGAAGGCAACCGCATTTTGGCGCAGATCTCCAACGGCAAGATCGATGAGCTGATCGCATACACCTACAAGGGCGATCACGAAAAGATGAAGGTGGCGGTCAACAATGTGGCTCTGGTCACGCAAGGCCTGCAGAAGGAAATGGCGCGGCTGATCGATGCCTCCAAGGAGGGGCAACTCTCGGAGCGCGGCAAGCCCGAGCAGTTCCAGGGCGCCTATGCGGAGATTGTGCGCGGCATCAACGTCATGCTCGACGCCATCCTGCTTCCCATCGGCGAAGGCAACCGCATTTTGGCGCAGATCTCCAACGGCAAGATCGATGAGTTGATCTCCCAATCCTACAAGGGCGATCACGAGAAGATGAAAGTTGCGGTCAACAATGTGGCTCTGGTCACGCAAGGCCTGCAAAAAGAAATGGCGCGGCTGATCGAGGCCTCGAAGGAGGGCCAGCTTTCGGAGCGCGGCAAGCCCGAGCAGTTCCAGGGCGCCTATGCGGAGATCGTGCGCGGCGTCAACGCCATGCTCGACGCGATCCTGCTTCCCATCGGCGAAGGCAACCGTATTCTGGCGCAGATCTCCAACGGCAAGATCGATGAGTTGATCTCCCAATCCTACAAGGGCGATCACGAGAAGATGAAAGTCGCGGTCAACAATGTTGCGGAGGTTTTGCAGTTGTTGATGAAGATGTTCGAGCGGTTGTCCCATGCGGCGCAGGAGGGAAAGCTGAGCGAGCGTGGTCATCCAGACCGGGTCAAGGGCGCTTACTCCGATTTGGTGAGTGGTGTGAACGCGATCCTCGACGCCGTGATCACTCCCTTGAATGTATCCGCCGACTACGTGGACCAGATCTCGCGGGGGGCGATCCCGGCCAAGATCACGGCCACCTACAACGGCGATTTCAATACCATCAAGAACAACCTGAACACCTGCATCGATGCGGTCAATGCGCTGGTGGCCGACGCCGCCATGCTCTCCAAGGCGGCGGTGGACGGAAAGTTGGCCACGCGTGCCGATGCCAGCAAGCACCAGGGCGACTACCGCAAGATCGTGCAGGGCGTCAACGATACGCTGGATGCAGTGATTGGCCCCTTGAATGTATCCGCCGACTATGTTGACCAGATCTCACGGGGCGCGATTCCGCCCAAGATCACGGCCACTTACAACGGCGATTTCAACACCATCAAGAACAACCTGAACACCTGCATCGATGCGGTCAATGCGCTGGTGGCCGACGCCGCCATGCTCTCCAAGGCGGCGGTGGAGGGGAAACTGGCCACCCGCGCCGACGCCGGCAAACACCACGGCGACTATCGCAAGATTGTGCAGGGCGTGAACGATACGCTGGACGCGGTGATCGGTCCGCTGAACGTGTCGGCCAATTATGTGGACCGCATCAGCCGGGGCGATATTCCTGCCAGGATCACCGACACCTACAACGGCGACTTCAACACCCTGAAGAACAACCTGAACACCTGCATCGATGCCGTCAATGCACTGGTCGGCGATGCGGGAATGCTGGTCAAGGCAGCGGTGGACGGCAAACTGGCCACCCGCGCCGATGCCAGCAAGCACCAGGGCGACTATCGCAAGATCGTGCAGGGTGTGAACGATACGCTGGATGCGGTGATCGGCCCGTTGAATGTAGCCGCCCGCTATGTGGATCTGATTTCCAAGGGCGATATTCCCACGCAGATCAGCGACACCTACAACGGCGATTTCAACACCATCAAGAACAACCTCAATGTGCTGGTGGTGGCGATGAACGACATCACGGCGGCGGCCGAGGAGGTTGCCAACGGCAATCTCACGGTCAGCCTGCGCGAGCGTTCACCACAGGACAAGCTGATGCAGGCGCTCAGTTCCATGGTCAACGGGTTGACGCAGACGGTCAGCGACATTCGCGCCATCGCGGGCGAGGTCTCGGCGGCCAGCCAGTCGATCTCGACGGCTTCGGTGCAGGTCTCCAAGGGCGCCAGCGCGCAGGCGGCGGCGGCTGAAGAGGCTTCGTCGTCGATGGAAGAGATGGTCAGCAACATCAAGCAGAATGCCGACAACGCCTCGCAAACCGACAAGATCGCCAACAAGTCGGCCAAGGACGCGCAGGAGAGCGGCAAGTCGGTGTTGGAAGCGGTTGCTGCGATGAAGGAGATCGCCAACAAGATCTCCATCATCGAAGAGATCGCTCGCCAGACCAATCTGTTGGCGCTCAACGCGGCCATCGAGGCGGCGCGCGCCGGCGAGCACGGCAAGGGCTTCGCGGTGGTGGCGGCCGAGGTGCGCAAGTTGGCCGAGCGCAGCCAGAAGGCGGCCGGCGAGATCAATCAGCTCTCCACAACCACGCTGCGAGTCTCGGAGAAGTCCGGCGAGATGCTCGACAAACTGGTGCCCGACATTCAGCGCACGGCGGAACTGGTGCAGGAGATCTCGGCCGCCAGCAAGGAGCAGGACACCGGCGCCGAGCAGATCAACAAGGCGCTGCAACAACTTGAAAAGGTGATTCAGCAAAATGCCTCGGCTTCGGAAGAGATGGCTTCGACCACCGAAGAACTGACCGGGCAGTCCGATCAGTTGGTGAGCGCGCTCTCCTTCTTCCACACCGGAGACGAAGGGGGCGGGCGGCACGGGGTCAAAGCCGGCGGGCGTGTGGTGCAGACGGCATCGGCACGGCCGGCGGCGCGGCCAGCGGCTCCCGCAGGCAGGCCGGCGGTGCGAGGCGGCGTCAATCTACGCCTCAAGGACAAAAAGGATGAGATGGATGGCGAATTCGAGCGTTACTGACCGGATGCTAGCCCCAAGGCCATGCATCGGGAGCGGCTTTTCCCAGAGAAGAGCCGCTCCAGTCTTCACCAGCGGAGAGGAGTTTCATCATGAGCGTGAGTGAAATCACGGAGACACGGCAGTATCTGACCTTCAAACTGGGCAACGAGATCTTTGCTACCGACGTTGCCAAGGTTCGCGAGGTTCTCGATCTGACCACCATCACCCAGATTCCCAGAACACCGGAGTTCATGGCCGGGGTGATCAACCTGCGCGGCAGCGTCGTTCCGGTCGTCGACCTGCGCCTTTGCTTCGAGATGTCGAAGACGGAGAGCACGCGTAACACCTGCATCGTCGTCGTCGAGGTGCTGCTGGACAACGAATCGACCATCATCGGCGCACTGGCCGACTCGGTCGAAGAAGTGATCGATCTGGAACCGGATCAGATTCAGCCGCCGCCCAGGATCGGCACCCAGATCCGCACCGACTTCATCAAGGGCATGGGCAAACGCGATACCCAGTTCATCATGATCCTGGATATCGATCGGGTCTTCTCCGCCGAAGAGCTGCTGGCGGTGCGCGTTCCGGAGTCCAACAAACAACTGGTTGAAGTTGCGGCCTGAACAGGAAAGGGAGAACGGGGCGCCGTAGCGTCCCGTTCACGCACCCATGAGCGCACACGACGAGAGCATCTCCAACCGGGATTACACGCGGCTCTGCGGCCTGATCTATACCGAAGCCGGCATTCATCTGGGCACGGATAAGAAGATCATGCTGGAGGCCCGCGTCAAGCGCCGGCTCAAAGCCTTACAGATTGGCTCCTACAGGGAGTATTGCGACTACCTCTTCAGTCACACCGGAATGCACGAGGAGATCGTCTCGCTGATCGATGCAGTGACCACCAACAAGACCGACTTTTTCCGCGAGTCGGCGCACTTTGATTTTCTAACGCAAAAGGCGCTGCCCGATCTGATTGCGCAGGGCATGTGGGGCCGGCCGTTTGTCATCTGGAGCGCGGGCTGCTCGACCGGCGAAGAGCCCTACACCATGGCCATTGTGCTCAGCGAGTATGCCCTGACCCATCCCGGCTTTCGCTTTCGCATCCTGGCCACGGATATATCGACCCAGGTTCTGGCCAAGGCCGAGATGGGCGTCTACACCGAGGACGTCATCGCTCCAGTGCCCTCGCATATGAAGCGCAAGTACTTCATGCGCAGCCGCGATCGCCAATCCCAGAAGGTGCGGGTGGTGCCGGAACTGCGCCAGAGCATCGAGTTCCGCCGCCTCAACTTCATGGATGCCGACTACGGCATGGCGGAGAAGGCCGACGCCATCTTCTGCCGCAATGTCATCATCTATTTCGACCGGCCCACCCAGGAGCGTATCCTCAAGAAGTTGTGCAATTGTCTGACGCCGGGCGGATTTCTCTTTGTCGGCCACGCCGAGACGTTGCACGATATGAATCTGCCGTTGCGCGCTGTGGCTCCGGCTTTGTACAGGAGACTGGATGGGGGAGCCTGACAATGCGGTTCCGGAAATCTATGTGCAGCCGGGAGAAGCGCATCTGGCCACCGAGCCGGTACTCTTCCGCACCGTGCTGGGTTCCTGTGTCGGGGTAATCTTTTTGGCGCCGCGCCGGGGGATTGGGGCGCTCTGCCATCCCATGCTGCCGGAGTTTCCCAAAAAGCTGAAGGGGCAGATGAGTTGGGAGCAATCCTGCCGCTACGTGGATTTCACCATACGCGATATGGCGCAGCGCTTCGATGAGTTGGGTGTGCCGCGCCGCGATGTGCAGATCAAACTCTTTGGCGGCGGCGATGTCTTGCTAATGACTGGGGGAAGTATGCGGCCCACGGTGGGAAGGCTCAACTGCGAGGCCGCGATTCGCGTGCTCGAAGAGGAGGGGCTGGATGTGGTCGCCTCCAGCTTGGGTGGAACCTCCGGCCTCAGAATTCAGGTGCATACAGGGACCGGCGAAGTGCTGCTGCACCGGCTCAGATGAAACGGACCACGAGTGGGCGCGGTGCGGGGTTTCGTGCCCATCCGCGGCGCGGGAAGAACGCAAAAAGGCGGTGCAAGTGATTTCAAACAAGGTGCGCGTACTGATCGTCGACGACTCGGCCGTGGTGCGCCAAACCCTCTCGGAGATCCTCGGCAGCGATCCCGAGATTGAGGTCATGGCCACGGCCAGCGATCCCTTCGTCGCCGCCGAGCGCATGCGCGACGAGATTCCAGACGTCATCACGCTGGACATCGAGATGCCGCGCATGGACGGGCTGACCTTCCTGAAGAAGCTCATGGCGCAGCATCCCATCCCGGTGGTCATCTGCTCCAGCCTGGCCGATGAGGGCGCGCAGAGCACCTTCAAGGCTCTGGAATACGGTGCGGTCGACATCATCACCAAGCCACGCATGGGGACCAAGCAGTTTCTGGAGGAATCGCGCATCTCCATCTGCCAGACGGTCAAGGCCGCGGCCGGCGCCAGGATTCGCGCGCTGCGTCCCAGCCAGACGGTCGAACCCAAGCTGACCGCCGACGCCATTCTCTCTCCCGCCACCGGCGCCATGGCCGAGACCACCGAGAAGATCGTTATGATCGGCGCTTCGACGGGCGGCACCGAGGCATTGAAAACACTGCTTGAATCGCTGCCTCCCGATGCCCCCGGCATCGTCATTGTGCAGCACATGCCGGAGCTCTTCACCCGCGCCTTCGCCAACCGCCTGGACAGCCTCTGCGCCATCACCGTCAAGGAAGCCGAGAGCAACGATTCGGTGATTCGCGGCCGCGCCCTGATCGCTCCCGGTAATCATCACCTGCTGGTCAAGCGCTCGGGCGCGCGCTACTACGTCGAGATCAAGGATGGGCCGCTGGTGTGCCGGCATCGTCCCTCGGTCGATGTGCTCTTCCGCTCGGCGGCGCGCTATGCAGGACGCAACGCCGTCGGGGTCATCCTCACCGGCATGGGCGACGACGGCGCTCGCGGCATGTTGGAGATGAAACAGGCCGGCGCTGTGACCATCGCCCAGGATGAGGCCAGTTGCGTGGTCTTTGGCATGCCCAAAGAGGCCATCAAGCTGAACGGCGTGGACAAGGTCATGCCGCTAACCTCGATCGCCGGTTCTATCTTGATGCACACACGGTAGGTCCACATCGGGTCCGCCAGCGCCCTGGTTTTGCTCAAGTATCTGCGATCTGATTGCGCGACGCGCAGCAAGGGTGAGACATTGAGATTCTGCCTGCAAAACCACCTCGTATAAACTTCTGTTTCTTGCCCGGTTTTAGCCGCGATTTTTCCGCTATGGAGGACCGATCGCGGCAGCAAATACCCCCGGCAGAACCGGTGGCTTTCCCTTGTTGATTCAAGTCAAGAACAAGCTCTAATGCTGGCTCTTTGCGGCTGCGGCCGGATTTGTTAAGGTTGCAATACTCGACTCTGGGAGGAATGGGCTGCGCCTGTGGGAAGATAATAACCAACAGTGGATGAAGATGACGCCGCTTTTTAGATAGCGGGCATTCCTGGCCGCGGCGTTTTAAAGCATGACAAGAACATAGAGCAGATTGGCGAGTTTTCTGGAGGACAGATGAGGCAAAAAGAATATGCAGCACATCGTCATTCGCGTCTCTGCTTCTGCCTGGCGCTGCTTGCGCTCGCAGCCTTTATAGCAGGGTGCCGCAACCCGAATCGCCTAACCCTCACCGTCTCCGCCGCGGCGAGTTTGAAAGACGCAATCGCGGAGAACGAAGCGGTCTACAAGAAAAGTCACACTACGGTCGATTTCGCCAACAACTTCGGCTCCTCGGGCATCTTGGCCGGTCAGATCGCACAGGGAGCGCCGGTCGATGTATTTCTATCGGCCGCCACCAAGCCGATGGACACATTGGAAGAGAATGGACTGCTTGCCACAGGCTCGCGCCGCACCCTGCTGCGCAATTCGCTGGTGCTGATTGCACCACGAGATTCGCATCTGAGGGATTTTCAGGGACTCACAGACCAATCGATCCGCGTGATCGCGCTGGGCGACCCGGCCAGCGTTCCGGCAGGCCAGTACGGACGCCAAACTCTCGCCTCCCTTGGCGTTTGGGGCCGAATCAACTCCAAGTTGGTGCTGGGCAAGGATGTCCGCCAGGTGCTGACCTATGTTGAAACAGGCCAAGCGGATGCGGGACTGGTCTACGCAACCGACGCGCTTGCATCGACCAAGATTCGCGTTGTCGCATCTGCTCCCGAATCGTCGCACGAGCCGATTGTATATCCCGCTGCTGTTGTTAAAGGCAGCCACGGCGAAGAAGCCGCACGCCGGTTTGTCGAGTACCTTGCCGGCCCTGCTGCGCAAGCCACCTTCAAGAAGTATGGTTTTACCACCGCCACGCCGTGACGCTGCCCTTGAAGCCATTACCCAAGCTGGTTTGGCCCGAGGCCGCGCACATCGATGGACGCGGGGGTCGATGAACAGATCGCTCCGCAACTAAACCATTCATCCATGCCGCAGACCGCCTCGATTACAGGTTTCAGAGCAATCGATTGCGTCATTTCCTTGTGAACGTCAGATACCGCCTGGAGAGGTGTCAAAGAACGGCTCCAGGCGGATTCTCTGCTCTGTCTCACTGAATGGTGAGCGTCACGCTTCCCGAACTGCTTACCTGATGGGTCGGATTCGTCGGAGTGATAGGTGAAGATCCGCCGCTACCACCACCACCGCATCCTACTGCAGCCATTGCCCCGGCTAACAGAAAGAATCCCAGGCAAGCCGTGAACCAGATGCCCCGGCTAACCATCCTTTGACGGATGAACAGCAACGGCAGCAAGAGCAGCGGCAACAAGACAAACGATGAGGCCGCTCCCGGCAGCGTCTCTGTGAAGACGACGATAACCTGGTAGCTTCCTGCTGGTGTGGATGCAGAGGTTGCAATCGTCACCGCACCGGAGCTTGAGGAATAGGTGCAGGTGGCCCCACTCGGCAGATTCAAGCAGCTAGCCAAGACGTTGGTTGCCGACGAAGGCAGGGTTACGGCATAGGTGGCAGTTGATCCCGGCGCCACTGAAGCCGTCAACGAAGTAAAGGTGGGCGCTGTTCCGCTCCCCGTTCCCGCCGTATCGACTTCGAACTGCAAGGTGTTGGATGTGCCGCCGCCCGGCGCGGGAGATTGCACTGTGATAGTGGTGATTCCCGCACTGGCGATCTCTGCCGCTGTTACCTGCGCTGTCAGTTCCGTTGCACTCGCAAAAGTTGTGCTAAGTGCGGTAGTGCCCCAATAGGCCGTTGAGCCGGAGACAAATCCCGTCCCGGTGATGTTGAGCGTAAATGCTGCGCCACTGGCACTGGTGAATGCAGGTGACATGCTGCCGATCGCAGGTACGGGGTTGGGCGGGCTGTTGACAACCAGCGTTACGGATGCAGTCGCCGAGGTGTAATCTGTAGCATCCGTCGGCGAAAAGATGACCGAAAGGTTATCGTTGCCTACCGCCGGGATTGCACCCGTCGCTGGACTGTAAGCAAATGTTCCGGCAATGCCCCCCGCACTCGCGTTCAGTTGGGTTGCGCTCAGAGCTGTGCCATAGGTGATCGCCGCAGGAGTGGCCCAGGCAATGACTGGCGTCACCTGGTTGACGGTGATGGTGGTGGTCGCTGCGGATGTTGCATAGTCGGTAGTGTCGGTGGGGGCGAAGGTGACCGAGAGCGTCTGTCTACTGCCTGCCTTCAGGACCGTACCCAATGCGGGTGTATAGGTAAACGTTCCGGCTACCGACGATCCACCTACTGCCGCCGTCGCATTCAGTTGGGTTGCGCTCAGCGCGGTGCCATAGGTGATCGCCGAGGGTGTGGCCCAGGCAATGACCGGCGTCACCTGGTTGACGGTGATGGTGGTGGTCGCTGCGGATGTTGCATAGTCGGTAGTGTCGGTGGGGGCGAAGGTGACCGAGAGCGTCTGTCTACTGCCTGCCTTCAGGACCGTACCCAATGCGGGTGTATAGGTAAACGTTCCGGCTACCGACGATCCACCTACTGCCGCCGTCGCATTCAGTTGGGTTGCGCTCAGCGCGGTGCCATAGGTGATCGCCGAGGGTGTGGTCCAGGCAATGAGTGGCGTGTCCTTGACAATCGTCACTGTTCCGCCGACATAGCTGAACAGGTAATTGGTAGAGACCGTTCCGCCAGAGCAGCTTGTCGAGGGTGATGAGTTAACCGCGCTGGTGGTTGTATACGCCGTCGAGCAGACCGGAGCCGCAGTTACCACTGAGGCGTTATCCCCATTCTGAAATCCGCTATAGCTGGGCGCGATCGTAGGAATTGGGGAACCGAAGTCCACAACGGGGCTGGATGCGGTCACCGTCAGAGTCGCCTTGTTCACCTGCAGCGCTACCGTCTGTGTGACCGAGGAGTAGTCGGTGGTGTCGGTCGGAGAGAAGGTCACCGAAAGGGTCTGCGTACCTGCGCTGAGCACCGTGCCCAGCGCGGGTGTGTAAGCAAGAGTTCCGGCAATGCCACCGGCGCTCGCGTTCAGTTGGGTTGCGCTCAGCGCGGTTCCATAGGTGATCGCAGCGGGTGTGGCCCAGGTAATCGTTGGCGTGGCCTTGATGGTGTAGACCGCTGTCGCGACAGCACTCTGCGAGAAACCCACGGCTATGGCTACCGCTTTTAGCGTCTCACTGGAACCAACTGTGATCGAGCTACCGTAGACCGAAGAACTAGTTGTCGGCGTAGTGTTGTTGGTGGTGTAGTAGATCGTTGCGTTCGGCGTGGTCGTGCTGATCGTCACCGTCTGCGAGCCTGCATATACTCCTCCCAGCGGAGTGAAGCTCGGGGTGGCGGCCTGCTGATCTGCTGACAGAGTGACACCCGATGACTGGCTGGAAGAATAGTTGCTGTCGCCAGGGTAGTTGGCCGTAATAGTCTGCGACCCTGTGCCTGTAACTCCGACTCCGCTTGCAGAGGCAGTTGCAGTCGTGTTCAACTGCGTCAGTTGAACATTTATGGACGCATACTTAGGATAGATAGCGTCTGGAATCCCATCCTGATTGAGATCGGCTACGACAAGCGGCTCCGAATATCCCCCAGTAGAGGTGCTGATAGGTGTCGTACTGAAGGATCCGTCTCCAATGCCGAGATAGATTTGCAATGTGTCTTCGGAACTCGTACTGCTTGAATAATTAGTGATTGCCAGATCCGGGATTCCGTCCTGGTTAAAATCCGCCACAGCCACCTGCAGAGGGCTCACCAGAGAGCCGGCCAAACTTGTCTTCACATTAAATGTTCCATCCCCATTGCCGAGCAGGATGGAGATAGAGTTGTCACCGTAATTCGTGATCACCAAATCCAGTTTTCCATCTTTGTTGAGATCGGCGGCGGCAATGCTGTTAGGCAGACTCCCTGTGGCATAATTCCGCCCGGATTGAAAGGTGCCATCGCCGTTTCCAAGAAATATGGAAACCGTGCTGTCATTGAAATTCACCACAGCGATGTCGGGATTTCCATCTCCGTTGAAATCACCGGCGACAAGAGATTGTGGAAAGCTTCCAGTAGGAATATTGCCGGATTTTGCAGTAAATGTCCCGTCGCCAGCGCCTAGCAGAATGGTTATACTGCTGCTGCCTATATTAATGACTGCAAGATCCGGATTGCCGTCGCGGTTAAAGTCAGCAGAAATCAAATACCAAGGCTCTGAACCGTTGATGCCTGTGGATGTCCCCGCAGAGAACGTACCATCGCCATTGCCCAGCAATATCAGGACGGAGTTTGATGTCATATCAGCTATTGCCAGGTCGGCGTTTCCGTCTCCGTTATAGTCGCCCACGGCGATGGAGTATGGACCAGATCCTGCCGGCACGGTGCCAGGCATCTGTTTGAAGGTGCCGTCCCCATTGCCGAGAAAGATAATGATATCGTTATTTGTCACACTGGAGACGGCCAGATCCGGAATCCCGTCCCCGTTAAAATCGCCTGTCGCGATGGCATTCAAAGAACCGATGGAACTTGGAAACGACAAACCGGTGAAGTTGATATTCTGCGTTTCACTGACCAGATCCGCAGTAGAAGGCGTAATCGTCCCCAGCGAGTTATCGGCAAATGTTACGCTTCCACTTGGAGCAGCACCACCGGCAGCAGAAACTGCTGCGGTCAATGTGTAGTTCCCTGGGGAGCCCGCGGTTTTGAGCGTTGTTGTGGTGGATCCCTTCACCGTCAGATTGACCGGCGCGGAAGAACTGGCCGTGTACGGAGTTGTACCGTTCGGCTCCTCGGAGAAAACAGCTTTGTAATTGTGCGTTCCCACAGAGGGGCTGAAGCGCAAAAGAGCCGTTCCGCTCTTGGTCAATTGCGCTGTGCCCAACAGGTTCAGACCGGTGCAGGATGCGGCATCGGCATTGCAGAAACTCACCTGTCCATGCGCAGGTTGACTGGAACCGGTGAGCACAGTGGCGGCCAAAATATACGATTTCTCACTGGGCTGCGTAATGGACGGTGGAGTAACCGTCAGGGTTGTTGTAGTGGGGATCTCAATACTCAATGAGAAATAATCTGTGACAGTTTGGCTTCCCGAGGTTCCCGCGACTTCGATTGGATAGGCACCAGGAGCAACAGAGTTGTTTGCTGAAACGGTCAGTACACTCGATTGGGATGCCGGGTTCGGATTGAACGTGGCGCTTGTGCCCGATGGCAAGTTCGAGATAACGGCAAGCTGAACGTTGCCGGTAAATCCGGGTTGCGGGTTCACCGTGATGGTTGTGCTCGCCGATCCGCCTGGAGTCACAGCAAGAGGCGAAGCACTGTTTGAAAGGCTATAGGACGCGGCGGGTTGAACCTCCACAAAAAAATCGTCGATATAATTCGCGCTATTGATCGCGTTGCTTGCCTGGTGGTCGAAACCCAAATTCCAAACTCCCGGCTTTGCAGTTCCGCTTGCTGTCAGCGTCAGTATGCTGCTGGCGGAACTTGGATTCTGACTAAACGTTGCCGTAACACCGGCGGGAGGTACGACCCTGAAACTTTCAGTGCCTGTAAAGCCATTCAGGGAATTGACATTAATGGTTACAGTCGCGCTTGTGCCTTGCATCAGCCGAACATAGGGGGAAGAAACGGATACAGATGCTGTAGGCTGCGGCAAAGCTGTGACGATAAGTCCAACCCCTGAAAACTCATATTGATCGCCGAGCACTTGAGGACTACCAAGAATAGTAACTCCATCGAGTCCTGGGGGTGTGGTTGCATCGGCTGTGACTGTCATCTGGCTGGTTTCACCTACGTTGACGGTTGAAGGATTGAAGGTGACACTGACGCCAGCGGGAAGAGATTGCGTGGAAAGGCTGTAGGGTCCGTGGGGTGTTCCCTGCGGAAGGACAAATATCGTAGAGGTAGTGGTTCCTCCCTGATAGATGGGCAGAAACCCCGGTGATGGTAACAACCACACGCTTGGCGCTTCGACATTGAGGGAAATAGTGGTGGTGGCAATAAGCCCACCGGAAGTGCCGGTAATTGCCAATGTCGTGGCGCCGACTGCCGCGGTTCCGCTCACACTCAATGTCAGCAGGCTTGCGCTGGTGCTGGGGTTTTGCTGCCAGACCGCTGTTACTCCCGTTGGCAAGGGCGAGGTAATACCGAAATTGACTGCACCGCTGAAACCGTCCAGATACTCGACCTGAATACTTGTTTCTATTTCGGTGCCCTGAAAGATTGCCAAATTTCCCGGTACCGGATAGATGGCAAATCCGGGTGCGTTCACGCCGACGACAATCAACGTACTTGCGGCAAGTGTGCCCGAGGTCCCGGTAACGATGATGCGATACGAACCTCGCATTGCCGATGGTCCTGCCGTGAAAGTCAGTTGGCTTCCCGAAGCCGCGGGATTGGCACTCCAAACGGCAGTGATTCCCGAGGGCAAACCGGTAACCGAAAAACTCACGCTGCCGGAGAATCCTCCCTGTCCAACGACGGTGATGGTTGCTCCGGCAGAATTCCCCGGAGTGATGGTCAATGAATTCGCGGAGCTGGATAGCTCGAAACTCTTCTTCACCGGAGGAGGAGCGAGTGCGTCGATAAGAGGCTGTCCTGCCGGACTGCCCCATCCCGTTACGAGATCGTAACCAACGGTAGCATGGCAGTAAGCCGCTCCGTTGCAGGTTCCGGTATAGTCATTGCTGCCGCTGGTAATATCGTGAAGAACACTACTGGAATTTGAGCCTTCAGCCAATGGGTACAGCGCTGGATTCAGAAAGCCCACCAGCGGGTCACCCGCATTTTGCCCCTGTTCATTCACCAGAGCCATGAACCCAGCCCAGCGCGGCGCAGCAAAGCTTGTTCCCCCCGCACTCCCGGTGCAAGAACCCTGTGCACAGTAGTAATTATCCGTATTGCCTTCCATCGCCACATCGGGCAGGTTGCGGTAGGTCAATGAAGCGCCGTTGGAAGCATTTGCAACGCCAGCCTGCCAACTCGGGATAGCGATTGAATCGGGACTTATTCCACCACCGCTCTGACTCCATGCTGTTTCCGAAGACCAGGAGCCAGCGGGGCCTGTGGTTACCAGATCGGTCGCGCCCACGGCAGTGACATATGTACTTTCAGCCGGATAAACAGAATCGCTCGAAATATAACTTCCGCTGTCTCCAGTTGCCACAAAGACGCTCTGACCCTGAGCTGAGAATTCCTTGAAAAACGGATCGTCGGTAGTCGGATCGTCCGGAGTCCATGTCCAGGAGATACTTACCTCTTTGGCAAGATTCTCTTCGGCAATGGAATTCAGAATCTCCGTGTCTCCGCCGCCGATGTAGACACGCACCTGACTCAGCCCAGGGGCCATTCCAATCGCCTGCACGATATCCAGAACCTGCTCGGCGTCGCTGCAGGGATACATAAACTGGCACGCAATACCGGTAGCATCGGCCACCAGAACCTTTTCAACAGAAACTGAATAGAACTGGCCAGCGCTGGTGAAGGTCAAATCGACATCGCTCTGACTAAATCCATCGAATTCAACCAATCCGACGATCTGCCCCGCTCCGGTAAGTTCTGTTCCTCCGTAATAAGCAGATCGCATATCGCTGCCCAGAAACAAACCTCGTGGGCCCGACCCTGACAATGGCGAGTTGTCGAGAGGTTGCGCATCCGCTGCTGTTGTCAGCAAAGGTTGCGGAATGGAGTAATTGTTCAGGCCAGTAATATGCGCAACCGGGATGCCCAATGCGATTGACGGCTCCCGGTCGGGTGCAAAAAAGGTCCTATTCTCCGTTGGGTGGTGATATGTGTTGAGTTGAACATGAAGTGCTCGCTGTATTTGATCGACAGTCCCGGAGACAGAAACGAGCATTCGATTCTTTGTGCTCCCTGTCAAATTGAAACCGCTCTGCCGGGCAAAATTGACGACGGCATCGTAATCGTTCCTGGACGGGCCGAACTGTGCTGTAAACTGATCCACACTTAGAAAGTGCCGGTAATCTGAGCTGCCAGGGGTATAAAGATTCCGAAGAAAGCAGTCAAGCGCGTTTTCATTCCGCAGTGGCAGCACAAAGGAAATATTCATTCGCCGATCGTGGGGCAATTCGCCTGCGATTGCAGCTTTTCCGCTTGACAACGCAGAAGGGACGTGGCCATGTAAAATCTGCATTTGTTGCTGGGCCGTTCCATGGATGGCAAGAAACAGAAGGACTACAAAACATACCAATTTACCAGCGCGGTAAAGTTTCATCCCGAATCTCCAACGATCGGACTTCCTTGTATGGGTAGCGAAACACAGTTGCATCAGAAGTAAGATCTGGTTCAGATGATAAATCCTGCTTGAGGCAAAGAGCCTGAAATAATGTCATTCAGTTAAAATGGCGGCCCGTTTCTGCTCGGGTTCCGCGGATTGGTTTTTTTACTCTGCATGAACAGGATACCGGACCATGCAGCACCAACTACCATGAGCAACAGAGCGAGAACATAGCCTGTCTCAAGGGACGTGATGCCCTTAGTGGCGCCCGATCGTCTTCATCGATTTGCGGCCGAGCGCCTTGGATACTTCCTCCATAGGGATGCTTTTTTCCACAAGGGTCCACGGCAAAGGTGTCACGGAGCCGGTCCATTTCAAGGATGTGTTTCCCGATGACACCAAGCGTTAAGCCCTGTACCCTCTCGTCCTTGATGAAGAGGCTCACGGCGGCCTCTCCTTTGCTCACAGTGTCCTCCGGCTTAGATTCCGGAGCGGGTCTGGAGAGTTGGTCCTGGATCTGCCGTTTTAGCTCTTACGCCTCCTCCCATGAACGAGTACCAGCCCTACGCCGATGCTGGGCGCCCTCCTGGGTCCAGCGGAGGAGTTTCCGGCATTTACAAGGTCGGGAAAACTCATCTCCTGCGTATTTGCAACCATCTGCGTGCCAGACAAATATCGTGATAGAGGGTGTACCCACGAGGCAAAGCCTCGAGTTGCAGTGGGTGGTAGCACAGAATCAGCACAATTTGAAGGTTTGTTTTGTAAGTTGTTGATTATAAAATAGTTGATATTGGGGCGGCTAGTGGGGATCGAACCCACGACATCCTGAGCCACAGTCAGGCGTTCTGCCGCTGAACTATAGCCGCCATCTTCTCTTCGATTGTAGCATCGAAACCGCTCTTTGGCAGCGCCGGCATTGCCGGGCGGGGGGGCACGGGGTTGCTGCTTGCTGCGTCGAGGCTTTTTGCACCGCGGAGGATTCCCCTGCGCAAGATTCGTACTCCGCGCCCTGTGCGATAAGCTGGTGCGCAGGGATTGCGAGGGGTTGCGCAGCCGTATGTGCGCGGTTCAGCCCGCACCCCACCGGGTTCAATTCATTGCGGCCGGCAGCTGCGGCGATTTATCGTCGATCCACAAAGGAGCAAGCGGAATGGCATTGGTTTTAGGCATCGACGGCGGCGGCACACACACTCGAGCGGCGATCGTGAACGGGGAGCGGCTCTTGGGCCACGCTCAGGGCGGCTCCATCAAGCGGCTGCGCGTGGGCGCGGCGGCGGCGGAGCAGAATCTGCGCTCCCTGTTGGCTGAAATCTATGCGCAGGCCGGAGTCAAGAGTCTGGACACGGCGTCGGTGGGAGTGGCCAGCGCCTCCATGCCCGGCGTGCCGGAGTGGATTGTTGGCGTCCTGGGGGAATATGCGGTCGAGCGCTCCGAGGTGGTGGGCGACGAGGTGATCGCTCTGGATGCGGCCTTCCGCGGTGGTCCGGGAATCCTGCAGATTGCCGGAACCGGCTCCAACTGCATTGGCCGCGCGCCCGACGGCAGCCGCGAGTCGGCCGGCGGCTGGAGTTCGCGCCTGGGCGATGAAGGCTCCGGTTACTGGATCGGACTGCACGCCATCCGCCGCGCCCTGCACGCCCTGGACCGCGAGGAGCCAACACAGATTCTTGAAAAGGTGGGCGAGATCTGGGGCACACCCACGCTGGGCGATCTGGTCAACCTGGGCGACAGCACTCCTGGACCGGACTTTGCCGCGCTGGCGCCGGCGATCCATGAACTTGCCCTGGCGGGCGATCCCGTTGCCCTGAGCGTCTTACGGCAGGCCGCGGCCGATCTGGTCGAGTCGGTGCTGCTGGTGCGCGCCAAACTGCGCCGCAAACATGGGATCGAAGGCGAGGTTCCGGTAGCCTGGACCGGCGGCGTGATCGAGAAGATGGCGCTTGTGCGCGAGGCTTTTTTTGCCGGGTTGAAAGCCGCCGCACCGGCGATGCCCGTGGTCCAGGAGGCGGTGGTCTCCCTTGATGGCGCTGTCTGGCGCGCCCAGCGGCTGGCGGCCCAATAGAGCAGCAAAAAATAAATGTTGCCGCGGATTGCTCAAACAACCGAGACTGGAGCGCCCCACCCTCGCCGCATTCCTGTCTTTGCGGCTACGAAGAAACCATCGTGGACCGGGAGGTCCACGATCCAGCCGGCCGGGAGGCCGGCGCTACCACGCCATTCACAACCGATCCCACCAGTTCTCCCGCCGCGCTGACGGCTGCCAGGTTGGCAAGGCCGCCTACGCGCAGCGCACCTGCATCAAGGCCCGTCATGGCCGCCGGATTGCGGGTGAGCAGCGGCAATCCCTCTTCGAGGCGAGCGCCGGTAAAGGCCAAAAAATTGCACAGGGCGCGGTCCAGAGTCAGCACGCTGCCCGCCAGCACGCCTCCTGCTGTGGCCCGGCCGTTGGCCACCTGCACGGGAAATCCGCCCAGCAGATATTCGCCGTCCATCATGCCGGTAGCGCTCATGGCGTCGGTAACCAGAAGGGCGCGATGGGGGCCTTTGGCTTTCCACCACAGCCGCACCATCTCCGGCGCGGTGTGGATGCCGTCGCAGATGAGTTCGGCATAGAGCGCGTCGTCCGTAAGCACCACGCCCAGGATGCCCGGCTCGCGGTGATCCAGGGGGCGCATGGCGTTGAAGGTGTGGGTAGCGCTGACGGCTCCGGCGGCGATTGCCGCACGGGTCTCGGCGGCGGTGGCGTTGGAGTGGCCCAGCGAAACGCGCACTCCGCGCGCCGCGGCATGAGCGGTCAGCTCCACCGCGCCGGGCAGCTCTGGAGCCAGCGTCATCAACCGGATGTGCCCCTCGGCGGCCTCGTAGAAGCGATCGAAGAGGGCGATGTCGGGCGCAAGCAGCTCCTGGGGCGGATGAACCCCACGCTTGGTGTGGGAGAGAAACGGGCCTTCCAGATGAATGCCGACAGGCCAGGCACATGAACCCTGCCGCCGCGCTTGAATCAGCCGGGCCAGGCCGGAGAGAGAGCGCAGCGTCGTTTCGACAGGCGCGGTGACGGTAGTGGCCAAAAAGCTGCCCGTGCCGCGCGTGGCCAGAAAGCTGCCCATTGCTGTGAGCGCTTCCGGAGTGGCTTCCATCACGTCGTGGCCCGCCGCGCCATGGATGTGTACATCGAAAAAGGCGGGGGCCAGCGTCGCGCCAGGAAAGTCCACAACTTCTGTTCGCGCCGGGACCGCAGAGGCTGTCTGGGTCGAGAGGGAGGTAATCCGTCCCTCTTCGATGAGAACGAGTGGATGGTCAATGAAACCGGTTCCGTTCCAGAGCCTCTCCGCGGTGAGCGCCGTTTGCATGGCGTAGATTATTGCAGGCGCAAGGCATTTCTGGCGCGTTCTGAGGCGCCGAGCGAGCCGGATCGGAGGTTTGAGCCGGCTGGCCGCAACGTTTTCCCCGCGCCCATCGTTCGCAAATGCCGGATTGGCGGATCGGCCGAGGCATAGACCTGAAACGCGAGAGCCGCGAACAGCAAGGCTTATTCGCTCTTTTCGATCCAGGGCAAATATTTGAAGTCTTCCTGAAGCATGTGGCGGGCGACGACATCGTAGATCACAAACCCCAGCAGCGCCCCGGTGGTCGTCTGGCCGCGCTTGCAGCGTGCAACCAGGTCGCAGGCCTGCTCCAGCAAGCCGCGGTGACAATCCTTGTGCTCCTCGAATTGGGGATATTGCCAAGCCTGCAACAGCGCCTCTTCGTGGTGGAAGTGTTCCACGACCGCCGCCACCAATTCGTCCACCAGCGGGAGGACTTCCTGCTGCTGGTCCTGCACGTTCATGGCGGTGAGAATGCGATTGGAGATCTGAAACAATTGCCGGTGTTCGCCGTCGATGGAGGAATTCCCGCAGGCGTAGGAGCGCTTCCAATGCAAGGGATGCATGGGCAGGTGATCGGGCACGCGTATCGTGTCGTTGTGCAGGTCGTCGCAATCGACTTCAACGCGGTTGCCCCCCGCCTGCTTGGCGCGGTACATGACGGCATCGGCGCGCTCCAGCAATGCGGCAAAGCTCTCTCCTACCCGCCAGCCAACCCCTCCCAGACTGGCGGTGATGCTCAGCCCTTGAGGAAAGTTGAAGCTCTCGAGCGCCGCGCGAACCCGCTCCGCCATCTTGCGTGCGCCCACCGGCCCCGTATCCGGCAGCAGCAGGAGGAACTCGTCGCCCCCCCACCGGCCAAAAAGATCGATCTGCCGCAGGCAGTTACGGGTCACCTCGCTGAATCCGATCAAGACCCGATCACCAACGGCGTGGCCGTAGGTGTCGTTCACCTGTTTAAAACGATCCAGGTCGATGACCACCAGGGAGAGTTTGTGCCCATGGCGTTCACTGCGGAGGATCTCCAGGGAGCCGCGCTCCTGCATTCGCGCGCGGTTCAGAGTTTTGGTCAGCGCATCATACGAGGCGAGTTCCTCCAGCTCAGCCTGCGACTTTTTGCCCTCGGTCACATCGCGGAAGCTGACGATCATGTACTGCGGAATTCCTGCGTCGCTGCGCGCCATCCCGCAGCTCAGGCTGACAAAGATCTGCTTTCCCCTGCGGTCAAGAAAGCGCGCTTCTACACTGGATTTCTTTTGTTCACCCAACTGCGCCGCGCGAAAAAACTCGCGCAGCAAGGCTTCATCGCTGGGAAAGGCCAGATCGCAGATCTTCATGCTGGTCAATTGCCCGCTTTCGAAGCCGAAGGTCTGCACCATCATGCGGTTGACCTCGAAGAGATTCCCCTCGATGTCGGCCAGCGCGACTCCCAGATGGGCATATTCGAAGGCGATGCGGTATTTGTCCTGGGTGTCGAGTTGGGAAATCGCCGGCGATGGGCTCCGGCTCAGATTCCGAGCCGTGACCCGCACCCGCTCCCCTTTTCCCTTGATCCGCACTGCGCGGCACAAGAGCCGGCAAACGCCGCTATCGGAGGTACGCAGTTCAAGAAACCTGCCCTGCGCCAATCCCCTGCGCAAGGCAACTTCGTACAGATCCCGAGCCTCCTCGGGAGCGGTAAAAAAAACAGGGAACTCCACACCCGCCAGTTCATGCGCAGGACATTTCATCGTTTGCGCGGCCTGCCGGTTGGCGGTCAGGATCGTCGCGCCCGGACCCAAGGTGAATTGAATCTCGGTACTGGGGCTCAGTGGAGAGTGGAGCACGGAATCCAAGCCCGGCGTCTGCCCAGGATTGGATTGGTCCATTCCTCCCGAACCGATCTTGAGCGCAGTCTGCACAGGGACCTCCGTGGCCCTATTATCGCCTCGATTGTGCCCGGCAAGAGCACTGTCCACCACCGGCCGCAACTGGCTTTCCCATTCAGGCACCGCTGCGCCCCGGATACCGCACCCGCGCTCCGGCAAAGCTGATAACCTAGAGGCATGAAATTTGGGGTTCTCGTCTTTCCCGGCTCCAACTGCGACCACGACACCTATCACGTGATTGCCGAAGTGGCTCATCAGCCCGTCACCTTTCTCTGGCACGACTCCGAGGACCTGCAGGGCGTCGACGCCGTGCTGGTTCCCGGCGGCTTTGCCTACGGCGACTACCTGCGCACCGGGGCCATCGCCCGCTTCTCGCCGGTGATGGGTGCGGTGAAGAAGTTTGCCGCAGGCGGCGGACTGGTGCTGGGCATCTGCAACGGCTTCCAGATTTTGACCGAATCCGGACTGCTGCCCGGCGCTCTGATGCGCAATGCCGGCCTCAAGTACATCTGCAAGCAGGTCCACCTGCGCGTGGAAACGGCCAACAGCCCCTTCACCCAGGGCTTGGAAAAGGGCAACGTGCTGCAAATGCCCATCGGCCACATGGAAGGCAACTACTTCTGCACCCCCGAGGATCTGCACCGCCTGGAAGCCGAAGACCGCATCGCCTTCCGCTATGCGACCCCGGCGGGTGAGATCGCCGCAGAGGCCAATCCCAACGGTTCGCTGAGCAACATCGCCGGCATCCTCAACGAGGGGCGCAACGTGCTGGGCATGATGCCCCACCCCGACCGCTCCAGCGAGGCGCTGCTGGGCTCGGCCGACGGCTGGAAGGTTTTTTCCTCGATGGTCGAGGCGCTGGCCACGAAATAGCTTTTTCTCCCCGGTCCCCAAAAGCGAGGGACCGGGGGCACCCTCATCATGGATCGGGAAGATCAACGAGACCGGGCACCCGCCAAAATAGATCCTTGGTCCTCTCGAATCTTCATGGAAGCCCGGCACTGCACCTGAGGGACAGGAGGAGATCCAATCGTGAGTCAAATTGCAGTCGATACGAGCAGATGCAAGAGAGACGGGGCCTGCGTGGCGGTTTGTCCCTCTCGCACCTTGCGCATCGATCAAGATGGGTTCCCTGAAGAGGTAGCGGAGAATCATTGCATTTTCTGCGGCCATTGCGTGGCGGTCTGCGCCTGCGATGCCTTGACGCACACAGAATTGCCGCAAGAAGCATTTCTGCCCGCGCCGCGGGAACTGCCGTCGGTTGCGGCGATGGACGGCTTCTTGATGAGCCGGCGCTCGGTGCGTGAATTCAAAGACCGCCCGGTGGACAGGGCCACTCTGCAGGCACTGCTCGAGATAGCCCGGCGCGCACCAACCGCTTCCAACTCCCAGAAGCTGCACTGGATCGTCGTGGAAGGCCCGGCCCATGTACGGGCTTTGGCTGCGGAGACGATGAACTGGCTGCGAACCTCGCAAGCTCATCCCGCTCTGCTGGCGAAGTGGGAGAGGTTCAGGCAGGAGGGTTACGATTTTGTCTTGCGTGGAACACCAACGGTGGTTGTGGCATGTGCGCCGGCAGATTATGAATGGGGCAAGCAGGATTGCTCCATCGCCCTGACCTACCTTGAACTCGCCGCGGAAGCCCGTGGCCTGGGCGCTTGCTGGGCCGGCTACCTGACCCGCGTCGCCGGCGTCCATGCGCCGTTGCGCAAGGCGTTGGCGGTACCGGAGGGTTTTGCCGTTTGCGGGGGCCTCATGCTGGGCGAAGGGAAATATACCTATCGGCTGATCCCTCCGCGAAAATCGCTGAGCGTGCAATGGGCCTCTTGATGCGCCCGCGCAGGACGCCCCCGGCCCTGCCGGGACGACTGTTGTTTGAAATTAAAGAGAATCACCTCCGTTTGTGTTTTTCCCTTTTCTTCGCATTCGATCATTTTCAGTAAACCCAAGAGTCTCCAGAAGTGTCCAGGATCGCCGCTCCCTGTTGGTTGCGTCGATTTGGCCCCATCGCTTCGCTCTACAGCATTGCTGAAAAACTCTAGAGTTAAACGGGTGGGTGCGATCCTCCTGCGCCGTCCCTACGGGACTCCGGAGATTCTTTTGGTTGCTTTCCCAGCGCTGAAGCGCTGGGCTAACCAACCTTGCGCCTATGGCGCGGTGCGACCATCTGGTGCCGGCGCGGTGCGACTCTCTGCGGCTGGCGCGGTGTGGCTGTCTGCGGCTGGCGCGGCGCGGCTGCCTGCGGCCAGCGCGGTGAGAGTGTCTGCGGCTGGCGCGGCGCGGCTGCCTGCGGCTGGCGCGGTGCGACTGTCTGCGGCTGGCGCGGTGAAAGTGACTGCGGCTGGCGCGGCGCGGCTGCCTGCGGCCGGAGCGATACGGCTGTCTGCGGCCCGCGCGGGGCGGCTGTCTGTCTTCGGCGGGAGCGACTGTCCATTGTCGACGCGGGTCGCACCGGTCATCGCGCTGGGCAGCCATTTCGCCGCGTACTGCATCCGATTGGGTGAGAGCCGTGATCGACATCCATCACCATCTGATTTATGGCGTAGACGACGGAGCGCCAGACCTGGAGACATCGCTGGCCATGGCCCGCGAGGCCGCCTCCGAGGGCGTTACGCATATCGTCTGCACTCCCCACGCCAGCGAGGTCTATCCCTACCAGGCAGCCCTCAATCGAGAGCGCCTGGAAGAGCTGCGCGCCTGCCTCGATGGCGTGCTGGAGTTGAGCCTGGGCTGCGACTTCCATCTCAATGTGGACAACGTCGAAGACGCTCTGGCCCACCCTCCGCGCTACTCCATCGACGGGCGAGGCTACCTGCTGGCCGAGTTCCCCAATATGGTCATTCCGCCGCAACTGACCGAGGCCATCTACCACTTGCAATCGGCGGGCTACACGGTGGTGATCACCCACCCGGAGCGCTACCCGGTGGTGCTGCACCAACCCGAATTGCTGACGGAGTGGATGCGCAAGGGCTGTTTGGTGCAGGTCACCGCCAGTTCCCTCTACGGGCGCTTCGGCAAGGCCGCCGAGGCCTTCAGCAACGAACTGCTGGAGCGCAACTGGATTCACTTTCTGGCCACGGACGCTCACCACCCGCAGTGGCGTCCGCCGCACATGCGAAAGGCCTACGAGCATGTCGCGCGCAAGATGGGCGCGGAGACGGCCGAGCGGCTTTTTGTCACCAATCCGCGCGCGGCCATCGCCGGCACGCGCCTGGCCGAGCAGCCCGAACCCATGGGGATTGAAGACGGCGCGCCCCTGAAGTTCAACATACGCAGGTTCGCCGAGGCCCCCCGCAACGGTGGCAATAAACTGGCGCACGACGCACCCAGATCGTCGCAAAGCCGGCTGCGGAGGCTGCTCTTCACCTTGGCTCATCTTTCTGCCAACCCAATGAGCGCGGATCGATAGGTCGCCGCTCCTTACAGCCCCAGACCGCCATCGACGGCCAGAATCTGGCCGGTGACAAAGCTGGGCCCGGCGGCAAAGAAGAGGACGGTCTGGGCAATGTCGACGGGCGTGCCGTTGCGGGCCAGCGGGGTTTTAGCGGCAAAACGGGCGGCCGACTCGGCTTCCCGCTCCTCGTCCATCTCGATCCACCCCGGCGCAACGCAGTTCACACTCACTTCCGGGGCAAAGGCCTTGGCCATGGCCTGGGTCAGACTGTGTAATGCGGCCTTCGAAGCACAATAATGCGCATGGCCGGCCCAGGCGTGAAGGCCCCCGAGCGAACCGATGTTGACGATCCGGCCGCGAGTGGCGCGCAGATGCGGCAGCGCTTCCCGCGCCACCAGGAATGGGCCGCGGGTGTTGGTGGCGAAGATTTCGTCCCACGCATCGAGCGCGATCTGCTCGAGCGGCGCACTGGCAAAGACGGCGGCGTTGTTGACCAGCAGATCGAGGCGTCCATGGAAGGCGGCGGCAGCGGAGACGGCAGCGCGAACCGAGGCTTCGCTGCGCACATCGCACGCGACGGCCAGGGCGCGGCGGCCCAGCGCTTCTATGGCACGAACTGTCTCTTCCGCATCCGCCTGGGAGTTGCGGAAGGTAATGGTCAGATCGACGCCGACGGCGGCTAGAGCGAGCGCAATCTCCCGCCCGATGCGCCGCGCGCCTCCGGTGACCAGGGCCGTTTTACCGAGAAGGGGTAGGGTCTTCATGGGAAGGACGATGAACGAAACGATTTCGGTTCCCACCCTAGCCGCAAAAACAAAAGCGCGGCGAGGGTGGGGCACCCAAAATTACTTGGGCTGCGGAGCGGGCATGGGCGGCGTGCTGTTCTTGGCCGGGGGCGGAGCTGGCGTTGGGGTCGCGTCCGTATCGCCATTCGCAGCGGCAGCGGCAGCCGTCTCACTGTGTTTGTAGATGGAATACTGCTCGCCGGGACGCTTCAGGCGAACCTCGAAGGCCATCGCAGCCTTGTCGAGTTGGTAGTCTCCACCATAGGTTTGGAAGCCCTTGGCGATCACCTGCAAGGTGACCTTGCAACCCTGCGGCAGCACGTCGATGACCGCCTTGCCGTCTTCGTTGGTCTTCAGTTCCATATTGCCCTTGTCGCCGACGATGTGAAAGATGACGGCGGCATTCTCGATGGGCTTGCCGCTGGCGTCGCGCAGCACGGTGACCTCGACGCGGGCTTGCGGCTCGGGAGCCTTGTACTTGCGGCCGCGATGGGAGGAGTCCTGAGCCTGCAAGGCCAGAGAAACGAGGGCGAGGCCGATGACGGCCAGGAGAGCGAAAACGGGCAAAAAGAGACGGCGCACCATGGGAATCATTTTATCGCGCCAGCCGCGTCTTCACCGAACTGGATCGCCAGTTTTATGATGGCCTTATGAAAGAGCCGATGCTGAGGGAGGCGGTTCGATCAGCCCGCGCGCTGCTGGCGCTCAAGTTGATCCACACCGCCATCTGGGGTTTGATCGCGGGCTGCATCCTGGCGCTGCCACTGGCCGCATGGCTGCATCGCTTCGACTGGGCGGCGGGGTTGGCCGCCATCACGCTGCTTGAGTGCCTTCTGCTCGCTCTCAACCGGGGCCGCTGTCCGCTTACCAACGTCGCCAACCGTCTCACCAGCGACCGTTCGCCGGCCTTCGACATCTTTCTCCCCGCCTGGCTTGCCCGCTACAACAAGCAGATCTTCGGAACCCTCTTTCTGCTCAACGGTTTGGCGGCTCTGGTTCTGTGGCTGAACCGGTAAAAGAGGTCATCCGTCGAGGGTTTTGCCGGGTTGCTATTTATACGGTGCTCTTATATGAGCGGATTGCGCTCATATTTTAACCGACACCCCTTGACAACCTCCGACTGCCTGCCTATGCTTAGCAATTGAAGGGCGAGAGTGCTAGCACCCCGCTGGTGGAAGTGCTGAACGGCTTCCATGGTGCGGTTCTCGGTGCGGCAGCTCCCGATTCCCGAAGTTTATCACCACCCAAATCCCGCCTGCGGGGCTCAACTCCGCAAGCGCGTGAAGGAGAAGCGAAGCAATGGCAGCAGCAACCGTATCGACGACCTTCACCCCGCTCCACGATCGTATCCTCGTCCGCCGTCTGGAAGAGGGCGAAACCATCCGCGGGGGCATCATCATTCCCGACAGCGCCAAGGAAAAGCCCCAGGAAGGCGAAGTGATCGCCGTGGGCAAGGGCAAATCCAACGACGAAGGCAAGGTCTTCCCCCTGGATGTGAAAGCGGGCGACAAGATCCTCTTCGGCAAGTATTCCGGCACCGAGATCAAGCTCGACGGCCAGGAATTCCTCATCATGCGTGAGGAAGAAGTCCTGGGAATCGTCAAGAAGTAGGCTAAGTGCAGCTTCTAGCTGCTAGCTACTAGCTTCTAGCTAGGAGCTTCCGGAGATGGGTTCTGGAAGCAGGCTGAAGGCATTCGACAAAGATCTGACAACGCAGCATTTAGCTGAAAGCTAAGAGCTAGAAGCTAGTAGCTAGCAGCTAGAAGCTGATTTTGGAGAATTCAAGCAATGGCAAAGCAGATTTTGCACGGTGAAGAGTCCCGTCAGGCGATCCTGCGCGGCGTCAACACGCTGGCGGACGCGGTCAAGGCGACGCTCGGCCCCAAGGGCCGCAACGTGGTCATCGAGAAGAAGTTCGGTTCGCCGACCATCACCAAGGACGGCGTGACCGTAGCCAAGGAGATCGAGCTCAAGGATCCCATGGAAAACGTGGGCGCGCAGTTGGTGAAGGAAGTTGCTTCCAAGACCAGCGACGTGGCCGGCGACGGCACCACGACGGCAACAGTTCTGGCCCAGTCCATCTTCCGCGAAGGCGTGAAGACGGTGGCCGCCGGCGCCAACCCGATGGCGCTCAAGCGCGGCATCGAAAAGGCTGTGACCGTGATCATCGGCAGCCGCGACAAGGACGGAAAGTGGATTGAGACCGGCGCCCTGGGCAAACTGTCCAAGAGCGTGGACGAGAGTTCCGTGGCCCAGGTGGGCACCATCTCGGCCAATGGCGATTCCGAGATCGGCGACATCATCGCTCATGCCGTCAAGGTTGTGGGCAAGGACGGCGTCATCACCATCGAAGAGTCCAAGACCATGCACACCGGTCTGGAGACGGTCGACGGCATGCAGTTTGACCGCGGCTACCTGAGCCCCTACTTCGTCACCGACGCCGAGCGCCTGGAAGTTGTTCTGGAAGAGCCCTACATCCTCATCTTCGAGAAGAAGATCAGCGCCATGAAGGATCTTCTGCCCCTGCTCGAGCAGGTTGCGCGCGGCGGCAAGCCGCTCTTGATTATCGCCGAGGATGTCGAGGGCGAAGCCCTGGCCACCCTGGTGGTGAACAAGCTGCGCGGCACGCTGAACGTGGCTGCCGTCAAGGCTCCTGGCTTCGGCGATCGCCGCAAGGCCATCCTGGGCGACATTGCCATCCTGACCGGAGGCAAGGCCATCACCGAAGACCTGGGCATCAAGCTCGAGGGCGTCAAGCTCGAGGATCTGGGCAAGGCCAAGCGCATCACCATCGACAAGGACAACACGACCATCGTTGACGGCAGCGGTAAGCCCAGCGAGATCGACGGCCGGGTCAAGGAGATCAGGTCGCAGATCGAGAAGAGCACCTCCGATTACGACAAGGAGAAGCTCCAGGAGCGGTTGGCCAAGCTGGTCGGCGGCGTAGCCATCATCAAGGTCGGCGCGGCTACCGAGACCGAGCTGAAGGAGAAGAAGGCGCGCGTGGAAGATGCACTCCACGCCACCCGTGCGGCTGTGGAAGAAGGCATCGTCCCCGGCGGCGGCGTGGCTCTGGTGCGCACCGTCCCCGCGGTCGACGCTCTGATCGCCACGCTGGAAGGCGACGAGAAGATCGGCGCCCAGATCGTGCGCCGCTCGCTCGAAGAGCCGCTGCGCCAGATCGTTGCCAATGCCGGCGGCGAAGGCGCGGTGGTGATTGCCAAGGTGCTGGAGTCCAAGGACGCGCACTTCGGCTACAACGCCGCGACCAGCGAGTACGAAGACCTGGTGAAGGCCGGCGTCATCGACCCCACCAAGGTGACCCGCACGGCGCTGCAGAATGCGGCCTCGATTGCCGGCCTCCTGCTGACCACCGAAGCCCTGATCGTCGAGATTCCCGAGCCCAAGTCCGCACCCGCGGGCGGCGGCCACGGCGGCGGCATGGACGGAATGTATTAAGAACAGGGGTTAGGGATCAGGGGTTAGGGGTTAGTTGATTCCGGCTCCTGAGTACTTGATTCCTTCCCTTTTGCAACAAAGAACGGCCTCCGGCTTCGGCTGGGGGCCGTTTTTTTGGTTGAAAAAATAATATTATTGGTATTATTGGTATAACCAATTGATTGGAAGGAGATGCCATGATGCAAGATCTCGTCACACGCACAATGCGTATTGCGGACGGCGTCTGGATAGCCACAGCCCTGCTTCACCGCGAATATCCTGAGCGCCCCGACTTCACCGAGTCGGAGATTCTGGCCCGGTTTCTTGCCGAGGGTCTTCCCAGAGGAAAAAATCAAAGCACGCTTCCGACCAATATCAACTCTCATTGCGTGGCTAACCGACCCAGGTCGCGGAAGAGATTAGACCCTTCCAAGGTACAAGGGGGGCCCTACCGAATCCTTTATGAAACGCGATCCGGGTTTAGACGGCTGTACCGTCCGGGAGACGATTTTCATCCCGACCGCATTCAGTCCAGAAATCCATCGAAGTGCATCCCCAAAAAGGATCAGATTCCAGAGCAGTATTGGGCGTTGTTGGATTGGTACTCTGTCTGGGTCGAACCTGGTAGTGGAATCGTCTCAATTCAGAGATTTGAAGACGATCCATTGTTGCGGCTGCGCGGATCGGGACGCCATATCTGGGCCGATGAACATGCCGATGAATACGTGGAGCGCCTGCGCAGGGAGCCGGAATGAGCAAGGTCTTTTTCGACACCAATGTCTTTATCTATCTGTTTGAGGACTATGAACCCTTCAGCAGCATGGTCGATGCAACCTGGCGACGCATGATCCAACGGCGCGACCAGCTTGTAACTTCGGCCATGACTCTGGGGGAACTGCTGGTGAATCCGGCCAAACTCGGACAAGCTTCCTTGATCGAGCAGTACGACCGCGCCATTCGATCCCGAGCGCAGGTGCTTAATTTCGACGCATCCGTAGCCTGGCGTTACGCCACACTGCGTTCCACGCACAACATTCGTAGCGCGGACGCCATCCAATTGGCCTGTGCCGCGCATTTCGGCGTAGACCTGTTCATCACCAATGACAAGCAGTTGCACAAGCTGGATATTCCCGGCATCGGGTTTATCGCGCCCTTGGAGAAGGTACCGCTGTGAGCGAGATTTGAGCCATGTTTCCCTGCGCGATGCTCTTACTTCGTCCCGCCTTTCCCGGTGCGGCGCTTGCAGCCTGTGCGCCGAAATGGGCAAAGTGGAGAAGTTCAGGCGGGAATGACCTACCCTCTGGTTTAAGGAGATCATCTTTTTGGCCGATGGGTCAGTATGCCTTCTCCGCTTGCACCGCCCTTGGCGCTGATCGATGAGACCTTGGGGGATCTCCGCCATCCGCGCCGCTATGCCCGGCGCTTTGCCGGGGAGATGGAAGAGGTCTTTCAGCGGGTCCGCCTTGCCGAGCGGATCGCCCGCTTTCGCGAGTCGCTTTTGCTCGGCATTCTTCTTTATAACGTTTTCCTGTTCACCGACTATCAATGCCTGCGCCCCTACTTCGGGCTTTGCCTGCTGGTGCGGCTGGGCCTCAACACCCCGCTGGCCCTGCTTTTCATGTATCTCATCTCGCGGGTGGGCCGCGGCGTGCGCGAGTTTCTCTTCGCCTTCTCCGGCATTCCCGCCACTCTGGGCGTGATCTTCCTGTGCAACCACGCGGCCAACATGCTGGGCAGCGCACAGGCGGTGGTGGTGCTCATGATGCTCTATGCCATCAACGCCCTGCGCCCGGATTTTCGCTTTGCCTGCGTGACGGTGCCGCTGCTGGCCGTGGTGCACTCCATTTACCTGGTCTCGACCCCACTGCTGGATAAGCCCATCGGCCCTCTCTACATCGGCATTACCTGGGCCGCTGCCGGCCTTTCCCTGCTCTCCTGTTACCGCCTGGAACTTGAAGAACGGATCGGCTACCTGCTCTCCTTGCGCAACCAGGAACAGAACGCCGCGCTGGCCAGGATCAACGAGGAACTCACCAAAATCTCCCTGATCGATTCCCTCACCGGCGTTCCCAACCGGCGCTCCTTCAATAACGATTTTCGCAGTGCATGGGACCGCGCTCTGCGCGATAAGCAACCTCTGGCCGTGCTTATGATGGACATCGACCACTTCAAGGCGCTCAACGATCGCCATGGCCACCCCTATGGCGATAGCGCCTTATGCATTGTGGCCCACGCCATACGCGATGTGCTGCGCGCCGAGGGAGACATCCTGGCCCGCTACGGGGGAGAAGAGTTTATTGCGTTGTTGCCGAACCAGAATATGGAAAACGCTCAAGCCGTCGCCGAGCGGATTCGCGCGGCGGTGCGCATTTCGGTCCTACCGCCCGGCAAAGGAGACCTGCGCGAAGAAATCACCATCAGTATCGGCGTAGCGGCTGTTTTGCCCACAGGCAATGCCCGCGCCGCTGAGTTGCTGCGTGCGGCCGACGTCGCCCTCTACAAGGCCAAAGCCCTGGGCCGGGATTGCGTCTTTCCGCCTGCTTAAGAAGCCAGGACCGCCACCTTGGTGGAGGTAATCGAAGCCACACTGGGCGCGGGTTTGGAGTGCGCCGAACCCAGCCAACCAGCTTTGAGCCAGGAACGCGGAATGGAGAATTCGGACCACCCGCAGTCCAGACACACCTGCACATCCGGCGAGGGGGTCATGGGTGGATGACTCAGGGTGCGCGGAGAATTGCGATACAGCCGGATCTCTGCCGGAACGATGGACAAGGAGGCAGACTGGCACTTCGGGCAGACCATGGGGACACCTCTGGAGCAAGTACTACAAGGCGCGATAAGGCGCGCAACCGGGGGAATCTCAACTCTAACCGGATTGGATGAGACTCTTCAATCGAGCGTGTAGGCGGAACGTCAAATTGGGAAGAATTTCTCCATAATTTCTAAAATCGTTTCGATTACATAAATAAGATTGTCGTTATTATCAATTTATTCGCCGAAGCGTCCGAAAAATGGAGCATTTGAGCGCCGGCCCCTACGCTGCGTCTTACGCACGCACAGAGGCCGGGTTGAGGGTTTGCCTTCCAGGTTTGCCTGAAAGGAAGGGAGAGGCGAGTTTTACTTGCTGCCCGGTCTGCCTAACGCGACGCGCAAGCCGGTGCGAACGCTGAAGGGCAGGCTGGGATAGCCGATGGGGGCGATGTGCTGGTTGCTGAGCAGGTTCTCCGCCTGCCCGTACCAGCTCAGCCACGAGGTCATCTGGTAGCTGCCGCCCAGGTCGATTTTGGCGTAGCCGTGATCCAGGTTGCGGTTAGGCAGCAGCATGGTGTTGCCGTAATAGCCATCGTAGAGAAAGGTCGAGTCGTCGCTGCGGCTGGCAAAGGCAATGGTGGCGACGCCTGTGTACTTTTTATCCGCATAGGTTGCGGTAAAGAAGCCGGTGTGCGGCGGGCGGCGGAAGGGACGAGCGCCCTTGAGCGGCGAGAAAGCTCCCATGGGAATGCCGTTGAAGGCGGGAGCAGCAACGCCGATCAGGGTTTCATTGTCGCTGCTGAAGGAGCGCTGCACCACGGCGTCGAGGTAGGTATAGCCGCCGCGCAGGAAGATCGCCCGGCCAAGGCCGCTCTCGACGGTGGTCTCCACACCCTGGGCGCGGAAGACCTGGGTGTTGACATCGTAACTGTTGTAGGGGTTGAGATTGATCGCCGTCGCCAGGCCGGGAATCAATTGATTCAGGAGCGGGCTGCCCACGGACTCGATTTCCTTGCCGAACTGGTTGTGAAAGTAGCTGCTGTGAAAGACCATGCGGCTGCTGAAGAAGGTCTGCTCCAGGCCGCCCTCGTAACTGCGGGTGGTGGGAGCGGCCAGCGGTCCGATGTGCAACTTCTGTAGAGAGGCGCTATAAGAAGTGTTGACCAGATTCTCGTAGAGCGACCCCAATTCATCGGTTAGTTTGGGCTCGCGTACCGCGTCGCCATAATTGAAAAGGACGCGTGTCCCGCTGAAGTGGCCATTGCGCGGCTTGATGGCATAGAGGCTTAGTCCGGCGCGCGGCGAGGTCTGCGTGCCGAAGAGCGAGTTGTGCTCCAGGCTGCCGCCCAGGGTATAGAAGAAGCGGTTGTGATAGTCGCCGTGCACCTCGGCCAGATAGTCGGAGTTGGTGCGCTCCTTGGACGCGGAGATGGCATAGGCGGGATAGCTCTCCGCGCCCCGCTCGTCGTCATAGTGGAAACCGACCAGCCCGGTGATATGCGGGGTGAAGCGGTAGTCTCCCTGATAGATGAACTGGTCGCGATTGTTGACCAGCAGGCCGGTGCTGGGATAGGTCCCACCGAAGTCCAGAATGGCGCTGCCGGTTACCGAATAGCCATTGGCGCCGGTGATCGTAACCTGATTGCCCAGGTAGTCGCCATAGCTGTCGATCAATCCCACCGGCCCCCACTGTTTGCTCTCTTCGCGCTTGCGGGTAGCGCCGTAGCGCAGCGTGTTGTGCAAGGACTCGGTGGTCTGGTTGTCGATCGAAGCACTGATGATAAGATCCTGATCCTGCTGCTTGGCCTGATCGGCGAGGTGATAGAAGTCCCAGGCGTTGGGCAGGCCGGTGGCGTCGACGCCGTAATGCAGGGTGCCGCGAATCTGCGTCGAGGCGGTGGGCTGCCAGCCCAGGTTGGCCGCCCAGGTGGCCGCGTGGTACTCATCGTTGGGCTGCGCATTGCCGCTTTGCAGCCAACTGAAGGCGCCCAGGTAGTCGAAACGGTTCCATGTGCCGGCCAGAGTGGCCTCTTCGCGCGATGTGTTGAAGTTGCCGGCATCGGCGCGGGCCAGCAGGGAGGGAAAGCTGGTGGTGCCGTGGGGAGTGGTCAGGCTGACCACGCTGCTGCCGGCGTCTGCGCCATAAAGGCTGGAGTTGGCGCCGCGGAAGACCTCTGCGCGCTCCACCGCGGTGGTCGAGAGCGGGCCGAAATCGAATTGTCCGCCCAGATCGCCGGCATCCACGCCATCGATCAGGATCTTGTTGGCGTCGGAGTTGCCGCCGCGCACAAAGAGCGAGGTCTGCGCACCCAACTGGCCATCCTGCACCACGTCCGTGCCCGGCATCAGGCGCAGAGCGCTGACCAGATCGCTGCGCAGGTCGAGATCGAGCAGGCTGAGCACGCTGGTGGATTCGCTGGTCTGGGCCTGCGGCGTGGGGCTGCCGGTGGGGGTGACGACGATGGACTCGCGCACCCACTGCGGCTCCAGCACCAGGTTGCGCTCCAGATTGTCGACCCGGCCGGCGTAGAAGTCGGGCGTCTCCAACTGGCGGAAGGTGGGCGCGGAGATCATCAGAAAGCAGCGGCCCTCGACGCCCGTGGTGAGCTGGAAGGAGCCGTCGCTGGAGGAAACGGAAGAGGTGAGGATCTTGCCGTTGCCGACCAGCACCACCTTGGCGCCGCTAATGCGCGCGCCGGAGGGATCGGTGACAATGCCATGAATGGAGGCGGCCAGGCACGACGCCGCGGCAAGGGTCAAAAGCAACAACGTGGACAGGAAAGGAAAGGCGCGGCTCAGGCGAGCGCGCAAAAAGGCAGGAATAGACATACAGGCTCCTTCGTCCCCCTCGGAACGTAAGCGGGTAGGGGCGCCGAGGACCGGTCTCCTGACTTGCGCACTTGCCAGCCGCCTTCCCAAATGCTGCCCATGCGGGCTGCTTTCAGTGGCAATACGGGTCCATCCGCGCTGGCGGAAGAACCCAAGCTGGTTCCCTGCCCCCGATCCAAACGACGGACCAAGGGTCAGAGGCGCTCACAGTTGCGGGGCAGTGGCGGAGTTTCACCGCCTTCCCGAGCATCCTGGCGTTTGCTGGGTTGAATGGCGCAGCCGGTAAGCCGGCAGCCCAAAAGTATCTGAAACGACAAAGACAACTTCAACTTTTATAGCTGTGCGGGCAGGGGAAGTCAAAGGCGGCGAGTACCGGCGAGGGTGGGATGGAGACATTCCGTGGGCCAAACGCGGCGCCGGTCAAGCCGCTTATGGGCGCGCCAGGCGCGGCTAATCCCAAGGCGGGAAGGCTTGCAGCCGGCCTGCCTAAAGAACTCCCCGAGGCGAATCGATCAATGCTACGCTCAGCGAAAAGGGATGCAGCGTGATACACCCCAAAAGCGGGGAGGGCCAATGAAATTCCTGGAACTTGTGGACATCGAGGAGTTGCGCGGTCTCTGCGAGAGTTTCACCGCCCTGACCGGCGCGGTGACGGCGATTCTGGATCTGGAGGGAAACATCCTGATTGCCACCGGCTGGCAAGATGTTTGCACCCATTTCCATCGCGTCCATCCCACCTCGGCGTTGCGTTGCCTGGAGAGCGATACGGCGCTGGCGGGCATGTTGAAGGAAGGTCAGCCCTACAACATCTACAAGTGCAAAAACGGACTGGTCGATGTGGCCATGCCCATCGTCATTGGCGGCGAACACATTGCCAACTTCTTCACCGGGCAGTTCTTTTTTGAAAAACCGGATCGGGAATTTTTTCTGCGCCAGGCGGACGAGTTGTGTTTTAGCCGCGATTCTTATATGGAAGCTCTGCAACGTGCGCCGGTTTTTTCCGAAGACCAGGTCAGGGCGATGACGGATTTCTTCTCGCGTCTGGCGATGCTGATCGGCAAGATGGGGCTGGCCAATGCGGAGACCGAGAAAGCCAACCAGGAACTGCGCTTCAACCAGAGCCGCATCGAGATGCTGGTCGAGGAGCGGACCGCCGAACTGGCCAAGGCCAACGAAGAACTGCGCAAGGCCATGGACCATCTGGTTCTGGTCGAGAAGCTGGCCTCGCTGGGGCGGCTGGTGGCGGGAATGTCGCATGAGCTGAATACGCCACTGGGGAATATGCTTATGGTCGCAACCACACTGGAGAGCCGTCTGGGAGCATTCGCCGATCAGGTCCACAGCGGCGCGCTGCAGCGGTCGGTGCTGGATGGATTTATCGAGGACAGCCTTTCCGCAACCCGCATCTTGACCCGTGGGGCGACCTATGCGGCCGATCTGGTGGCCAGCTTCAAGCGCGTCTCGATCGATCAGAGCAGCTTTTGCCGACGCCGTTTCGACCTCGCCGAGGTGGTGCGCGAGACCCTGACCGCGCTGCAAAGCCGGTTGAAGAAGACGGCCATCGAGGTGGAGACGGATATTCCGGAGGGGATCGTCCTGGACAATTTCCCCGGCCCACTCGAACAGGTTCTCACCAATCTGGTGATGAACAGCTTGCTGCACGCCTTCGGCGCGGAGGGCAAGGGGCGGATTCGGATCGTGGCCCGCGGCCAGGGCGGAGTACTCTCGATGATCTATGAAGACAACGGGCGCGGCATGTCGGCATCGATCGCCAAACATGCCTTCGATCCATTTTTTACCACCAAGCTGGGCGAGGGCGGTTCCGGCCTTGGCCTGTACATTGTTTACAACCTGGTCACGGTGCTGTTGAACGGATCGGTGAGTTTGACAACTAAGCCCGGAGCCGGGGTTCGATTCGCAATCGCCTTCCCCCTGCAAGCACTCGCGGGCAGTTCCTGCGGAGGAGCGGCATGATCTTCGACCCTGGTAGCACGGCTTCTGGCAAGGCGGAGGACGAGACGGTCGCCATTGTCGAGGATGCCCCCGCGCCCGCGCAGCATCCGGCTAGCCTGACAAATTGGAATATCCTGGTGATCGACGACGACGCCGACGTTCATCATGCCACGGAATACGCACTGCGAGAGGTACGCATTCTGGGCCGGCCGCTCAAGCTGTATCATGCCCGTTCCGCCGCCGAAGCCAAGACGATTCTGGCCGAAGAGCAGGATTTCGCAGCCATCCTGCTGGATGTGGTGATGGAGACCAGCGACGCCGGCTTGCACCTGGTCGACTACATTCGCAACCAGTGCGGCTTGTCGGAGCCGCGCATTGTGCTGCGCACCGGGCAGCCCGGCTACGCGCCCGAATTGCAGGTCTTCGAGCACTACGACATCAACGACTATCGCACCAAATCGGAATTGACCATCACCCGGCTGATTACCTCCCTGCTGGCGGCCATCCGCTCCTATCACCAGATCCGCACCATCGCGGAAAACCGCCGCGGGCTGGAACTGATTGTGCGCGCTGCTCCCGATCTGATGGAGTTGTACGCCATCAACACCTTTGCCGAAGGAGTTCTGACCCAGATTGCCGCCTTGGTGAATCTGCCCATCGATGGCGTGGTCTGCACGCAGCGGAAGGCCACCGCGGAGGGCGAGCTTTTTGTCGTGGGGGCTGCCGGCAGTTTGGCCAAATACCTGGGACTGCCCCTGACGCAGATGACCGATAGTCCGATTCCCCGCCTGATCGGCGAAGCCCTCGAGCGGCGTCAGCATCTCTTCGGGCCGCAGCATACGGTGCTCTATCTGAAAAGCGGCCCGATGGAAGGGGCCATCTATCTTGAGGCGGCCTATGCGCTGCGCCCCACCGACCGCAGTCTTATCGAGGTCTTCGCCACCAACATCTCGGCCGCCTATGGCAATGTGCGTCTGGTAGAGAGACTCAATGAGGCGGCTTACATCGATTCCCTGACCGGCCTGGCCAACCGCGTCGGGTTTATCAAAATCCTCGAAGAGCGCGAAAGAGCGGGCGGCGAGCAGGTGATTGCCGTAATCGATCTGGCCCGCTTCTCCGATATCAACGATGGCCTGGGCCACGATTTCGGCAACAAACTCCTGCAAACCGTAGCCCTTCGCTTGCGCCAGGAACTGCCCGAGGACTGTCTGCTGGGCCGGGTCGCTCCCGATGTCTTTGGCGTGGTAGGGCCGGAGCGCCATGTCGATCCCAGCCGGCTACTCGATTTGTTTAAAGAACCCCTGCAAAGCGAGGAGCAGGTTCTGCCGCTGGCCGTCAGCGTCGGCCTCTACCGGATGCTCGACGATCGTCTCTCGGGGTTGCGCGTACTGGCCAACGCCTATATCGCGCTGAACCAGGCTAAACACAGTCTGAACGCGGTGTACGAGTACTTTACCGCGGAGTTGGGCGAAGCTCCGCGGCTGCGCTTGCGCATCATCGGCGACCTGCGCCTGGCCTTCCAGCGCCAGCAACTGGCGCTTTGGTTCCAGCCGCTGATCGACCTGCAAACCGGCGCCGTGTGGGGCATGGAAGCGCTGCTGCGCTGGCCGGACCTCGAGGGCGGCTTTGTGCAGCCTCCCAGTGTCTTTATTCCCCTGGCCGAATACTCGGGGCTGATCCTCGATATTGGCTATTGGGTTCTGGAACAGGCCTGCTCGATCTTCCGCAGTTTGCGCGACGTGGCCAACCCGCCGCCGCGGGTGGCGGTCAACGTCAGCATCGTGCAATTCCGCTCCGCCGACTTCGCCGCCCGCGTTCTCTCCATCCTCGATCGCTTCTCGGTGCGCGCCGAGGAGTTGGAGTTGGAGATCACCGAAAACCTGGCCATGGTCGATCCCCACCATGTGCTGGCCACCTTGAGCGAGCTCAAGCAGATGGGGATCACGGTCTCGCTCGACGACTTCGGCACCGGTTATTCCTCCCTCTCCCGCCTCGACCGCTTGCCCATCGACCGCTTGAAGATCGATCAGAGCTTCGTCGCCGAGATCGGCAGGAAGGCAGGGCAGGAGCTGGCTGAGACCATCGTCGCCCTGGGCCACAAACTCCGCCTGGTGACCATTGCCGAGGGCATCGAGACCCCGGAGCAAGCCGCTTATCTGCGCGAAATCGGCTGCGACGTGGGGCAGGGATACCTTTTGGCCCGTCCCATGCCGCCCCAGGCGCTGCGCGAGTGGCTGCAACAGGAACACAGCTTCCTGCCCGCGCTCTGAAGAGGACTCCGCGGATCGGCTCCGCGGGCTTCGCTCCGTCAAAATTCTGCCCTTTTGAGAAGCAACCGCAGATCCTTCACTGCGTTCAGGATGACAAGTGTTTGGGGGATCGAAGGTTGATTCTCATTCCATCCTGTGGATCAAGGGTCGATGAACCTTCAGGGAAACTGCGTCACTTTGGGCGTCACCCGCGGATGAATCGAGGTCGCGCCGCCCTGGCCGTCGATCACATTGCTGATTTCGCCTTTCTCGCCCAGCGCCACAGTGATCATGTGGTGAAAGACAACGCCGCTCGATTGCGGGGTTTCGATGGCCCGGCTGAGGTTGACCGCGGGCTGGCGGAAGACGCTGTAGATGCCCAGTCCCCAGGCTTCATGACTGGTGACAGAATCGGCCACCTTGTACGAGGCCCAGCCGTTGCTGCCCGCGCCGCTGCTGTAGCTGGCCTGGGTGGGCGGATCGTAGGGGATCTCCGATTGGTAGAAATAAGTGCGTCCGTGGTTGCCATTCCACAATACCTGGTATTGCTGGTGGTGCTCCACGAAAAGTCCGTAGATGGTGATGGAATCGCCGTTGACCACCAGGCCGTTGCGGCTCAGGTTGCTCTCCCAGCCCACCCCGGCGCCATGGTCGGCGCGCCAGATCCAGGTGTGATCCACGATGGTATCGCTACTATCGATGCGCAGATTCACCTCGGTCCTGCCCACCCCCGCGCCGCCCACGCGGAAGAAGAGATCGTGCAGCGAGATGGGGTCTTTCTGGTGGCGCGCCTTGCTGCCGGCGGGGCCGACTTCAAGCAGGACCGGCGAAGAAACAGCGCCGGCATCGAAGAGCAAACCGGCCAGCACAATGCCGTCCGCATCCGCCGTCACCATCGCAGCCGTTCCCGCGGTGGGCCGCAGCGTGGCAAAGCCCAGGCCCAGCACCACGGTACGGGGCCGCAACACGCGGATCGGCTCGCTCAGATCGTAGATTCCGGGAGTGAAGAGCAGATGCTTTCCCTGAGCCAACTGCGCATTCAGCGTGGCTGCCGTGTCGATGCCGGGGCGCGCGATGTAAAAGCTGCGCAGCGGAATCGTCCGCCCCGGCGTTGCGCCGTCGCGCCAGGTGATCCCGGCGCTCTGCCGCTCCAGCGCCGGCACGCGCACGCAGTATTGGCCTTTGCCGTCCACAAAGAGGAAGGGCTTCTCGCGCACCACCGGCGTCTGCTCAACCTTGGTGTAGGGCGGGGTGGGCCACTCCCCCGCAGGCGGCGTCGGGATGCCGACAAAGACCATATTCCAGTTGGCGCCGGTCCAGCTCTTCCACTCGCTGTTGCGCGAGATCCATTGCTGCTGGGTGCCGGAGTCGACATTGCCGTCGATCAGCGCATCCGCGAGCCAGCCGCCGCTCGCCCAGCCGCGCTGCTGATGCAATACCAGATCGCCCCGCACATGCATCCGGCGCAGGGAGACGGCCTGCGAGACCGCCCATTGCATCGTCCCACCCGTGGGAATCACCGTGAAGCCCTCGGCGCCGCGCCAGAAGGTGGTGGTGGCGTTGTTGCGCGGCAAGCTGGCGTCGGCGTGGACATTTCCCTCGATGCGCACGCTGTCGGGCGATGCGCCCAGGCCCAGCACCTGCGTATAGAAGCCCACTGGGAGATCCAGTTTGTAGGTTCCAGGTAGAAAGAGGAAGGCGGTGCGCTCCGGGCCAAACTCGTTCTTGCGCTGCACCGCATAGGCCTTGTCGATCTGCGCCTGCATGGTTGCAGCCGGCATCGACGGGTCGAAGATCTGAACGTTGGGGCCGAGATCGGGTTTGGCGGGAGCGGCGGCCAACAAAGACGCCGCGCACAGCAAAAGCCCTGCAAAGACTTGGGAAAAACGCTTCAGGAGGAGAATCTCCCGTTTCCGATCATCAAAATCATGGCGGCGAAACAGATTCATGAACATCCTCTCTTCTCGTACGCGGCAAGCCGGCGAAGGATCTCCCCGGAGCACCTTTCAGCTTCCCGATGGTGGGTTCGGAGCCGAAGCAACCGTAGCGAACCGGGAACGGGCGCGCACCAAATTGGACCACGCGGAAAATCCCTCTGTCAATCGCTACAATTTGCGACTCGCTCACTAGACATACGATTGTCTAAATCGGTTATGATGCAGGATGAAGGGCGGATCTCTCTCCTTCGGGTACCCAATGGCGCAAGCTCAATGGAATCCGCGGCGCCCGTCCAAGTTCTCGCCCAACTCGACAATTCGCCTGGAAAGTGTGACCCCGATGAACGACTCCTCCCGCCGCCGCTTCCTGCAGCAGGCCTCTGCCGCTGCCGCAACCCTGGCCCTGGCTCGCCCCTTGACCGTATGGGCTGGCTCCGCCGCCTCGACTCCCCTGCGCGGCTGGGTCACCGCCGGGCAGGATCGCTATAAGCCCCTTGAACTGGCCAACTGGCAAGAGGCCGCGGGCAAAGCCGGCTCGACCATCCAGATCGACCCAGCCGAGCGCTACCAGAGCATTCTGGGCTTTGGCGGAGCCTTCACCGACGCCACCTGCTTCCTCTTCAGCCGCATGGAGCCAGCGCCGCGCCGCCAGTTGATGGAAGAGTTGCTGGGCGCCCGTGGGTTGGGCCTCTCCGTCGGCCGCACCTGCATCGGCTCCAGCGACTACTCCCGCAACGCCTACAGCTACGACGACGCCCCCGAAGCCGATCCCGAACTGAAGCACTTCAGCCTCGACCACGACCGCGCCTACATTCTGCCCATGCTGCGCGAGGCCCGCCAGGTCAACCCCGAGCTCTTTCTCTTCTCCGCCCCCTGGAGCCCGCCGGGATGGATGAAGTCCAGCAACACCCTGCTGGGTGGCACCATGCGCAAACAGTACCTGGAGGCCTACGCCCAGTATTTCGTCAAGTTCCTTGAGGGCTACCGCGCCGAGGGCGTGCCCATCTCCGCGGTCACCACGCAGAACGAATCCGACACCAATCAGGATGGGAATATGCCCGCCTGCCTGTGGGGTCAGGAGTACGAGATGGGTTTCGTTCGCGACCACCTCGGCCCCGCTCTGCGCCGCGCCAGACTGGACACCAAGATCTGGCTGCTGGACCACAACTACGATCTTTGGGGCCGGGTTCTGGATGAATTGAGCAACCCCGCCACGGCTGCCTTTGTGGATGGCGTGGCGTGGCACGGCTATGTCGGCACACCCGACGCCATGACCCGCGTACACAACGCCTTCCCCGACAAGGGCGCTTATTGGACCGAGGGCGGACCCGACTACACCGATCCCGCCTACGCCACCGATTGGGCCAAGTGGTCCAGCACCTATAGCGGCATTCTGCGCAACTGGGCGCGCACCATCGTGGCCTGGAACCTGGTTCTGGACGAGAAGGGGCAGCCCAACATCGGCCCCTTCAACTGCGGCGGCCTGGTTACGCTGGACTCCAAGAGCGGCGTTATCAGCCGCAGCGGCATGTACTGGGCCTTTGCGCACTACGCAAAGACGGTTCGCCGCGGCGCACGGGTGGTCGCCAGCAACGGCGCGATTGCCGGCGTGGATCACGTGGCCTTCGCCCATCCCGAGGGAGATTTCGTCCTGGTCGTCACCAACCAGGGCCAGGAGCGCGAGATCCGCGTAAGCGTGGGCGGAAAGTCCCTGCCGCTGCATCTGCCTGCAGGGTCGGTAGTCACCGTGCAGTGGAGTTGAGCGGTTTGCCGCTAAAGATGCATCGATGCCGGAGCGCCTGGGCCGCAAAACGAATGCCGCCCAGGCAGCGGCGGCAATGAGATTGCAGTTTTTTGAAAGGAAGAGAAGCGAAGCTGGTGACCCCGGGAAGATTCGAACTTCCGACCTGCGGTTTAGGAAACCGACGCTCTATCCACCTGAGCTACGGGGCCACGTTTTGAATCAACTATTTACAGCATTTAAGTGATCTCCCCAACGCCATTTAACACCCTGAAAGGTGCAACGTTTAAGGGATGACGGCGGGAAGAACGCACCAACAACAGGTTAGCATTTGCACGGTTCCCAGAGCCAGCGGGACTTGCTTCCAATACAACTGGTAACGGCTGCTTCCTGGCCGGCTGAAACGTGGACCTCCCGGTCCACGCCGCACTCTTCACCACCAAGAGAAGCCCTCCAGGTCAAGCGCGCTAGGTCAAGCGCGCGAAACGGCGCGAGGACTCGGGAAAATCCACACCGGTGACGAACCAGGCTGCGGCCGCGCAGAGCGAAGCCAGTAGAAATGTGCTGAGGCGCAAACCATGTATCTGCGGCAACGGCGGACTGCTGGCGCAGGTCATTGCGGCGCCCATCACGGCGCTCTCCAGCGCGATCCACTGATAGAGGTGCAGACCGCGTATGGTCTGGGTCTGCGGCTCGCCGCGATAGGCCTCCTCGACAAAGCGACCGGCGCTGGAGAGCAGCAGATAGACGCCGCACAGCACGCTGCACGCAACATGCAGTTGCAGCAGACGCAGCAAGAACAGACCGACAACGAGATTGCAAAGGATCGAATAGACCTGCGTGGCGTGGACCGGCACTCCTGCCAAATGCGCCAGACGGCAGACGCGGGTGCGGGGATGATGGTAGCAGATCCCTGGCACGGCTTCCGTGGCGCGCCCGTGACAGCAGCCCTGCACCAGGCAGCGCAGACGGCCGATGCCCTGTATCCACGGCGCGGCCACGCAGACGGCTGCAAAGGCCACCCACAGGTTCACTCCCATGAACAAAGCGGTCGCCGCGCCCAGCATGGCTCCGATCATGCCGCCATAGAAGCCCATGGGACGCAGCAGCGCGGGTGACCCTTCGACCCACTGCGCCCACAGCGCCGCGCCCACGATAATGAAGACAAAGATCGCGGCGGTCAGCAGCGTGCGCCCTGGGCCGAGCAGCGTATCGATGATGCTGAGGCCCACCAGCGTGGCCAGAGCCGCATAGCCTCCGTGATTGATGATGCGCACGGGGCCGAGGCGAAGCTCTCTCCATGAGTTGGCGATGCGCTCGGCGATGCGCAGCAAGTAGCGCCACAGATTCGGCAGATAAACCACCAGCGCAAAGACCGCGACGCCGGCCGCAACATCGGCGATGGAGTGCATTCCGGTGGCGATGCAACTGAGGGCCACCAGCGCGGCCCAGGTCCACCAGCAGAGCTTGCGCACCCGGCTTCCCTGGCCCAGCGCGGCGGCGGCGATCATGGCCCAGACAACATGGTAGGAGGGAAATGCGCCGATGCCCGAGGCCGGCACGCGCTCCCAAAGCAGCATGGGCGCAAAGAAGGTGGAAGGCGTGAAGGCGCGCGGCGGCACATAGATGGGCAACAACAAGTAGAGAGGAAAGATCAACGCCATGGCCCGCAGCCCATACTGCGCAAAGCGGCGCAGCGCACTGCCGGAGGCGATAAGCAGCGGCGCCAGCAACACAATCAGATAGGTGCTGGCGTAGAGCGGCTCGGCCTGCTCGATAACAGGAAGGCCATGCTCGAAGGGCAGATAGGGACTGACCGCATCGGGAGCCTTGCCCAGTGCGCCGATCAATTCAAAGAGCGCCAACCAGGGCAGCAACAGCACGGGGTAAAGACGCAACCGCTCCAGCAGCGAGGGAGGGCCGGATCGATCGCGCGGCAGCCAGAGCGAATCGCTGAGCGCGCCAAAGCGTTTGCGCAAGTCAGGCACTTCGTAGCCCAGCACCAGCGCGGCGCAAGCCAGAGCCACACAGGGCGTCACCAGCCACAAGCCGCTGGCCGAGCCACAGGCAATGGAAACACCCGCGCAGGCCAGCACGAATCCGCCATAAATGGGATGAGGAAGCAGAGCATAGATTCCCCGCGCGACGAAGCGCGGCGGAGGAAATGCGTTCATGGGCAATCCGCCGCCATCGCGCCACAACGCGGCCATTCCCACCAACAAAACAATTACGCCGCAGGCCGCCAGCAGTGCTCCCCACAAGGGCTCATGCACAGCAGGAAGTTGCACTGCGTTTCCGGAGCTATCGGCCCACAGCGCCAGCAAGAGAGGAACAGCAGCGACGAAGAAGATTCCATACAATGCTCTGGGCAGAAAGAAGCGCATTAAAGATTCCAATGAACCACCTCGTGAATGACCCAACCGCGGCTGACATTCCCTTCGCTTTGGAGAACGCCTTGGCTTCTCCACTTTTGTTCTTCGATCCCGCGCAACGCCCGCGGAAGCAGTTTGGCCAGCCGGGGCGCGGCGGGCAGTACGGTTGCACCCAAGCGGCCGGCGCGCAGCGGCAGACTGTGCTCCATGCGCAGCGTGGCGTTGCTCAAGACGATCTCTTCTTCGCTGGCCGAGAGCAGTTCACAGCGGCGGCCATTGTGCACGGCGAAGCTGGTCGCAAACGGCCCCTGCCAATCGATCCAGGCCAGCGTCTGTTCAGGCGAAACAAAGCGGCCCCAGCGCAACTGACGCATGGGCAACTGCCAGGGAGGCAGCGTGAGCGTGAGGCACTCGGCATAGCCCAGGCCAACCAGTTCCCTTGCGCCGATGCGCACGCGCACAGTGGAACCCGGCTGCAAGCAATTCCATTCGACCGACCCTGCCTCGCTCTCGAAGACAGTTTGCTTGTAAGATGGGGCCGCTGCTTGCCAGCAACCGGAGACCTTCAAGCAGGGAAATATAACTCCGATTTCATTGTCGGCAACAGCCAGATCGAAGCGGGCCATTGACGAGCGCGAATCGACTCCGTGCTCGCCGGCGCAGAGAACGCTGCTATAACTGAGGGCTGCTCCACGCCAACGCAGGTGAGCGCAATAGAGAATGGCGGTGTCGCCCTGCCCGGTGACGCAGTCCATGTACCACTTGACGAGGGAAAATGGCGTCACCGCGCCTCCTTTTCGCAACCCAGCAAAGGTCAAAATCGAGGGAAGGCTGATTATATCGCCACCTGTAAAATATTTTGTCGCAAATGACGCGAGGAACCTTTTTGATTCACTGTCCACGGGCCGAGAAGCGAAAAGCATGTGATTTAACTAACTGCACTGCCGATGAACAAGGCTGGGTTGATGCGAAGAGGACCGGATAAAGTGCAGCAAGGCAGTCACCGCTTCGCGGAAAGAGCAAGTCAGCGAGTTGGCGCTGCGCCGCTCAAGTGGCATGGATCAATCGTAGTGACGCAAGCGGGATTCGCGATAGCGCTTGAGGAAATAATCGATGGTCTCGACGCGCAATTGGATCGAGTGAGCCGGACGGTTTTCATCCATATCTTTGAAGGAAAAGAAAGGCGTTCCAGAGCGCTCGATGATCTGCTCGATGGCGCTGTAGATGGGCGCATCGTGGCCGCACTTGAAGCTGGAGAACTCGACCGCCACCAGATTGGGATGGCGGGCGGTGAACTTGGCGGCCCACAGCTTGTGATTGGAACTGGCAGAGAAGGCGGTCTTCCACACATCGCCGATCTCCAGCGCATGGTGGATCACTCCGGCGCGAATCTCCTCGCCGAAGAGCCGCTCCAGCAGGTCTTCGTCGCGCGGCAGCGTGCTCTGCGAAAAGACCGGGTAACCCAGCTTCTGGAACTGCGTCATGATCTCGTGATTGATGCCGGGATCGTGATGATAGGGCCGGCCCAGCATCACGATCCCCAGGCGATTCTCCGCCTCGATTCGATCGAGAACCACGCGAGCCTCGCGGCGCAGGCCGGCTTCAAAGCTCTCCTGCTCGCGGAAGGCGACCGCCAAGGCGCGATCGTTCTCTTCGCTGGTCAATCCCAGAAGCGGCTCCCAGGCTTGCAGCAACTGCCGCGCCAGGAGCTTGCGATGAGTGAGATTGACCAGCGGATGAATGTAATGAATGCCACGCTCGGCAATCAGATCGTTCTCTTTGGTAAAGGCCGCTTCAACTGTCTCAGGCGTTATGGAAGCAGTAGGGCAGCCGTTGTTGGCACGGGTGTTGACCAGCGGCGAACTGAGCACATCGAACATGGGGAAAAAGATTGCGTCGAGCGGCCGGCGGTCATGCTGTTTGAAGAGCAGATTGTGAAAGTGAGCAATGGCGATCTTCGAAGGAAAGCAAGGATCGATGGAGCCGCGACTGGAGCCGGAGCGATACATCTCGCCGGTGGTGACGTCGCTATAGACGATGTTCTCGGCGCGCACTCCCAGACTCTCCAGATAAGCGCTGAAGAGCGGCGCATAGGCATAGAGACTGAGCACGCGGGGAATGCCGATGCGCAGTTGCGCGCGGCGTTGCATAAGAGCCAGGCGTTTGCGTGCGGCGGCGCTCCATGCGCGCGCGGGCAGCGGATCGGCGACCAACTCAGGATGACGCGAGCGCCAGACTTCATGGGCGGCCTTCTCTACAAGATTGGGATGCGCGCTGCGCGTGGCGTCGAGATGCGCCTGAATGCCGCGAACTTCTTCCACGCTCTCTGCAGCGCCCTTCTCGCAGTTGGCCAGGATGATGCGCTTCGCGGCTGCGGTGGCTTGCGCTGCGGATGAATCCGTCTCGCTGGGCTCTTCAATGTGCACATCGAGAAAGGTGCGCAGGCAGGCGTTCTTGCAATAGTGACAGCGGCTCTGCTCATCGCAGGTGGTGGAGTAGCGAATGCGCGGCACGGCATCGAGGCCGATGAAGGTTGTGCTGCGCCCCTCGCGCCACAGGCGCGTCGCTTCCAATGCAGCACCGATGGCTCCAGCCTCGCCGCAGTGGGGATGAACCGCGATCTGCGGGTCGATGCCGGTGCCGCGAAAGCCTGCTTTAAGAAAGTCCACTTGCGCTTTGACAGCGGCCAGATTGTTCTGCGTTCCCCCTTGCAGCATGAAGCGCGAACCCAGCGCGGTAAGGTTGGGAGCCTTGGCTACATGCAGAAACACATTGCGCGGCAGCACCGTGGCCAGACCGGCCAGTATCTCTTCAGCCCGCCAACCCTGACGCTGAAAGTTCACGATGTCCGATTGCAAAAAGACCGCGCAGCCATAGCCGAACGACGGCATCGAGCGCGCCGCGAAGGCGGTCTCCGCATAGCGCTCGACGGGAATGCCGAAGCCCTCGGCGGTGGATTGCAAAAAATAACCATTGCCGGCCGAGCATTGCGCATTGATGCGGAAATCGCGCACCCGCCCGTCACGCAAGAGGATCAGCTTGATGTCTTGCCCGCCGACATCGACAATCACATGCGGATCGGCGGCATAATGCAGCGCCGATTGGGTGTGGGCCACGGTCTCGACCAGAGCCACATCGGCGCTCAGCACCTGGCGCAGAATATCTTTGGCGTAGCCGGTGGTCGCGACGCCGAGAATCTGCAACTGCGCGCCTGCCGCGCTTTCCACCTGACGGCGCAGATCGCCCAGCACTTCAATCGAATCGGCGATGGGATTGCCCTCGGAGAGGCGATAGGCCTTGGCCAGCACTTCGCCCTGCGGCGAGAGCAGAACTGCTTTGGTTGACGTAGACCCGCCATCGAGTCCGATAAAGGCCTGGACCATTTGGCCGCGTTGAAAAGCAGCGGGAGTAAAACTTGGTAATTGATAACGCTGCTTGAACTCAAACAACTCTTCGGCTGAAGCGGATAAACCAGGCCGAGCTGCAATCTTGCGGCCTTCGCGGCCACTCACGACGAAGCGCTCCAATGCGGCGCGGCCCAGATAACTACCGCTCTCGACAGCTTCGCCGATGCCGAATTCGACCGCTCCCAGCGCGGCATAATATACCGCATCGGGAGGAGTCAAAATCAACTCTTCAATGCTCTGGCCCGCGGGCATGGCAACGCCGCGCTCTTTCCAGAGCAGAGGAATGTTGTGCTGCCAGGCCTCTCTCATGCCACGCAAAAAAGCATTGGGCCCACCCAGCAACAGCACATGCGGCAGCAGCGTGTGGCCGCGCGCCAGCACCGTAAGATTTTGCAACACGATGGCGTCGTAGAGCGAGGCCATCAACTCGGCGGCAGGCAGTCCCTGCTTCTGCAATCCGTTGATATCGGTCTCGGCAAAAACGCCGCATTTGCCGGCGACAGAATGGATGCGCACACCGCGATAGGGCAGTTGCTCCATCTCTTCGGAGGAGATTTTGAGCTTGGCCTGAATCTTGTCGATCACCGCGCCGGTGCCGCCCGCGCACTTGTCGTTCATGGAAGCGATCTTGCGCCGCCGTCCGCTGCTCTCGGTCTTGAAGAGGATGATCTTGGCGTCCTGGCCGCCGAGTTCGATCACCGACTGCGCCTGCGGATGGAGCTTCTCGACGGCCAGCGCCACGGCGTTGACCTCTTGCACAAAGCGCGCGCCGATTTGCGGAGCCAGCGCGTGGCCGCCGGAGCCGGTGACAAAGATGCGACAGTTGCCGGGCGCGATGCCGGCCTCGCGTTCCATTCTCAGCAGGAAGTCGCAGAGCATCTCCGCTTGGCGCGTGTCGTGACGGCGATAATCGCGCCACAACACGCGGCCATCTTCGGCCGCCACCACCACGCCTTTGACGGTGGTGGAACCCACGTCCATCCCCACCAGCAAAGAAATGATGGCGGGTGAATCTGCGCACATTGATTTGATCTCTTCGCTCATGCGCGCAGCTCTCCCGGCAATCGCGCCAACCTGCTGCGGCCATCGATGAGGTCGCCTACGTGCAAAACGAAGGTGGCGGCCCGGCCGGCAATGCCCTTGCGGCGCGGGATGGGATAGAAGGGGCTGCGCAGGGCGCGATGCTGGGCTACATAAGCGCGAATCTCGTCGAGCGATTTGCCGCTGGCAGCGAGCGCCGCATCGAACTCCGCCCGGGCCTTGACGCGGGCTTCGCCCAGAGCCATCTGCACGCGGCTGTGCGCATTGATCTCGCCCTCGCCGGAGGTCTCGATGGGCAGAAAGATCATCTCCGGATAGCGATTGACCACCGCCGACTGCACCCCGTCGGACTGCGACGAAGGCATACAGCCAAAGGGCTTGAGCGCCAGCACCATGTGGCACAATCCGCGCGTGGTGTAGTAGACGTTCTTGCCCACTTCGAGATGGCCCTCGCCGCCGCGCGCCAGCGAATGATAGAACGGATGCGCCAGCCGCGCCAGTTCGCGCTGCGAGAGCAAGCGCGGCGTGATGCCGCCCAGATGGCGCGCAGTGCGGGCATGAAGATAGATCCACAAAATCTCGCTCAAGCGCAACAGCGACCACTTGCGACGATACTTCCATGTGTTGGCCAGGCGCTTGCTCAGTTGCCACCAGCGCGCCTCGGGATAGGGGTCGTCGAGGCCCTTCTTGGCTTCCATCGAGATGCAGGATTGATGCAGCAGGTAGCTGATCCAGCCGCCGATAGAATCCACATGCACCTGCGCGCCTTCGCTCTCGAGAAAGCGGAACATGTTGAAGTTGCCGTCGCCCTCGGTAAGCTGCGCCCAGAACTCGCCGACGATCTTGACCACCGGCTTGACGCGGGTGTGATCGACCTCGTCCCGATCGAAACGCTGCCGCGCCGCGCGCATCTCGGCGACAAACTCGCGGCTATAAAGATGATTGAGAATCTTGCCGCTGCCGTTGAGAAAGCCGCGCAATTTGGGCCTGCGCCGCAGGACAGCGGTGAGCCAGTGCGGCGCGCGCTCCATGATCTCGAAGCGGCTGCGCGTTTCAAGAAAGTGGCTCAGGCGATCGACCACATCTTCGACGGCGCGGTCGGTGCTGCCGGCCACCGCCTCGAAGGGGCGAATGCGGTAGCTTAGGTCGTTGATCACGTCGCCCAGGTTGAGCATGTTGAGCGCGCCCAGGTTGAAGTCGAGGGTGAACTTGAGGCCGGGATTGTCGGCCGCGGCCTTGATGGCCTCCTCGGCCTGATAGAGCACAATGCGGAAGCGCTCGTAGCCGGCGTTCTCCAGAGCCAGGCGGTACTCCGACTCGTACATGCCGAAACGGCATGGGCCGCATGAGCCGGCGGTGAAAAAGATGTACTTTTCGACGATCTCCTGGCGCGATTGGCCCTGTGCTTCGAGCCAGCGCAGATATTTGATGAGATTGCCGATAGTGAAGTAGGTGGGATTGCACTGGCCGTTGTTGCCGAACTCGCGGCCAAAGGCGAAGGACTCGACATCTGGATTGGGCAGCATCTGGCAGCGATAGCCGGCGGCGCGCAGAATGGCCTCGATGAAGCGCTCGTGCTTCCAGGTGAAGCCACCGAAAAGGATCGTCACCCGATCCCGCTCCTCGGCGGTGAAGGGCCGCTCGACGGGACGGCGAAAGTGGCCGCTCTTGCGCGCGGGCGCTGCCTGCTGAGGTTCCCTTTCCGCGCAGGCGCAGCCCGGCGGCGCTGGCCGCGAAGACGACGCCGGGTTGGCCAGGCTGCATTCGAGTCCCATGAGATCCCCAAAACGAGATAAATCCGCGTCCCCGCCGCGCAGGGGGGCGCTTCCGCTTGCCTTACAAGTGTAATGCACGTTTGAGTCAAGGATGTTACCTTGAGGAGGTCGATTTCACCCGCTGCTCGGGGTGACTCGAATCACTGGCGGTGAAATCGGGAGCCTGCGACAATCGCTGCGTTCAGGCCGGAAGCAATAGGGAGAGGGACGAGGCAATGTCGAAAGCGGAGTGCTGGACGATCGAGAAAGGCGCCTACCGCCGCTGCCCGCATCCGGCGCAGGAGTTTGCCTACGCTGTCTCTCCGCACAACCACTCCCAGCACTCGATTGAGAACATGGCCTTTCTCAACCAAGTGGTCAAACTGCGCTTCATGCGCCCCTTGCGCGGGGTTCTGCAAACGGCCTTCGGGCTGGCCGGCATCGCCGATCTGAATTATGCGGACATCTTTTACCGCTCTCCGCTCTCGGTCGAGGATGTTTACAGGACCGAATCGGCCAGCGCTGCGGAGTTTGGCTTCAAGGGCGTCCATCTGGGCATTACCGACCACGACGAGGCGGCGGGGAGCATCGAGTTGCTGCGCACGCATCCTGAAGAGGCGCATTGCTGCCCGCTGGGCGAAGAGATCTCGATTTATTTCGACGATTACCTCTTTCACCTGGGCGTAACGGGAATGCCGGAGGCGGGAATCGAGGGGCTGCACCAGAATTTGCAGCAAGCCGCCCGCGAGCGCCGTTTGGACGACCTCTTCGAGATGCTGCGCGCGAGCGGCTCGCTGGTGGTCTTCAATCATCCCCTGGTGCCGTGGGGCAAGCATCCTGGGCGCAAGATTCCAGCCGAAGAGCTGCTGGCCAAGTATGGATGGGCGATTCATGCTCTCGAATACAACGGTATGCGCAGCCGCGAAGAGAACGACCGGGTGCTGCAACTGGCGCAACAGGTGGGTAAACCGGTGGTGGGGGGCGGCGACAGCCACTTGCTGCTGGCCAGTTCCGTGCTCTCGGTGACCCAGGCCGCCAGCTACGAGGAGTTTGCCGCCGAGGTCAAGGAGGGCCGCGCCGTGCCGCTGCTGCTGCCCACCTTCTTTGCTCCACTGGGCTGGAAGATTTTTTTGCGTGTGCTCTATTTCATCGCTCACTACCGGCGCATCGGCCACTTTCGCGGCGAGCCGGTCAGCGAATTGCTGCGCGGCAGAACCGTGCTGCTGGACCCGGTGGGAGTGGCCTCGCGCGGCTTTCTCGGGGCCACCGAGGCGCTGGGGCTGATCCGGTGATCGCAGGCAATTCCTTCGACTCGCTGCTGGTTTCCCACCCTAGCCGCAAAAACAAAAACGCGGCGAGGGTGGGGCACCCCAATTTGTCGCAATCCTCTTGTCCGGATCAATAAGCACGCTGGCCACGTAAATACTCCGCAATCCGCTCGCGCGCGTCCATCATCCCGCGCAGACGCCGATAAAGATCGGCGCGGCGCTGTGCAAAGGCTGCTCGATCGGCCTCAGAAACAGGAAAACGCGGTGCTGAAGCAAAGAGAAGATCGGTCGAGATCTGCGCCGTGCGCATTGCGGCGCGCCCGGCGGCAAGAGTCCCCAGATCGGCAAGGATGGAGCGCTCCGCAGTTTGCAATGGAAGATTTGCCTGGGCGAGATCCAGAGCCAGCGAACGCGCCGCGAGCAATCCGCAGAGTGCATCGGCCATGGCGAAGGTCACGCTCTGACGGGCGTCGCAATAGAGGCGGCCGCCGCGGGCATCGGCGCTTTGACGCAGACGTTCCAGCGTCCAAAGCCAGAGGCGCATTGCCTCGGCAAAACTGCCCAGACCCGTGTGCGGCAGGCGCTGGGCGAGAGCATCGATTTCTTCGGTCCACTGCTGAAACTCACTTAAGAAGGGAGCCCCGGTTAGGACCGACGAAACCAGCCGCCGTTGCAGTGCCGCGGGGCCCATGTACATCTCTTCGATCTGTGCATCGATCAGCCGGGCCTGCACTGCGAGGCTGGCCGCGGAGCCCTGCCCAAAACAAGCTCCCACGCGCTGCAACGACTCTGGAATGCGGCTGCTGCTGAAGAGCTTGGCCGCGGGCGCGAGCAGTGCGGCCAGCCTGACCTGGGCGAGGGAGGCCGGCGCATTGGAAGCCTGCGCACAATCCAGCTCATCGCTTGCTCGCGCCGCGGAAAAGCCCAAAGAAGCCGCGGCCTCCCCGTCGGCCCAGAGATCGGCCAGATGGAGCCGCAACTCCAAATCGTCTTCACCGCGATGCAATGAAGGAAGGTGGGCTTGCACCGTAGCCAGAGCCTTGGCCGCGGTCATCAGGCCGAGCAAGGCTCTCATGCGGCGCAGGGCAGGCTCCAGCAGAACGCGATGGTTCAGCAACGGAACAACCGCCCCTTGCTCGATGGTGAAGCCGCCCACCAGGCGTGCAGCCGGCACGCGCAGGCGAAAGGAGGGATCGGTAGTGGAGGCCCAACGATGCCCCAGCTTGTGCACCGCAACGCCGCGGTCGAACTCGCCCGCATCGTGCGGTTCGAGAATCACCAGCCCGCTGCCGCGCACACCCTGGCCGTCGCCCTCGACGGCAACCAGGACGAACTCGGCAAAGTCCATGTGGCTGGTGAAGCGTCCTCGCTTGGTCACATCGATGAGCGGCTCGCCCTGCGCGTCTGTGCCGGCCAGCGAGATGCGGCCGCTGAGCGAAATTGCCTCCGCACCCGCGCCGGGCAGGGGCTCAGTCAGGCAGAGAGCGCCGTGACGCAGGCCGCGAAGATAGCGTTCACGCTGCGGCTGGGTTCCAAAGTCGCGGATGGGCATCTGCGCCAGGCTGCCGCTCAGGCTGCAGGTAGCCGCGCCGGCGTCAACGCTGGCCAATTCACCCACGGCCAAAGCCAGCGGCAGGGTGATTCCCTGGTGGGCATTGTGGAGGACGGCGGTCAAGCCGGCGGCGTCCAAGGCTTCCAGAAGGTGCGCCTTTTCTTCGGTCCAGGCGCAGGATGTGGGCGTATGCGCCAGCAAAGGCGTCAGCACAGTACGCGCCGCTTGCCGCGCCCGTTGGCTTAGCTCGAGCAGATCCGCGCGGTCTGCAACCCGCCAAAGCAGCAACTGCGCTTCATTCCACCGCGCCCCGTCCATCGCCCGTCCTATTTCGCGTCTCTGGTTTCGCGTTTGAGGTCTCGCGCCTAAGGTTCCACGTCTGTGGGAATTCTATACTCCGCCAGATAGGCGCGGGGGTCCATCAACTGCTGGGAACGGACGAGGATGCGGGCCATGTGGCCGATGTGGCGCAGATCCACCTGGGGCAGCCATTGCCACCACTTCTTGCGCCCGGCGGCGTTGAGCACGGTGCGCCGCCAGGTCTCGCAATAGAGATCGAAGAAGCGCTCGACGGGCAGGCGGGGCTTCCACAGCAGATGATGCAGGTCGTACTGACTCCAATCGAAGATCTGCAACTGCTCGCGGCTCTGCTCGAAGTATTGCGTGCCGGGCAGCGGGGTGAGGATGGTGAATCCCACGCGAAAGAGTTTGTGGGTTTCGATGAAATCCCATAGCTCGAAGAAGTTTTCTTCCGTGAAATCGGGGTCGACGATGAAGTTGCCGGTGACGCCGAAGCCGCATTCGCGGGCCACGCGCACCGCTTCCAGAGTCTTGGCCACATCGCTGCCCTTGTGCAATGCGTCCAGACCCTTGCGGGTGGGAGCCTCGAAGCCAAAGAAGATGTCGAAGTTTTTGGCCAGCGGCCGCCACAGGCGCAGCAGATCGGCGCTGCGGCTGACCAGATCGGCGCGCGATTGCACCAGCATCCAGTTTTTGCGCTCGCCCGAGGCCAGCAGGGCGCGGCCCAACTCCTCGCTGCGCTGGGGATCGGCCCAGAAGAGATCGTCGATGACGAAGACGTTCTTGCCGATGCTCTGGAAATCCGCGCAGACATTGGCGGCGGAGTGATAGCGGCAGGTTCCCTTGTAAAACTGCCACACCGAACAGAACTTGCAACGATGGCGGCAGCCGCGGGTGGTTTCCATGGTCCACAACGGCATGTAATTGAGGCAGACATAATGCTTGCGATACTTCTCGATGGCGGCGCGATCGGGAGGATGGACGTGCTCCATCTGCAGCCACTCATGGGCCACGCCTGTGGAGGTGAAACCTGCGTCACCATTGGGCAGCATCAGCGAAGGAACCTTATCGAGCGGCAGTCCGTGCTCCAACGCCTCGCAGAGGGCGGTCATATTGCTCTCGCCCTCGCCCAGGCAGATGGCGTCGATGCCGGTAGCCTGCTCGATGGCCTGCGGGTAGGAAGCGATGGAGTGGCCGCCGACGGTCACAAAGATGGAGGCATCGGCGCGCTTGACCTCCTGCACATGGGTCAAGGTGGCCTCGACATCGAGAATGTGCAGGCAGGAGATGCCCACCAGCCGCGGTCGAAAGGAGCGCACGATGCTCTTCAGGCTGCGGCGCTCAAAGCACATATCGACGATGCGCACTTGATGGCCGCGCGCGGTCAGCGCCGCGGAGATATACTCCAGCCCCAATGGCTCGGTGCGAAAGAACGGAGCCAGACCGAAGTGGGCGGCTAGATGACGCGGTTTGACAAGCAGGACTCTCAATGTAAGTGCACTCTGTATTCTCGGCTGGGAGACCAAGAAAGGAGGATTGAACGGCTCCAGGATATGTTAAAGGCTCACGCCAGCCGCGTAAAGCGCGATCCAGCGGAATTATCTCCTGTAGGCCGCCTGTTGCGCGCCGGTTCCTTGCCGCGCGGAGCCGATGCTAGAATGAAACCCGGTTGCCGCCCACTTATTTGCCGTTGCGGAAGGATCGACATGGCGCGCTCGGCGCTCTTCTTTCTCCTGTTTTGTGCCACCAACGCCACGCTGGCGCTGCTCCATCCTTTTTCTCTCGAGCGGCTGCTGCTGGCGGTCGCGCTCTATGCGCTGGGCACGGCAGCCATGCTTTATCTCTTGTTTCATCCCCGCAACAACTGGCTGGTGGCCAACCGCTCGCAGGTGGAGGGGGACCGCTGCGTGGCCCTGACCTTCGACGACGGCCCGGACCCGGTGGATACGCCCCGCTTGCTCGACCTGCTGCATGAAAAGAATGTGAAAGCGACCTTTTTCGTGGTGGGCCAGCGCGCCCAGCAGCATGAGGAGATCGTGCGCCGGGCCTGGAATGAAGGCCACCTGATCGCCAACCACACCTGGTCGCATCCGCCGCTCTTCTGCTTTCTTACTCCCCGCCGCCTGCGCGCCGAGATCGAGCGGAACGCCGCCTGCATCGACCGCATCTGCGGCGTACGCACTCGCTACTTCCGCTCGCCGGTCGGATTGCGCCACCCCTTGCTGCGTCAGGCGCTAAGCCGCGCGGGGCTGGAGTACGTCTCCTGGCGCATTCGCAGCTGTGATACGATGATCCACGATTCCGCTTTTCTTACCAAACGCATTTTGAGCAAAGTTGCCAACCGGGACATCCTCCTGTTGCACGATCGTCTGCCACGCGGCACGAAGGTCTTGCTGGAGGTCTTGCCAGGAATTATCGATACGCTGCGCGAGCGCGGCTTCGAGTTTGTGCTTGCCGGCTCCCGCGAAGCGGTCCGCGATACCGATCTATGAAAACATGCGCACTGATTCCCGCATTCAATGAAGCCTCGCATATCGGCAGGGTGGTCGAGGGGGCGCGGTCCTACGTCGACGCGGTGATTGTCATCGACGACGGCTCCAGCGACGGCACAGCGGAAGTAGCGCGCCAGGCGGGCGCATTCTGCATCGAAGCGCCCCTCAATCGCGGCAAGGCGACGGCTCTGCACTTGGGCTTTGCGCATGCACAGGCAGAGAATTTTACCCACGCCATCACCCTCGACGGCGACGGCCAGCACCTGCCTGAAGATATTCCAGCGCTGCTGCGCGTGGCCGCGGAAACAGAGGCCGATCTGGTCATTGGCGCTCGCCCTTTCGACCGCGCTCTGATGCCGCGCGCACGCTACTATTCGAATACCATTGGCAGCCGCTGGGCTTCGGCACTGGTGGGCCAGCCCATTCACGACAGCCAGAGCGGCTTCCGTCTCTTTCGCCTGGCCAGTCTGGCCCGCACCAAGCTGCGCAGCCGCCGCTACGAGTTCGAGATGGAAGTGCTCATCAAGATGGGCCGGGCGGGCTGCACCATTGCCCACGCTCCCATCCACATGGTCTACGACAACGGCCAGGCGCGATCGAAGATGAAGCCGGTGCGCGACACCGTGCACATCTGCCTTTGGTCGCTGGCGTTTCGCTTTCTGGGAGCCTGAGATGAGCCTGCGCCGCTGCTTCTTCTGCCTGCTTGCCGTGTTGCTGTTGCCGCCATTTGTGACGGCGCAATCCGCCGACCTGTTGACGCGCATCTGGGACGGCGTGCAGCAGGCGCAAGGCAAGTTCACCACCGGCTGCGGCACGGTGGTTGAGACGCGCACCTCGAAGTTGATGCTCAAGCCCATGGTGCTGCGCGGCAAGTTTTGCGCCGAGGGCATGACGCGCTTCACGCTGGAGTATGCTGCCCCCAACGCACTGCGCATCCGCTTCAACACCGACTATCTGAACGTGACCGGCGGCGACGGCAACACCCAGGTGCTGGAGATCGGCAGCGGCGTTCGCCGCGCCCAATCGGCCTTCAGCCGCGAAGGCTCCCTGGCCGGATTGAAGAAGAACTTCACCATTACGGTGCAAGAGAACGCGCATCAGTACGAGATGCATTTCGTTCCCCGCGGCGAGGCCTTCAAACGCCGGTTGAACTCGCTGACGGTGAAGCTCGACAAGCGCGACTTTCAGCCCCGCTCGCTGGAAGTGGACGGCAAGAGCGGCGTAACCAGCGTCTTCGCAATCGACTTCACCACCCTCAACGCCAAGCTGCCCGCGGATACCTTCGAGGTCATCAAGCCAAAATGAGCCAAGCCAAAGTGATGGGCCGCAACGAAATCGAGAAGATCATTCCTCATCGCGCACCCTTTTTGTGGATCGACCGCGTGGAGAAGTTGGAGCCCGGCCAGCGCTGCGTCGCATGGCTCACCGTGGATGCTGAAAACCCGCTCTTTGCGGGACATTTTCCCGGCCGCCCTACGCTGCCGGGGGTGTTGATGATCGAGGCGGTGGCGCAGACGGCAGCGGTAATGATGGGCTCTGCAACGGCCGGCGAGAGCATCGGCGGGGCGCTGCTGGGTGCGGTCAATCGCTTTCGCTTTTACAAGCCCGTCGTCCCCGGCACGCCCCTGCGCATCGAGACCATCAAGCTGACCCAGGCGGGAACCATGGCCATCGTTGAAGGGTCCATCACCGCCGACGGAGAAAAAGTGGCCGGCGGCGAGCTGGCGGTGGTATCGGGGCGGTAATGCCAGAGATCTTCAGAAGAAGGATTAAACCGTGCTGCAAGGATTGAACGCCACGCTCCGCAAACTCGCCACTACGCTGCTGACCGAGCGGCTCGATCCCGCTCCGGCGGCGGCTGCGGTCTTCTGGGGAGTCTTCATCGGCATTGTGCCTATCTATGGCCTGCAAACCCTGGCGGCCATCGGCGTGGCCTTTCTGTTGCGCTTGAACAAGCCGCTGACGCTGGCCAGCACCTTCATCAACAACCCTCTGTTGCAGCCCTTGCTGGTGATCGGATCGGTGGAGTTGGGTGGCTTTCTGCGCACCGGCTCTTTGCATCCCTGGCATCTGCCCCCGCTCAGCGGCGCGCAGTTGCTCAGCAGCAGCTACGTGAAGGAGCAGCTTCTGAACTGGGTTCTGGGCAGCCTGCTGCTGGGCCTGCTGGTGGGCGGCGCGGCGGCCCTGCTCACGGCGATCATTGTGTATTGGACCGCGCCCTCGCAGCGCAAAATGCGCCAGCGCATTCGCTTCGTCAACCGGACCTTTGCCTCGAGCGCCGGCTACGACCGCGGCTTCGTACGCTGGAAGATGCGCCTGGACCGCATCTTCTCGCTGTTGGCCGCTGAAGATCTGGGAACGGGAACAGTGGTGGACCTGGGCTGCGGCTACGGCAACACGCTCTGCTTTACTGCCGTCCATCACCCGGAACGCCGCCTGGTGGGCTGCGATCTGAGCGGCCACCGCATCGATGTGGCCAAGGCCGCACTGCGCTCCTTCAACGCCGATCCGGTGGTCGAAGACGTGCGCAGCTTTCCTCTTCCCGAGGCAAGCCTGATTCTTATTCTCGATGTGCTGCAATACCTTTCAGCAGAGGAGCAGTTGGCGCTGCTGAAGCGCTGTTGCGCAGCGCTGGAGCCCGGCGGCCGGCTCATCTTCCGCGTGCATGATCGCGAACGCGGGCTGCGCACACTGCTCACATTGGGCCTGGACCGGCTGCTCTTCACCGCCGAGCATGTTGGCGCCGGGCCGACGATTTTGCAAGCAGAACAGTACCGCAACGCGCTGATCGAAGCGGGCATGATGGTCGAGTCGCGGCGCTTCCGCAATCGCCTGCCGCTGGCGCACATTCTCTTCTTCGCGCGGCGTCCTGCTGCTGAAAGCACTTCGTCTCTTGCGAGCACTTCCTGTGTGGAGATCGCATCATGATGGCCCGCTTCATGCGCCGGTTGGGAGGCATGGTCCTTGGCCATCCGGGATTGGTGGCGGGGCTCTCGCTGGCGCTGACCATCTTCTTCTATGCCAATCTGCATCGCCTGCGCACCGGCACCGAACTCACCGACCTCTTCGGCTCGCACGACCCGCAGTGGCAAGCGGCCACCGAGATCGGCAAGGAACTGGGCTACGGCAACCAGCTCTTCATCCTGGTCCAAGCGCCGCGCGGTGAAGCCGAGAGCAGCGAAGCCATGGAAGCGATGGCCGACCGCCTCACCGCCGAGATGTCTTCGAGCGGCCTCTTCAAAGAGGCGCGCTGCGGATTGCAAGAGGAAGAACTGCTCAACCTGGTGCGCCTCTTCACTTGGCACTTTCCATCCTACGCAACTCCCAGTCAACGCCAGGCGCTCGTGCAGCGCCTCGACCCGCAGCAGATTCACCAGAACGTCCGCCGCGCGGCCACTGAGTTGGTGACGCCCTTTTCCACTCTGGGGGCGGACTACTTTGTCGCCGATCCGCTGGGACTGATGAGTGCGATCAACGGGAGCGCGGGTCAGGGCGACGGCTTTTCGCAATTCAGCAACTTCGATCTTGCCTGGGGCTCGGGGAACCGCTTCTTCAGCCGCGATCATCAGGCGCTGCTGATTATCGCCGAGCCGCGCGAGTCGGCCGTGGACTACAAGTACGCCGAGCAGATCATGCAATGGACCCGCGCCCACATTCAGAGCGCGCAATCCGATCCCGATGCGCACGCCGCAGGCCTCAGCGCCACGCCCGCCGGCGCGTATGTCTACGCCGAACAGGACCACCTGTTTGTGGAGCGCAACATTCGCCGCGTCTCGCTGGTCTCGATCGTTTGCAGCCTGCTGCTCTGTCTGCTGGTCTATCCCAGCGTGCAGTTGCTGCTTCTGTCGCTGCTGCCTGCCGGGCTGGGCATCTTGTGGACCACCGGAATCGCCAGCTTTTATCCCGGTGAAGTGAATCTGATCAGCCTTTCGTTCATCGCCATTCTGGCCGGCCTGGGCGACGATCAGGTGGTGCATTTCTTCAATCGCTCGCCGCAGGAGTGGGCCGCGGGCGGCAACTTCAACGCCGCCATGCTGCGCACCTTCGAGACCACCGGGGTGAGCATCGTGCTCTGTATTCTGACCGCGGCCTCGGCCACGGCGGCGCTGGCTACCTCGAGCTTCAAGGCGCTGGCGGAGTTTGGATTCATCCTCACCGTGGGCATGTTCATGATGATGATCCACACCCTGCTCACCGTGCCCGCGCTGATGCAGTTGTGGAATCTCCACATCCGCCCCTTTGCCCCGCGGGGAATCACCTTCCGCTTTCTGCCCGCGATTGCCCGCATCTCGCTGGACTTTGTGGGCCGCCATGCCCGCTGGGTGGTAGGCGGCGCGACCAGCCTCTTTGTGCTCTCTCTAGCGCTGTTGCCGACCATCCACATGGGAGGCAGCTTTGCCGTGATGGGCGGCGCCGACAGCCCCGCCGTGGCCGCGCAGAACCTGCTTTCGGCCAAGTTCGGCATCGAGGGCAGCCCGACCCTGCTGCTGATTGCCGGCAATCAGCAAGAGGTGCTGAGCCGCGCCGAGGCGCTGACCGCAGGCTTGGACATCTACCGCCAAAAAGGTTCGGTGAAATCGATCTTTTCGCCTACGCAACTGCTGCCTTCTCTCGACACACAACGGCAGCGGGCGGCGGCATTGAATGCGGTCGATCTGCGGGCCTCGGCGCACGCTTTGGAAGACGCTCTGCGCGAGAACGGCCTGCGTCCCGAGCCTTATCGACCTTATCTTGCCCAACTGCGCAAGCTGGCGGAGAACCCCGCGCCAGTAACACTGGAATCCGCATCGCCCTATCTGCCCGCCGGCCTGCTCGATAACAGCCTGCGCAAGATCGGTGCGGAGAGTTATGTGGCCGCCATCGCCTTCTACCCCACGGGAGTAAGTGCGCACGAGGCCGTTCCCCAGGGCGTACTTGACTCTTGGCGCAGGCAGTACGGGCCTTTCGTCGAGTTTTCTTTCGACAAGATCAATCGCGATTTGCAGAGCCAGGTTCTGCGCGATAGCCGCAAGGCCCTGCTGTGGACCGCGCTGGCCATTGTAACGATTGTCTATCTTACTTTTCGCAAACTTCGCATAACACTGCTGGTGCTGATGCCCATTGTCTTTGCCATTGTCGTCACCTTTGGCTTGCTGCGTATCTTCGGCCATCCTTTCAGCTTTATGGCGGTAACTGCGATTCCGCTCATTATCGGCATCGGCATCGACAACGGAATCCATTTGGTGCGGCGTTACCTGGAAGACGAAAGCAATAGCATCCTGACTGTGGCCAAGGCCTCGGGAGCGGCGCTGATTCAGTCCAACCTGACCACCATGATCGGCTTTGGCGCGCTGCTGGCGGCTACCTTTCCGCCTCTGGCCGAAATGGGGCTGGTTACATGCGTGGGCGTTGCGCTGACTCTGGTGGGCGGCCTGTGGGTGATTCCGGCCGTGCTTCTGACTGGAGAGAAGCGATAGGCCGCTGGGCACTCTTCCTGCCGCGCCACCCATCGATCGGAGCAGTCGAATGCACATAATTCCGAGGACAAAATCGCCGTTTTGCGCCGCCCCTACGGGGCTAACCCGATCTTTCTGGCCCGTTTCCCCACGCTGAAGCGCGGGGCTAACAACCATTGCGCCTACGGCGCGATATCAATCGGAGCCAATCTCATCCATTCCGATTCATGCGATTGCCCCGCCCCATCGATAAAACGCTTGACAATAAATTTTCTTGTCTGTAAAATTCCTTGCGTTTTTCGATTCCATCCCCACGACAATCAACTCTTCAACCTGTTTTTTCACACGAAAGGAGAAACTCATGCAACGTATTTGGGCCATCCTTTTAATGATGGCGCTGACCATTGCCACGCTGCCTTGCGCAGCCCAAGATCCCATTCCCTTCAAGTCGCTGGCGCACATGACGGGAGTGCAACCGAGTCTGGCCGATGCCCACGCGCTCACGGACGGTCAGGCCGCCCCGTCGGGGCAAGCCGCCAAACACCGTCATTGGACCAAAGGCGGAAAAATCATGACCTTCATCGGCGTTCCCGTGATGGCCGCCGGCGGCGCCATGATGGCCTATGGGATGAGCAACAACAACAGCACCAACTGCAGCGCCGGGTCGACCTGCGTCTCTGTCGATTGGAAGTGGACCGGGGTTGCCTGGATCGCAATTGGAGGAACCTTGTCGGCGATCGGGGTCACGCGGCGCTCTACGGAGTAATCGCGGGCACTACCGGCCTATAGTTTACGGAGTTTTTGATCCTGCATATTTAGCTGGCACGGTCGTATGGTCGATGCCGCCCGAAGGAAGCGGCGGCCGTGCCCGTTTCTTGGTCAGCTTATGCTCCCAGCAAAGCACTTTTGTTGCCTACGAACCTTGACAGCAAACCGCCATCGCTTGGGTTCATTTCACCAACTTTTGACCGGATAACCCAAGGGCCCCCGCACCGGGCAAAGAGCTTCAAACCGGCAACTGGCCCGTTGTTTGGCTGGGGAGGGGAGACTTATCGGTTAAGTCTTCTTTTTCAGGCTCGACTGAATCACTCCGAACCCGTGAAATGCCTTGAGTATAAGCAGAGGATGGGTTTTGCATGTCTCGCTTCACAGGTCATCGTGTATACTCGCTATGAATTTAGACTTCGAGATGGAAGACGCCATGTTGAAAACGTTCGTCGGCGAAACTGTGATCGACACGGTCGCCTCGCTGTGCCCGCGTTGCGGAAAACCATCCAATTCGACCGTATTTGACCGCGACGGCAAGGTCTACCAGCGCTCGGAGTGCCCCTGTCATAGTCCCAGCGACGATCTGATCTTCTCCGATACGTCGCTCTATCGCCGCTTGGACGAGTGGAACCGGCTGGTTTTTCCCGAGTCGGTCAATGCCCCAGTTCTGCCGGCGACCGGTTGTTGCGCTCAGGATATGGGCAGCCAGAATGAGCCCTGTCTGGCGGTCATCGACATCACCAACCGCTGTAACTTCCGCTGCCCGGTCTGCTTTGCCGAAGCCAAGAGCGAAGACAGCCACTACGTGCTGGAGATGCCGGTCATCGTCAAGATGCTGCAGGCGCTGCTCGATCGCCCCGTGCCCTGCCGCAGCGTGCAGTTCTCCGGCGGCGAGCCGACCCTGCATCCCGAGTTCCCCAAGATTCTGCGCACCGCCCGCGATATGGGGTTCACCCACCTTCAGGTGGCTACCAACGGCAGCCGCTTCGCCGATCCCGACTATGCCAAACTTTGCGAGGAGTCGGGCCTGCACACGCTCTATTTGCAGTTCGACGGCATGAACGACGACGTCTATCTCAAGATGCGCGGACAGAAGTTGCTGGACAAGAAGATCGCCGCCGTGCGCAGCATCGAGCAGACCAATATGCGCCTGGTGCTGGTGCCCACCATCATGAGTTCGGTCAACGCCGACCAGTTGGGACCCATCTTCCAGTTCGCCCTGGAGCACAGCAAGTTTGTCACCGGCATCAGCATTCAGCCGGCCGCCGATGTGGGCCGCATCGCGGTCACCCGGAACGTCACCGAGCCCTTCAACCTGGCCGCCATGGCGCGCATGTTTGGCGAACAAACCGGCCTGACGCGCTTTCCCGACGATTGGTTCCCGCTCAACTCCATCTCTCTGCTGAGCCGCGCCATCGAGCGTGTGCGCAACGAGAAGGCCCATCCGCCGCTCAGCGATGCGCATTGCTCCATTGGCACTTTTTTCTATGTAGACGACAACAACAAGCCCCACTGTCTGAGCAGTTTCTTCGATCTGGATCGTTTTTTGCGCGGCATGGCCGAGGTCAAGCCATTTGCCGAGCAGGGCATGATCGCGCGGCAGATCTCCAAGATTCGCCAGTTCGGCCAGTTATCGAAATGCCTGAATCTAGGCAAGACGCCTCCCGGCCTGACCTTTCAGCGCCTGCTGCACAGTCTGGATGCGTGGGAAGACAAGCAGGAGGGCCGTTCCGCTGGCTGGGATCAGCGCGGCTTCAACGGCATCTTTGTCGCCGGCATGCACTTCATGGATGCGCATAGCTACAATATGCGGCGGCTGCGGCGTTGCATCATCCAGTACGTCGCTACGGATGGCAGTCTGATCCCGTTTTGCAGTTACAACGCCGGAGCCCGGTTGCGCGAGAGCGAAGAGTTGACGCGCATTACCCCCAAGGCTTCGTTGCCCAATGGCCTTGTTGCGCAAGCCGACTGAGCAATAGCGCGGTTTTTGCATTCTCCGCATTTGCCCGGTCTTTTGTAGCCGTTCCCGCTGTTCAACAGCCTCAAGGGATGGTGGTCCCCACACATGATGATCGATCCGTTGTTTCTCTCGGCAGCACGAGCGTCTTCGAGAAAATCGGGCACGCCGCTTCTTCCTGTGTTTATGCTTGCTTGCGTTGCGGCGTTAGCCACTGCGCAAACCGGGCTGCCCAGGGCCGCTGTCTCCATACCAATGGCGGGCGCGAACCAAAGCCTGCAAGCCGGCCTGCAGGCGGCAAACCAATGCGGCGAAGAGACGCCTCTGGTGCTGCCCTCGGTTGCCCTGCAGTTCGGCGCGCAGACCGGCCCTCGCTTCACGGAACAGTCGCAGGCTGTAGCCGGCCTGCCGGCAAATGCGCAGGTTTGGCTCGATGTCACTGTTTTTCCCGAGTCGTTCAGCGGCAAGGAGACAGAGAAGCAGATTACCGAGCAGGTCGACGGCTTTCTCAAGCAAGCACCCCTCGCCGCTCCGACCGTGCGCGGCATTGTGATTGAGCCCGGTGTGCCCCGCGCTGCCTCCGACCTGTTTGTCTTTGCCTTGCTGCGGTTGGCGGTTGGAGCCAAATCCGCCAATCCCGCCTTGCGCGTCGCTATTGTCTTCCCGCCGGGATTTATTGCCGCCAATGGCGACACCGTCAAGCGCCTGGCCCTCTATGCCGACCTGCTGGGCACAAGCGGCTCTGCCGGGTGGCGCGCCGATGCCGATTGGATCGCCGCGCACGCCCTCAATAAGCCCCTGCTGCTGAAGCTCGACGATGGCGCGGACTCGTATTTACATGCGGCGCTGGCGGCCTCCGGTTCCACGGTGGAGATGCTCTGGTCGACTCCCAAGGATGCAAGCGCGGCCAACCAACTCTGCGCGACCAACACATTTCTAGCCCATGCACTGCCCGCCAACCTGCTGCGCATGGAAGCCAAAGCGCTTCCCTTCGCGGTGACCGTCGACGGCGTTAGGAACGAAGACGCAGTCTGGTTCGGCAGCGGCCAAATGGGCGATCTGGTGCTGCTGGCGCCGCTCTCGGCGCTTCCCGCCCATCCCAAGACAGTGGTTTTGCAAGGGACCACCAAGGCGCAATACGAACTGCAATGGTTTGACGCCGCAACCGGCAGCCGCATTGCGGCCAGCGAGCCGGTCAAGAGCGAAACGGGAATCACCGCGACCTGCGCCTGCGGCGCGCCCTTCGTATTGGCCACGCTGCACAAGAAGGCAAGCAGCGAGACCACGGTCTTCAATCAAGTGGAAGTCAAGGGCGGCGTCGAGCTCAGCGTGGAAGAGATCATCGCCCGCTGGCAGCAGTATCGCGAGGCGCAGAAGAAGCGCCTGGAGAACTACCAGGCCAACAGCTTCATGACCTTGCACTTCGAGAGCACCAACGTGGCCCAGGCCTTCGACATCTCCATGCGCCTCAAGCAGTTCTATGCGCGCGGCGGCAAGATGGAGATGGAGCAGACCGAGTTCTATGTCAACGGCGTGAAGTTCAGCAACAAGCATGAGTTTCCGCTGCCGCAACTGGAGCCGGAGAAGGTGCTGACCCAGCCGCTGGAGTTGACCCTGAACGAGCGCTACACCTACAAGCTGCTGGGTGTTGAGCAGATCGATGGCGCGCAGTGCTATGTGGTGGGCGTGGAGCCCAAGGCCGCCGAAGAGAATCTCTACAGCGGCAAGATCTGGATCGATGGAGTCAGCTTCCGCGAGGTGCGCCAGACACTGAGCCAGCGCGCCGCCCACAGCAATATCCTGGTCAACGTAGAGACGCAGAACTACGCGTTGGTCAACGACAGCCAGGGGAATTCGTACAACCTGCCGCGCTCCGTCACTGCCCAGCAGACGCTGAACGCCGCGGGGCGCGACTTCCAGTTGCAGCGCACCATGCAGTTCTCCGACTACGCTCTCAACACGCCTCATCTGGAGCAGGATCTCGATGCCGCGCACCGCTCCGATGCGCCCATGTATCGCGATACCGACCAGGGGCTGCGCCAGTTGAAGCTCAAGAACGGCGAGCGCGTCTTGCAAGAGACCGGCCAGAAGCGCATCGTTTCTCTGGTGGGCGGCGTCATGTACGCGGGGACCTTTGACTTCCCCATCCCCTTTGCCGGCGTCAGCATGGCCGATTTCGATTTCCGCCACAGCGGCGCGCAACTCTCGACGTTTTTTGCCGGGCCCATCATGGCCAACAATCTCTCCAAGCAGTACGGAAAAAGCTATCGTCTGAGCGCCGACCTGGCGCTCTCCGCGCTGCCTGGTGAGAACCGCGTCTACAACGGTAATGTGGAGAATACGGCGGTCGATATCTGGGCCTGGGAGCAGACCGTGGGCGGACGCGCCAGTTGGCAGGCCACCAACCACTTCAGCGTGACTGCCTTCACTTATGTGGCCTATGACCTCTATCGCCGCACCAGCGACACCGACAAAACCTTCGAGCCGCCGCGCAACGGCGTGGCACTGCTGCCAGGCGTGCAGCTTCGCCTCACCGATAAGGGTTATATCTTCACCGCCGACGGAACCCGCGGTCAGCGCCTGAACTGGCGCGGCTTTGGCTACAAGGGCTCTACGGCGCCCGTAGAGAGCGCCTACACCTTATACGACGCCGACCTCAACAAGGATTACTACATTCGCAAGTTCACCAAGGGCGGATGGGAGATGGCCTACTTTGGCGGCGATCAACTGGACCGCTTCTCGCGCTACTTCCCTTCCTTCTTCTCCAGCCCGAGGATTCACGGCATTCCCGGCGGCACCGACTCCTTTGACGCGATCGCCATGGCCAACGTCCACTACGGCTTCAACGTGATGGACCTGATGAAGTTCGAGGGGCTTTACAGCTATGCACGGGCGCGCAATCTGGACGAGACCAGCCACTTCAAGAAGTTCGACGGCGTAGAGGCGAACTTCAACACCGCCGGGCCCAAAGGCACACTGGTGCAAGGCACCGTCTCCTACGCTCTGGACGGCAACATCGCCCGCTATAACTCGCGCGTGGGCTTGAACATCATGGTCTTCAAACCCTTTTAATCGATGACCGGATCAATGAGCACAGACAAGAGAACGGCGCTGGTGACCGGCGCATCCGGCACTCTGGGCGCGGCCATGGCGCAGGCTCTGGCAGCCGCGGGCTGGCGCGTGGCCGTGCACTACCATCATGGCCGGGAAGCTGCCCAGCGTGTCGTCGAGAGCATCGTTGCTGCTGGTGGAGAGGCGCAGGTCTTCACTGCCGACCTCGCTCAACAACCCAATGCCGCCGCACTCTTTCAGCAGATCGAGGAGCAGTTGGGGCCGGTCGATTGCCTGGTCAACAATGCCGGCATCAATCGCGATGTGCTGCTGGCCTTCATGTCCGAGGCGCAATGGGACGAGGTGATCGACACCAACCTTCGCTCTACCTATATCTGTTCGCGGTTGGCCATGCTGGGAATGATGCGCCGCGGCGGGGGCAGCATCTGTAACATCGTCTCGCCCAGCGGCGTGCGCGGCCAGGCCGGGCAGTGCAACTACGCCGCGTCCAAGGGCGGCATGATCGCCTTTACCAAGGCGCTGGCGCGCGAGGCGGGCCGCTTCAACATTCGCGTTAACGCCGTCTGCCCTGGCGTGGTGCCCAGTCCCATGTCGGCTAAATACATCGAGAAGGAAGAAAAGCGCCTGCTCGCCGAAATCCCCCTGGGCCGCTTCGGCAGGCCGGAGGAGATCGCCGCGCTGGTCGCCTTTTTGGCCTCGCCCGCGGCCAGTTACATCACCGCCCAGGTCATCGCCGTCGACGGCGGATTGCTCTGAGAGCATATCGTATTGAGAATTTTTACAGTAACTTTCCAGTCTCTTCCCTTTTTTGCTGGTCATGAAAACCCCTCGGCGCTATAATTCCATGAAACTGAAACAGGCTTTCAATTTGCTTTGTAAACGATCTGGATAATGAAGATGAAAAAACTACTTTGCTCGTTTCTGGCCATCCTCGCACTCTTTGTCCTCGCGCCCAGTATCAACGCAAGGAATTTCCTCGATGTACGGGGCAAGAAGTGGCTCGACGCTCACGCAAACCCCGCTCTGATGAACGTCGATGGCATTTGGTATTCCAAGAACTGGGGTGAGATGGTTTTGAATCAGGCCAAGGATGGTAGGGAGGTTACCGGAAACAGCGACGGCTGGGAGATCACGGGAGTGGTCAGCGGCAAACAACTCTTTTTGCTTTTCTCCGGGCGCGGCGGGGTCGTCTATTCCGCGGTGCTTACTGGCGACGGTAAGGCGAGTCTTGATGGAAGTTACGCGAATGGGGTCATGAAAGATAATACGAAGGGTAAATCTCTGCATTTGATGAAGAAATAGTACCCTTCCTACCGGGCATAGAAAAAGGTCCGCACAATCCTGGCTGGATTCTTACCTGCTTCTCACCGCGATTCCCGCACAAATACTTGCAGCCGGCGGGAGCGGAGTCTAAAAAGGAGCGTTCGCCAGAATCCTCCATGGCCCTGTTCTTCAGGGGCATCCCTGCCCCCACCGCTTAACGGCAGGGAGCTACGCCTCGATCCCAAAAAGTGCTTCCGCAATTCCTTCAAACCGTCACACCTGCTTGAATGCTTTCGATGCTACAATGCGGCGAAGCTCGAAATGGCTCCCGAAGTGTTTTATATTTCCGGCATCATCCATTGATTCATGAATCGATATTGGGAGGCTGGCCGTCATGATTGGAAGCTGTTTGCATTGGCGGAGGGGGGTCTTGTGGACGCTTCTTCTCTGTGCGCCGCTGACTCTGCGCGCGCAGTTGACCGGAGCGGATCGCGCCAAGGCGCGAAGGATGATCGCCAAGTCTATGCATCTGCGAGTTGTAGCTTTGCTCCTGTTTAGTCAATCGATGAAACCTATTTTCGCATTCCCACCGCCACGACCGTTAACTGAATAATCTATGCGCTTAAAAGGTCCGAAAAAACTGTATGAACCACCGGTACCGGCTCAGGGCGACCACAAAAAACCTCCAAACTCTATATTAGTTTTGTATCGTTTTGCAATCGAATCGAAGCTTGGGCCAGAAGAGACATGGTATCACTCGACTGCTCCCCTGACATCCACAACTTGCCTAATCCGATTGGAGCGACCTGTGAATTCAAAAAGATTGTTCTGTCTTGTTGCGATGGTTGCCGTTTTTGTTCTTTGCGCACCCGCGGGGATGCAGGCAAAGGACAAAGGCATGGATCCGAAAGCCTGGCTGGCCTTACACTCCGATCCGGCGGAGATCAATGTCGACGGCCTATGGGACTCAAACGAATGGGGAAAGGTCCTTTTTCATCAAGCCAAGGGTTCCCGTGAAGTTACCGGCACGGCCGATAACTGGGAAGTCCAGGGAGTGGTGAGCCACAAATCGGTCTACATCGCATTTTCCTACCAGGGAACACTGACCTATACCGCGGAAGTTACGCTCAACGATTTGGAAGCCCTCACGGGAAGTTACTCCAAGGGAATCCTTCAGCCCGGTTCAGAGAAGACTGGATTGACCATGACGAGGGTCAAAGGATCGGAGATTTCTCCGGCGGCAGCCCCGGGAGTAGCCGAAGACGCGCTAGCTCACGTGGTTGTCTATCGCAAGCACTCCGTTAACCACTCGAACGTTGTACCGCCCATCTACCTTGACGGCAAAAAAGTCGCCGATTTGGAGCACGGACATTACCTGACTCTCAATCTTTCGCCGGGAAAGCACCTGATTGGTTCCATCAAGGTTGGAAAAATGGGTAGCCAGACCGAAGACTTGGACCTAGCACCGGGGTCCACAACGTATATCAATTTTGAATTCGCCTCGGCCTGGGTCAACACCCTCGATATTTTGAAGACCGACGCGCCGACGGCTCTGAGCGAGCTGGGGAAGCTCAAGCCAAGCGACGCCAAAAAGGTCAAAATGCCGGAGATGGTCTCCCTCGACCCGATCACGAAGTAGATTGGTCGTCCCGTCTTGAACCGGCTATCTGCCCAGAACGCCCCACTTTTCCTGAGATAAAACCGCAGGTTAAGTGGGGTGTCCTGCTTTTTAACCGAAAGCAAGTTTGACCACCAGCCGCCATTCTGCCATTTATCGCTCTTGTTCTTCAGTCATCGGCGGTTTATTCAGATCTCTATTCTTGTCACACTTGCGCCAGAACCCGCGATGCTATAATTTGGCGCGATTCACCTGGGCTCTCCGCGGGCTCTGTAAATTCGCGGTTGTTCGTCGCTTTATGAATCTGCAATGGGAGGCTGGCCATCATGATTGGAAGCTGTTTGCATTGGCGCAGAGGAGTCTTGTGGGCGCTTCTGCTGTGCGCACCGCTGATTCTTCGCGCGCAGTTGACCGGAGCGGATCGCGTCAAGGCGAAGAGCATGATCGCCGGAACCCTTTACCTGCGCCTCGACGTTCCCTGCCGCTATGGACGGGCGGGCCGCTTCGGCATCGCCGCGGCGATACACCATCTGGAATCCGTTTTGGAGGTCTCGCCCGATGGCGCCAGCGTCGAGCGCAAGTTAGCTCTGGCGCCGGATCACAAGCGCGACCGCGTCTTCTGGGGCCTTTCGCCCAACGACCCAGTGCGCTACGGCAAGCTGCTTTTCAAAGACGCCCCAGACGACACGGTGCAGGTGTGGATGGAAGGCATGGCTCCCGATGCCTATGAGTTGCTCATCGATTTTGTTCACATCAAGAATCTCGACGACTTCACCAAAGCCTTTAACCGCACCTTCTCCAAGGCGCCGCTGCAGGATGAGCATCCGGAGTGGCCGGCCGAGATTCGCACTGCCATCGCCGCCCGCAAAGTGATCCCCGGCATGACCATGGAACAGGCATTCAGCGTGGTCGGCGCTCCGCTCAAGAAGACGGCGAGCGAAGAGAATGGAATCAAGACAGAGATCTGGCTTCCGCGTCAGGATCGCGATGACTCGGTCGCAGCCGGGCAACCAGCCGATACTCCCACCGGCTTCCCGGTGCGGCTGACTTTCAGCGGAGGAGTGCTGCGCCAGATCGAAGCTGCGCCGGCGATTGCAGGGGGCAACGGAGCGCTTTAACATGATGGACAATCTCTGCTTGTGAAGTAACTGTAGTGGGACCACAATTTAGCCAACCGAAAGGAGACTTTTCATGAAACGTTTTGTCACCATCGCAGTATTGTTCCTCGCCTGTCTTGTGCTGCCCATATCGATCAGCGCAAAAAACAAAAAAGCACCCCCGCCCGCGACCGACTTTTCAAACATGAACAAGATCTTCATCGGGTGGGTCGATCTGAATCCCAGCGCCTATGGAAGCCTTGGGTACAAATCAAAAGATCAATGGGTTGCGGTCATCGACAAGGCAAACGCCGACTTTGTTCAACATTGCCAATCGATTTTCGGGACTGGACGCACCGTTACCGGCGCCAAGAGCAAAGAGGATGAAAAGACCGAAGGCAACGACCTTTACATCAAGATCGACGATGCCAACTTCGATTCCTCCTATATCCTCCATGCTACCGCGCATCTTATCGACCTCAAGACCAACAAGGAGTTAGCGACCTTAACCAACCGCAGGTATCGCGGCCGGCTTTGCGCTCTGGAGGGCTGTCTGACCAAGGAATTGGATGAACTCAGTGGGGACTTGCAATCCCTCATTGGCGGTGCACCGCAGAAGAAGTAACATGGGACAACACGCGAAAATCTCTCTTAGCGCGTGCAACGGAATCTCAGCTTGTACTTTCCCCGGTCTCGAAATCGAGACCGGGGGCACCCTCGGCGGTACTACATGATGCGGTCAAGAACCTGGGTTTCTTACCGCGTCATGGCGCACTTTCGGTTCACGCTCTCCCAGGTCCCAGAACCGGGACCTGGGGGAGGCTCAGTGGTATGACACGATTCGGTTCAAGACCGTCGGACGCACTCTTTATTGTGTCCTTCAAGGTACTCATCCAAATAAGACAGAAAGGAACTTTTTCATGAAACGTTTTGTCATTTCAGCAGTGTTGTTATCGCTTTGTTTGGCTCTCCCCAGGCCGATGATGGCCGGGCGGCACAGCGTTCCCCGCTTCCTCAACAAGGAAACCACCGTCGACATGAAGAACATGAACAAGATCTTCATCGGCTGGGTAGACCTGGGCGCGGACGATTGGGGCGCACACGGCTACAGCACCAAAGCCGAGTGGACTAACGTCATCGATTCGCTGAACGCCAGCTTCAACTCGAACCTGATCGCCAGCGATCTGGTCGGCAAGACGCTGATCTCGGCCAAGAACAAGGACGACGTCAACGCCAAGGATTGCGACCTGTACATCAAGTTCACCGATGTTCATGTGGATTACGACAACTACCATCTGATCCTGGCCATCCACTTCATCGACCCTAAGACCAATACAGAGATCGGCATGATTCCCATCCGTCCCTATTACGGCAACGACTGGGGCCTGCGCGGCTATCTGAACGAGACGCTCAAGGAGATCGGACTCAAGCTGAAGGTGGAAGTCACGGGCGAAAAGGGAAAGCGATAGAAGCGTCTGTGCAACCGGCGGTACAAACAAAGGCCAGGTAGAAATAGGCCAACAAGCATTCAGGGCGAATTCCGAAGAGGAATCCGCCCTGCGTCATTTGTGCTTCAAACCTCTTCGTGAACCGGCTGCTCGGTCGGCGCGGAGACCTCGAGGCGTTTGCGCCAGGGGAAGGGCAGGCGCTGCTTGAGCAGGCTCCAGCGCGTGTCCTGAAAGGGATCGGCGTCGTTGCCGTAGAGGGGATGGTAGGTCTCCATGCGCTTGCGACCGGGGATCTCGATGCCGAAGTCGTTAAGTTGCAGAAAGTGGCGCATCTGCAGCTTGTAGCGGCCCTCGACGCCGAAGAGAAACTCCAGCATCCGCTCGTTGACCCAGACCACATGGCGGAAGAAAAACTCCCAGAAATAGGTATAGCCCTTGAAAAACTTCCAATCGCCGGGGGTGGCGCGCCACATGCCGATGATCTCGCGGCGAATCTTCCAGCGCACGAAGTTCAACTCGGCGGGGGTAAGCTGGCTGGTGCGAACGTTGCTGAAGTAGCCGTCGTACCAGCGGAAGTCGGTGAGGTTGGCCACGCGCCCGGCATCGATCATCTCGCCGCGCAACGGGGTCTTGGGATAGGGCGTCATGATCTGGTCCATGACGCTGGTGATGCCCATCTTCTTGATGAACTGATAATTTTCGCGCATGCTCTCGGGATCGTCGTCGGGCAGGCCGTTGATGATGCCGGCGATGACGATGATGCCTTCCTGCTGCAGGGCCTCGACGCCGCGCCGAATGGTGTCGAGGGTGTTGGGCTTGTGCATGGTGCGCAGGTTCTTTGGCGAGCCGTTCTCGATGCCCAGAAAGATGGAGACAAAGCCGGCCTTGACCATCTTCTTGGCAATGTCGGGGCGGTTGGCGAAGCCGATGGGGCTGGCCTGCGTGGTGAACATCAGATCCTTCAGCTTGAGTTGAATCACGCCCTCGCACAACTTCTCGAAGCGCTCCATGTCGAGGGTGATGTTGTCGTCGGTGCAGAAGATGTGGCGCGCGCCGCGGCTGTAGGCGTCTTCGATGTCGGCCAGCACGCGGTCCAGCGGGAAGACGCGGAAGGAGCGTCCGTACATCTCGCGGATGCTGCAAAAATTGCACATGTGCAGGCAGCCGCGCGAGGTCTCGATGACGTCGGCCTGGCGGAAGTACATGTGAAAGCCCTTGACCATGCGCTTGTCGCGGGCAGGAATGCGGATGCGGCTGAGGTCTTCGAGCGGGCGCGGCGGGTTGTGGCGGAAGACGCCGTCCTCTTTATAGGAAAGGCCGAGGATCTGGTCCATGCCCTGCCCGCCGGCCTGGATGCTGTCGAGCATCTCGCCAAAAGCGAAGTCGCCCTCGCCGCGCATCATGAAGTCCCACAAGCCCGCGTCCTGACCGGCGGCCAGGGTCTCGGAGAAGAGCGTGGCGTGGTAGCCGCCCAGCACGGTGCGGATGCTGGGATCGAACTGCTTGGTGAGATAGGCAAAGCCGGCGGTGGTGTCGTATTGGAAGGTCATCGAGGTAAAGCCCACGACATCCGGCTTGAAGGTGCGCAGCAGTTCCATGAAGCGCGACGCCGCCTGCTTGCGCCAGACCACCATGTCGGCCACACGCACGTCGTGGTTGTCGATCTGCGCGGCAATCGTCGCCATGGCCACGCTGGGCGGCTCCCATTGGCGGCGCGGAACCCAGGGTGAGGTTGCGGGACTTTGAACCAGCAGTGCTTTCATGGGGCCTCGATCTGTCCGGTGATCTTACCCGGCAGGAAAAATCGGCAAGCTTTCGCCGCACTATCTTACAGAATTACAGTCTGCTCTTGTACCGCCTCGCGAACGGAGAGCTTGGCGCGAATCAGAGCCTCGATGCGCTCCACCGTATCCAGGGTATGCACATCGATCTCGCGGGGCATGAATTCGATGGCATAACGGCCTTCGATAAAATCCACCAGCCCCAACATACCGATGGAATCGACGATGCCGCTGGTAATCAGGGGCATGGTGTCGGTGACCGCCTCGACAGTGGCATCGGGCATGTACTGGCTGGCGACAAACGCCCTGATCTCGCTCTTGATCTCCACGCTAAAGTCCTTCCACAATCTCGCGCAGGGCGAGGTAATCGATCTTGCCGCGATTGCCCTTGGCGATGGCATCGACAAAGAGGATGCGATCAGGCAGCATATAGGGCGGCAAACGGCGTCCGCAGTGGGTTTTCACATCGGCCACAGTCAATACGCCCGGCGCGCCGGGGCGCACAAAGGCGGCAATGAGCAGCCCTTTCTGCTCGATTTCTACAGCCACCACGGCCGCCTCCAGTATATCCGCATGAGTGACAAGCGCGGCTTCGATTTCTCCAAGCTCGATGCGGAAGCCGCGCCGCTTGACCTGACGATCGAGACGGCCAAGATAGAGAAGGTCGCCCTGAGGCGTGAGCGCAACGCGGTCGCCGGTGCGGTAATAGGGAATGCCGTCGAGCGTCACCATGCGGCGCGCGGTTTCATCGGGGCGCTTCCAGTAGCCGTGCATCAGGGAATCGCCGCCGGCCAGCAGTTCCCCGTTGCTCTCGTCGATGCGCACCGCGGCGTACGGGCAGGGCTGGCCGATGGGCAGCGGCTGAGCGCCGTCGAAGCCGGCCGGTACGCGGCTCCAGGTCACCACATTGGTCTCGGTGGGTCCATAAAGATTGGCTATGACGGCATGGGGCACAGCGGCCTGCAACGCAACCAGGGCGGGTGCGGGAAAGACCTCGCCGGCAAAGAGGATCAGGCGCAGGTCGGGATAATCCTGCGCCGCCATGCGCCCCTCACGCACCATGCCGGCCAGAATCGAAGGCACCGAATACCAGCAAGCGATGCGGGCCACGCGCACAAACTGCACCAGGAAGCGCGGCATCCAGGCAATGCTGTCGGGAACCAGCACCACGGTCGCACCGCACAGAGCCATGTTGAAGATGTCGAAGGTAGAGAGATCGAAGCCCAGCGGCGATGGGCAGGCGATGCGGTCGCCGGCGGCGATCTCGAACTCCTCTGCCGTCCAGCGTACAAAGGCGCTCACCGCGCGATGCGAGAGCTCGACTCCCTTGGGCCTGCCCGTGGAACCAGAGGTGAAGAGGATGAAGGCAGTGTCTTCGGGCTTCATCCGCGGCAGCGATGCGTCTTCAACAGGCGTCGCAGACGCAGGCCAGGGAATGTTCGCACCGGTGCGCAGGTCGGCGATGCGCGGCGTTGCGCCTTCGCTTTCGATCAAGAGTCGCGCTCCGCATTCATCGAGCACTGCATCGACGCGCTCTCGCGGCCAGCGCGGATGAATCGGTACGTAGATGACGCCGGCCAGCAGCGAAGCGAAGACGCCAACGATGGCTTCGGTGCTCTTGGGCAGAAGCAGCGCAATGCGGTCGCCAGGCTCAATGCCCTGTCGGCAAAAGCACCAAGCCAGCATTTCTGCCTGCGCGAACAACTCGGCGAAGGTTGTAACTCGCTCTTCATCGACGATGGCGACAGCGTTGGGCGTGGCCGCGGCGCTGTGGCGCAGCCATTCGTGCAGCAGATGGCCTTCAGGCGCGGGCAAGCGTCACCCCCCAGGTGAAGCCCACCCCGGCCGAGGCAAAGAGCAGCAACTGGCCGGGGCGGATGAGTCCCTGACGGCGCATTTCCGCGTAGTTGATGACCAGATCGCTGGCGAAGGTGTGGCCCAGCTCTTCCATGCGCGTGGGCGGCAATCCGCCCTCTGGCATGCCCACCATGCGGCGGAAGCCCTCGCGATCGCGGCGGCTGATGTTGGAGTAAATGAAGTGGTCCACGTCGCTCATGCGCAACCCGGCGTCAGCCAGCGCTTTGTTGGCCAGGCGGAAGAGATGCAGATAGAAGATGGGCATGACCTTGTGCTCGATCATCAACGCATCGGCCTTCAGTTCCAACTGCCCGTTGTGTTGCAGTATAGCGATGGCGCTGTGCAGATGGCCCAGCGTAAGGGCCTCGACCGCCAGCAGCAGCGGACCCTCGCCTTCGTCGCGGCGCAACACCACGGCGCTGGCTGCGTCGCCCTGCACGGTGATGGGCAGCAGCGAACGGTTGCCGCGCGGCGCGGTGTCGCCGGTGACCAGCAACGTGGTGCGCAGGCGATCGTCTTGCAGCATCCATCCCAGAGCGGTCTTGATGGCCAGATGCAGCGCACCGCAGCCGCCAGCGCGAAAGCTAAGGTTCATCGAGGTCTCGGCGCCCAGATCGGCGCTGAGACGATGCGCAAAGGAGATAGACTGAGCACTCTCGCCGGGACCCGTCTCTCCAGGAAAGGTGCTGAAGTCCAGGATGAGATCGATCTCACGCGCCGCAAGGCCGGCCTCATGGATGGCTTGTTGGGCGGCCTGCAAGGTCAGTTCGTAGGGCTGCACTCCATTGCAAACGCGCACACGGCTGAGGCCGAGATTGTCCAAGGCGCGTTGCCGGGCCAGGGGAGGCAGCGGGGCCAGCGTGCTGTCGACACGCTCGCGCTCGCGTACCAAAATTTCCGCGACGCTTTCTTCATCAGACGGAACAGCGTAGGCCGCAGCCGCTATCCTGACATTCAAATTCAACCCGTTCAGATTCAAAATATCTCCAGTCGCAGCGCGGCATAGCCGCCGTGCGCGGATGTACCCAACATCAGAGCCTGGCCGGGTCCGGGCCGCTTGCTCAACGCCAACAGAAGATGCAGCAGCGCGCCGGCCTCTCCGACGCCCGTGGCAACCGGCTGCGCGGGAACAATAGCTGCGCCTTTGCCCACCACAGCGCGCGCCGAGCAAGTCACAGAGTTGTAAGCGCACGGCGCGCCATTGCCGGAGCAGAAGGTGAAATCGGGTGGACAGCCGCCCAGCAATTCATTGACGCCGGCCTGCACATCGCCGCCCGAGGCCCAGCGTCCCGCGCCCAGAGCCGCATAGGGGCGCGAGGGTTCGCGGCCGGAGTTCTCAAGAACCATGGCCACCACTCCCTCGCTGGGCACAAAGCCATCCGTGGACGCGATGGGGTCGGGGCTGAAGCAGGCAGGGGCCAGCAGATGGGCGGTCTCATACCACTCGTAGACGGCCTGAGTGAGCGTGTCGCCGGCCAGCACGATGGCCATATCGGCCTGCCCATGACGCAAGAGCGAGGCGGCTTGCAACAAGGCGCTCTCGGCGGCAAAGCTCTTGCTGGCGATGGTTAGATTGGGTCCGCGCAATTGATGAAAGAGGGCCACATGCGCGGCAGGAGCGTTGCCCAGCGTCTCGGGAAAAGTAATGGGATCGGTGCCCGCCCAGCCATTGTTGGCAGCGCTTTGAAAGAAGGCCTCGGTCAACTCCACACAGCCAAAGCCGGTGGCGAACAAGACCGCCACGCGGGAGCGGTCAATCTGGCCGATGTCGATGCCGGCATCGCGCAGAGCCAGCGATGCGGCTACCAGCGCCCATGCCGAAAGCCGGTCCAGGCGGCGCGTCTTCACCCCCGGCACAACGTCGGCGGGACGAAACTGCGGGACTTGAAAGGCGCGGCGCAAGCCCGGCGTGGCCCACGCAGTAATGGCGCTGGGTTGCGGATACTCCGCGGCGATCAGACCGGCCAGCGGACCAAAGGGAGTTACGGAACCGATGCCGGTAAGAACAAGCGTCTTCATGGGCGCATCTCCGCAAAGACCAGCGCGGCATTGCTGCCGCCGAAGCCCGCCGAGACCGACATGACCACCGGCAGCGGCTCGCGACGCAGTTCGCCGTGCAGCCAGTCGACCCGCTCGCTGGCGATGGGATCGCTCAGCCGCAAGGTAGGAAAGAGGGCGCCATTGCGCAGGGCCAGAATGGTAATCGCAGCCTCCAGCGCGCCCGCCGCGCCCAGGCAGTGGCCAAAGTAGGACTTGGTCGAGGAAACGGGAATGGGACGCTGCCGCTGAGCGAAAGCATTCTCGTAGGCGTGGGTCTCGGCGATGTCGTTGAGCGGCGTACCAGTGCCGTGGGCATTCACATAGCCCACCTCGTCGACGCTACACGCCGCCATCCGCAAGGCGCTCCCAATGCAGGCGGCCAGCCCGGCGCCGTCCTTGTGCGGTGCGGTGGGATGCGAAGCATCGTTGCTCATGGCCCAGCCGCGCAGCACGGCCAGAATCGGAGCGCCGCGCCGCATCGCATGGTCCAGCGTTTCCAGCAACAGCGCCGCCGCGCCCTCGCCGATGTTCAAGCCCTTGCGATTCTGGTCGAAGGGACGGCAGGGCTCGGCGTCCAGCGCTTGCAGCGAGTTGAAGCCGCTCAGGGTGAAGGGGCAAAGCGCATCGCTGCCGCCGGCCAGCATCATGGGCGCGGCGTCATCGAGCAGCATGTTGGCGGCGAGCGCAATGGCCATGGCTCCGGAGGCGCAAGCCACGCTGACAGCGCAGGCCGGGCCCTGAATCTCGAGATGCTCGGCCACCGAAGCAGCCACGCGCGAGACCGAATAGGATGCGGCCCGCGCCAATCCACCGTGGCGATACCACTCCGCGGGGCCCTTGGCGATCTCTGGATCGATCTCCGACAAGCCAGCCACGGTGCTGGCCATCACGATGCCGCTCTTGCGCAAGAGGCTGGAGCCGGCCAGATCGCCCACCGCATCCCGCGCCGCCAGCATGGCCAGCCGGTCGGTGCGGGAATAGTGAGGTCCCGCGGCCAAGGGCTGCAAAGCCGCGGCCTGGGCAACGGTTCCACGAAAGCCGGGATAGAGATCCGCCGCCGGCGTCAGGCAGCAGCGGCCGGCCATCATGCCGTCTTCGAGCGCAGACAGGCCCACACCATAGGGACTGACCACGCCAATCCCGGTCACAACAATGGTTTTTAGAGAATCAATCACGCGAATGAACCGGCCAGAATGCGAAGAAATTTACCCACTGATCATAGTAATCCGATAACTGCGCTTCGAGGAAACGAACAGCCTGGCGCAAGCCCTCGAACTGGTCCTGCGCGCGATCGCCACTCGAGGCGGGCGCAATGGGCTCGCCCATCAAGACCCGGTAGCGCAGCCAGCCGCAGCGCACCACAAAACCCGGCAGCACCGGCGCGCCCGAGACCTGCGACAACAGGAACGGACCCAGCGGAAACTCCGCCGGCGTGGCGAAAAACGGAAGCGCGGCGGCGTGGCGCGAGTGATAGACGCGGTCTCCCTGAATGGCGACGATCTCATTGCGCCCCAGCGCTTGCAGCAGCTCGATGGTGGCCCGCGCGCCGCCGCGCAGATCCACGATGCGCAAGCGCTCGCTGCTCATGCGATCGCGCAGCATCCGCTCGGCGGGCTTGTCTTCGACCACCCGCGCCACGTTGACGGGACGGCCGTGCATCTCCAGGAGGCGCGAGGCGAACTCGGGATTGCCCAGATGCGCCGTCCACACGATCAGGCCCTTGCCCGCCGCCAGACAGCGGTCGATGACCTCAGCGCCACGCTCGCCCTCGGGCAGCATAGACAGCAATTGCGCGTGGCTGGCCTGGGGAACGAAGGCATAAGAAACAATCAAATCGCAAAAGGAGTAGAAGACGCGATAGACCATCCAATACAGGCTCAAACCCGCTTTGCCCGAGACCCGGCGCAGATTGCCGGCCACGGCGCGGCGCTCGCGCTTCAGCATCAAAAAGAAGATCAGCGCCGTGATCGCGGCCATCGGCGGCTGCACAAAACGCGGCGCCGAGCGCATGGTGGTGAAGACCAACTGCAAGGCCGCCACATTGTGAAAGCGATGCCGGTACCAGCTCTTCACAGGCCACCTGCCTGGGTCAACTCATCCACGCTGTGAATCATCTTGCGCTTCAGCACCGAGTACATATGCACGATCTCGGTATCGTCGTATCCTATCGAGCGCAGGGTGCGCACCGCGGCGGATACGGCGGAGGGATTGCTCATTCCGAAGCGGCGATGATACTCGATCTGAATCTCGTTCATCTGGTGCTTGGAGAGCGTGGGCGTGCCCATGGCCATATCGTTATAGGAGAAGCGGCTGGTCAGGCCCATGCGATCGGCGTCCCAGCCCGCCTCGATGGCCTGCTGATTGATCTCGCAGCCGGGAAAGAAGCGCAGGCAGAAGTGGTAGGGCAAGAGCGATGGCTTGGGCAGCTCGCCCAGCCAGTCCAGCGTGCGTTGCGCCATCTCACGGGTCTCGGTGGGAAAGCCGTACATGGTCGAGATGTTGACGGCCACATCCTGGCGCTGCGTGTGGGCGATGATGCTTCGCGCCTTCTCCAGGTCGAGATGTTTGCGCACCAACTGCTGAATCTCTTCAGTCGCCGATTCCACCGCGTAGGTGAACCAGACGGCGCCGGCCTCGATGGCCCGGTCCACGAACTTCTCGCTGGCGATGTCGGCGCGCAGACCGTTGACAAAGTACAGGCGCAGCTTGAAGCCCGCCGCCCTCATGCGGTCGAAGAGATCCAGCGCGCGCTTCACATCCACGTTGAAGATGTCGTCGACCACATAGAAATCGCGGATGCCGTGGACGTCGTACAACTGCGCGATCTCTTGAAAGATATTCTCGGCGCTGCGCAGGCGGATGCCCTTCCAGTGAGTGAAGCAATAAGTGCAGCGATAGACGCAGCCGCGGCCGGTGAGCAGCACTCCCTGGCGGCGGTGGTTGTAGGCATAGCTGAGTTGCTGCTGGTACTGACTGCTATCAATCAAATCGTAAGCTGGAAAGGGCAGGCTGTCGATGGGCGCTTCCTGCTTGCGCTCGGTGGTTTCAAGCACCTGGCCGCCGTGGCGATAGAGAATGCCCTCGACCGTCGCCGGATCGGCCCCGCTGAGCAAGGCAACGAAGGCTACTTCGCCTTCACCCTGCACGGCGATCTGGGCCTCGGGAACTTCATCGAAGAGGCGCTGCTTGTAGGCCTTGACGATGGGCCCACCCACCACCAGTTTGGCCTCGCTGTGGGCGCTCACCAACGCGGCCACGCGCTGCAACTCTTCAAGAAAAAATGCAATCGAGCGCAGCCCCACCACGTCGGGCCGGAACTCGCGCAGGATTTCAAGAAAGGCTTCGTCGCCGGGGCAGGAGAGCGAGGATTCGACAATGCGCACTTCCGCATCCGGCAGCGCCGCGCGCGCGCTGGCCGCCAGATACATCAGACCAAGCGGGGGCACATGCATCTCGTAGGGCATGGTGGTGCCCACCCACTTGTTCATGTTGTTGCATTCCACCAGCAGTACCCGGCAGGGCTTTTTGGCGTCGCTGGTCGGCATGGTCGGAATTGCTCCCTTTAATTTCCTGCGGCGATCCTGGCTTCGACAACCGCGGCCAGGGTGCGAATGCTCTGCCAGGCGCCCTCGTCGAACTCGCCATCGACCAACTTGATGCCGAAGCGCCGCTCGATCTCCAGAATGAGTTGCAGAATATCGATGGAGTCGATCTCCAGATCGCCGCCCAGCAATGGCTGATCGTCGCTGAGGTCGGCGGCCGTCCGGTCTTTGATCCGCAAACCGGCAATCAGAATCTCTTTGAGTTGTTGCGTGACATTTTCCATGGCAATTTTCTCGTCAAGCATAGCATGACCCACCGCAAGACAGGCTACGAACCACTGCGGCCGAGAAGGAACGTCACATTTTATCCAGGGATCGAAAGAACATTCAACCTGCTGCTGGTTTAAAAAATACGTGCGGCCATCCGGAGAAAAAAAACGCCGGTCTCGCTGCTCGATGAGTTTATGGGAGAAGAGAAGGATGGTGGACGCGGTAGGAATCGAACCTACAACCTGTCGGTTAAGAGCCGTCGAATTTGCCGACCCTCCCGCAGCTATCGGTTGCTATAAGCTCCTATCCTTTGTGCACTTTGCCGATTCCCCCCTTCCCGCCAATCGTTACCCATACATCCCAGATTATGCCCTATTTTGAAGTAGGGTGGGCACAAAAATGGGCACAGTGGAATGGGGTGACCCCCTCGGTTGAGACAAACTGCAATTGGGACACTCAGAATCCACCGCCGCAAAGCCATGGAGACCGCCGGGTAAGCGCGTCGGCGTCGCGCTGCGATGTCGCCCGGAGCGAACGAAAGTAACTGAACACGATTAGCCCTGGCGCCATCATAACTCCCCTAGCGAACGATGAACTGAAGGGGGCCGCGCGGACCGGGTTATCGGCGCATGATCGAAGCATCTGCGGCAGGTCGAGCGGGCACACCTGACGAGGTCGGAGCGGTCGGAGCGCTTCTTATGGGCTCTGAGGGCGCGTTCATCACCCGAAGCCACTTCCTTATGGATGGTGGCGTGACGGCAGCATATTGGTTCGGTGACCTTGCTCCCAAATAGGGGACCGCAAGCCTGATCGTTGCCCAAAGATGAGCGGATTTCTTGATCTCGTTGAATTGGTCGGATTGCGCTTCTAAAGTGTCGCTATCTGCACAGCATGCTGTTTGCCGAAGGGCTAGCATGGTTCAGTGACTTCCGGATACGACTGTGTATATGGTCCGTTTATCGGCGGTTGCCGACGGGGCAAGCATGACAGACAAAACTGAAGGCCGAACTTTTCCGAAGGGAAGCGCCCTTTCGGCGGGCCAGGCGACCGCAGGCTATCTCGGCACCACAACCGCTCTTGCCGCCACGCAAGGAAACAAATCGCACGTTTTCTTTACTCGGGACCTCAGTGGCGATGGGCTGCTCAGAGTCTTTTCGAAGATCAATGCGAGAATCGGCGGAAGGGTCGCCATCAAGCTGCATACCGGCGAACCGCACGGCCCCAACATTGTCCCACGCGAAATGGTAATGGCCTTGCAGCGGCATATCCCCAATAGCTGCCTGGTCGAAACCAACACGTTCTACAAGGGCCAGCGCAACACGACGGCCGAACACCGCGAGACGCTCAAGATCAATGGCTGGGATTTCTGCCCGGTCGACATTATGGACGAGGACGGAGCGGTGATGATTCCCGTTGAAGGCGGGAAGCACTTCAAAGAGATGTCGGTCGGAAAACACATGTTGAACTACGACTCAATGGTGGTGCTCACTCATTTCAAGGGGCATCCGATGGGCGGGTTCGGTGGTTCGCTGAAGAACATCGCCATCGGCTGCGCGGACGGGGCAATCGGCAAGAAAATGGTGCATGCCGCCCCGGATGATGAAGACATTTCGAAGTGGTTGACGGGCGAGCCGTTCATGGAAAACATGGTGGAGTCGGCAAAAGCCACGATCAATCATTTCGGTAACAGAATCGTCTACATCAATGTGCTCCGCAATATGTCCGTGGACTGCGACTGCTTAGGCGTCAGCGCAGCGCCGACGAAGGCACACAACCTCGGCATTCTGGGTTCCACCGACATCCTGGCGGTGGACCAGGCTTCCATCGACATGGTGTATAAGCTGCCTGAAGCGGAACTTCACGACCTCAAGGAACGCATTGAATCTCGTCAGGGCCTTCGCCAACTGTCCTATATGGAAGAGATGAAAATGGGCAAACGCGACTACGAATTGGTCACGGTTTAGGAGTGAGGGTCGCTGTTAATTAACAGCACGCCGCGCTTATAGGCTGCAAAAACCAAGAGAGAATCATAATGAAAGAGGAAAGCGGAAGAAAGTTAACACCTGTCACTTCGTTTGTGGTGTCGGGTACTGATCTCCGCTAATTTGAATAGCCGTAATCGCGGCGGTGAAACTTTTGCGTCCTGCAGGGGTGAGGTCAAATTCCGAGGACTACAGGTTTTCTTGTAGGTGTGCCAGCTTCCTTGTCCCCCCGAATGGATACCATTCATGGTATCTGAGGCGCTAGCCAAGCTGCGGAGCCATAGAAATGACCTTCGAAACGAGCCACAATGTCCGCCCCGCAGAAGTCCACTTCTCATTTGTCAAGAGCGGAGCAAAACTAGACCACTATGTTGGAGTAAAACCATACCAGTCTATAGCAGCGAAGTGTTGGATTTGCGGGGTAGAAGGGCCTCTTGAGCGTAGCGAAAGAGGCCCTTCTACCCCGCAGCGCGTTGGTCTGGGGGTGGGTCAGTGAGCAGCGGGAGTTGGGCGTTTCTTACGACTTTGTTTTAGGCGGTAACTGTCGCCATTCATTTCCAGGATGTGAACGTGATGAGTGAGGCGATCAAGCAGAGCGCCGGTAAGCCGCTCCGATCCGAGGATTTCGGTCCACTCCTGGAATGGCAGATTGCTGGTCACCATCGTCGAACCTCGCTCGTAGCGCTGGCTGAAGACTTCGAAGAGCAACTCCGCGCCGGTCTTTGAGAGAGGTACGAAACCCAGTTCGTCGACGATCAGAAGTTCATAGGCGGCCATTTGCTTTTGATAGCGCAGCAGACGCTTTTCATCCTTGGCTTCGATCAGCTCATGCACCATCGCAGCTGCCGTGGTGAAGCGCACGCGATACCCCTTTTGGCAGGCGGCCAGGCCGAGGGCCAGTGCGATGTGGGTTTTGCCCGTGCCGCTATTACCCAACAACAGAGCATTTTCACGGCGCACAAGGAACTCCGAGCGGGCCAGTTCCAGCACCATGGACTTGTTCAACGATGGAATGGCAAGAAAGTCGAAGCTGTCCAGACTTTTGAGCACCGGAAACTTCGCTTGTCGTACGCGGCGTTCCGTGGCGCGACGTTCGCGGTCCAGCAACTCCAGTTCAGTGATGCGCAGAAGGAAGCGCGGATAGTCGATGTCTTCATCCGCACACTGCTGCGCCACCTTGTCGTACTCGCGCAAGATGGTGGGCAGGCGCAGGGCTTTTAGATGATGTTCCAGCAAGAGCTGCGGTGTATCGATAGACTCGGGGTGACTCTGTGAGTTATCCATCTCGCTCATGCCGACACCTCCATGAGCAGAGTCATGTAGTCGCTGGCCTGCGTCATGTGCACTGCGGCCATCGGCAGATGCGGATAGTTCTCCATGTCGAGTCGCGGCGGCTTTCGCTCGATGCGGCAGAGCAGAAGATGCTTGACTGCGTCGAAGCTGATCGTGCCCAGCGACAAGGCATCTTCGACGGCGCAGGTTACTTCCTTGGCCGAGAAGGTTTCCATCAGACGAAGCACTTGAACATACTCGCGCTTCCCATGCTTGTTGAGCCTGGCTTCGAGTAGGCGGCGCAGCGTGATGAAGCACTCCGGCAGCTGCCAGCCAGCAAGAGGCGCTGCTTGATCGAGTGCACGTGTCTTCTGTTCGAGCAACTCCAAGTAATGCAGTGGATCGTAGACCACGGCTTCCCGTTCATAACTGCGTATATGCCGTGCGATAACCCTGCTGCCGCTGGCAATGACCACTTCATGCACATAGCCCTTTACCAGAACCTCGCGGTGGCCATACGGAGTCGGCACCGAGTAATCGTTGCCGCGATAGCGAACCAGCGAAAGGGAAGTAACGCGCGTGGAGACCTTTTCACAAGCTTCATAGGGTGCTGCTGGCAGTGGCAACATCGCTGCGCGGTCGCGTTCAAAGCGCTCGCCAATCGTCTCCGTATACCCGCGCAGTCGCCGCTCACGCCGCTTGCGGCACTGCTCAGCCAGGTACGCGTTGAACTCTTCCCAACTGTTGAAACGCGGAATCGGAACCATGAAGTTGCGGCGAGCATAGCCAACAAGCCCCTCGACCTTACCCTTGTCGTTGCCCTTGGCCGGACGCCCGAACTTATCGGCAAACAGATAGTGACTCTGTAACTCGGAAAAGGCCCTCGTCCGTTGTCGTTCTTCGCCGCCGAGAATCTTGGCTACTGCGATCTTGGTGTTGTCGTACAGAATGCGCGTGGGCACAGTACCAAAATACGCGAAGGCTTGCACGTGGCCTTCGAGAAACGACTCTGTTGTTTCCGCCGGAAATGCAATCACGAAGCAGTCATCGGAGTGTGGCAAATCCATCGCGAGGAAATGCGCCTTCTGCTCCACTCCGGCAATCACCACCACTGCCTCGCCGAAGTCGGCCTGCGCCTCGCCCGGCGGATGCACCAACGGCACGAACATCTCGCGGCTGCGCAGTTGCTCGCCGCGCACATAGCTCCTGACTATGCTGTAGCCGCCAGTGAATCCATGTTCTTCTTTTAGCCGATCGAAGATCCGCTTGACCGTGTGACGCTGCTTGGCTGGCCGCGTCTTGTCTTCTGCAAGCATCGCGTCAATCACGCCCAATAATGGATCAAGCTTGGGCCGTTTGATCGGTTGCTGGCGCTGATAGCCAGGTGGCACCGAAAACCGCAGCATCTTCCGAACCGATTCACGCGAAATCCCAAACTCCCGAGCCACGGCTCGTTGACTTCGCCCATCCACTAATACCGCACGCCGTATGCGACCATAAATATCCACGAGATACATCCCTCCGGTGTCCCACAAATGCTGCCAAACAGGCAACTCCATGCGGAACCAAGATCCGGCGGTGGTCTAGTTTTGCTCCGCCGCAAAACGCCGCTCTCGCAGCGTTCTGTGGTCTATTTTTGCGCTAACGCTCATACCCTTTGCCTCGGCTCCTTTCACGATGGCTGCCGCTAAAGGATGTTCACTTGAGCGTTCGAGGCTGGCGACAAGTTCCAAGAGGCTGGATTCATCAATTCCCGGTTGGGGAATAACGGAACTTAGCGTAGGCTTCCCTTCCGTGAGAGTTCCCGTCTTGTCGATGATCAGCGTGTCGACTTTGCCGAAGACTTCAAGTGCCTCCGCATTGCGAATTAGAATCCCGGCTCGAGCGCCACAGCCCGTTCCCACCATGATCGCCATAGGAGTGGCGAGCCCAAGAGCGCACGGGCAAGCGACAATCAAGACGGCAACTGCATTCACGAGGGCATGTGCGAAGCGCGGCTCGGGACCAGCGGAGAGCCACACAACAAAGGTGACGATGGCCGCAACGATGACGGCCGGGACAAAGTACGAAGACACGCGATCCGCGAGCCGTTGAATTGGTGCTCGGGAACGCTGTGCCTCGCTGACCATCTTCACAATCTGCGACAGCAGCGTGTCGGCGCCAATTCGCTCTGACCGCATCACGAATCCGCCCGTTCCGTTGACCGTTCCCGCTGTGACCTTTGCACCCGCTAGTTTTTCCACCGGAATGGGCTCTCCGCTGATCATCGATTCGTCGATGGAACTGTGGCCTTCCATCACGATCCCATCCGCCGGCACCTTCTCGCCGGGGCGCACACGGAGCCTGTCGCCGACTTGGACTTGGTCGAGCGGCACATCGGCTTCGCCCCCCTTGTCGTCAAGCCGCCTGGCGGATTTTGGAGCGAGGCCGAGCAATGCTCGAATCGCACTGCTGGTCTGGCTGCGCGCCCGCAGTTCCATCACCTGGCCTAAAAGAACGAGCGCGACGATCACCGCCGCAGGCTCGAAGTACACATCGATCTGTCCTCCGCTCCCACGAAGCGATGAAGGAAATATCTGCGGAACGATGGTTGCTAAGACGCTGTAGATATATGCCGAGCCGGTACCAAGGCTGATCAGCGTGAACATATTCAGACTGCGATGCACCACCGATTGCCAGCCTCGGGCGAAGAAGGGTAGCCCGCACCACAGGACTACCGGCGTTGCGAGCCCGAACTCGATCCAGGCCCATATTCTTGGCGAGAATAGTTGCTGCATGAGCATCGAAGGGATGAACGCTGAAACCATCAGCGCCAGCATGGGTGCGGCGAGCGCGATGCTGATCCAAAGCCGCCTCGTCATATCGGCGAGTTCTGGATTTGCGTGTTCAGCGGTCACTTCTCGAGGTTCCAGTGCCATGCCGCAAATCGGGCATGAGCCAGGTGCATCGCGCACGATCTGCGGATGCATTGGGCATGTGTATCCGCCTTGCAGTCCGGACTTCGCCTGCGTTGGTGATGGTGATGCGCTCGATTTATTCTGCGCGTATTTCTCCGGTGAAGTCCGGAACTTTGCAGCGCAGCCTTGGCTGCAGAAGTGAAAAATGGCGCCCTTATATGCAACGCTGGCCGCCGCCTTCGATGGATCGACCTTCATTCCGCAAACGGGATCGAACTCTTGAACCGGTTGCGCTGCGTGGCTGGGGCCAGGTTCACTCATATGACTACACCTCGATTGTGAAGCCTTGCTTTTCGGCGACAGACCTGATCAATCGCGAAAACCTGCCGTAGTGCTGCGCCATATTTGCCGACCATGACAGCCCGTCGGCGCGCCCAATATCCTGCCAGTACTCCTGAAGGGTCCGGTCGTAGGCGTCAATCGCCAGCTTCAGCGCTTCTGGATGATATGTTTCTTCGTGACGGAAGCTCTCGATGGCCATGCGGGGCTTTTGTGGAGACTCTTCGGCAACGTAGCCAAGCACGACTCCGTCCACCGGAAAAGTGTTTGGCGGCAGCCGAAGCAGATCGATCATGGCCTGCGGGTCGCGGCGAATTCCGCCAATGGGGACGACGCCGAGACCCAATGCGCGTGCTGCAGTCATGAGCGTCGCCATCGCGATACCTGCATCGCTGACTGCAGCGAGAATCCCTTCAAGGCTGCGCTGGAAAACCTGTTTTCCCCCGGCTTTCTCGACGCCCAAGCCCGTCTTATAGAGGTCCACGATTACCGCGATGAACACCGGTGCCTGCGCTATCCATGGCTGGCCGCCGGCGATTTCAGCTATGCGAGCGCGGCTGGCTGCATTGCGCACAACCACGAGCGATATCTCGTGGCTGTTGGTGGACGTCGGAGCACGACGTGCGCACTCGATGATGGCCTCAAGGTTTTCCGCCGAGATCGGGTCGGTCTTGTAGCTGCGGCTGCTGTGATGCGCCTGCAATAGGCGGACGGTCTCATTCATCGGGACTCCTCGATTGCGTCGACCGACTCTTGTCAAGAATCCCGGCAGACCAACTTGACCATGAATGCGTTGATTCCTCCGCTACACACTCAGAGCAGGGTAGTCGGTATAGCCATGCGGCCCCGGTGTGAAAAATGTGCTTGGGTCAGGCACATTGAGCGATGCATTGCTGCTAAACCGCGCCAGCAGGTCGGGGTTGGCGATAAAGAGCTGGCCGAAAGCTACCGCATCCGCCTCACCTGCCTCGATGACCTGATTCGCTTGTGCCAGCGTGTATCTTTCATTCGCGATGTATACTCCGCCGAATTGCCTTTTGAGTTGTGGACCCAGTCGGTCGGGTCCGAAGTACTCCCGCGAAAACAGGAAGCCGAGCCCTCGCCTGCCTAGCTCGCGCGCCACATAGCCGAATGTTGCCGGCGGGTTTGAATCGTGCATGTCCTGCGAATCGCCTCGCGGCGCCAGATGCATACCCACGCGCTTGGCGCCCCAGACGGAGACCACCGCATCGGCTACTTCAAGCATCAGTCGGGCACGGTTTTCAATCGGCCCGCCGTATGCGTCCGTACGATGATTGGATCCGTCCTGCAAGAACTGATCGATCAGGTAGCCATTGGCTCCATGAATCTCCACCCCGTCAAAGCCAGCCAGCTTTGCGTTCTCTGCTCCCTTGCGGAAAGCCTCAACGATGCCCGGGATTTCGGACGTCTCAAGTGCGCGTGGCGTCACATAATCGATAGCAGGACGCACCAGGCTCACATGGCCTGCGGGTCGGATCGCACTGGGTGCAACCGGCAGTTTGCTATCAAGAAAACGTGGGTCCGAGATGCGCCCCACATGCCAGAGTTGTGCAAAGATGCGACCGCCAGCATGGTGCACCGACTGGGTCACCAGCTTCCACGCCTCGATCTGCTGCGGCAACCAGATCCCCGTCACATTTGCATAGCC
>CAZBPD010000008.1:0-105616 GCA_964493705.1 uncultured Occallatibacter sp.
GGCATGGTTCAAACACGCCACGCCAGCCTTACAGGAAAAGTAGAAATGCTCTAAAGCCCGTACCCTTCAAAACTCCGACTTAATCAGAGATTTCTTAATGAATGGCAACCTTAACGGTAACCGTTGCCGAGAAACAGTGTGGAAATGCAGCTTTTCACTGCGCCCTTACAGGGCGCGCGGTCGATTTTGGCATCTTTCCCAGGGTTCCGCTGCGCTCCACCCTGGGCTACTTTCGCTGCCTCCCTGCGGGAGGCAATACGCGTGTTCCTCTCTGGACGTAACACGCTTGTACGAGCCGGACTGTGCTCCCGATGCTGTTCAACAACAAAAGGGACGAGCCGAAGCTCGTCCCTTTTGTTTTCCTCCGGTGATCCGTCTTCCATTTCGGGTGCGGGGGAGGGCGGAAGACAGTTGGCGGAGAAATTTAGTTGAGGGTCTTTTCGCCCTTTTGCCAGTTGCAGGGGGTGAGCTTGTCGCTTTGCAGGGCGTCGAGCACACGCAGCACTTCCTGCGGGTTGCGGCCCACGCTCAGGTCGGTGACGTAGACGAAGCGGATCACGTTGTTGGGGTCCACGATGAAGGTGGCGCGCTGGCTGACGCCGGCCTTGGGGTCGAGAATCCCCAGTGCTGTGGAGAGCTCGCGCTTGATGTCGCTGAGCATGGGGAAGGGCAGGTCGCGCAACGCCGGGTGCTGCTCGCGCCAGGCCAGGTGGACAAAATCGGAGTCGATGCTGGCGCCCAGCACCTGGGTGTTGCGGGCGGCGAACTCCGCATTCACCTCGCCAAAGCCGGCGATCTCGGTGGGACACACGAAGGTGAAGTCCTTGGGCCAGAAGAAGAAGAGCTTCCACTTGCCCGCGTAGCTGGCTTCGGTAATGGTCTCGGTGAACTTCTGGGGGTTAAGGTCGACGACCGCGGTCAATTCGAAACTGGGAAAGCTAGCGCCTACAGAAAGCATGGACAAAATCCTCCGAAAAAGTTCGTAAAGCGTGAAAAATGCATGGGAAACGAGCCGCGGCCGGACGCCTGAAAAATGTGCAGGGACACCCTGTAGCGTCCGCGCGGCACGCTCTGACTCCTATGAAGAGATGCACCGCCGGGGGCGAGGATTCGCTCGGAGCGCAATTTTCAAAAAGTTTTTCGGATTCGATCGGTCCAAATCAAGATTCTGCTTCAACTTTTTTCCGGGTAACCTCGCCGACTGTCCCGCAAACCAAGGCCATTTATCCTTATTCCGCAAAAAAGCCTCCAGCATCGCTGGAGGCCGTTTTCCTAAAAAGAGACAGGCGTGGACCGGGAGGTCCACACTACAGCCGGCCAGGAGGCCAGCGCTACAGTTTCATGCCTTGTGGGTCGGCGGAGCCGGTGGACGACTATTCTCTATTTTCTTAGTCCCTATTCCCTTAGTCCCTCATCTCTTAGTCCCTCGTCCCTAATTCGGCCTGCCGCCCTGGTTGGAGCGGCGGCGGAAGCGCTCGTCGATGGGCTGGCGGCCCTTGATGCCGGACTCCGCCGTGTGCCAGTGCTCGATGGAGGCTTCTCCCATGCGCCAGCAAAGCAGCACCACCTGATCGTCGAGGCGGCAGGGGAAGTCGAGCAAACCGTTTTCGATGTCCTTGACCTGCACGCCGATGGAGTCGATCTCGGCGACGCTCTCGCGCACCTGCTGCATGTGGACTTCGATCTCCGCGCGCAGTTTCACTACATGGCTCACGTCCACCTTCATCCCGCCGGAGAAGTAGATGCGGCGAGCCAGATCAATGAGGCCAGTCTCCACCTTTTCCGCCTCTTGCTTGCCTTCGATGGCCCGCTTGAGCAGAGATTCCAGTACCGGGAGGAGCGATTGCGCTTCGTCGAGAGTGAACGTCTTCATGGCCATTCCTATGTACATAGAATACTGCGAAACAGGGAACGAGGGAATGAGGGAACAAGGGAACAAGGGAACGAGGGATCAGGGATTGATGTTTTCTACGCCGATGTCGAGTTCCAAGCCGTCAAGCTTTGGGGAGCCATCGGTGAGTTGGCTGATGGACGCCTTCAAAATGGTTACACGTATCTCCAGCCCGAGCTTCTTGACGGAAATTGTTCTACTCTTCCCGAAAGTGGCTTTCTCTACTCCCTGTAAAAAATCCCCGGCTGGAAACATGTAATTCTGAAGACCATGCCAAATGCCCACTGGGGCGAGAAGATTGGAATTCTTTCTTCGATCCCTTGGATACCGAAGAACTAGATCGAGTCCTTCGATCTGGTGCCCAACCTCATAATCAGGTTCTAACGAAAGAACATAAAGCGTCCGTCCATCCGTCGATTGCAATGGGGCAGACCAGGGTCGCTCCGTTGACTGCCCAGAAAACGCCACTTGCGCGTGAAAGGGGACGACTTTGGCTTTGCTCGCCGCATTCGAGGTCAAACCCGAAAGCGCCACCAAAAGAAGAATGATGAATCGCCAAAAACCTGTTCTGGCAAGCATCGAAACCTCCATCAAACTACCTGCACTGAAAGTCTAACCCCTGATCTCTGATCCCTAACCCCTGCCCCCTGTTTTCAAACCATTTCCAGCATTCTATCCAGGGCCACGCGGGCCCACTTCTTGACACTGGGACGGACTTTGATCTGGTTGACGACGCGGCCCGCGACCAGGTTCTCCAACGCCCAGGCCAGGTGTTGCGGGGTGATGCGGTACATGGTGGTGCAGAGGCAGCCGGTATCGTCCAGGGTCATGACCCGCTTGTCCTGCTCGGCAAAGCGCCGCGCCATGCGGTTGACCAGGTGAATCTCGGTTCCCACGGCAAAGATGCTGCCCTCGGGCGCTTCTTCGACCAGGGCGATGAGCCGCTCGGTCGAGCCCAGGGCGTCGGCCTTCTGACAGACCTCCCAGCGGCACTCGGGGTGAACAATCACGTTGATTCCGGGATACTTGGCGCGCACCTGGTCGACATGGCCGGGTAAAAAGCGCTGATGCACGGCGCAATGGCCCTTCCACAGCAGGATGCGGCTGGCAGTCAGGTTCTGCTGCGATTGGCCGCCCTGGATGGCCCAGGGGTCCCACACGGCCATCTCGTTCAGAGGAATGCCCATGGCATAGCCGGTGTTGCGGCCCAGGTGCTGATCGGGTAGAAACAGAATGCGCTTGCCGCGCTCAAAGGCCCACTCGAAGGCGGCGCGGGCGTTGGACGAGGTGCAGACCAAGCCGCCCCGCTCGCCGCAGAAGGCTTTGATGGCGGCCGTCGAGTTCATGTAGGTCAGCGGCACGGTCTCCGCGGTCAGGCCCACGCGTTCCAGCGCCTCCCAGCAGGCTTCGACCTGGGAGATCTCGGCCATGTCGGCCATCGAGCAGCCGGCGTTGAGGTCTGGCAAGATGACCTGCTGGCCGGAGTTCGAGAGCACGTCGGCGCTCTCGGCCATAAAGTGCACGCCGCAGAAAACAATGTACTTGGATTCTGTCTGGGCGGCAATTTGAGAGAGCTTGTAGCTGTCGCCAGTGGCGTCGGCAAAGCGGATCACTTCGTCGCGTTGATAGTGGTGACCGAGCAACACCGTGGTTGCGCCGAGCCGCTCGCGAGCGGCGGCGATGCGCGCGTCCATGGTGTGGTCGGGGAGTTGCAGATAGTTTTCAAGGCTGCAACTGCTTTCGGCCTGCGGCGAGGCCGCCGTGGGTTCATCGAGGACCAGATTCACTGTACTCCGCCTTCAGTCCTGCCAGCTCGATCGGGAGCGGCGGACGGGGATGTTGAAAGCACAAAGGACTGCAGTGGATGCACTGAAAGCCTGAGAAGTACAACGCGGCGCACTTCGGGGAAGATGCCGCCTCATCGCCTCAGACCGCCCCCACCCACGGGGTTGTTGCAGCCTATTCATAATGGATGCGAACCCGATCCACAGGATGCGAAAAGCTCGTATGGAAGGCCGTGCCCATTTCCTGATAGTTTAACCCAGATGTAACAGTGGACCCAAGAAAAATGCGCCGCCCGCTGCTGTTGCGGGAAGACGGTTTGTGAGCGGCTCGCGTGGACAGGTATCATGAGAGTCCGATGGGTATGCCGCCAACAATTGAATACGCCACTCTGGGGATGTGGGACTCGCTGATCCTGATGATCATGGGGCTGGTGGTCTTCGGACCGCGCCGCCTGCCCCAGATCGGCCGCCAGATCGGCAAGCTGATGTACGAGTTCCGCAAGGCCTCGAACGACTTCAAGTACCAGATGGAAGAGGAGTTGCGCACGGCCGAAGAGGCCGACCGCCGCAAGAAGGAAGAGGAGCGCCTGCAAGCACTGGCCCGGTCAGCGCCGGCTCTGACCCTGGAGGCGGCTAAGAGCGAGCCCTCCCCGGCAGCGACCGAGCCCGCTGAGACCGCCAGCCCCTACCCCAATGAAGATTTCTATCCCCCGCAGGAAGCTGGTGACCAGCAAGCACCCGCGGACCGCCCCTGGAACCTGGAGGAGGAGCTTGCGAAAACCTCCGCTGCCACCCTTCCCGCAGACCCGGCTCCCGCGTCTGTCGCCGAAGAAGACTACAACATTCCGGCCGAGTTCCGCCCCAGCGTGAACCCCCTGGCTGCGGAAGGGACGGAGCATCATGGTTGATCCCGCAGACGCCCTCGGCAAGGCGCGCCAGGCCGTGAACCAGCGCGTGGAACTCCCCGGCATGAGCCTGATGGAACACCTCGACGAGTTGCGCAAGCGCATTGTGCGCTCCGCGCTCTTTCTGGCGGCGGGCTTCATCGTGGCCTACATCTTCCACGTGCGCCTCTATGGCTTTATTCAGGCTCCGCTGGACGCGCTGCACATCAAGCTCAACTACACCCACCCCATGGACCCGCTCAACCTGTACCTGCAGGTGGCGCTGATCGGCGGCGCGATTCTGGCTTCGCCCTTCATCCTCTATCAGGTCTGGCTTTTCATCGCTCCCGGCCTCTATCAGAAGGAAAAGAGATTTGTCTTCCCCTTCATGGCGGCTACCGTGGGACTCTTTTTGACCGGCGCATCCTTCGGCTATTTCTGGGTGCTGCCCGGCGCACTCAAGATCCTCATTGTGGACTTCGGCAGCAAATTTCAGCCCATGGTCACCATCGAGGAGTACACCGGCTTTTTCCTTTCCATCATTCTCGGCCTGGGCATCAGCTTCGAACTGCCCATCCTGATCTTCTTTTTGGCGCTCTTCGGCATTGTCAGCCCGCGCTTTTTGTGGAAGAACATCCGCTATGCCATTCTGGCGGTCTTTCTGGTGGCGGCCATCATCACGCCCAGTCCCGACCCCTGGACCATGTGCATCTACGCGATTCCCATGCTGGGGCTGTACATGATCGGCATCGGCGTAGCCTGGTGGGTGCATCCCTCGCGGCGCAGGAAAAAGGAGAAGGCCGGATGAGTCTTCATTCGTTCTGCAGGCGGATCGTGACAAAACCGCGGGCGCCCCAGGTCCCGCTTTGGGGATTGGGGACACTCCTCGCGGCTCTGGCGCTCCTGACTCCTCTCGCCGCCCCCGCGCAGACCCACTTCAACGGCGCACGCGCCTATGAGTATGCCCGCCAGTTGGTCGCCATCGGGCCGCGCTGGCCCACCAGCCAGGGCCATGCCAAGGCCGAAGCCTGGCTGCGCCAGCAGCTCAAGCACGATCCGGTCGAAGAAGACGCCTTTACCGCCGACACTCCCATCGGCCTGGTGCCCATGCGCAACTTCATCGTGCGCTTTCCCGGCAAAAAGAACGGCGTCATCGTGCTGGCCACCCATTACGAAACCAATTATTGGCTCAAGAACATCAATTTTGTCGGCGCCAACGACGGCGCGGCGACCACCGGCCTGCTGCTGGCCATTGCCGATCAGTTGCGCCCGCAGACCGCCGGCGGCAAGCTGCTCGACGGCTACTCGGTTTGGCTGGTCTTCGACGATGGCGAAGAGTCGATTCAACCCAACTGGACCGACGCCGATTCGCTCTATGGCACCCGTCATCTGGCCGCCAAGTGGGGCCGCGACGGAACCCTGAACAGAATCAAGGCTTTCATTCTGGCCGACATGATCGGCGACAAGAGCCTCGACATCCAGCGTGAGACCCGCTCCACCGACTGGCTGGTCGAAACCGTCCGTCAGGCGGCCAAGAAGTTTAGCTACGAGAAGTACTTCTTCAAAGAGAGCGAGCAGATCGAGGACGATCATCTGCCCTTTGTGCAGCGCGGCGTTCCCTCCATCGACGTAATCGACATGAATTACGGCCCACCGGGCAACAGCTACCATCACAATGCCCAGGACACTCTGGATAAGATCAGCGCCAAAAGCCTGACCATCGCCGGCGACGTTTTTCTGGAGACGATCCGGCTGGTGGGAATGAAGTAGGGGAAAGGGATAAGGGGTTAGGGGTTAGAAATTCGCTGGAGGACGGGCTGAGGAACGTATTATCGGGTTTACGAAATTGTCTCTGCCATTTACACACTGCTGCGGCCTAACACCTAACCCCTTATCCCTAACCCCTATCCTGTAGCATCGTTCTATGCTGGCTGGCGTTTCCTGGACGTGGTGGGTTGGTTTTCATCTGGTCGTCGCCGCGCTTCTTGTCGCCGACGCGCTGTTGCCCAGCGTGCGCCATCAGGCGGGCCGTTCGGCGCGCGCCGCCTGGCTGTGGACGGCAGTGCTGGCGCTGGCTGCGGCGCTGTTTGCCGGCTGGATCGCCGTCTATCGCGGCCATCAACCGGCGCTGGAGTTCGTAGCCGGCTATACCATCGAGGCCTCGCTCAGCGTCGACAACCTCTTCGTCTTTCTGGTGATCTTTCAGGGCTTCCGCATCGGCCGCGAACGCCAGCACCGGGCGCTTTTGTGGGGCGTGGCTGGAGCAGTGGTGCTGCGTGGACTCTTCATCGCCGGCGGCATCGCGCTGCTCACGCGCTTTCAATGGATCTCCTGGGTCTTCGGCCTGGTGCTGCTCTATGCCGCCTTCCGGCTGCTGCGCGGCGGCGCAGTGCGCTCCCGCTCTCTGATCCCCTCGTGGATTCAACGCCTGCAACCCGCCAAGGGGTCGCTCTTGCCGGTGATTCTGGCCGTCGAGTGCACCGACCTGCTCTTCGCCTTCGACTCGATTCCCGCAGTTCTTGCCGTCAGCCACAATCCTTTTGTGATCTATACCTCAAACATCGCCGCCATCCTCGGCCTGCGCTCGCTGTACTTTGCTCTGGCCGCGCTGCTGGACCGCTTGCGTTTTCTTCACTACGGCCTGGGCGTGCTGCTGGCCTTCGTCGCCCTGAAGATGCTCGCCGCCCGCTGGATCGAGGTGCCGATTACCCTTTCGCTGGCCATCATGGGCGCAATACTGGCCGTTTGCGCGGTAGCGTCCGCGGCAGGGGTCAGGAATCAGGGATCAGGGGTCAGGAGTTAGGTTTCTTCCAAGGTCTCAATGAGCCTTGCCTCCCATCATCGTGTAAAGAGACTCGCAGATCCAGACAATACAGTCCTTGATCCAAATCAGAAGCTGCAAGAGCCATTCCCCGGCAATCGCATAGTACGGCTGCACGGCGCGGACATACAGACCCACGATGGAATGGTCGTACCGGTCCGAGAAACTGCTCTCCGGCCCGCCACTCAAAAAATAAACCAGGTGCAGGATCAGAATCACTACGATGACTCCCGCAGAGACGGCAAAGGATTTTTGCGCCTTTTCCTTGCGCTGCAGGCAGCCGATCCTGTTTTGCGCCCGCTCGGGAAGAAGATTCAGCAGGAACATCCCAGCGAGTGTGCCGGCCAAGGCAAGAGGGGCAGCAAACAAAATGACAATCGCCGCACCGACAATCAGGGCAAGAATAAGAAAAGAACAACCTGCTATTCCGCTTTCAATACTATTGTCTTCGCTCATGCGCGGAATTTTACAACCCACAAGCGCAATTTGGAATTAAAACTAGCGATGAATGGGCGCTTGTGAGATAGATTGCCGCAAACAACGAAAAAATCATCCATGGCTGGCGTTTGGCTGGGGTTTGTCTTGTGCAAATGATGGCGCAGGTCTTGTGCCAGGGAACGACCGCAGCCGTGCCGTAAGTGCCACATAATCAACGCTGCCTTTAGCCTCGGCTGATTACACTTAAACGGTTTCGGCTTCCACCACAGGTTGTTCGTCCCTTGGTCGCTTGTCCCTAGTCCCTCAGTCCCTTCGTCTCCAGTCCCTTCGTCCCTACCCACGTCTACCACTCTTCGAAGCGCACTTCTCCGTCGCAGCCGACCACCGAATGCTTCATGAACTTCGCGTCGTCGCGCTGCGGGTAGTCGTTGCGGAAGTGTGCGCCGCGGCTCTCGGTGCGGGCCTGGGCAGAAGCCAGAATGGTGCGGGCCACACAGCTCATGGCCAGGGCCTCGCACAAGCGCCGGCTTCCCTTCCCTTCTGCCGTGAAGCGGGTCAGGTTGGCGGCGCACTCGCGCTGCGCCTCCAACCCCAGGCGCAGCGTGGACTCCTCGCGCAGCAATCCCGCGTAGCTCCACATGGCGCGCTGCAAATGCCGGATTACACCTTCCAGCTCCATCTCTTCGGCCGCCGAAAGCGGGTTAGGACGCACCGCGGGCGTCTCCACATCAAGGCGCAATGGGCAGTCGTCGTCCAGAATGGCGCGGGCGGCGCGGGCGCCGAAGACCAGCCCTTCCAGCAGCGAATTTGAGGCCAGGCGGTTGGCGCCGTGCACGCCGGTGCAGGCCGCCTCGCCTGCCGCATAGAGTCCCGCCAAGGTCGTCCTGCCGTCGAGATCGGTCTGGATGCCGCCCATCAGGTAATGCGCCGCCGGGCGCACCGGGATGAGGTCGCGCTGCAACTCCAGCTCGTACTGGGCCAGAAAGGAACTGATGCCGGGAAAGCGGTGGTGCAGATCGATGCCGCTCACGTGGCGCATATCCAGATACACCGTGCGGTGCTGGTCCGGGGTATCGCCCATCCCCTCGCGGGTGATGGCCCGCGCCACCACGTCGCGCGGAGCCAACTCCTGCAACGGATGAGCGCCGTCCATGAAGCGCTCGCCGCGGTCGTTGCGCAGATAAGCGCCCTCGCCGCGCAGCGCCTCGGAGAGCAAAAAGCGGGGCGCGCCGGGCAACGAAAACGCCGTGGGGTGGAATTGATAGAACTCCATATCGGCCAGGGCCGCGCCGGCCAGGGCGGCCAGGGCGATGCCGTCTCCGGTCGCCACGGCGGGGTTGGTGGTATCGCTATAGACCTGGCCTGCGCCACCGGCGGCAATCAGTACGGCGCGCGCGGCGATCCGCTCCCGGCGTCCGTCGCGGCCCAGCAGGTCGACGGCAATGACACGGTTCTCCTCGACTACCAGACCGGTGACCATGGTCCACTCGGCAAAGCGGATGCGCTTGTGCACCTGGGCAAAGGCCACCAGCGAACGGCTGATCTCCGCGCCGGTGGCGTCGCCGTTGGCGTGCAGGATGCGGGCCAGAGAATGCGCGCCTTCGCGGGTGCGGAGAAACGCGCCGCAGGGATTGTCGCCCTCGCGGTCGAAGTCGGCGCCCCACTCGATCAGCTCCGCCACCCGCACCGGACCCTCGGCCACCAACGCCTCAGCGGCGGGGCGATGCACCAACCCATCGCCGGCGGCTACAGTGTCTTCCAGATGCAGGCGGACGTCTTCTTCGCCCTCCATGGCCACGGCAATGCCGCCCTGCGCATAGTGCGTGTTGGACTCGCGCAGCGACTCCTTGGTGACCACCAGGACCTCCCCGTGGTTGGCCAACTCGACCGCGGCGCGCAGCCCCGCCACGCCCGCACCCATCACAACGTAGTCCACTTGAGAAGAGGTTGCCATAAACGATTAGGCTAACACCGGAAGGCAGGGGTTAGGGACAAGGGGTTAGGGATTAGGGGATAGGGATTAGGGGTCAAGGGCCAGCGGCCCTTTTTCCTTTGCCCTTTGTCCGTTGTCCAAGCGCCCGGCGAAAAGACTCGCACCGTAGGCGCAGCGGTTAATCGCTTTGCGCTTCAGCACTGGGAAGGCGACCCCAAAAAACATCTGGTGTCCCATCGGGACGGCGCGTCCTCCACCGTAACCCCTGGTTTGGCTCTTGGTGGGAAAGGCTCCTCCTTCTAGAATAGAGAGACTGTGCAAACCATTCGAGTAGAGACTCCTTCGGCGAAGTATGACGTGGTGGCGGGCAGCGGCCTGATCGAGACGCTGGCCCCGCGCATCGAGCGGGCGGCGGGTCGTTTGCCGCGCCGCGTCTTTGTGCTCACCTCGCCTGAAATCTGGGAACTGTGGGGCGAAAAGTTCCTCACCTCCTTTCAGGACGCCCCTCTGGCCCTCTTTCTGCCTCCCGGCGAAAAGCACAAGACCCTGGCCAGCGTGGAGAGATTGGCCCGCCAGATGGCGCAAGCAGGCGCCGACCGCGGCTCGCTGCTGATCGCCTTTGGCGGCGGCATCGTGGGCGACGTGGGCGGCTTTCTGGCCTCGATCTACATGCGCGGCATTGCGTACATTCAGGTTCCCACGACCTTTCTTTCGCAGGTGGACTCCTCAGTGGGCGGCAAGACCGGCGTCAATCTGCCCGATGGCAAGAATCTGGTGGGCGCCTTCCATCATCCCCGCGGCGTATTTGCCGACATTGAAACTCTCAGCACCCTCAGCGAACGGGAACTCCGCGCCGGGCTGATGGAAAGCGTGAAGGCCGGCATCATCCGCGACCGGACTTTGGTCAGGTTTTTGGAGCAGCATGTGGACGACGTGCTCGGGCGCGATCCCAAGGCCCTGGAGAAGGTCATTGCCGCCTCCATTCGCATGAAGGCCGATGTGGTCAACCAGGACGAGCGCGAAAACGGCCTGCGCATGATCCTCAACCTGGGCCACACCGTGGGCCACGCCCTGGAGCAGGCCACCGGCTACAAGACGCTGCTGCACGGCGAAGCGGTGGGCTGGGGCATGATTGCCGCGCTCCATCTAGCCCGTCAGCGGGGAACCATCTCCAAGCCCCAATTCGACCGCATGGAAAGTCTCATTCACCTCTACGGCCCGCTGCCCCCACTTAAACTGCGCGCCGCCAAAGTTGCCGCGGCCACGGGCGGCGACAAAAAGCACGTGGGCGGCGTCAAGCGTTTTGTGCTGCCAGTTGGCATCGGCGACGCCGGAGTGGTGGAAGACGTCGCCGCCGCGGAGCTGCTCGCTGCCGTCGAGTACATGCTGGCCCGCGCCGGCGAAAAGCACGCGTGAGCCGAGCGGTGCTAGCGGAGTTAGCGGTGTTGGCGGAGCCCGTCGCAACACAAACGGGATGCCCCACCCTCGCCGCGTTGGTGTTTTTGCGGCCAGGGTGGATTAGCGATAATTTAACCGGCTTGCCAACAATGAATGGAATTGGAAAGCAATGACCACCACCGGAGCCAAACCGCAGGGCGCGCAGGATGAGCAGGAAGCAGCCGCGGCCGTGCGCGCCATGTTCGACTCGATCGCACCCCGCTACGACCTGCTCAACCACGTGCTCAGCGCCAACATCGACCGCCTCTGGTGGCGGCGGACGGCGCGCCGCTTCCATCTCATCCTCGCCGAACCGGAAGCCTCCATCCTCGACATCTGCTGCGGCACCGGCGACATGACCATGGCCCTGCTCAAGCTCCGTCCGCGGGACTCCCGCCCGATCCTGGCCGCCGATTTTTCTCGCAACATGCTCAGCCGCGGAGCCCGAAAATTTGGCGGCCCAGCCTTTGCTCCGCATTCCGAAGGCGCGCAAAGCGCGCGTCTGCTGCACGCAGTGCCGTGCGCAGCACCGTACGCAGTGCCGATCGAGGCCGATGCGCTGCATCTGCCGCTGCCCTCGGCCTCGGTTGACCTGATTGTCAGCGCCTTCGGCTTTCGCAATCTGGCCAACTACGAGGCCGGCCTGCACGAGTTCGCCCGCGTGCTCAAGCCGGGCGGCCAACTGGGCATTCTCGACTTCAGCGAACCCGGCGGGTTGATGGGCAAGGCCTATGCCATCTACTTCCGCCGCGTACTGCCCGCCATCGGCCGTCTGATCGCCGGTCAGGAGGGTCCTTACAGTTATCTTCCTGCCTCGGTGGGCAACTTTCCCCCGCCGCCGCAGATGCTCGAATTGATGCGCTCGACGGGCTACACCGATTGCGCCTGGAAGCCCTACACCTTCGGCATAGCCGGGCTGTACTCCGCCACCCGCACACATTGAGCTTGTTCACCCTGCATGGATGGAAATGCGATAGCCTAGTTTTGACCGCATGAAATGGTATTTTGGTTCGGCCTTTCCCCGGTCTCAAAAGCGAGACCGGGGGCACCCTCGGCGGTACAACACAATGCGCTTAGAGACCTAGAGACGCCATGAGCACAGAGATCGTCCGCTTCACCGATCACTCCGCCGAGAAACGCCGCGTCTCCCTGCATTCCATGCTGGCGGCGGCGGCGATGACTGTGCTCAAGCTGGCCGCTGGGCTTTTGTCTGGCTCGCTGGGCGTCTTGTCCGACGCGGCCCATTCCGGTCTCGATCTGGTGGGCGCGGCCTTGACCTTCTTCTCCGTCCGCGTCAGCGACAAGCCCGCCGATGAAGACCATACCTATGGTCATGGCAAAGTAGAAAATCTCTCCTCCTTCGGCGAAGTGATGCTGATGGCCGTCTCCAGCGCCTGGATCATCTGGGAGGCCTTCGAGCGTATGGTGCGTCACGCTGTCGAGGTGCGACCCTCGCCCTGGCCCTTTGCCGTGGTGATCTGCTCCATCGCCGTCGACTTCTGGCGCTCGGGGCAATTGAAAAAAGTGGCCGACCGCACCGGCTCGCCCGCCCTGGCCACCGACGCCTTCCACTTCGCCTCCGACATCTGGTCGTCGCTGGCGGTGCTGGGCGGCCTGACCGCCAACTTGATCGGCCAGCGCTACGGGATCGGCTGGCTGCAATACGCCGACCCCATTGCCGCGGTGATGGTCTCGCTGCTGATTCTGCGCCTGACCATCCGCCTGGGCAAGGAGGCAATGGGCATCCTGCTCGACGAGATCCCCGCCGCCACCCGCCGTAAGATCGTCGCCGATGTGGAACGGGTTCCGGGTGTGCTGGCCATCGAACGGGCGCGAGTGCGCCAGGCCGGCGCGCATTATTTTGCCGATCTCACCCTGGCCATGCCCCGCCGCTTCACCTTCGAGCACACCAGCGAACTGGTCAGCGCCGCCACCGAGGCGGTGCGCAAGACGCTGCCCACGGCCGACGTAGTTATCCACACTGTTCCCCGGCAGGTGCGGGCCGAGAGCATCTTCGACCGCGTGCGCGCCGTGGCCGCTCGCCACAACGTCAGCGTTCACGAACTCAGTGTGCAGTCCCACCAAGGCCGCCTGCGCGTCGAGCAGCACCTGGAACTGGACGAGACCCTGCCCCTCAAAGAGGCCCACGACTTTGTCTGCGCCGTGGAGGCCGAGATCCTGCGCGAGGTGCCCGAGATCGACGCCGTGCTCACCCACATCGAGAGCGAGCCGGCCACCATCGAGCTGCCCGAAGTGGGCGAGGCCAACCGCCGCATCGAGCTGGCCCTGCATACCGCCGCCGAACAGATCCCCGAGATCCTCGACGTGCATGAGATTCTGGTGGGCCGCATGGGCGAGCACATCGGCGTCAGTTGCCACTGCACCCTGCCCGACGACCTGCTCATGCTGCGCGTACACTTGGCCATCACCAACCTCGAAGACCTCTTCAAGATGGAATGCCCTGAAGTGGACCGCGTCACCATCCACCCCGAGCCGGCAACGGATAATCTACGCTAGGAGACCCGCATGATTGCGCATAGCGAATGGAAGGGCAACGGCTTTTTTGAGGGCCAGTCGGAGAGCGGCCATACCATCGATTTCGATGCCGGCGCCGAGCACTTTGCCGGCCCCAGTCCCATGGAGGCGGTGTTGATGGGGCTGTGCGCCTGCACCAGCGTGGACGTGGTCAGCATCCTCGAAAAGAAACGGCAGCCGCTGACCGGCCTGCGCGTCACCGCCGCAGCCGAGCGCGCCGCCGATCCTCCGCGCGTCTTCACCCGCATCAAGCTCACCTACACCGTGAGCGGCGAGTTGAACCGCAAAGCCGTCGAAGACGCAGTGAAGCTCTCCAAAGAGAAGTACTGCTCGGTCTCCCAGATGCTGGCGAAGTCCGTCGAATTCGATTACGCAATCATTTACCAGGGCGCGGAGTCTGGATCGTGGGAGCCGGAATCATGAACGGCCGCCCGCTGCTGAACTTTTTGCAGGGCGCCTCGCTGGTGATGGTGCTGGTGGCGGTGGCGCTGCTGGCGGCCATCACCACCATGCACTTCGCCATTCACGGCGCCGAGGTGCAGGTGCCGTCGCTCAAAGGCATGACCGTAGCCGACGCCCGCAGCCAGGCCGCCGGGCTGGGACTGCTGCTCGATGTGGACAACCGCTACTACTCAGCCGACGTGGCCTCCGGGCACATCCTGACCCAGTCGCCCGCGGCCGGGACGGTGGTGCGCCGCGAGTGGAAGGTGCGCGTCGCCGAGAGCCTGGGACCGCAGACCGTGAACGTGCCCGACACGGTCGGCAAAGAGCAGCGCGTCGCCGAACTGGAACTGCGCCGCGCCGGCCTGGGCGTGGGCATCATCGCCCAACTGCCCTTCGCCCACGCCGCCGAGGGAACGGTTCTGGCCCAGGACCCTCCCGGCAAAGCGCAGGGCATTGAACAGCCCAGCATCCACCTGCTGGTGGCCGCGCCCGACGAAGAAGCCGCCGACGGCTACCTGATGCCCGACCTCACCGGCTTCAGCGCCCCCAGCGTCGTGGCGGAACTGACCAAGGTGGGAATCAAGACCGCTCCCTTCAAGCTGATCGATGTGCCCATTCCCCCTATCGACGCAAGCAACGCTCCCCCCAAGCCGCCGGCCCGGCCCAACTCTGTCGTCGCCCAGCAGCCGCCCGCCGGAGTCCGCATCGACCAAAGCACGCTGGTCAAGCTGGTGGTGGCGAAGTAGGGACTAAGGGACTGAGGGACTGAGGGACGCGGTTGTTCCACCGTAAACTGAAGACATGAGTTCAAGCGACAAAACATCGCCGGGCCGCGACTTCTCTCACGCCTGGCGGGCGATGCGCCACCGCAACTTCCGTCTCTTCTTTGCCGGGCAGAGCATCTCGCTGATCGGCACCTGGATGACGCGGGTGGCCACCTCGTGGCTGGTCTACCGCTTGACCAAATCGGCTCTGCTGCTGGGCACGGTGGGCTTTGCCGGGCAGATTCCCACTTTTCTTCTGGCTCCGCTGGCCGGGGTGATCGTCGACCGCATCGACCGCCGCAAAGTGCTGGTCTGGACCCAGGCGCTGGCCATGATTCAGTCGCTGCTGCTGGCCGCATTGACTCTTTCCGGCCATATCAACGGCAGGTTCGGAATCTGGGAGATTCTGGCGCTCAGCGTCTCACAGGGCGTCATCAACGCCTTCGATATGCCCGGCCGCCAGTCCTTCATGGTCAAGATGGTCGAGGGCAAAGCCGACCTCTCCAACGCCATCGCCATCAACTCGACCATGGTCAACGCGGCGCGGCTGATCGGCCCGGCGCTGGCCGGTATGTTGATCGCCGCTACCAACGAAGGCTGGTGCTTTTTGGTGGATGGCGTCAGCTACATCGCCGTCATCGCCTCGTTGCTGATGATGCGCGTCGCTCCCAACACCTTGGTCCACGCCGCGACCTCGATGATGACCCAGATGCGCGAGGGTTGGGAGTATGTAGCCGCCTCCGCGCCCATCCGCACCATTCTGATGCTCTTTGCCCTGCTCAGCCTGATGGGCTGGCCGTTCATGGTGCTGATGCCGGTCTTTGCCGCGCAGGTTTTACATGGCGGCCCGCACACGCTGGGTTTCCTGACCGGCGCGGTGGGCGTGGGCTCGCTGATCTGCGCCCTGAGCATGGCGCTGCGCCGCACGGTGCGCGGGTTGACCCCCATGCTGGCCATCGGCGCAGGCGTCTTCGGCATAGGGCTGATCTGCTTCGGGCTCTCCCACACCCTGTGGCTCTCGCTGCCCATGATGCTGCTCACCGGCTTCGGCATGATGCAGGGACTGACCGCCAGCAACACCATTTTGCAAACCCTGGTCGACGAAAAGATGCGCGGCCGGGTGATGAGCTACTACACCATGGCGTTCATGGGCATGGCGCCCTTTGGCAGCCTGCTGGCCGGCGGATTGGCCCACCTCATTGGCGCTCCGCTTACGGTGATGATCAGCGGCGCAGCCTGCATTGTGGGCGCGCTCTGGTTCTGGACCCGGCTCAAGGCCATCCGGGCGCAGATGCGGCCCATCTACCAGCAACTGGGCATTGTCCCCATCCACGACCTGGCCGCCGAGGAATCCGGCGAGGGATAAAAGCCGGTGCGCCGGTTTACGATGGTGGGGGAATCGCGGAGGAGATTGGGATGAGCATCAACGAAGATCTGGAACGGATTGCCTTGCAAGAGCGGGAGTTGGTTCTGCCCCGGCTTGATATGGAGACCGCCTGGGAGTTGGGCACGAAGCTGCGCGCCCTGGCCGTCGAGCGCGGGTTGCCGGTGGTCATCGACATCCGCCGCTTCGGCCAGCAGCTCTTTTATACGGCTCTCGAGGGCACCACCCCCAGCAATCCCGAGTGGGTGCGGCGCAAGAGCAACGTGGTGGCGCGCTTCCATTGCAGCTCCTACGCCATGGGACTGAATCTGAAGCGCAAGAACGAGGCCCTGCAGGACCGCACCGGGCTGCCGCTGGCCGACTACGCTACCGACGGCGGATCGTTCCCGCTGCGCGTGGCCAACGCCGGAGTGGTGGGCAGCGTCACCGTCAGCGGATTGCCCCAGCGCGCCGACCATGAACTGGTGGTCGAGGCCCTCTGCGCCTATCTGGGCCGGGACTACGCTGCTTTGAAGCTGGCTCCCGAAGAGGCTCCATGAAGACGCTGCTGCGCACCATTCTGGTCTTCGGGCTGCTGCTCATCGTGGTGCACACCATCGTCCGCATGAACCGCAAAACGCCAGCGAGCACGCCCGCCGCCGCGAACGCGACCTTACATCACGCCAGCGGCCGTGTGCTCAAGATTGAGCCGGCCGGGAGTGCGGTCGAGTCTTATAATCTCTGCTTTTCGATCGACAGCTTCGCGGATTTGCCCGCCAATGAGCGGGATTTCTACGAGATCCACGAGCGCGCGTATGTTGCTGCCCACGGCTCGCGTTGCAGTGTGAGTTCTGCCGTCGAAGCCATTCACACCCTGCGGCCAGGAAGCGCGCTCGATGTTCTTTTTACCCAGGAAAATGGCGCTGAGATCGTGATTCAGCAGCTTGCCGTAAATGGCGAGAATCTGTAAAACGTCTTATTTCACGCGTTCAATCTGAGCGATGAAGAATCCGTCGGTGGGCAGAGCGCCGGGGAGCAGGCGCAAGAATCCCTCCGGTGTCAGCGCGGCATGCAGCAACTCCTTCGCGGAGTCCGTCAGAATCCCGCGCAGCGCTTCGATCCGCCCCGCCAGCGACAGCACGCGGGCGTTGGGAGCCTCGGCCAGCACGGCTGCGAGCACCTGCTCGTTCTCTTCCGGCTCCAGGGAACAGGTGGAATAGATCACCCGCCCGCCCGGCTTGACGGCCCGTAGCGCCGCTGCCAGAATCGCCCGCTGCCGCTCCGCCTGCCGCGTAAAATCCTCGGGCCGCAAGCGGTGGCGAATCTCCGGATTGCGCCCCAGCGTTCCGGTGCCGCTGCACGGCACGTCGGCCAGGGCCAGATCGAAGTGATCCGACTCGACCAATGTGGAAGCGTCGACCAGACGGCATTCAACCCGGCCGCCCAAAACCGCCAGCCGCTGGCGCAGTTGCTCCAGGCGCGGCGCACTCGATTCGCAGGCCACGATCTGCGCGTGCGGGTTGCGCGCGGCCAGAATCAGCGTCTTGCCCCCCGGCGCGGCGCAGGCATCAAGAATGTTTTTCAGCGGACGCAAGGAATCCTCGCAGCTGGTCCCCGCCAGCTCCGCCACCAACTGCGAGCCCTCATCCTGAAACCGCACCCGGCCCTCGCGGAAGGCATCCGTCGAGGCCACATCGCCGGAGACGACCGTACGGGCCGCATGGAGCAGCGTTCCCGGTTCCAGATCGATCCCTGCGGCGATGAGTTCCGCTTCCACTTCCGGGCTGGCCAGTCGAACGCTCATTCGCGGCTGGCTCTGCCCATGATGGCAGACAGCTTCCGCCGCTTCTACACCAAAAAACCGGACCCAGCGCTCGACCATCCAGACGGGATAAGCGCCGCTGGCCGTTGGTTGCGCGTCCTGCAAGCACGGAGCGCCGGCGAGTTTGCGCAGCACCGCGTTGACCATTCCGGCGGCGAAGCGGTGGCCGGCCTTCTTGGCCAGTTCCACGCTCTCGTCGATGGCGGCGCGCGCCGGAATGCGGTCCATGTGCAGAATCTGGAAGGCGCCCAGCCGCAGCGCGATGTGAATCTCCGCGTCCAACTTGCCGCCAGGCCGTTTGAGGTAGGTCTGCAACTGAGCGTCCAACAAAGTCTGCCAGCGCAGCACGCCCAGCACCAGCGCCGTGGCCAGATTGCGGTCGGGCGCGGAGAGCGCGCTCACCGCCCGGCTGCGCAGCAGGTCGTCCGAGTGCTGCGAGCCACGATCGACCGCCATCAAAATATCGAAGGCCGCCCTGCGGCCCGCCGAAACCATTGCGTGGGTTTTCTTTGCCGCCGTTGCGGGCGCCGGTGTCTTTGTGGAGCTTTTCATCGCCGCCCTATCCCAGCCGCGTTGCGGCCAATTTGGTTCCGCGCAGGAATTCGGCAGCCGCCATGCGCTTTTTGCCTTCGAGCTGAATCTCGGTGAACTCCAGCCAGGTATTTTGCGCGCACGCCGCAAACAGGCAGTGGTCCTCGATCTGAATCTGGCCGGGCTGGGCCGCCGCATTGAGGCTCGACGCCACCCGCATCCCGTGTACGATCAGCTTTTTGCCCTCGAGTTGGGTGAATGCACCGGGCCAGGGCTGAAAGCCGCGCCAGCGGTTGAGCAACTCCGTAGCGGTGCGGGCGGTAAAATCCATTCGCCCGTCTTCGCGGGTCAGAATCGGCGCCAGCGTAGCCAGCGCATGATCTTGCGTCCGTAGCAGAATGCTTCCCTGCTCGAGTCCGGCCAGCGTCTCGACCAGCAGCGGCGCACCGGCTTCGGCCAGCACGGTGAAAAGATCGACCGCGTTCTCTTCGGGGGCAATCATCCGTTCCCGCTGCAAGAGGATCGGTCCGGTGTCCAGCCCCTCTTCCAGCAGCATGGTGGTGTTGCCCGTAACCGTCTCGCCCATGGCCACCGACCACTGGATCGGCGCGGCCCCGCGATACTTGGGCAGCAGCGAGGCATGAAGGTTGATGCAGCCGAGCCTTGGCAGCCCCAGCATCCACGGCGGAATTATCCGCCCATAAGCCACTACGACGATCGCATCCGGCTGAATCTGCTCCAGTTGCTGGCGGAATTCGAAATTGTTGCGGATCTTCTCCGGCTGCACCACGGGAACACCCGCAGCCTGCGCGGCCTGCTTCACCGGCGGAGCGGTCAGCAGTTGCGCCCGCCCCACCGGCCGGTCGGGCTGGCTGACCGTGAGCGCAATCTCATGGCCGGCCGCCAGCAGCGCGGCAAAGCTGGGCACGGCAAAGTGCGGAGTTCCGCAATACACGAGCTTCAAGCTGCGCCTCCGAAGACACCTGCCAGAACCGGCTCTATTGGGTTGTAAAAAACAACTGCAGATCCTTCCCATCGTTCAGGATGATAGCGTTTTGCGGGTGCGATCGATAGAGACCGGATCTGAATTCCCTACTCCCTGCCGACGGCCGTCTCCCAGCTTCCGTCGCGGATCATCTTGCGGATCTTGCGCAGAACCAGGTCGCGTTTCAGCGCACTCATCCGATAGATGAACTGCATCCCGTCCACGTGGTCGATCTCGTGTTGGAAGCAGCGCGAGAGCAGATTCTCGCCGTCCATCTCGAACCATTTGCCCGTTTCGTCCTGGGCGCGCACCCGCACCTTGGCCGAACGCACTACCTTCTCGCGAATCTCCGGGAAGCTGAGGCAGCCTTCCTCTTCATAGAGCTTGCCTTCGCGGAAGATGATCTCCGGGTTGATGAGCACCAGTTTGTCTTCCGGCACTTTGCCGTTGCTCAGGTCGATCACCAGCAGGCGTTTCGAGACACCCACCTGCTGCGCGGCCAGGCCCACGCCCTGCCCGTCGTACATGGTCTCGAACATGTCTGCCACAAACTTGCGCAGATCGGCATCGAATTCGGTGACGGGCTCGCCCGGCCTGGCCAGCACGGGATCGGGATACTTCACAATTTTCAGAATCATGTTCTTCTCTTGAGTGTCTCTCGTTTTGTTCGTATTACTTTGCCCACTTGGAGCCGAAAATCAAAGTCGCCAGGAACAATCTGGCTTCATTTGTTGATTTCACGCGAGCCCAGGCTTCAAAAATCATCTTGGCCATATTGAAACTATCGGATGCCCACGAAAGCCCAACTTGGTCCTCCGCGTCGACAGCATCGTAATCGGCAAGATGCCGTTGATCCTGTAAGTCCGCAAAATCCCTGGCAATCATTGCGAGATCAGGTGAAAAAGTGCAAGGAACAGCAATCTCATCCGACAGCCTTTTCACACTATCCGGCGTACGAAATCCAGCCATGGCGTTCTTCATGGCGCGATGTTCCAGCACCCGCTGACATCTTCCGCGCAATCCCTCCGGTTCCTGCGGACTCGCTTGTTCAGCTGCATCTGCGGAAATCAAATGGAAAACCGCATAATAAGAGGCCGACACGGCTCGCCGACAATCGACATCCGACACAGCTGGTGCAGCGAGAAGCCTCGATGCGTGGCCAAGCAAATCATCAGCTAGCGGCACGCAGGGCGCTCCGATCTTCCTTCGCGGCGAACTTCAGCCATGTCGCAGGCTGCTTTCCAGAATCGATGTCTATAAACTGGAAAGCCTTATCCAGCCTCGCATAGAAGTTGTTCCATACATGCGCCTTTTCGACGGATGGGATCACACCGGGCTTGAGGTGGAAATAGACCGTAACCCGAGGAGTTCCATCGTACATCTCACCTGATTTGACATCGTATTTGTATACCTCAAAATCCTCGGGCCACGGGCCGCATTGGGGGAGGATTTGGGGAAGCACCTTCTTGACCTTTTCTTCCGGGGGGTAGGTCATCATCGGATAGCGAATCTCATCCAACGTGAGTCCTGGGTATAACGAATCGAGTCGGAAAAGGTCATGGCCGTCGGCACCGATCCAATGTTCCCGGACCACAAATCTTCCCTTGTAGCCGATGACCTCGACCTGCTCTTCTTTTTGTGGAATGAGATCAAGCATCATACCGGTCCTCCTGCATCAGTGTACCCTGATTTGAATCCCCGGTTAATACGCCCGTATCTGTTCGATGTATCCGGCGAAATTTCGTTGCAGTTCGAGCACCGAGTCGCCGCCGAATTTTTCCAGCACGGCGCGGGCCAGGATCAGGGCCACCATCGCCTCGCCCACCACTCCTGCTGCCGGCATCACGCAAATGTCGGATCGTTCATAACTGGCGCTGGTGGCCTCGCGGGTGTCGAAGCGCACCGACTCCAGCGGCCGGCGCAGCGTCGAGATGGGCTTCATGTGCCCGCGTACCACAATCTCTTCGCCATTGCTCACCCCGCCTTCGATGCCTCCGGCGTTGTTCTGATGGCGTTCGAAGCGCGTCGGCCGGCCGGTCTTTTCGTAATTTGCCGGCTCCGGGGAGTAGTACAGCGCATCGTGCACCAGCGAGCCAAAATGCTCGCCGCCGAAGACACCGCGGCCGATCTCGACTGCCTTGACCGCCTGGATGCTCATGACCGCTTGCGCCAAAAGGCCGTCCAGCTTCTCATCCCAATTCGCGTAGGTGCCCACGCCCGGCGGAAGGCCCTTGACTACCACCTCGAAGATGCCGCCCACGGTATCGCCTGTGCGTGCCGCCTCTTCGACCTCTTCCTTCATGCGCGCTTCGGCCTCGGAGTCCACGCAACCCAGCAGCACCTCGTCTTTGGCTGCCAGCGCCACAATCTCATCCCACAGCACGGGCCGCACCAGCGCAGCCCTGCCCACCCGGACCACGTGGCTGAGCACATCAATGCCAACCACGCGCAGCAGCGCCTTGGCCAGCGCTCCGGCGGCCACGCGGGCGGTGGTCTCACGAGCCGAGGCGCGTTCCAGCACATAGCGGGCGTCGGCAAAGTTGTACTTCAGCGCTCCCGCCAGATCCGCATGACCGGGCCGCGGCGAAGCCACTGCCTGGTGCTTGGCCGCATCGCCCAGCTCGACCGGCAGCTTCTCCGCCCAGTTCTTCCAGTCGCGGTTGACCAGTTCGATGGCAATGGGCGCACCGATGGTCTTGCCGTGGCGCACGCCGCTCAGAATGTGTGCCTGGTCGGTTTCAATCTTCATGCGCCCGCCGCGCCCGTAGCCCTGCTGCCGACGCCACAGTTCGCGGTTGACCAGTTCGAGATCGACGGGCACGCCGGCCGGCAGCCCCGAGACCAGCGCCATCAGCGCCTCGCCGTGTGATTCCCCTGCGGTGGAAAAACGAATCATATCCTCTTGATTGTACGGGAAAAACAGGGATCGGGGATCGGAGATCAGATGTGATGCTTGGACTTTCGCCTGCTTGGAAAACAATATGTTTGAGAGCGCAGCCTTTTCCCTATTCCCTAGTCCCTTAGTCCCTCGTCCCTCAGTCCCCTAGTCCCTCAAGCAGCAAACCACCTCCATTGCTCCTCGGTCAGCGGCACCACGCCCAGGCGGCCGATGATGACCAGAGGCGAAGCGGCAAAGATCGCCTCGGCCTTGATCTCCGTTAAGGTTCTGGGAGTCTTGAGCCGCTTGCCGGCCTTGACCTTGACCAGCGGCAGCTTGGGATTCGTCGCGTCCACACTCAGCACCTTACCTGTGCCCACGGCGCGGCGCTCCTCGCCGGTGTGGTAAAAGATCCACTCCGTGCCCGGCTGCATCTCGCGCAGGTATTTGACGGCGGTGGGGTTGGCGACACCGTCCCAGATCGTCTCTTTATCGCGGAGAAAGTCGTCAAAGCTGTACACATCCGGCTCGGATTTGAAGAGAAAGTAGGCCATGCGGAGATGGTAGACGAAAAATCAGTGAATAGGGAATAGGAAACGCACATGGGCCCAGGGTTGATCTACACTCCACTCGGTTTTTGTTTGCGTTTGATTCTATCGCAGGATATATTACCGGCTAGAGGAGTACGTCCCAATGGGAAGCCCCGCGCAAACCCGCGCCTTGAAATCGTACCGCAAGCGCCTCCACCAGCGGGGTATCGCCCGCTTTGAGGTTCTGGGATTGGCGACAGATCGCGATTTGATCCGCACTCTGGCCAAAAAACTGGCCGAAGACGGCCCCGAGGCGGCGGAAATGCGCGCCGTCCTGCACAGCAACACGGCGGTCGAACCGCCCGCCAAGGGAGGCATTCTCGCGGCTCTGCGCAGTTCCCCGCTGGTTGGAGCCGATCTTCATCTCGTCCGGCCCTTTATAAAAGGACGAAAGGCCGACCTATGAGCCGTTACCTGCTCGATACGAACATTCTTAGCAACGCCACCAAACCAGCGCCTTCGCAGCCGCTTCTTCAGTGGCTCGGGGATCGGGCGGACGCGGATCTCTTCATCGCCACCCTAACCCTGGCCGAGCTCTGGTACGGCATCCAGGATCTGCCCGCCGGAAAGAAGCGACGACAATTGGAAAGCTGGTTTTCGGGGCCGGAGGGTCCGCAGGCGCTCTTTGCCGGCCGTGTTCTGCCCTTCGACGAAAACGCTGCGCTGATCTGGGGGCGGCTCATGTCCGAAGGCAACCGCATCGGCCGCCCGCGCAGCGCTCTGGACATGATTCTGCTGGCTATCGCCCAAGCCAACAACTGCACCGTCGCCACAGACAATGAAAAACACTTCGTCGGATTGCCCTTCATCAATCCCATGCGCTCCCCAATCGATTCGTAGATGGAGATTTGCCATGAAGGCGATCAAAAAAATACAAAAGCGAGGCATTTGAAGCGATCCACAGCAGTGTGGCCGGCATGTATCGCGTGTGGACCATCGACAAAGCCACCTTGCGCGAATTCGACGCGGCCTGCCTTGCCGTCACCGCGCCGCTGGAGCCAGAGCGCATCAAGCAGATTCGCCTCAGCCAGCATGTCAGCCAGCCGGTCTTTGCCCGCTACCTCAACACCAGCGAATCCACCATCGAGAAGTGGGAGAGCGGCGCCAAGCGGCCCAGTGGCATGGCCCTCAAACTGCTGGATATTGTCGAAAAACACGGGCTGAAGATGCTGGTCTGAGAGATTGTGTGCCAAGCGTAAAGTCGTGAACCCAAAGTTGTGTGTGCCAGACTATAATCGCCCTGAAAATGAGAAATACGCCACCTCGGAAGGAGAACATGGAAATCGTCACATTCTTGAGAGATTGGATTATTCCAGTTTTAAGCGTATTCCTGTCAATCTGGTTCGCTGCATCCGCCAGGAAGGATGCCGAAAAGGCTCAACAAGTTTTGAAACAGATCAACGAATCCGTTCAAGGGTGGCAATCAGATCTAATGAAGGCTGCGACGGATCTTCTCAATACCATGCCTCAAGTGGTTAACGGAAAGGTCAGGATCGCAGAGGCGCAAATGAGGGCAAGCACCTCGGACCTTTTGATAAAAGCTCTCCAAAATCAAGACGGCTCGCCATTTGAAAAGGCAGAGAAAACAAAAGAAATCGGCAAGGTTGCCCGAGAAATCTTCCGCCAGGGAAATCCTGAATCTACCGATGGTCTCTGAAGTATTCGATAAATCCAGAATTAGTCTGGACGGGTAAATACGGACACCCATTGCCCTTTCCTTGCGCCTTTTTTTCAAGCGCAAGGATAGAAATCTCGACACGATAAAATTGGTGGCTGGGTCAGCAGTCCTCGGTCCCTGCCTTTATCCTTCCGCCAGCCAGCGCCTAGTATTCAGCAGTTGCCGCTGGTCGAGCGCCCAGACTTTGCCGGTCATCTCGTCTGGAGCTTTTCCTTCCCGTTCTGCCTTCTCAAACTCGGTGGCCATGGCCTGCATCTTGGCGTCGAAGTCGTCGACAAAGCTGAGTGCCAGCGCCTCGGGAATCATGGGCAGTTTGGGCGAGCCGAATTCCAGCTTGCCGTGGTGGCTGAGGATCATGTGCAGGACAAGTGTTTTGAGCTTGGGCGGAAAGTCGGGCAGGCTGTCCATGGTGCGTTCGGCCAGCGCCGCGCCGATCTGGATGTGCCCCAACAACGTGCCCTCCAGCGTATACTCGAAGCCGATCTCCCAGCTCAACTCCCGCGTCTTGCCGATGTCGTGCAGAATGACGCCGGTCAGGAGCAGGTCGCGGTGCAGCATGGAGTAATGGCCAGCCACCTTGTCGGCCAGGGTGAGCAGGCTGACCACGTGTTCCAGCAGGCCGCTCAGCCAGGCGTGGTGCAACTGCTTGGCGGCGGGGGCCTCGCGAAAGGCGGCGGCCACGGCCGGCTGGTCGAAGAGCGCTCGCAGTAGGCGCTTCAGGTCGGTTTCGGTGAAGCTCTCGATGAAGCCATCGAGTTGCGCCCACAGCGCGGCCACGTCGTAGGTGGTGGCGGGCAGCATGTCGGCCTTCTCGGCCTCACCGGCCAGGGCCCTGCGCAACTGGGTCACTTTGAGCTGCGGCTTGTCGTTGTAGCGGGAGAAATCGCCGCGAATCTTGACGATGTCGCCGCGCTCGAAGTCCTTGGCCATGCGCGGATCGCTCAGGTCCCAGGAGACCGCTTCGATAGAACCGGATTTATCGCCCAGAATCAGGCTCAGATAGGGCTTGTTGGCGCGGGTAGTGCGCTGCTGTTTGGCCAGGACCAGGAAAAATCCCACGCAGGGCGCGCCCTCATCGAAGGCGGAGAGATCGGCAATGTAGATGTCTTTCATGCTGCCGATCAGATTAGCGCATCCGGGGAGGAGAAGGGAAAACAAAGCGGTTGCGCGGGGTCTGCAATCGCAAACGAAGCGGCCACCTGCCCGCCTGCAGCGGCGTGGAGCCCGAAAAAAACCGGGCCAGAGAGCGATCTCCCTGGCCCGGTTTGGTTTGAATTGGTTGGACTATTTTTGCGGAGCCGGCGCAGGAGCAGGGGCCGGTTGCGGAGCGGGCGCTTGCGGCGTTCCGCCCGCGTCCTCTGCCGAAGCCGCCTTCTTCTTGTCGGTCAGGCGGGTCTTGTCGCCAGTAGTCGTGGCCGTCTTCTTCTTTTTCTTTGCTGCCGTGCCGCCCGCCAGACCGAGCGGGCCGGCCTGCGTCTGACGATCGGCAACTTCGGCGGCGCTGGCTGGTGTGGGAGCCATGGTATCCACATTGGGTCCCTTGGCCTTGGCTTTGGCCAGCTTGACTTCCTTGGCGCGGGCGGTGAAACGCGTCTTCTGGGTGGGACGGGCGCTGGTTTCGAGCGGATTGACCGGCTCGGCGCTAGTGGCGGCCGGTTCCTGCACCGCCGCTGCATCCTCGGTTTTGCCGGAAACCGCACTGGGCAGGGTCTTGGTGGGAGCCTGGCCGTAGCGGATTTTTTCCTTCTTGCCCGGCTTCATCGAGGCGGCATCGGCGGCAGCGGTCTTTTTGCTGGCCTTTTTGACTGGAGGCGGTGCGGCGGCCTTCTCCACCGGAGCCTGCGCCGTTTTCTGGCGGAAGCTGCGAGTGGTCTCGCGATAGCGCGTGCGCTCCACTTTCTTCTTCTTCTTGGGCGCGGGCGGCGTATAGGAACTATAGACCGGCTTGGTCTGCTTGGCGCTGGCGCCGGAATCCGTATAGCCCGGCTTGATGTCGATGTACGACTCTTCGCGCAGGGTGGTCAGGTACTCGCGCGTCGCCGGCGCCATGCGGCTCATGTAAAAGTTCTCTTCGACCTGCGACTCCACATCCTTATAAGCGGGAACGCCGCCAGAGACGTGCTCGTTGACCTTGAGGATGACGTAGCCCTGTTTGGTGCGAATAGGCTCGGTGAACTCCCCAGACTTGAGAGCGAAGGTCTTGTCTTCCAGCAACTTGGCCAGCGTTCCGCGCTTGAACTGGCCGAGGTCGCCGCCTTCCGCCGCTGTTGGGCCGTCGCTGAAGCTGCGCGCCAACTGGCTGAACTCACCGCCGGAGTGGAGCTTGGCTTCGATATCGTCGGCCTTGGCCTTGGCCGCGGCAATCTTCTCCGGATCGTCGGGCTGCAAGCCGGGAATCGTAGCCGAGGGAGCCGGCGCGCCGGTCGAGATCAGAATCTCGCTCAAGCGCACGCTCTCCTGCTGCACATAGTCCTGCTTGTGCTGCTCGAAGTAGCGCTGCGCCTCGCCCGGCGTGAACTGGAGCTTGCGCCCAATCTCCTGCCGCATCACCTCTTGAGTGATGATCTGGTTGCGGATATTGGCCTTGAAGTCCTCAAACGATACACCCTGCTCCTTGGCGGCCTTTTCCAGGTCTTCCAGGGTCTCGAGGTTGTACTGTTTGCGGATCTCGTTGAGGCGCTTGATCAGCTCGGTTTCGCCGGTAATGCCCAGCTCTTTGCCCTTGGAGAGCCAGAGCTGCTGGTCGATCATGTCACGCAGCAGGTCGCGGTGGGCGGCAGAAATATCCTGCATGGAGGCGCCGCGCTGGCGGCCCTCCTGGTCCAGTTCCTTCAAGGAGCGCTCGTAGTCCGAGCGGGAGATGACCTGGTCGTTGACGCGGGCGATGATCTCCTCGACCGTCTCGCCCCCATAGGGGCTTTGCGACGGAGCAGGATGAGTTTGCGCCACAGCCAAACTAGCGAGCAGCAGCGTGCCGAACACGAAAGCCGCGGGAGTGCGTAGGTTTCTCAGAGTCATAGGGTCAGGACACAGCAGGGAGCCACACTTCGGCCCCGATGCGTTAGACGCCATTGTAAATGGCTGGGCAGCAGCGGAGCCACCCGCCGCGCCTGCAAATCGGGCAAAGCCGCTTGAATTGGCCGAATAAACACCTTCAATCCCTTTTATTTCCCTCGTTGCACCCACAAAATCTCTTCCCTCATTGCCGCCATGAAGGCTCACCCTAATTTTTTCGCTGATTCTTGCGGTTTTGGCCCTGGCGGGATTCGGCTCTGCCGCCATGGCCTTCATCTCGAGGGAGGAAGGTCTGTGCAAAGCTCTGCATTCCCTCTCCGGCGAGCGGCGCGACTCCTCCCACTGAACCCCGGCGGCTACCGCGACCACTCCCCATACGTCCAATAGGTCAGTGCTATACTTTAGCCCTAAGACCGCGCTTTCCGAGCCTCTTCAGAGCTCGCTGAGAGGTGCGGCCTGGAGGAATTTCCCGCCTATGAATCCCCGCGCCCGCCGCGCACTCTTTTCCGTGGTTCTGTTCTTTGCCGTCTGCGCTCTCGTGGGCAGCGTCTTGCAGCGCAAGGTGGGAGCTCAGTCCTCCGCCGACGAAAGCCAGTTGCGCGATAGCCTGAAGAACTTCACCGACGTGTACTCCCAGGTGGAGCAGAACTACGCCGACCCCATCGCCGGCGACAAGGCCGACACCGCCATCTACGACGGCGCGATTCCCGGCATGTTGAGAGTCCTCGATCCTCACTCGACCTTCCACGACCCCAAGGACTACGCCAAGATGCGCGAAGAGCAGCATGGGCGCTACTACGGCGTGGGCATGACCATTCAGCAGCAGGACAAGAAGGTCTTCGTCGTCTTCCCCTTCGAGGGATCGCCCGCTTACCGGGCCGGCATCCGGCCTGCCGATGTCATCGCCGCTATCGACGGCAAGGCCACCGAAGGCCAGACCAGCGATCAGGTGGCCAAGCAGTTGAAGGGACCCAAGGGAACCCACGTGCAGGTCAGCATGGTGCGCGAGGGCCAGCCCAAGCCGCTGGACTTCGACCTGATGCGCGATGAGATTCCCAACCCCTCCGTCGATCTCAAATACGAGATTCGTCCCGGCGTGGGCTACATCCATCTCAAGCAGTTCCAGGAGACGACGGCGCAAGAGGTCATCGAAGCCATCGACGGCTTCGGCAACATGAAGGGCCTGGTGCTCGACCTGCGCAACAACCCCGGCGGCCTTCTCAATCAGGCCGTCGAGGTCTGCGACCACCTGCTCACCAAGGGCCAGCCCATCGTCAGCCAGCACGGCCGCGCCTATCAGGATGTAAACTACACGGCTACACACGGCAACGGCGGCAGGACCTTCCCCATCGTGGTGCTGGTCAACCGCTCGACGGCCTCGGCGGCGGAGATCGTCAGCGGCGCATTGCAGGATCACGACCGCGCTCTGATCGTGGGCGAGACCACATTCGGCAAAGGTCTGGTGCAGACCGTCTACAACCTCAGCGAAGATACCGGCCTGGCGCTGACCACCTATCACTACTACACGCCCTCGGGCCGCCTCATCCAGCGCAACTACACCGGCGTCTCGCTCTACGACTACTACATGAACCACGCCGGGGCGCAGCCGGCCGACAACACCAACCGGGAGGTCAAGCTCACCGACTCCGGCCGCACCGTCTACGGCGGCGGGGGCATCACTCCCGACGAGAAGATCGAGAGCCCCAAGAGCAACCACTTTCAGGACGAGCTGCTCTACCACGGAGCCTTCTTCCACTTCACTCCGCACTACCTGGCCACGCACACCGTGGACCGCAACTTCCAGGTAGACGCGGCGGTGCTGGCCGACTTCAAGCAGTTTCTGGGCACGGAGAAGATCACCTACACCGACGCCGACCTGAACGGCGTGCTGGACTGGGTGAAGTCGAGCATCAAGGAGAGCGTGCTGACCAGCCAGTTCGGGCAGACGCTAGGTTTGCGCTCGATGGCCGATTGGGACCCCATGATCCAGAAGGCCATTACCTTCCTGCCCGAAGCCCAGGCTCTGGAAGAGAACGCCCACAAGGTCCAGACCCAGAAAGCCATGGCCCGCAACGAGCAGCAGTAAACGGCCCATTTCATCCGCAACACCTCGGCCATCCCCACGGGGATGGCCGGTGTGTTTTGGTGTGATTCCACCGCGTGGGACTCCCGCTGCGTCTGCGATACACCGCAACTTTCGCTCCCGACTAAAGCTCCGCACTGAACGGCATAGCGATTTGCCACCCTTCAAACCGAAAGAGTGACTAGAATGGAGGCTTCTAGCAACGGGGAGATGGACATACAATTGTGCCGCTTTTGAGTCAAGAAGGAGATACCGGTATGCATGAATATCTGAGAAAAGATAACGAACCCCCGGCTGCAATTGCGAGGAATGGCTGGCGTTATCACCACATTGGTATTCCCACCCAAACTCCGCGTCCCGATGAGATTCACGTGCCCCACCTACATATTCACGTGGCGGGATTTGGAACCAGTCCATTTGGTGTTCAGTGGATGCGATTTGATTCAGATGCACCCTATCCCCAAGCGGTCATGACCATTCCTCATGTAGCTTTCGAGGTAAACGATCTTGAAACTGCACTGGTTGGACAGGAGGTTTTGATTCCGCCAAACAGTCCGAGCGCGGGAGTCAAAGTTGCTATGATCCTCGATCATGGCGCACCCATTGAATTAATGGAATTTGCCCCACCCCAGGAATTGCAAAGAGAATAAGCGTCGCAAGCCAAATCAGAGGTTATGAGTCGGCCATTTCGCGCACGCCAAGAAAACCGCTACGCGAAGGGTGGCTTCGCAGTTTGCGTTCAAAACGTGCCGAGTTTAAATGAATGCTCAATGTTCCATAAGAAGTTGTGGTGATCCGGATTCAGTTCTTGATTGCCGTGAGGCTACAACAGCCAGCAGGTGAGCCTGATGTACTCACCGATCCATCCCGCTTCTTCCCGTTCCGGGTGAACCGTATGCAAAATCGGGCTGCTTCACACCGCGATCGTCTTGCCGCTGGCGGCCTGTTCGCCCAAGCAGGCCAGCAGGCCGGCCCGTCCAGTTGGATGATCCATCTAAGGCTGTACGGATTCCGTCGCGCTGGCGGCCACTGCGTTGCGGCCATGGCGTTTGGCCTCGTACATGGCGGCGTCGGCGCGCCGCATCATCTCTTCCCAACCGCCCTGTTTGGGATCGAATTGGGCCACGCCCGCACTCACCGTAAAATGGATAAGCTCGGTCTCAAAGGGTACTTCGAGAGCTTCGATGGCCTGCCTCACCCGTTCGGCGGCGGCCATGCCGGCGGAGGCTGAGGTCTCCGGCAGTATGATGGTGAACTCGTCGCCCCCGGTGCGCGCCAGCAAATCCGGGCGGCGCAGCATGGTTCTTACCTCGTGCGCAAAGGCCAACAGAGCGCGATCCCCCGCTGCATGTCCTCGCGAGTCGTTCAGACGCTTTAAATTGTCGACGTCGATCACGATCATGCACAGCAGATGACCATAGCGAATGCTGAGCGCCAATTCGCGCACCGCTGCTTCTTCCAAGGCCCGCCGATTCAGCGCGCCGGTCAGAGAGTCCGTGCGTGCCTGCTCGGCCAGTTCCCGATCCAACTCCGTCACCATGAACCAGATTTCGCACATCACCATGAAGGTGGCCAGAAAAGCCATGCCCGCCAGTGAATACATCCAGCGCGGGTCGGTATGGGCGTTGACCGTCTCCCAAGGCCGCATATAGCTCATGTTGGTCAGTACGACACGGTACCCCGCCACAACCATCTCCCCGCAAAGGATGGCCGCAGTGACGCGCGATACGGCAAAAAACGGCTGCCGCCTGTTCTTCAGCAGAATCCAGGCCGAGGCGCCGCACACCGCAACAAATGGGATATTGACGACATTGCCGCCGTACGAAACCCTTCCCAGATACAGGACGGTATAGGCCGCCAGAATCAGACCGGTTGCCCACCAGGGCCAGCGGACGCGCATGGGCTTGCGCACCACAAACCAGTGCAGTCCCATCAACTGCATCATGAAGGAAACAAGGTAAATCTCATTGGCCAACATGCTGCTGAGTACGGCAGGGACCTTGCCTTCCATCCCCTGCAGAATCAGCTTGATCAACCCCGCAATGAGACCGCCGGCAAACCAGTTCATTCCGGTCACGCGGCGATTGTTCCAGGCGAGCAGGCTGATGCACACGGTGAAAACCGTCACCGTGGCAATATTTGTAAAGAAAAATGTTCCGTAATCCATTCTTCTGAAACCACCCAAATCTTACGACCGTGCTGTAAGGTGTTCCTTCACTCAGCACTGGTCTGACCAATTCTACTGCTCCACCAAGCATTTTCGGGGTGACTGCGCATTTGTTGCCATAAACGGTAATATGCCTTCCGCTTGCGGGAATCTGTACCTCGACGATGCATTGCATATCTTCGGAAACCGGATCGACGTTCTTGGATTTTCCGGCAGCAATGGCTCGCAATCGTGTAACCCCCATCACAGCGCATGGTCTGCGCGCCCCGTAGTCTCTTCGAGGAAGTTTGGGAGGAATCACCATGCCGGGAATCGTCGCGGAGAATACCGCTACCGTTGAGAATCTGATGGCCGCTTTCGAGGGCGAGTCGAATGCCCATGCCAAATACAGCGCTTTTGCCGCCAAGGCCGACGAAGAGGGACTGGGCGGAGCCGCCAGCCTCTTCCGCGCCGCCGCCCGCGCCGAGCAGATCCACGCCAGCAACCATGCGCGGGTGATCGGCCAGTTGGGCGGCCACGCCGAGTGCGTGATCCACGCCGTCAAGGCCGGAAGCACGCTCGAAAACCTGAAGGCCGCACTGGGCGGCGAGACCTACGAGATCGACACCATGTATCCCGGCTTTCTGGCCGAGGCCGAGGAGCACAAGAACACCGCCGCCACCCGCACCTTCCATTGGGCGCTGGAAGCGGAGAAGACCCACGCCCGCCTCTACGCCGAGGCCATCGCCCTGCTGGAAGACGGCAAGACCGGTTCCTGGATCGGCGAGACCATGAACTTCTACGTCTGCTCGGTCTGCGGCTACACCTCCGAGACCCCAGAGGAGCACGAGCGCTGCCCGGTCTGCAACCTGCCCTGGGAGAAGTTCGAGGTCATCCGCTAGGTCTTTGACCGCATCGTTTTGCAGCACTGAGGGCGCCCCACCCTGGCCGCGTTTTTGTCTTTGCGGCTTGGGTGGGAGAGTCATGATTTTCTTGAATCTGTGGGCATTTCCGCCCCTCGGCTACTTACGAGGAATGGTCAGTTGCGCGCCCTTGCCCGCCTTGTGCAGGACGGCGAAATCTCCCTGATTGGCGGCCAATCCCAGCCGTCCGCGGGAGTCGATGTAGAACAGATCGCTCCCCAACGGCACATCGCTGAAGGTCTTCACGAAGGGCGCTGTGGCGTGTCTTCCATCCAATTCGTATGGAACCTGGTCGCCCAGTTTGTAGCCCAGTTGGGCGAAGGTCTCGGCGGGGACGTTGAGCACCAGGTTGCCGAAGGGGCCGTCGGTGCCCAGCGCCTCGGCGTGCAGGCCGGCCTTGTCGATCGTGGCGTTGTGCATCTCGATGCGAACCAGTTTGGCGACGTCCAGCGCCGGACCGGCCTGGGTCCAGTCGTCGCCGCGGGCCAGGTGGGCGCCGGCGGGGGAGAAGATGTCCCGTCCGTGGAAGGTCGAGGAGATGCCGGAGCCGATCATCCACGCGGGATTGCTGATCTCCCTGGCCGCCACAATGCCGTCGCGCTCCTGGATGAGGGTCAGCAGGCCGTTATCGGGCAGCACGAAGAACTGGCCCACTCTGGATTGGGCGATGATGGCCTTACGCGCCGATCCCACGCCGGGGTCGATCACCACCACAAAGACCGCGTTTTTGGGGAAGTACGGCGCCGAGCCGGCCAGAAAGCGCGCTCCCATGGCGATGTTGAAGGGCTCGCTCTGGTGGGTGATGTCCAGGATGCGGACGCCGGGTGCGATGCCGTCCATGACCGCCCGGCAGATGCCTACGGCATCGTCCTTGACGTCGAAGTCGGTCATGAAGCCGATGACCCTGGTGGGCGGTTGCACCGGTTGTTGGGCAAAACCGGCAGCCAGCGTTGCCGTCAGAAGCGCCAGCGACGCGAAGACAGATTTCCACAGCATTTTACGTTTCAAAGAGACCTCGCAATGGGATCGATCCCCACCTCTCCATCGTAGTATGGAGTGTAAGACGGCTCCAAACATAGAAGGGCCCTGGCGATCTCCCCCGATCACGATAGCCCTCCCTTATTCATGCTTCCGGCATTTTCCGGCCGGCGACACGTTTTTCATCCCTGATTCATCTGGGTGTGTTGGCATGGAAATTGGCAGATCCGGCAACTTAAAGAGGACTTTGCTTTGCTCCGCCCAGTTCGTTCGAGGCTGGCGGGCAATTCGCCGGGCCCATCCTTGGAGCGAAGGCCAGGAACGAAGTATATCCGAGGAATCAACCCATTTGTGCTACTTCTCAAGGCCAACCCTTTGTTCTAACCATTGATAGGAGAGCTATGACAACAATGCTCAAACGACTTTGTTCTGCGCGCCAGTTTGCCACGATCACGGTGGCGGCGGCGCTTTTCTTTGCCATGACGTGTACAACCGCCTTTGCCCAAACCTCCGGCGCCGGCTCCATCAACGGCACCGTAACCGACTCCACCCAGGCAGTTGTCGCCAGCGCAGCGGTGACCATCACCAATGTGGATACCGGCGTCTCTCACAAATTCTCCACCAACTCCTCCGGCCTCTTTGTTGCGCCCTTTCTTCCCCCAGGACATTACAAAGTGGACGCCACGGCCGCCAACATGGGCACGGTGGAGGCCAAGAATCTGAACTTGCTGGTGGGCCAAACGCTCACCATCGATCTGACTCTTTCCGTGAAATCCGCCACCACGACGGTCGAAGTCACCAGCCAGGCCCTGACCCTGGACCCGGAGAAGACCGAAGTCTCGCAGGTCGTCGATCAGGAGTTGATCGAAAGCCTGCCCGTGGCGGCTCGCAACTGGAGCAGCTTTGTGTTGCTAACACCTGCCGTTGTGCAGGATGGCGGTAGCGGTCTGGTCAGCTTTCATGGCATCAGCGGCCTCTACAACCAGAATTACGTCGACGGCGCCAACAATAACCAGATGCTTTTTGCCGAGGCCCGCGGCCGTTCGTCGGGCGCACCCTATGTTTATTCGATCGACTCCATCAAGGAGTTTCAAGCGGAAACCTCCAACTACTCGGTTGAATTCGGTCAGGCCGCCGGCGGTCAGGTCAACGCCATCACCAAGAGCGGAACCAACGCACTGCATGGCGACCTGTTCTACTACCTCCGCTATCCGGATCTGAATGCTCTCGATCCGCTCAGCAAGTACAACGGCACGCATGGCGGCAACCCCTTTTTGCTGACCCAGCCGATTCACCAGCAGAACCAGTTCGGCGGCTCCATCGGCGGACCTGTCATCAAGGACAAGCTCTTCTACTTCCTGACGGTTGACGGTTTCCGCAAGGTTGGCCGCGTACTTTATTCGAACACCAACACGATCTCCACAACCGGCTCGGGCGTTTACACCACCACCACCGCGAACTCCAAGACGAATGGCAACCTGGTCACACCCTACCAGTGCCCGACAATGAGCAACTCCGCGTACACCGGCTCTTACTACATCACCGATGCCCAGTGCGCCGCCGGTATCGCCTTCTTGCAGACTGTCGGACAAGCGGTTCCTTCGCGCTACGCCCGCCAGAACCTCTTTTTTCCTCGTCTCGATTACCACCTCAATCAGAAGAACGACATGTTCGTCGACTTCAATTACGCCGACTTCGACAGCACCAACGGCTACAGCCCCAACCCGACCTACTCGAACAGCTCGCCTTCGACCAATGGTCCCACCAGCTATCACGAGCGCTTTCTGGTCGGCGGTCTCACCACCGCCATCTCGGACAGGTCGGTGAACCAGGTCCATGTCCAGTGGGGACGCGATCTGGAGACTGCCGGCGCCAATGCCGCCGGTCCCAGCGTGGGCCTCGGTGTGCTCACTTATGGCATGCCTAATGCCCTACCGCGCGTGGCTGAGCCCGATGAACACCGCATCCAGTTCACCGATGTCTTCAGCCACGTCATGGGCCGTCATACCCTCAAGTTCGGCGGCGACGCCAACATCGTTCACGAGGTCATGATCAACCTCTACCAGGGCGGCGGTCTTTACAGCTACGGCGAGTCGTACAACTCGACGGACTTTCAGGATTGGCTTTTCGACTCGTTCCAAGGCCAGGCAGGCGACACCGACCCCTACGCCGGCTACCACTACAAGTCCTTCGTCCAGACTGTCGACGTGGTCAACACTGCTGCCGGCACTCAGGGCAAAGACGACTTCTGGATGAAGATGTACGACGGCTTCGCGCAGGACACCTGGAACGTCAACCGCAAGCTGACTGTCAACGCGGGCGTCCGCTACGACATTCAGTTGACCCCGGCTCCGGGCATGATCAACAACAACTACGCCCCGCTTTCGACCCTTTACACGCAGACCATCAAGAACACCAGCCGGGTTTCGCCGCGCATCGGCATCTCCTTCAACCCCATGCCGGGCACCGTGATCCGCGGCGGCTACGGTCTGTACACCGCCCTCAACCAGGGCAGCACCTACTACGCCATGCGGGTAGAAAACGGCGTAGTACAGATCAACTACAACTACAGCGGCTGCCTATCCAGCTGCACGCCTTCGAATTCGGGCAGCACGATCGTGCAGTACCCGAATGTCCCTTTCCAGCCCACCGGCCCCGCACTCTCGTCGTCGCTCTTTCCCAGCGGTGGAGCAACACCCTCAATCAACGGCCCCACCAAACTCGGCGCCCAGAGCTTCCACGGGCTCGACCCCAATTTTGTTCCACCCTATTCGCACGAGATGGAGCTCTCCATCGAGCAGGCGATGCCGGGTAATATGTCTCTGAGCATCGGCTATGTCGGCACCCGTGGTATGCGCCTGCCGGTCTTCCTCGACTCCAACCTGGTGGGCCAGACTCCGCACGGCATTCGCACCTATAACGTCCTGGATGTCAACAACATCGTGATCAAGCAGATGACCGTCCCGGTCTATTTGACCACCGACCGCATCAACGCCTCGCTATCCTCTTTCAACACCGGATTCAGCGTGGCCAACACCTGGTATAACGCCATGGCTGTCACCGTGCGGCGTCCCTTCGCCAACGGTATCGAAGTGCTGGGCAACTACACTTGGGCCCATGCCTCCGACGATGGCCAGGTGGGGGGCAGCAACGGCACCTTCTATGGCGGCGACGTGCCCCTCGACCCCAACAATCTGCGGTTGGAGAACGGTCCTTCCGACACCAACATCCGCAACCGCTTCACGCTCAGCTTCCTGTATCAACCCGTTTTCCACTCCGACAATGCCATCGTTCGCAACCTGGCCAATGGTTTCAGCTTCTCGGGCAGCGAAATTGCCTCGGGCGGCCAACCAGTTTATCTGGGTATGAGCGGCACGGTCTCGGGACTGGCCGAGGGCGGCATCTATGGCGGCGCCATGAGCTCCGGCTCTGGAACGTCCACAACCGGCCGTCCCCCGCAGATCGGCCGCAACAGCATCAATATGCCCGGCTTCAACGACGTCGATTTCCGCCTCAAGCGCAAGTTCCCCATCCACGACCAGATGTACATGGAACTGGTGGGGGAGGCCTTCAACGCTCTCAACCACACTATTGTTACCAGCGTGAACAGCACCTATTCGGTATACGGCGCGGCGGTTGCTCCGACCTTGACTGCTCCGAATCCCGTCTGCAATTCGACAACTGTCGCTCCGGGAACCACTTCCGGCTTTCTGACGGGCTGTATCACTCCCAACACCGCTACCGGCACCAGCACCTTCAACGCCATGAGCGGCAGCAACAACGGCCTCTATGGCCCGCGCCAGTTGCAGGTGTCGGCCAAGTTTTTCTTCTAAACCACCCGCAGTTCAACCAGGAGCGGCAGCCTCGGCTGCCGCTCTTCTTTTTCCCAATCCCTGAAAATGCTCTATACTTTTGCCCATGCAGAAAGACCCCTTCACCGAGTGGCAAAGGCTCGCCGCGCACTACGGCGAAATGAGCGACCTGGAGCTTTACGAACTGGACGCCGATCTGGGCAATCTCACCGAGACCGCGCAGCAGGTTCTGGGCGACGAGATGCGCAAGCGCGCGCTGAAGCGCCAGCCGCTGGCCGGCGAGGCGGCGCAGATCCCCTTTACTCCGTTAGCGCAGGCGCAGGACGAGGACGAATCCTCGTTCGACGGCGATGCAGACGAGCAGGACGGCGATCTGCCCCGCGAATACACATGGAAGACCATTCTCTGCGAGTGCGACTCCTCGGATGAGGCCTGGCAGCTCCGCGAAGCCTTGCGTCAGGCAGGCATCGAAAGCTGGCTGGAGGGCCCGCGCTACCAAACCTCCTTCGACCTGCGCAACCCAAAAGTTCTGGTTGCCGCCGATCAGCTCGACCGGGCTCGGGAGGTTGCGGCGCGGCCCATTCCCCAGGAGATCGTCGAGCTCTCGCAGATGGAAGAGCCGTCCTATGAAGCCCCGATCTGCCCGGCGTGCGGCACCCCCGACCCGGTTCTGGAAAGCGCCGAACCCGTCAACGCCTGGCTCTGCGAACTCTGCGGAAAGCAATGGACGGAGCCACCCCTGGAGCCCAGCCCGGCAGAATAGGCAAATTGAACCAAGGCGTTTAAATCGCGATGCCTATCTGCCCTACAGATCCAGGACAAGGACACCTCCGCGTCCTGGCTTGCTGAAGATCTTGCAAACACCCATCCAAAGGTTCGCCATCCGCAGGACTTGCCGTCTGCAAGACCCTTGGCGAGAGAGGGGGCGACAGTGGAGAATGCAAAGGATCGCATTTTGCGCGGCCGTTAGGAAGAGTTCATGCATTCTGTCTGGTGGGGCGAGTATCTGGGCACTTTAGTGCTGTTGTATCTGGGCGGCGGCGTCAATGCCGGCGTGACGCTGCGCAAATCGTATGCGGCCGGCGCGGGCTGGCTGGTCATTGCCACCGGGTGGGGACTGGCGGTGCTCTGCGGCGTGCTGGTGGCGCAGGCTTTTGGCAGCAGCGGCGCACACCTGAACCCGGCTATCACCCTGGCCGTGGCGGTCAGGAGCGGCGATTTCTCGCAACTGCCCTGCTACTGGTCGGCGCAATTGCCGGGAGCGATGAGCGGCGCCGCCTTGATGACCCTGCACTATGCTCCGCACTGGGAGCTGACGCCCGATCCCGCGGCCAAGCTGGGGGTCTTCTGCACCAATGCGGCGGTGCACAGTCTGTGGGCCAATCTGCTCAGCGAGGCGCTGGGCACGGCGACGCTGGTCCTGGTGGCCGCCGCCATCGGCTCGCACGGCGTGGCCGCCAACGGATTGCAGCCCGGTATGGCGCCCTGGCTGGTCGCCAGCCTGGTTTGGGGCATCGGCCTGTCGCTGGGAGGAACCACCGGCTACGCCATCAATCCGGCGCGCGATCTGGGACCGCGGCTGGTTCATGCGCTGCTGCCGATTCCCGGCAAGGGCGGCTCCAATTGGAGCTATGCGCCCATCCCCATCATCGGCCCACTGACTGGCGCCGCGCTCGCCGGCCTGCTTTTGCGGTACGCTCATCTCTGATGCAGATTTCAGTCAAAGACGTTTTGCAGACGCGCGTTTTGCAGTCTCGCATTTTACAAATCGACCCGCGCGACAACGTCGCCGTGGCGCTCACCTTGCTCGAAGCAGGTGTGGAAGCGCATTGCGGCGCGCTGGGCTGCACAGCTATTGAGGCCATCCCCGCCAAGCACAAGATGGCGCTCACGGATCTGCAGCCCGGCGACGCCGTTTATCTCTACGGCATGATGGTGGGCGAAGCGACAGCCTTCATTCCCCGCGGAGGCTTGCTGCATACGCGCAACCTGCGCCATCGCGCCGCCGAGTACTCCGCCGTGCGCCAGCCTTGCACCTTCGAGTTGCCCGACGCAACCCGGTGGGCCGCGCGCACCTTCATGGGCTATCGCCGCGCCGACGGCCAGGTGGGCACGCGTAACTACTGGCTGGTGCTGCCTCTGGTCTTCTGCGAGAACCGCAACGTCGAGCGCATGAAAGAGGCGCTGGAAGAAGAACTGGGCTACGGCGCGGATCAGCATCGCTATCGCCATCTGGTGCGCGCATGGGTGCGCCGGCAGAGCTCTTCTTCATCCTCACTTGCGCCGCAAGAACTTCTCGATGACGCTGCACTGCAGCGCACTGAGCGCGTCTTCGCCAACGTCGACGGCATTCGCTTTCTCACCCACCAGGGCGGTTGCGGCGGAACGCGAGCCGATGCGCAGGCGTTGTGCGGATTGCTGGCCGGCTACATCCATCATCCCAATGTGGCCGGAGCTACAGTGCTCAGCCTGGGCTGCCAGAATGCGCAAGCCTCCATGCTGATGGACGAACTGCGCACCCGCGACGCAGCCATGACCAAGCCGGTGCTGATCTTCGACCAACAACGGATGGGCAGCGATGCGGCCTTGATGCACGCGGCCATCGAAGGCACACTGGCGGGACTGGCCGAGGCCAATCGCTGCCAGCGGGAGCCCGCGCCGCTCTCGGCTTTGACGGTCGGTCTCAAGTGCGGCGGCTCGGATGGTTTCAGCGGCATCTCCGCCAACCCCGCCGTGGGCCACGTCTCCGACTTATTGGTGGGCCTGGGCGCGCGCACGCTGCTCAGCGAGTTCCCCGAGTTGCATGGAGTGGAGCAGGAATTCATCAACCGCTGCGCCAGCGATGCCTTGGCCGCGCGCTTCCGCGACCTGATGCAGCGTTATGCCGCGCGCGCCCGGGCCGTGGGTTCGGCGCTGGAGATGAACCCCTCGACGGGCAACATCGCCGACGGCTTGATTACCGACGCCATGAAGTCGGCGGGCGCGGCGCGCAAGGGCGGCCTGGCGACGATTCAAGATGTCTTGGACTATCCCGCCTACGCTACCGCGCCGGGACTCAACCTGCTCTGCACCCCCGGCAACGATGCCGAAAGCATGACGGCGCAGGTGGGAGCCGGAGCGAATCTGGTGCTCTTCACCACCGGCCTGGGCACGCCCACCGGCAATCCCATCGCACCGGTGGTGAAGATCTCTACCAACTCCGCATTGGCCGAGCGCATGAGCGAGATTGTCGACTTCGATGCCGGCTCGATTGTCACCGGTGAAGCAACCATCGCAGAGACAGCGGAGCAGTTGCTGGAGATGAGCATTGAAGTCGCCAGCGGCCTGCGCCTGACCAAAGCGGAGCTCCTCGGCCAGCACGACTTCATTCCCTGGAAGCGCGGAGTGTCGCTATAGTGAAAATGAATGCGTTCCTAGGTCTCTGACCGCATAAAGATGTATTTCAGTTTCTACTTTCCCCGGTCTCAAAAACGAGACCGGGGGCACCCTCAGTGGTACAAAACTATGCGGTCAAAGACCGAGTGTCTAGAGTCTGAAGTTCATTAAAAATTGATTGTCATCCTGAGCGGAGTTGGGCGCGTTCACTGCGCCCAACGCAGTCAAAGGATCTGCGGTTGCACTTCGAAATCCTTCAATCAAGGTCAGAGACGAGACATTGGTCTCTATTCTCGATTTCCTTGTTCCCTCGCTCCCTATTCAAGACACGATGCAACCACCGCCAGCGCAGTGATGGCGGCGGTCTCTGCTCTCAGGATGCGCGGGCCCAGCGAGACGGCGCGCCAGCCGTTGGCGTCGAAGAGCGCTTCTTCTTCGGGAGCCCATCCGCCCTCGGGTCCGATGGCCATCTCCAGTTGCGGCATCTCGGAACCGGCGGCGGCGATGGCTTCATCCAGCGCATGGCGCAGGGTGGTGGTGCGCTCCTGTTCGGCAAGCACAAAGCGCGTGGCCGGCGAAGCGCTCTTCACATGCGCGGCCAGCGTGACGGGATCGTGGATCAGCGGCACATCGCAGCGGCGCGACTGCTGCGCGGCCTCGTGCACGATGCGCCGCCAACGCTCGACGCGCTTCTCGGCGGCCTGGGCCAAGTGCTTTTCCGTGCGCCGCGCCACGATGGGGACGATGGCCGCCACACCCAACTCGGTGGCCTTCTCCATGCCCCACTCCATGTGATCGAACTTGAAGACGGCCATGGCCAGGGTCACCGGCAGCGCCGGATCGGCCTTGACCTCGGCGATGAGATTGAAGCGGACCTGATGCGGCGCCACCGCGGCCACCACGGCATGAAAGACGTGGCCGCCGGCGACCACATCGGCCTCCACGCCGGGCTGTGCGCGCAGCACCCGCGCCATGTGTTCGGCCTGCGCGCCGGTCAGCGTGGCGGTAGCCTCATCCCAATACTCTGCAATCCAGCGGCGGCGTGTCATGGTGCTCTTGCAACCGAACCTTTCCTGTTCTTCCCTGCGTCCTTCTCAGTTTAATGCTTCCGCCAAAACACGAAAGGGGACGCCGGTAGCGCCCCCCTCCTGTGTTGCCTGTTTGCTCGCAGCCTCCGCTCTCTTGCCCGGTCAGTTTGCCTGCTGCCCGCGACGCGGCGCCTCTGCTTGCCTGGTTCTATTCTCCCTTGCCATCGCGCGCATTGGAATGCGCAGCCGCAACGTGAAGTGCGACTGAAGAATGTATAGATTCATGCCGCAACGGTGTCAAGAGAAAAACACAACGCATCGAAAAAATCTGCAACGAGAGTCTCACCGTATCGAGCAACGCAGTCGCCGATCCTCACTTGCCACAACTTGCGGCCACGCGTTCTTTGACATATTGATCGAGCGTTCCCGCAGTGCGCCGCTGCAGCAGATCATCCAAGTATGGCTGCTGATCTTTCGGATTGGCCTTGACCAGCACTTGATAAACATCGAGAGCGCCATTCACCCCAGCCAGATATTGCGCTTGAAGGTCGTCCTGCTTCTCTGGGTGCTCCAACACGAGAGCGGCTTGGGAGAACGTCTCCGCAGCAAAGATCGTATTGCTGTCTTTCTTGTTTCCCTTGGGCAATTTGTCCAGGATCAGACAGACGTTGACGTGAATGTCGGGCACCTCGATCAGCCACAACATGACCCATTCGCGTTCGTGTATTGCGTTGGGTCCGAGCGGGTTGGATTCAAAGTCGTGAATATATTCCAGCGCCTGTTTGCGCTCTTCGGGGGTCGAGGGTCCGCGGTCGGCGGCGGTTGCAACGGCGGGCGCAAGCAGCAGAGTGCAGCCCAGAGTCAAGGTAAATAACGTGCGCAGAAACATGGCCTATCTCCTCGCAGAACACCATACCACAAGCAGGGAGGCGGGTTGCGAGCATCAGCACGCAATCACATTCAAGGCCAGCCCAGCTAGGCTGGTCTCCTTGTAGCGCGACTGCATATCCAGCCCGGTCAGGTACATGGTGCGGATCACCTGATCGAGCGAGACCTTGTGCGTCTCCGACTCATGCAACGCGATGCGCGCGGCCAGCACGGCCTTGGCCGCACCCATGGCGTTGCGTTCGATGCAGGGAATCTGCACCAGCCCAGCGATGGGGTCGCAGGTCATGCCCAGGTTGTGTTCCATGGCAATCTCGGCGGCATGCTCGACCTGCCCATTGGTGCCGCCCAGCGCGGCGATCAATCCCCCCGCGGCCATCGAGCAGGCCACGCCTACCTCGCCCTGGCAGCCCACCTCCGCGCCGCTGATCGAGGCGTTCTCCTTATAGAGAATGCCGATGGCCGCGGAGGTAAGAAAGAAGCGCAGGATGCCTTCGCTATCGGCGTGGGGAATGAAGCGCGCATAGTACTGCGCCACCGCCGGAACCACTCCGGCCGCGCCATTGGTGGGCGCGGTGACCACGCGTCCCCCGGCGGCGTTCTCTTCGTTGACCGCCATGGCGTAGACGGTGAGCCAGTCCAACGGCGCCAGCGCATCGCTGCATTGGTTGCCGGCCTCATTCTGACGCAGACGATCAGCCATGCGATGAGCACGGCGGCGCACATTCAAGCCGCCAGGCAGGATGCCCTCGGCGGCCATGCCCCGCTCCATGCAAGCTTGCATCGTGGCCCACAGATGCTCGATGCCCGCGCGCACCTCTTCAAGCGGCGATACGGCGGTCTCGGCAGGCCCGCGTTGCGCGGCCAGCGCGTACTCGTTCTTGAGCATCAGTTGGCTGATGGTGAGGTCGTGCGTCTGCGCGGTGGCCAGCAGTTCCGCGGCGCTATGAAAGGGGAACGGAATCGCCGTGGGCGCGGCTTTGCTTGCGGCTGTTGCATCCGCATCGCCATCCTCCACAATGAATCCGCCGCCAATGGAGAAGTAGATGCGCTGCGCCAGAATCGCGCCCCGCACATCGAACGCCGTGAGCCGCATTCCATTGGGATGATCGAGGTGTGCGCCGGGAGGCGTGCGTTCATTGCGCTGGAAGAGCAAATCGCTCTGCTCGTCGAAGGCGATCGAGCGCAAGCCGGCCAGATGCAGTTGGCGCTCGCGGCGCATCGTCTCTACCGTTGTTGCAATGCTCTCGGGATCGACCACCGCGGGCTCGTTTCCCGCAAGCCCCAGCAGCACGGCGCGATCGGTGGCGTGGCCCAATCCGGTGAGCGCCAGTGAGCCATAGAGCTCTGCCTGCACGCGCGCGACGCCGTCGAGCAGGCCGCCTATTATCAGCTCCCGCGCGAAGCGGCAGGCGGCGCGCATCGGCCCCATGGTGTGCGAACTCGAGGGGCCGACGCCGATTTTGTACAGGTCGAAGAGACTGGTGGTCACGGGAATGATTGTAGACGAGAGATTAGAGATTAGAGATTAGGGATTAGGGGTTAGGGGTTAGGGGTTAGGGGTTAGGGGTTAGGAATCGGAAGCGAGCTTCAAACTGACACCAGCTTTCTCGTGAAACACGATACTCGATCAAGAATCTCACTGAAAAGATGGCGTCATTCATCGACGATTTGACTCAAAGATGGACGGAATTTGGATTGAGTTTCGCCCTAGCCCCTCACCCCTAATCCCTAACCCCTGTCTTTTTCTGCTACACTCTCAGCGACTAGCGAACCATGCTTTTCAAGACACTCAGCGCGGCGGTATACGGCATCGACGCCAACCTCATCGATGTGGAGGTGGATTACAGCGGTGCGGCCGCCGAAGACCACTTCCACATGGTAGGCCTGCCCGACGCCGCGGTGCGCGAAAGCCGCGACCGGGTGCGCGCCGCTGTGAAGAACTCCGGCTACCTCATCCCTACCTCGTTTATCACTGTCAATCTTGCTCCCGCCGACCTCAAGAAGGAGGGTGCGGGTTTCGATCTACCCATTGCGGTGGGAATTCTGGGCGCCTACGGATCGCTGCGCAACGACGATCTGAGCCGCTTTCTGCTCGTCGGCGAACTGGGCCTGGACGGCAGCGTGCGCGCCGTGCCTGGCATGTTGCCCATCGCCATCCTGGCCCGCGAGAAAGGCATTCCCAACCTGATTCTGCCCGCGGCCAATGCAGCCGAAGCCGCCGTTGTGGAAGGCGTCAACGTCTATCCCGTTTCTTCGCTCCTCGATCTGCTGGAACTGCTGCAAGGGATGGTCGTGGGCGTCATTCAGCGCGAACCCTATCGTGTGGCCACCGAGGCGCTGCTGGGCGAGTTGCAGCACTTCGATCTGGACTTTCGCGATGTGCGCGGCCAGCAGACGGCCAAGCGCGCACTCGAGGTTTCCGCCGCCGGCAGTCACAACATTCTCATGATCGGCCCGCCGGGCTCGGGCAAGACCATGCTGGCCAAACGGCTGCCGTCGATTCTGGCGCCGCTGACCTTCGACGAGGCGCTGGAGACGACCAAGATCCACTCCGTCGCCGGCGTACTCGATGCCGCGGCCGGCCTGGTGACGCATCGCCCTTTCCGCTCGCCGCACCACACCATCTCCGATGCCGGTCTCATCGGTGGCGGCATCATTCCCCGCCCCGGCGAGGTCTCTCTGGCCCACAACGGACTGCTCTTTCTCGACGAGCTGCCGGAGTTCCCTCGCAACGTTTTGGAGGTGATGCGCCAGCCTCTCGAGGACCACACCGTCACCATCGCCCGCGCTTCCATGTCGTTAAGTTTCCCCGCGCGTTTCATGCTGGCGGCGGCCATGAACCCCTGCCCTTGCGGGTATTTCAACAGCAAATCGCGCGAGTGCCAATGCACCCCGCCGATGATTCAGCGCTATGTGGCCAAGATCAGCGGACCGCTGCTGGACCGCATCGACATTCATATCGAGGTGCCCGCCGTGCAATACAAGGAGTTGCGCGGATCGGCGGCGGCCGAGGGGTCAGCGGAGATTCGCGCCCGCGTGCTGGCGGCGCGCGAACGCCAGCGCCAGCGCTTCAAGGAGTCCGGCGACAAGATCTTCTCGAACGCGCAGATGAGCACCCGGCAGATTCGCGCCCACTGCGAGTTGGGCGCCGACGCCGAACGATTGCTGGAGCGCGCCATGCAGCAGCAAGGCCTGACCGCCCGCGCCCACGACCGCATTCTCAAAGTGGCGCGCACCATTGCCGATCTGGAAGGCGCGGAGCGCCTGGCCGTCTCCCATCTGGCCGAAGCCATCCAATACCGCACCCTCGACCGCAGTTACTGGGCATAGTTAAATGTGCAATCGCCGCGAGGGAAGGCTTGGCCAGCGCGCGCCTCGACGCCCAATCTTCAATGCTGCCCATATTGAATCGCCGCATTGAACGCCGGGTCGCGGCCGGCAAGAAGATCGGCTCTGCTCCTGCTGACGGTAATGTCAGGCAACAAACTCGGTCCGTCCATCCCTTTGTCGGCTGCAAAATACCTTGTTGAATAACCGATCACGAGTTGCGAGTTCGGCAGGGTGAGGAACTCGACCGATCCATAGGAAGCAGGCCGGCCGCCGGTCGGCTCGCCAATCAGCGTCGCATGGAAGTCGATTTTCATCTTGATAGCGTTCATCATGGCCGCGGAAAAGGTCTCGGGACCGATAAGTACAAATGTCTTACCATTCCATTGTGGATGCGCCTTCAGTGCCCCCAATAGAGGGTGGATGACACGTGAATCTCCGCCCCCGTTCCGCCTCAGATCGATTACCAGACGCCGCACAGGCTTGGTGTCGAGATCGGCGATCATGGAGCGCACGAACTCGGCGAAGGGAACCCTCGGGTCTTCAGCACAGGTTTTGTATTGGATATAAGCTGTCTGGGAACTGCTGAAATAGCGGTACCAGTAGTTGCGATTTCTTTGCGTTTCGGTCATCTTGATCGGACTCGGAGTCGGAAGCGCATCGAGCACATCGATCATGGGCTTGGGATTCGCGAAGAAAGGTAGTTTGACCTCGAGGGGCGTGTCGCCGGGACGGTCGAGCGCAAGGGTGACGGTATCATCCGCGTTCACCAGATGCAGCGCATCCAGCACAGGGCGAAACACCATCCGTTTGGGGCCATTCGATCGTAAACACGGCTGGTTTTCGCAGGAGAGAAACGGCTCGACCGCTCTCTGCACCTCTTCGGGGCTCATGGAGCCGACCCTCACAACCCGCAGCCCCAGCGTCTGCCGGTACGCGGGAGTCGCCGCGGTCACCATCATCTCCTCTGCAACCCAACCAAAAGCAACCGGCAAAGTGTGCTCGAAGCCCATCGATCTGGGCATTTCCACAAAGGTATGCGCGACATGGGCACTGGCCACAATGCTGGCCAGCTCCAGCACGATCTCCGCATCCGACCGCTCGCCGACACTCTGCCGAAGAGCGGCAATCTGCGCCTTGAATCGCTTCTGCGGATAGAGCTTCTCGAAATCGATCTGTCCCCGCGAAGCAACAGCGCCGGTCGCATCGCGGGTTGTGCCGCTGGCAGAAAAACCCCGCACAAATGCGTCGATGTCCTGATTCCAGCGGACCTGCCGGGCTGCGGACGAGTCAATCCCCTGCCCCAGTAACAAGGCAGAGCAACAGGCAAGAAGCACCACCAATATTCGCTTTCTCATGGCGCACATAGGCTATCAGGCCCGGCCCAATCGAAGCGCCATTGGTGTTGTCGATTCAACTACGACTTGGCCTCGGCAACCAACCCTCCGCGAATGAAATTCATCACGAACGGCACTTCGCACGACCCCGCTCTGACCATTGGGGGCTTGTATAACAAATCTGGTAACTGGGGCACTACACAAGATTGCTCACTTTGGTCGATCCCGTGGGAGTCCCGCGACACATATGAAATGTTCTTAGTCGTTCAGTCCCTTGCCATCGAGAATAAGCTGCATGCATTTTTCAACCCTCGATTCCCGCGTTTTGGATTGTTTGGGCGCGGAGACATGAAAGATGTAGGCTCGCTGCCGTCCTGGCGTCAATGCTTCAAAAGCAACTTTCATGGCGGGGATCTCATCGAGTTTTTTTTGCAGTTCTTCAGGAACGATATATTCGGAGTGCTTTTTCATTTTTACTTTCAAACCGGCTTTTTCCACTTCAATGGCTTCATGAATATAGGCTTTCAAGATGGCTTCCTGGGCCACAATCTCGCCAAGATTGGTAAATCGAATCTGCCGCCCCGCCTGCAATTTCCCTGGCGCAACCAAAATGCCATGGGGATCCGCCAACAACGCGCCTTTGAAGAACAGCAGGGTGCAATATTCCTTGAATGGTCCGATGAGAACAACGTTCTTTCCCTGCAACGTGTAACACGGCTTGCCCCACTTCAATTCTTCGGTCAGCGGCCAGTCGAGGAGAATCATTCTCAATTTCTCCGACTCTTCCCGCCACTTCTTGGCCTTCTTGAAGAAAATGTCGACCTTTGGGTTCATCCTGAACCTCCATTATCATCGTCTCACTGGCGACGATGCTATTGTTCCCGAATAGGAACGCCAAGCCGAATTGGTCGCATTTCCGCCGCTCAGCCTATCTATTATCCATCTTCATAGTGCTATCCATCTTCATAGTGCGGTCTTCTTCACAAATGCACCAGCCCGCGCTGCAAGGCGGTGACCACGGCTTGCGTGCGGTCGTTGGCGTTGAGGCGGGCCAGGATGACGCTTACGTGGCACTTCACAGTGGCTTCGGTAATGCCCAGCGAGACGCCGATCTCTTTATTGGATTGGCCTTTGGCCACCAGCATCAGCACCTCCCGCTCGCGCGCGCTCAGATTGGAGTCTGGCGTTCGGGCGGCCAGCGCCTGCGACATGGGCGGCGGCATGTAGCGCCCGCCGGCGTGGACCCTGCGCACCGCATTCACTAGCATCTCCTGGGGCAGGCCTTTGACCAGATAACCGCTGGCGCCGGCCTCCATTGCCTGGTGGATGTCTTCGTCGCCCTCGTAGGTGGTGAGAATGATGAAGCGGGCCTTGGGCGCCGTGCAGCGGATACGGCGGATGGTCTCGACACCACCGATGCCCGGCAGACGCAGATCCATCAGGGTTACATCCGGCTTGAGCGCGGCAAACTGCTCGATGGCCTCTTCGCCGCTGCCCGCCTGGCCTACGCACTCCATCTCTTTCGAGGAGGCGATCAGCGCGGCAATCCCCACCCGCATGATGGGATGGTCGTCGACGATCAGAATGCGGATAGGCGTCATCGCAAACGAATTATAGACGGCGATGGAAACCCCTGTCGCCGGTATGCGCTCGGCCGCACTCATCACCGCCACTCCCCGCTTAGGCATCGTACATCAACAACAGCTTCAGTTGATCGCGTAAGGGCACGGCTTCAGCCGTGCCGCACACTTCAAAATTGAATGCCGGGCTTTAGCCCCTGCGGATTGCTTTTCAAGATTTCACAGTGAACCTAGTGGTGCCCGCCGCAAATAGAGTCATTCACCGAAGAGCGTGAATGGAATGAATTTGTGGAGGAGCTTCCCTCAGGGGCTAAAGCCCAGCTCATTTTATGGCCTTTACGGCACGACTAAACAGGCTGCGGAAAAAGGCCGAATGAAGGGCGAAGATTCCGAAATACATCCCTCAGGGGCTAAAGCCCTCGTTGATTTTGGGGCACTTACGGCACGGCTAAAGCCGTGCCCCTTCAAAACCCCGCCTGCGATGGAGTTTTTCCGCAGCCTGTAAAGTCGTGCCCTGACACAGTGCCACGTAGTTGGAGCACTTTTTTATGCACAGCGCCTCAGCGCAGCCGGTCAAACGTCCAGTTTGGCGCGTGGAATCCTCACGCGCACCTCGGCCCCCTGGCCGGGTTGGCTGGCGATCTCGACTTCGCCGTCGAAGCGATGCACCCGCTCGCGCAATCCCTGCAAGCCGTAGTGTCCATCGGCGGGCATGGCAGCGGCGTCGAAGCCCTCGCCATCGTCGCGCAGCAGCATCTCCAGGACCTTTTCGGTGAAGCGCAAATCGGCGGTGATTCTTTTGGGATGCCCATGCAGTACGGCGTTGTACATGCCCTCGCGCGCCACCATCATGAGTTCATGGATGGCCTGCTGGCCGATGGCGAAGGGCCGGCCCGCGATCTGGCACTCCACTGCAATGCCGTACTCGCGGCTCACCCGTTCGCCCATCTGTTGCAGGCTGGCCGCCAGACTGTTAGGCGCTTCTTCGCCGCCGCGCAGGTTCCATACCGCCTGGCGGGCCTCGTCCATGGTGGCGCGCACCTGGGTGCTGGCGTATTCGATGAGGTGCTGGCGCGACTCGCTATCGTCAGGCGCGCAGCCCGAGGCCGCCTCGAGCATCGCCGAGACGCTGGCGCAGCCCTGGATCAGCGTGTCGTGCATCTCCCGCGCCAGCCGTGTGCGCTCGGCCAGCACCGCCGCGTAGCGCCCATGCACCTGGCGGATGCGCACCTGGTAGGCCAGCATCGCCGCCAGCCCCGCCAGCAGCACACAAAGGCCGATAAACCACGGTGTGCGGTAGAAGAACGGCTTCTTGACCAACTGCATGGTGGCCCGCACCCGCTGCTCGGGATGCTCCCGCTGCCAGGCTTCGACGATAAAGGTATATTGCCCGGCGGGCAGATTGGTGTAGGTCGCCGAGCGTTGCGTGGCGTTCGCCGCCGTCCAATCCTGGTCGAAGCCCACCAGCCGGTAATGAAATTGCAAATCCTCCTGCGAGCTAAGCATCACCGGTTCATAGGCGATCTCTACGCGCGAGACTGAAGCCGCCAGCGTCAGCAGCGCGCCCGCCACAGCCGTCCGGCCATCGACTGTAACCGCGCCCATATTGAGGTGGGTGAGCACCGGCACGTCGAACTCCGTGGGCCGTATCCTCCACAAGCCGCGATTGGTGGGAAACCAGGCCTCGTCGCCGTGGGTAATTACCCCCGCCGGCTGCGTGCCGCCGTAGAAGAGCGTGGGCTTGTCGCCTGCGTCGCCGCGATAGAAGCGCATGGAGAGGACCTGCCGCGGATCGCGCGCCTGCGCGTCCAGTTCCCCGCGGTTGAGCAGCATCACGCCCAGCGGGCCGCTCAGCCACAGGTGCTGCTTGCCGTCTTCCAGAATCGAGTAGACGCTATTGCTGGCCAGCCCGTTGGCCGTGGTGAAATGGGTGAGCTGCCCGTCGCGGAAGCGGAAGAGTCCGTTGGTGCGGGTGCCGAACCACAGACCGCCCTCCTTGTCCTCGTGCAGCGCCCAGACCTTTTCTTCTTTCAACGCCTCGGTGACCGCATCGTGAACCGGCTGGCCCTGGTGCAGATGGCTGACGCCGCGCTCGGTGGCTACCCAGATGTCGCCCGTGCGGTCTTCGAGCAGGGCGCGGGTGCTGAAGTAGACCAGTCCGTTCTGCATGGTCAGGTTGTGAAAGCCGCTGCCGTCCAGGTGGCTCACGCCCTCGTCCATGCCGATCCAGATGCTGCCGTCGCGCGCCTCCAGCAGGCAGCGGATGAAGTTGTTGGGGAGTCCCTGGCGCATGGTGTAGTGGGCCGCACCCAGCGTCGAGATGCGGAACAATCCGCTGCCATCGGTGCCGATCCACAACGCTCCGTCGCGGGTGCGCAACAGGTTTCTGGCCCGCGCCTCGCCTAGCGCCGGAAAGCGATGGGGCGTGGCGCGCCCGTCCTGTACATGGACAAGTTGATTGGACGCCGCCCACAAACTGCCGTCCGCGTCGAGCGAGACGGTGCCGAAGTCCGAATCCGCCGCCTCGGGCAGCGAGATCACCTGCACCGGCGTGCGGTTCAGCCGCACCATCCCCACCTGTGTGCCCACCCACAAATTGCCGGTGTCGTCGGAAAAGATGCTAAGGATGGTATTGCTCACCTGCGGCGAAGGCGCGTCCATATGCGTGGCGGCGCTGCCGCGCGCGTTGTAATGCACGCGGAAAATGCCCTGCCCGATGGCCCCCGCCCACAGTTCGCCGCCCGAAACCGCACATAGCGTGCGGATGGTCCCCCACACGCCGCCGACCCGCTCGAAGCGCTCGCTACCTGGCCGAAGCCGGTGCAGTCCGCTGACCGTGCCCACCCAGATCGACCCGTCCTCGGTCTCCAGGATGGATTTCACCCGGTTCTGGCTGTCGGTGCCGTCGAGTTTGAACTCCCTGGGCTGGCCGTTGATGAGGGCGTAGAGCCGCGCCGCGCCCGCCCACAGCCGTCCACGACGATCTTCCAATACTCCATGGAAGGCGTTGGCCGGCATCTCCGGGCGATTGTCCACCCGCTCCAGCCGCTCGCCCTTCATCCTGAAGAGCCCGCTGTCGGTGGCCACCCAGAGCACACCCGCGTGGTCCTCCCAGAGCGCTCGCACGAAACCGTCGGTCAGCCCGTCGACCGCGGAGTAGAGGCGGAAACGCCCCTGGTGCATCTCAACCAGACCTCCGCCCTCGGTGCCGATCCACAGCCGACCATTGCGCCCGGCAAGCAGGCTGAAGACGCTGTTCTCACGCAATTGCGGCGTATTTTCGCGAGCATAGACGGTGAAGCGCTCGCCATCGAAGCGCGCCAGACCCTCGCTGGTGCCCACCCACAGAGAGCCGTCGGCGGTTTGCGCAAAGGCCTGCACCGTCTCTCCCGGCAATCCGTTTTGCGGCTGCCAGGAGTGCGCCGTGTAGCTCCATTCGCCGCCCGCCGCCAGGCCATCGGCGGTCTGCGCAAGCGACGGAGCGTAGAGCATCGCCCCGGCCAGCGCAAACGCCGCCAGCAGCCGCTTTCCCTCGATCCGTTCCAGCCGCTTCAACAAACCGCCGCCTCGCTTCCTCTACCGTTTCTGCTCAGGTGCAGGTTTGTCAAAGACGGTGAGCGCGGGCAGCGCGTTGTGTTTGTCATCGAAGAGCGCACGGCCCGCAATCGGCCCGCCGGGAACCGCCGGCTCCCACCAGAAGACGCCCTGACCCAGACCGTTGGGAATCGCCCACACCGCCGCATCCACCGCTTGAAGAAACGCCTTTTGCCCCTCCGGGCTCTCGGCAAACTCCGCTTTCTTGCCGGCAAAATCACCGGGAGTCCAGTTGTAGGCCGTCTCCACCACGATGATCGGCAACCGGTAGCGCAGCGCCAGATCGTGCAGGTTGCCGCGCAGTTTATCCGTCTTCCCGTGCCAGAAAGGATAGTAGGAGAGCCCCATCACGTCGAAGGGCACATGGTGCGCGATGAGGGCATCGAAGAACCACACCGCCGCCTCGTAATCGCCGCTGCGCTCGATGTGAATCATGATCCGCGGCCGGGGCTGCGCGCCGCGTCCCGCCTCGACGCCGGCCACGCCCGCCTTGAGCAGATCGGCGAAGTTGTCCCAGTTATCGGGCAGCTTGCCGTCGGGCCAGAGCATTCCGTTGGTGATCTCGTTGCCCACCTGCACCATCTGCGGCATCACTCCGGCCTGGGCAAAGGCGGCGATGGTCTCGCGCGTGTAGCGGAAGACCTGGTCCACCAGTTGCTTGTGCTTGAGCTTGCTCCACGCCGCAGGGGTGAATTGCTTGCCCGGATCGGCCCAGGTGTCGGAGTAATGCAGATCGAGCAGCAGATGAAAGCCCTGCGCCTTGGCCCGCTTGGCCAGAGCCAGCGTGTAGGCCAGATCGTTGGGCAGCTTGTCCTTGCTGGCCGCGGGATCGACAAACAGCCGCAGCCGCACCCAGTTGTACTGGTGCTCGCGCAGGATCGAAAGCACGTCTTTGGCTTGCCCGCCTTCGGTGAAGACAATTCCCTGCTGCTCGGCGCTGGCCAAAAACGATACGTCCGCGCCTACCGCATACTGCTGCGCCCGCAGCGCCGCGCAAGCGCACAGCACCAGCAAACCGATTGCCGCCGTTCTCCAGAGTCCTCGCATCTTTTTCTCCGTTGGAAAACAGAGTTGTCATCCTGAGTGGAGTTGGGCGCGCTCTTTGCGACCAACTTAGTCGAAGGACCTGCTTTTTGTGAACTGGGCCTTCGACCTCTTCATTTTGTACCGCCGAGGGTGCCCCCGATCTCGATTTTGAAACCGGGGAAAGTACGGACTGAAATACATCTTCATGCGGCCAGAGAACTAGCAATAAATGCAGGTCCTTCGACTCGCTGCGCTTGTTCCCTAATGAACGGGTCTGCAAACCCCACGTTTCAGCGCGACCTTGTGGGGCGCGAGGTAGATTTTGGTATCCATTCCAGGGGTTCCCCCTTCGCGATGCTCAGGGTCCACCCCTGGCCACTTTCATCGCCTCCCTGCGGGAGGCGGTTCCGGCGTTCATCCCACGCCTAAGGAACCACTGATTAAGTGTGTTTCCTATGACCCAACCTTCCCTCAGGGGCTAAAGCCCGTTGATTCTTTGAGCTTTATGTACGGGCTAAAGCCCGTACCCTTCAAACCTCCGACTTAATCAGAGGTTCTCTAACTCGAATCACGAGTCGGTTGCTCAGGAAACAACTCCTTTTTGAATCAATTCCTGACTCAACACACCAATGTCCGGCTTCAACAGGACCAATAACAAAGCTGGCAACGAGAGCGCTTCCCCTCGTTGCCAGATTCGTCGCTCAATTCATCATCCTACTGTCTAGAAGTAGAACTTGGCAGCCAGCGAAATCTCCCGGTGGCCGGTCTTGTTGTCGACGGTTCCCGCGCTGCTGTTGCCGCTGGCTGCGGCGCCGGTATCGTCGAAGCCCATGTACATGTTGCTGTCGCTGGGGATGAACTCGTTCCATGCGTGGTTGAAGAGGTTGAAGGCTTCGCCGCGCACTTCCAGCTTGCGCTTTTCGCCCATGGCGAAGGTCTTGAAGATGCCCAGGGAATCGTTGATGTAGGCCGGCCCATGGATATAGGGCAGGCGGTAGACTCCATTGCTGAGCAGCTTGGGACCGCTGAAACAGGCCGGGTTGAAGTACTGATTCTTGGCCAGTCCCTTGCGCGGATCGCAGGTGAGATTGGGAACGGCCACTTCGTCGGGCGTACCGGTGGCAAATGCGCCGTAGTTCGACGGAGCGTAGCCGCTGCTGTCCTTGTTGGCCCAGATGCCGATGGTGTTCTGATTGACCGAGTATTCGGAACCGAAGTTGTTGCCGATCGGCCCTCCATCCATCGCCTGGAAGAGACCGGAGAACTTCCAGCCATTGCTCAGGCTGTTGACCACCTTGCGGTTGCCCAGGAACCTGGTGCCGAAATCGGGCAGGCTCAGGTAATAGGAGAAGCTGAGGATCTGCGAGCGGTCGAAGGGCGCCGGGCCGTACCAGCGCTTCATGACGAAGGCGTCTTCGGCGTTATAGGCCAGCGTCTTGCCGAAGGTGTAGCTGCCCCAGTAGTTCAACCATCCCTTTTGACGAGTGACGGTCAACTGCAAGGCGTTGTAGTTGGAATTCAGATTGTGGAAGTGCGTCGAAACGTCGCCCAGGTTGGGATAGGGGCGATATTGCTGGTCGTAATAAGTTCCGTACCACGGCCCGGTCTCGCTGCCCTGCGGGACGACGTTGCGCACGCCAAAGCCCACCAGGTTGCGGCTTACATTGCCCACATAATTGGTTTCAACTTTGTTCCCCCAGGGGAAGAGATGCGAGACCGCCATATTCCAGGAGTAGGTCACCGGCGCATGGTTGTCGCTGGGATTGGCCGTACCCCACACGGTGGGCGGCGCCGAAGCATAGTTCAACTGCGAGACCGCCGACAGCGTCGTGGTCTCCGAGAGGCTGACCACCTTGAAGTTGGGCGGCGCCATGATGCCCGAATAGGCCGTGGTGCCTGGGTCGTTGTAGTAGTTGGTGCCGAATCCGCCGCGCACCACCGTCTTGCCGTTGCCAGAAAGATCGTAGGCAAAGCCCACCGACGGCGCCCACTGGAAGCCCAGCGGCGTGGCGCCGGAGAACGGAACCGCACTGTTGGTCGAATGGGTTTCAAGGCCGCTGTAGGAGGTGTAGTTCTGGCTGGGCGTGGCGACATATGCCGAGGGATTGAAGATGGCGATGCGTCCGCCGCGGTCGTACCACCAGCCGATGTGATCCACGCGCAGGCCGTAGTTCAGGGTCAGCCTCGAGGCTAGCTTCCAGGTGTCTTGCAGAAAGAAGTCGAAGCGGTTGGATTCCATATCGGCCAGTATGTTGCTGCTCGACTGCGAGTAACTGAGGATGTTGCCCAGCAGCAGATCGGCCCAATCGTTGCCCGTCACCGCGCCCCAATTCTGCATCGAGACCGATCCGTTGTCGTTGCCGGTGGTGAGAATGTTGTAGTGGCCGATCTGGGCGAAGAATCCCCCCTTGATCATGTGTTTCCCCTTCAACATGGTCAACGCGTCGTTGAATGTGAGGTTTTTTTGCGCACCCAGATAAGGTGGCGCTTCACCGCCGCCAATGTACAGCCCGCCCACCTGCTTTTCAAAACTCACATTGGGCAGCAGCTTGCTTGAAGAAGCGAAGATCCCCGGATAGGGGTAGTTCAGTGCGGTGGTGGAGACGGTGTTCAGATCGCTGAGCGCGGTCTTGAGCGTAAAGCGCGTATAGCCGAGAGCAGCCTCGTTGGTCAGCCGCGAGCTCAACACGTTGGTCAGCGTCGCATTGATGGAGTTGGAGGCGTTCTTCTGTGTCTGCGCCGCCGGGTAGGGAACCATATTCCATGTGTTCCAAGGGCCGTAGGGCGAAGGCACGCTTTCGTTCTCGTGATTGTAGCGCAGCGCGGCGTGCACGTTGTCGGTGATTGCGTAGTCGAGCTTGAGAATGTCCTGATTGCGCGGCTCCGAGACGGTGTAGTCGGTAATCAGGTTATAGCCGCCGTGGGTGGCAGGGTCGACGTTCGCATTGGGCAAGGCGTTGAGCAGAATCTTGCCGGCGGGATCGATCGCACCGCTGCCGATCTGACCCCAATTACTTCCATATCCAACCTTACTTACACAACTGGCGCTATACGAGCTGCCGCCGCATGGTTGGTTGGAAACTTGCCATCCCAGCCAGCCATTGCCCGCATTCGAGAATGCGCCCAGATAAGCAGAGTCGGTAAAGTCGCCATTGGCCATGCCGGTTCCGCTGTAGCCGGGCGCTCCGGTTTCGGCGGGGACCTCCGCCTTGCGCGGCGACAGATCCACATGCTGCTGCGAGATCTCGGTCGCGGCAAAGAAGAAGAGCTTGTCTTTGAGAGCCTTCATGCTAGGCAGCGCCAGCGGTCCGCCGAGTTGAAACTGCGGATAGAAGAGAGAGGTCTGCGGCGCGGGCAAGCCATTGGCCTTTTGCTGCCAGTCTGCTGCATTGAGCGTATGATTGCGCGCGGTCAATTCCGCCAAACCGTGGAAGTCGCGCCCGCCCGACTTGGTCTCGGTCGAGACCACAATGGGACCATTGGGCTGCGCCGAGGAGTACGCCGCCGACTCGACCTTCAACTCCGAGATCATGTCCACATTGGGCGTCACCGAAGCCGCACCGGCCGTGTTCAGATCCGTCACTGAGGCGCCGTCGCTGACAATCGAGACCTGATCGAAGCGGTTGCCGTTGACCGTGAAGGCGCTGGAGTTCTGCGTGAATCCCGCCGATGCGCCGTTGTACGTGCCGTTGAAGTTGCCTGTGTTACCCGAGCCGGGAATCATGCCCAGCAGTTCGATGGCGCTGCGGCCCTCGATGTCCATGTTGTGCAACTGGGTATCGGTAACTGTATAGCTGACCTCGCCCGAAGTGGTGGGGGTCATCTCGTCGGCCACCGCCGTCACCACCACCGAGGCGTTGGCTCCGGCTACTGCAAGCACGATCCCCTTGAGGTCGATCTGATCGTTGATGTGGACGGCGATGCCCTTGCGCACCAGGCTGTTGAAGCCGGGCGCGGAAACCTTTACATCGTAGACCGCAACCGGGATTCCCACCAGCGAGAAGACGCCCTGACCGTCACTGGTCGTCGAGCGCGTCACTCCCGAGGCTTCATCGGTGAGTAGAACGGTTGCCTGGGGAATCACCGCCCCGGTTTTGTCGGCCACCACGCCGGTAAGGGTGGCGGCATTGCCCTGGGCTCGGCTGCTCAGCGCGCCGCACACCAGCAGCAGCGCCAGCGCCACGCCGGTCACGATCCTTTGGATTCTCTGCTTCATCTCAACTCTGCTCATTTGGCACTCCTTCATTGCAGTCCTTCAATTTCGATCATCGAACCGCGCCATCCCGTGCTTGCTCGACGGCGCATCTTCGTCTTTCCCCGGCAGATCTGGGAGCGCTGGGGATCATTTCACCTTCGCAACGCATCCTAGTCCCCTTTTGCAACGCTGCGAATCCGACCAAAGTCGGATTGCGCGCAGATTCCCCAGCCAACTTTACCTACCTGCTCGACAGCTCCCCACGCTGAATAGGGCGCAAGACCGATTGCATCAACCTAAAGGAATCTTCGATTAAGCGCGCTTCCTATGACCCAACCTTCCCTCAGGGGCTAAAGCCCGTTGATTCTTTGAGCTTTATGTACGGGCTGAAGCCCGTACCCTTCAACCCCCCGACTCAATCAGAGGTTCCCCAAACCTGTCATCCTGAGCGACCCTGAGTGAAGCGAAGGGGAGTCGAAAGGACCTGCTTTTCGTCTTCCTTGTCACTAAGGCAAAATGTCATGGCCTCTTTTGTTTCTCAACGCTTCTCCCCGCCAACCACCAATTCGTACTCTGGAACCAGCTTCACGCTCTTCAACTTGCCGAGTTGGCCGCTGGCCGGGAACTCCAGCTTGTGCGGCGTCTCGAAGTACACCGGAGCGTCCTGGCGCAGCGGCAGAATCTCCAGTTGCACGGTTGCGGTATTTGAAGGAGCAAGAAACCGCTTCAGCCCCACCGTCCAGTCCAGGCCATTGAAAAAGTCGTCGGTGAGCAGGCGGTCTTGCGCGTACAAGCGCGCCACATCGCCTTCATATGCGATTTGAAGATAGAGTTCGTTGAGCCCACCGAGCGCACCCCGAGGGACCATGATCGACCACTTGGCGGCCGGGGCCAGGTCGCCCTCTGCGGGCGCCTGCGCCACGCCCCGCAGACGCCAGACCGGCGGCGGCGCCAGCTTCACCCGTGGGGCCTCGCCCGCGGCCTGGATCTGCTTCACTTTCAACTCCAATGTGCGCTCCTGGGCCGTAGCCGCAAAGCTGACGCTCTGCGCACTCGATGCGGTCTGGGTCAGCGCCAGGCTGGCCTGCGGCGCATGGTCCAGCGGGGGCGTAACGGTGAAGGCAAAGCGCGGCTCACCGCGCGAACGCAGGCGAATGCGCCCATCGGCATCGGCAAAGAAATCCTGGCGGGTGATGAGCAGCCGCTCCACCCCGTCCATGCGCACCTTCCAGGCATTCTCCGCCTCATCGGATTTGAGCACCACAATGCGCGTCTTCTCTCCATTCTTCGCCGTCAGATCGATCCAAGCATCCACGCCCAGCTCAATCTCCCGCACGTAGGTCACGCCGTCTTGGCTGACGACAGAGCCGCTGGTCACCTTGATTGCTTGCAGATCGTCGGCGGCAAAGGCAAATTCCGGGGCTATGCCGCGCACAGCCGCGAAATAGACCGTGAGCACACCGTTTTGCTCCATTCGCGTAAAGGGCTGCGCGGTGCTGTAGCGCAGGTCTACGCCGCCCAGCTTCATGTGCATCGGCCAGATGAAGTAAGCGCCGGAGGGAATCTCGATTGGCTGGCTGGGCAGCCGTAGCACGCCGCCGGGCAGTTGCACCTCGAACTGCGCCGCCGTCCGCGCCGGCATGGAGTAGCCGCGCACGTAATTGTTGACAAAGAGGAAGCCCGCATCGCCTTGCGCCCGCACCGCTGCACGCAGCACGCTGAAGTCCGACGGATTCAGAGGCTGCGGCTGCGGAGCATGGACCGCCATAGGCGCAAGATCGGCGCCAAAGGCGTTCAAAAAATACTGATAGACCTTCATCTTGCCCAGCGACGCGCGCTCCTGGCCGAACGCCCCGATGGGCGCTTGAAAATCGTAGGATTTGATAGGCAGATCGTTGGGGTAGCCAGTAGCCTGCGACTCCTCCAGCGTGCTCAACTTGCCCTCTGGATTCTCGCCGCCGTGAAACATGTACGTGCCGTAGAGATTCACCCCCGAGCCCAGCATCACCGGGAACATCGCGCCGATGTCGTCGGGCTGAATCACAGGGCGGCGATGGTAGGTGTCTTCGATACCGCCGCCGATCTCCGCCGTCAGATAGGGCAGCTCCTCTTTGCTGGCCCGCTGCGCGCTGGTGCTTGCTCCACCCATCGCTCCCATATTGGCCGCCACCCGGCTCTGAAAGCGGAAGGCATAGACCTCGGCCGCAGGCAGCTTGCCGGTCGATCCATCCCACGGCGCATCGGGATAGCCGCCGCCATAGACGGGAATCACCGCCCGCTCCGGCACCACGGCGTTGTCCCACCCGGTGACGAAATACAGCGGCACATCCAGGCCGCTGGCGATAGCCATCTTCTTCAATGTCAGAATGTGCTCCTCGCCCGCGCCGGGGCCGCGCGCCGAGTACTCATTCTCCAACTGCACGGCGATCACCGGGCCGCCGTCCTTCCACAGCAGGCCGTCGAGTTGGCGGCCAATCTCCGCATACCAGCGCTGCACCGAGGTCAGATAAGCGGGATCGTTGACCCGCGTCGGCCCTTGCTTTATCACCCAATCCGGCAGGCCGCCGTTGCGCACTTCGGCGTGGGTCCAGGGGCCGATGCGCGGCTCCAGCAGCAGACCGTGCTTGGCGCAGAGTTGGGCAAAGGCGCGCAGGTCGCGCTGGCCGCTCCAGTCGTATTGCCCTTCGATCTCCTCGTGATGAATCCAGATGATGTAAGTGGCCACGATGTTGACGCCCGCGGCCTTCATCTTGAGCAGCTCTTCTTCCCACTGCGCGCGCGGATAGCGCGAGTAGTGGAACTCTCCCATCACCGGCAGCCAGGGTTTGCCGTCGCGGGTCAGATAGCGGCTGTTGAGGCCGATGGTGCTGCCGGTGGGCGAGGTGGATGCTCCCGCATCGTAGCGCGCCGCAACCGCTTCACCGCTGGGCTGGCTGGCGTCGATACGAATCGGTGCGGTTTTCTGCGCCGTCGCTGAGCCGGCCACAAGCAACAATGCAAGCCCTAAAGCGCCCCAGCGGGCAGGCCTTAAAAAGGAGGAAGGCCGAGAGCCTCTCAATGCGAAATGAATCGATCCGTACATGCGAATAGGCTCCGTGCGCTCTGCGTCTATCTTCTCCGCAGCTTTGCGCCTATGCCGTGGAGAAATCCCAATCTACGCTCTCCAAAGATCCCATGAATCCGTCCAAAGTCGGAACGGTCGAAGATTTCCGCATTCCAGTGGAACGCCGCCGCGGGTTGGAGATTTTGCGCGTAAAAAAGGGCAGCCCTGGCCGCAAAGCCAAAGCTGCCCGTTGCAATGGACCACTAGAAGGTGAGCTTGAGCGCGCCTTGCATCACCCTGGGCGGAATGTTGCCCACATTGCCGATGATGCCGTAGTCGCCCCAGCCGACCGTGTTGCCGTAGTCGCCGGTGGGATTGCCAAAACTGGGATGGTTGGTGGCATTGAAGGCCTCCCAGCGGAACTGCAGCTTTGTGCCTTCCATCAGACTCCAGGTCTTCATGATCGCCGCGTCGGCGCCGAACTCATGCGGTCCATACATGAGGTTTTTGGCCGAGTTGCCAAAGGTGCCGGCGGCATTGTTGGTGAAGGCCGCGCCGTTGAAGTAGCCCTTTTGGACATTCGTCCAATCCCAGTGGCTGCCCTGGCCCACATTCAGGCTTTTTCCGGGAACGACGTCGGCGCGATCCAGATATTGCATCGAGCCGGAATCGTTTTGGCCCCAATCCGTGCCCGAGGCAAAGACGGAGAAGGGAACGCCGGTCTGGTAGGTGAGAATGCTGCTCAGCTCCCAGCCGCCCAGGGTTTCCTGCAGCAGCTTGTTCTGGTTGGCCAGGCGCGGCGCCTGGTAGATGAAGTTGGTCACCGAGTTCCACGGCACGCTCATGGTGGAGTTGCCGCGGTTCCACTTCATGTTGAACGGATCGCCCAGCAGCGGATTGCCGAACGATACATTGCTGGAGCCGGCCACGTCGATCGTCTTGGACCAGGTGAAGCTGGACTGCAACTGGAATCCGTGCGCCATGTGCCGATCGAAGCTGGCCTGCAGCGAGTTGTAGCTGGCCGTCCCGTTGCTCTTGTCTTCGAGAATCTGATTGAAGGCCGCGTAGGGACGCGCGTAGTTGCCGCCGGCGGCCGCGTTATAGGCGCCTGCGGGGTTCTTGACGGCCGCGTTCTGATCGATGGCCACCGATTGGTGATACGACTCGCTACCCACATAGGCCAGACGAACCATCATCACCGGGTTGAGCTGCTGCTCCACGCTGAGATTCCAGCTCTGGGTCATGCCCAGCTTGAAGTCCCGCGAGAACGACTGTTCCACCGACGTGCCGGTCGCGGAAAACGCCGCACCGGTCGGCGGTTGATACGAGACCGAGGCGAAGGGCGGGAAGGGGCTGGCGGAGTAAGGCGCGTAAGGGCCGGACCAGGGCTTGTCGAAGCTCAACGCGCCGGTGATGGCCTGGTCGGCGCCTGCCGTGCAGCCAGTAGCGCAACCGCCGCCGGTGAAGTCGAAGGTCGGACTGAAGGGAGCGATGTCAGCGGCGTGGTTATAGGTCGAGTACTCCAGCGGCCCGGTGAACATGCCGAATCCGGCATGAAGCACGGTATGGGGCAACTGTTTCGGCTGCCAAACGATGCCCAACCGAGGCTCCCAGTAGCCGGTTGAATCCGGCATCAAGGTAGCCTTCATGCCGTCGTCTCCGGGGAAGATCAAACCCGTGGGCGCATTGGGGAATATCGCGCTCTGCTGCCCGGCGACGAAGGCCGCGCCGCGCCCGCCCTTTGAAGTGGGAGCGAAGTTTGGGTCCCAGCGCACGCCAAGATTGACGGTAAGGTGCGAGGACAGACGCCAGTCGTCCTGCGCAAAGGGAGCGAACTGCCAGCCCGCCACATCCGCGATCTCGCCGGCGCCCTGCTTGAACTCGTGCATATAGCCCAGCAGGAAGTCCGCCACGCCATTGCCCGTGTAGGCCCCAGTGAAGGTCACCTCTGGATGCGAAGGATATTGCGTGTATTCCTCGGCAAACTGGTGCATCAACTGCACGCCTGTGGTGAGCGAGTGCTTGCCCGCCACCTTGGAGAGCGTGTCGGTAAAACCATAGGTGTTACGCACCTCTTGCGAGGGCTCTGTCCAGCCGCCCCGCACGTTGTTGCTGTCGCCGGTGATGGTGAAGCCTTCCATGTAGCACTGTCCGGCCAGTTCGTTCACCGCAATATAGCGAGAGAGGCACATGGCCTGGTTGCTGCTGTCCAGCACCGCCGCCTGGTTGTGCGCGCTCTGCTCATTCCAGAAGGCCGAAAATGCGTTGACCGTGCTGGGGTTGATCGTCCAGGTGTGGGTCAGAACATCGTTGAAGTAGAACATCCGTTCCTGCAACCCATAGGTCCAGTTCTGGTCGTTGATCACCGAGAGCATGTCGCCCGGCGTATCCGAGGAGGGCGCCGTCATGTGGTCGGTGAACGAACGCAACGACAGCGTCTGCGACGGAGAAAGGTTGTAGTCGAATTTCTCAGTGAACTCGTCGAGACTATTCCTGGCCGCGGCTTCGGTGTAACTCATCAGGCCGTCGGGACCCTGGGTCGGAGAACTGGGCAAGCCCGTCTTGGTGATGGTCACCGCTGCCGGGTCCAGCGTGGCGACGCTGGTATCCAACTGATTGGCTTTGCCATTGACGGTATGGAACGGGCCATTGAGGTTGGTCACGCCCGGTGTGCTGGCCAGACCGCTGAAATCGCCCGCCAGCATGGCCGCCGTGGGAGTGTTGGTCTTGAGGTTGGTGGCCGCCGTCACCAGACGGGTGCCCTGGTAGTTGCCGAAGAAGAAGAGCTTGTTCTTCTGGATCGGGCCGCCGGCAAAGGCGCCAAACTGATTGCGCTTCAGCGGATCGACCTGGTGACTGAACCAGTCTGTGGCGTTCAGATCGTTGTTGCGCACAAACCAGAAGGCGCCGCCGTGGAACTGGTTGGTGCCGCTCTTGGTGGCGATGCTGACCACCGCGCCCGGCGAGAATCCATACTGCGCACTGAAGTTGTTGGAGATGACCTTGAACTCCTGGGTCGCATCCGAGTTGGGAAAGGGCGCGGTCAGCAGGTTGTAGTTATCCATATTCGACACGCCGTCGAGCATGTAGAAGGTGCTGCCCTGGCGGCCGCCGTTGGACGATGCGCCGTTTTCTGTCGAAAAGGAGAAGCCCGTCTGTACGCCTTCGCCGCCATGCTGGGCGACGTTCGAGGTGCCCGGCGCCAGCAGCACCAGCGAGGATGGGTCGCGGCCGTTCAGCGGCAGCTCGGCGATCGCCGCCTCGCCCACCGTGGTGCCCAGCTCCGCCGAGGAGGTATTGATCAGCTCCGCGTCGGAGGTCACGGCAACCACCTCGGTCTTGCCCGCGCCCACCTTCAGGCTGACGTTTTGGGTGGCGGCCAGATTGGCCGTCAGCACGATCCCCTTCTGCAGGTAGCCGTCAAAGCCCGGCGCGTGAATGGCCAGCGTGTAGTTGCCGATGGGCAGAGGCCGCAGGGTATAAACGCCGACGCTGTCGGTCTTGACGGTCTGGGCGAAGTTGGTGCCGATGTTGGTGATGGTGACAGTGGCTCCGGCCACAGCCGCCCCGGTGGGATCGGTGACGCTGCCCGTCAAGCTGGCGCTGGTGCCCTGCCCGTAGACCGGCGCGGCGCAGCAGAACAGGGCGGCGGCGAGTACCAGCAGCAGCACTCGGAACCGTTGCTCATGAATCAGTTGCATAACTACCTCCTAAAGGGTCAACAGGTCGAGGCGCGGCCGGGGCTTTCTGAAATCGTTTACATCTTCCCGGAAATCGTTTCTCCCCGCCGCGCCACTCGAATCGCTCTTCTACCTACCGCACTCGTCGCCGGCCCTTTTCGCTTGCGCGGAAATCGGCCGCTTTGAGCCGAATCGAACTCTACGCCCGCCTCGCAACCCTATGAATCCGCCAAAAGTAGGATCGGAATGAAGATTTTTCTCTGGAAATCCCGGCAGCATCTCCCCACAAACCCGCATCATGGGCTCTCAGCAAATCCCGCGCTGCAGGCGCAGAGGTGGTTCGCACAGCGCTTCAGCACTGGGAGAGCGACCCCAAAAACCCTCCGGAGTCCCATCAGGACGGCGCTTCATGCTTCGCGTTGTCCGTTTGGCTCTTGATGCGGATGGACGGATGGTCTCGGTCTCGGGGGTTCTTCCAAACCACGTTGAGGAGGAATGTCGTGGTTGCCCCCAGTCCCTCGCTGTTGGGGACCGGGGACAGAAACCGATGAAAAGGCGCTTTTCTCCTCAGTGCCTCCTGCATTCGTCGAGTATAAAAAACTATGTAATTACAGTTGCAACGACCGCTGGCTCCTTTGCACCCGCGATCAGCAGCCAGAGCATGGCCGCAAGCTCAGCCAGAAACACCGGCTGAAAGTAACGGAACAGAACATCTGTGGAGCCGGGGGCCAAGAACCAGGTCACGCCTACGACAACCCAGGCAATCCCGTCTAGAAGCAGCCAATATCCGAGCCAGCGCGGCAAGAAGCGCGAACGCACCACCAACCATCCAAACGGCAGCAGCCACAATCCCCAGAACGTCTGGTTGATGCCATACGCCTGGCCACGCATCTGGATGAGGAGCATCCCGATTGCCTCGCGCGTCTGGTTGTCGAAGCCGGCGAAGCCACCGCCGCCACGAAAGACGAGTAGCGCGGCCGCGCTGAAGACCACCGTCACCAGGCCGAGAGCAGAAGACACCAGCACCAGCGCCACCATCTGCCGGGCGCAATGGCGGTCCACGTTTTCAAAGAGCCGATAGAGTGCCAGACTCAGACCTATGAAGATGACCGCACCCAGCGTCTCGGCAATCATGCCCCAGCGGTAAAGTACCTCATGGCTGAGGACGCGCGCCGCGGTTGCGGCTGCGTCGTTGTGCACCACTGTTTGCGAGGGGACATAAAGCAGATAGAACGGCCCAAGAGTGAAGCCAAGATACCACAGACCGGCGATTCGGGCCGTCCCTTTCAGGGACGTCATGCGGACCTCCTGCGTTTGCACAAGGTACGTGATGGGAGCTAAGAAAGTTCGCTGAAAACCATGAGCGTGCGGCCCTGCTCTCGATAATCATTTCAAACCATGTTGAGGATAAAAAATGCGGGCGCTCCCGGTCCCTCGCTGTAAAGGACTGGGGTGAATTGCCCCCTTCAGGCTTTACGACGCGCGCGGACGGCGGCGGCCAGTTCTTTGAGCAGAATATAGGTTTCCTGCCAATCGATGCAGGCGTCGGTGATGCTCTTACCGTAGACCAGCGGCTGGCCGGGAACCAGGGGCTGCGCGCCGGCCGCCAAATTGCTCTCGATCATCGCGCCCATAATGCGCTTGTCGCCCGCCGCCACCTGCGCGGCCACATCGTGGCAGACCAGCGACTGGCGCTTGTAGTCCTTGCTGCTGTTGGCGTGGCTGAAGTCGATCATGATGTTGGGGTGGATGCCGGCCTTTTCCATCTTGCGCGCGGTCTCGGCCACGCTCTGGGCGTCGTAGTTGGTAAGTTTCTTGCCGCCGCGCAGGATCATGTGGCAATCGGGATTGCCGTTGGTCACAAAGATCGCCGACTGACCGAATTTGGTGTGGCCCAAAAAGGTGTGCGAGTGCGCGGCGGAAAGAATAGCGTCGACCGCCACCTGCACGTCGCCCGAAGTCGCGTTCTTGAAGCCCACCGGGCAACTGATACCACTGACCAACTGGCGGTGCACCTGGCTCTCGGTGGTACGGGCGCCGATGGCTCCCCAACTGACCAGCCCGGCGATGTACTGCGGCGAGATCATATCGAGGAACTCGGTGCCCGAGGGCACGCCCATCTCCGCCAGATCCAGCAGCAGGGTGCGCGCCAGGCGCAGGCCGTCGTTGATCTTGTAGGACTCGTCCAGATAGGGATCGTTGATCAGGCCCTTCCAGCCGATGGTGGTGCGGGGCTTCTCGAAGTAGACGCGCATGACCAGGCGAAGATCGGCGCTGAACTCCTCGATGGCCTTCTGGAGCAGCGCGCCGTACTCGCGGGCGGCCTTGGTGTCGTGAATCGAGCAGGGGCCGGCCAGCACCAGCAGGCGGTCGTCCTGGCCGTTGAGAATGGCGGTAATCTCGTTGCGTGCGTCGTAGATCACCCCCGAGGCCGTCTCGGTCAGCGGACGTTCCTCCTCCAGAAAGACCGGGGGTAGAACCACCTTGGTCCATTGGATGCGTACGTCTTCCGTGGTGTGAAACATGGATGGCCTCCTCGCGCCGCAGATCCCGCTCCGAGGAAGTGCCCCGGCAGATGCAATCGAAACGCGTTCTTCTCCATTTTACAGATTGCGGTAAAGATCCCGGCGGGGAGGGCTGCCGGGCGCAGGGCAAACGCACTAAATCGATCTGCCGTTTTCCGAGTGAAACAGTTGTAACCATTGCTTTTGTTTTTTTACGGAGGGAGCAGAGGTCTTCAAGCCCCTGAAGCAGCGGCAAAAACGAGAGGCTTTAGCCTCGGGTCTTTGCTCGCATCTGCAAAAAGGCCCGTGCCTGAAGGCCCATCCATCCATCGCCCTATTCAGGGGCCTGAAGGCTCCTGCTCCCTCCCCAAACTACCCTTTGTTTCGATTCGCAATCCAAAACTGATCCGACAGCGGAATTAAGATGCGTTTGCCCTGCAGCCAGACGCGGTAAGAAAGCGGGAGATCGAGCCCTCCTCGTATAGCCCAAGAAAAAGCTGAAAAAAGGAAATCTTCCGCCAATTGCGTTTATCTAAATGGGTGCATCATGGCCCGAAAGCTGAAAGGAAGCACCTCCCATGCCCGTGGCTTTTCCACCCCCATCACTCGGCGGGCGCATTGCCGCTCTCTTTTTGAAGAAACTGCTCTTGATTCTGCCCTTTCTCATCCTGATCCCGGCACTGCTTGGGTGGAGGGTTCTGGGCGCCGGAGCCGTCAAGGCCAGAGAATAGCCGGCAGAAGCCCGCCAAGCCTACCCTTTTTGCCGTTCGGTCAAAACCGCTCGCCTCCACAGAGGGCCCTTTGCGCCGCGCCTGCAATGGGCGGGGAACTCTACGGAAGCGCTTCCTGCGCCGCCTGCGCGGGTAGCAGAAAAGCCTCTCTGGGATTTGCGCTGGGGCGTCCGGTGAAATAGCCCTGCACTTCGTTGGCGCCCAGGGCCTTGACCATCTCCAGTTGCGAGCCGGTCTCCACCCCTTCCACAATCACCCGCATGGCGAAACTCTGCGCCAGCACGACCAGGGTCTGAATCATGGATTCGCTCTCGGGCTCCACGCCCAGCCCGCGCACGAAGGAGGAGTCGATCTTCATGGTGTCAAAGAGCAACGAGCGCAAATTACTCATCGAAGAGTAGCCGGTGCCAAAATCGTCGATGGCCAAGCCGATGCCCAGATCGTGCAGTTCGTTCATGATCTCTGCGGCATTCGTCAGATCGCCCATCATCACCGATTCGGTGAGCTCAATTTGCAGCAGCGTGGGCTCCAGCCCGGTCTTCTCCAGGATGGCCCGGACCTCATCGACAAATCCCTTGCGGCGGAACTGAATGCTGGAGACATTCACCGCGACCTGCACCGGCTGGGCCAGAATCCCCTGCCACTTAACCGCCTCGCTACAGGCCTGTTCCATGATGAAATTGCCCAGGGAGACGATCAATCCGCTCTCTTCGGCAATGGGGATGAACTTGGCCGGAGAAATAACCCCCAGCACCGGATGGGTCCAGCGGGCCAGCGCCTCGAAGCGGATGAGGCGATTGCCGCGCAATTCGAACTCCGGCTGGTAGTGCAGCGTAATCTCGTTCCGCTGCACCGCGCCGCGCAACTCCTTCTCCAGGCTGACGCGTTCCTGCACATGAGCTCCGATGGCTGGGGTGAAATACATCAAACGCCCCTTGCCCTCGCGTTTGGCCACATACATGGCGCTGTCCGCCTCTTTGATCAGTTCCTCGGAGCAGGCCGCGCTGTCGGGATAGATGGTGATGCCGACGCTGGCTCCTACGGAAACCTCGTGGCCCTCCACAGAGAAGGAATTAGAGAGCGCGCTCAGCAAGTTGCCGGCCACAAGTGCGGATTCTTCCTTGGCTTCGATGCCTTGAAGAATGACCACGAACTCATCGCCCCCCATGCGCGCCACGATGTCCTTGTGCCGCACCCTGGAACGGAGACGGGCCGCAACTGCCACCAAAAGACCGTCACCGATGGCGTGGCCCAGGCTGTCGTTGATGGTTTTGAAGCCATCCAGATCGATATAAAGCAGAGCCAGCATGGAGCCCTCGATGCTGGCTTCTTCCAGCATTGCATCCAGCTTCTCCGACACCATCCTGCGGTTGGGCAGGCCGGTCAGCGAATCGTTTTGCGATTCATAAACCGCCGCGTCCTTGGCCTTTTGCAGTTCGATCTGATGATGGCGCAGTTGCGAGATGTCGATGGCCGTCGTCTCATACAACATGCCTTTGGGCCCATCGACGGGGGTAATGTTCATCAGCACGTGCACGTGGCCGCCGTCGTCGCGGCGCAGCGTGGCGGAGCGATTGCTCTGCGCCTCTTCGCGCAGCAGGGCTTCGCGCAGTCTCTCCCGCACCTCCGCGTCCACCTCGAGATCCCAATAGGAGCGCCCGGCCATCGCCTCCCGCGATTCCAGACCGAGCAGCTTGACAAAGGCCATATTGAAGTCCGGAATCGAACCGTCCGGCCGCCAGCGGAAGACTGCCGCCAGGTTGCGCTCGAAGAGCCGCTGGTATTGGGTGGCCATCTGCAACTCGTTCTCCAGCGTGGCGCGGATGAGGGCCGTCTGCTTGCGCACCGTGCGGCGCAGCATCCCCACCCAGATCAGGACCGTCACCACCACCGCACTCATACCGCCCAGGACGCTCAGAACGTGGGTAAAGGTGAACCAGCCGGTCTCGTCCAGCACCATATCCGCCGGCGATCCAACCAGCAGTTGCAGCGACTCGGGCCACTGCGGCGTGCCCTTGCGAATCACCGCCACGCCGGTCAATCGGAGATAAGCTCCATTGGGCATGCCCACAATCTCGCGGGTAGCCTCGTTCCGTTCCAGGCGCGCACTGAATCGCTGTTTGCCGTCGTCCAGGTAGAAGACAAACTCCGTCGCGCTGGCGTTCTGGCCGACCAAATGCGCTCTGATGCGCACCCGCACCCCATTCAACCCGCGCTGCAGGGCCTCGGATGCGGTCACCTCCTGGGGCGCGATGGCACGGTTCGATCCGCCCGGTGAAACCCGCACCGCGGCGTCGGTCAGCATCACCGCCGTCAGGTCGCCCAGGCTGGGAAAGCCCACCACGTCCACAAGCTGACCGGAATGAAGCGCGCCGGCATTGGGAGCCGCCACGCTCAGGGCCCCCGTGGCGTCTTGAACGATCATGCGCCCGGAAGAGTTCCAGGTGATCGCGCCACGCACATGCACCTGCGTCACGAATCGCTGGTTCACCGCGGCCACATCCAATTTGCCAGCGGCCGTGACGGGAAGCTGAAATGAATCCGCCAAACCCCCGCTCTGAACTTCCAGATCTTTCAGCCCGTTGACAAAAACCTGCGCTCCCGCAGGCTTGTTGGCGGCATCGAGGTGAATGCCGCTGACGCCTTTGACGCGGACCAGAGCGCCGATGAGCCGGCTCGCTTTGGCGCTGTCGGGTTGGGGAACGACCACCCAGGCCGACGATTTGCCATCGACGATATGGAAGCAGACGCGCCCTTTCGAGTCTTCGCAGGGGCGCAAAACGCCCGTCGTGCTCACCCAACTGCTGTCGGCTACGCCTGCATTGAGTTGGGCCACGCTCAACGGCAGGGCCGCGGGAAGGTCGCCCTGGCCCACAATCGTGACCTTTGCCCCGGTCACAATCGGGGCGGAATCTCCGCCGTCGGTAACCGCTTCCACACGCACCTCGGTGCCCTGCGGATAATACGTGCTGGAACCGTGAACGTTGATATAAATTGAACCCGTGGCATCGTGCAGGAACAAAAGACCCCAGTCGGGATCGGAATAGATCACCACGCCCTGCAATTCCACCGGGCGCCCCCGCCGGGCCTCGGCCATGCTCATACTGTGGATCTGCTGGATGGTGTGCAAGGAATTGCGATCTTTGCCGGCCTCTGCCGCGGCAGGGGGGGGCGTAATGGGAACAATATCGGCCAGGCTGTTGACAAAAATCTGTGCGGCCACCGTCTTGCCGGTCTCATCGATATGGCTTCCGGCTGTACCCTTCACCTGAACCTTGACCCCCATCAGGCTTTCCGAAAGCTGGCTTTTCGGCTTGGGAATCACCACCCATGCCGCGGTTGGCCCATCGGCAATGCGATAGCAGATGCGATCCCAACTGATTTCGCACCTCTGCAGTACGCCCGTGGTGGTGACAAGATGGCTGCCCCCACCAGCGCTGTTCAATTCGGCCACGCTTTCCTGCTGGGCCGGAGGCAGCGCCGCATGACCCACCGCGCGGATGTTGAGATGGGTCAATACGAACCCATTCTCGCCGCCTCCGGTGACCCCGGTCAGGCTAATCCGTACGCCGGCCGTGACCTGCGTCCTATGGCCGTGAATGTCGATATACATGTATCCCGTGGCATCGTGAATGAATAAAAGACCCCACTCCGGATCGGCATACGTCACCACCGCATCCAACTCGACAGGGATTCCTTTTTTGGCTTCTTCGGGAGCGCTTGAGTAAATATCCCCTATTGTACGTATGACATGCGGACGCACAGAATTTACCTGAGAAAATACGCGGCAAGGGTGGAGCAACAGCAAAAAAAGGCAAGAAATCCCCAGGACGCGGAATCCTCTCCATTCCATCGTGGACCTGCTCGGCATCGTCATCGTTGTGCGCCCTGATTCGGTTCCCATAGAGGGCCAAACGCCCCCTGCGACCTTTTGTGAGCACCGCCCCACCCTGTTTATCGGAGGGCCTTCAAATCTCATCATGGCAAGGAAGCAATTTAAGGCATCTGGAGCGCCAGTTGGGAACGGACCCTGCGCTGAGAGGTTTGGACGCCGCCTTCCTGGCCATTGCGGAGAATGGATCTCCCTGGGCGAACTTCGAGCAGTGTTCCAAATGGTGTCAATCGAAGGCCGCGCCGCCTGTTCCCTTGTTTCCTCTCTCCCCGCCAGAATTCTGCCATGCTGTTTTGCCCGGAAGCGGCGTCGCAGCTAGATCTTCGTTGACACCGGCGGCGATGCATGTAAAATACAGTGTTAAGAGCCACATGTTAACTGCGCTTCTAGAGGCGCATTAACCGCGTCGAATGTAGGACTTGCACAATACCCAGCGGGGTATTTGGAATCGGCCTGAAGGTGAGTTGTTCGGCATAAGCATATTTGTTCGTATCGAAGTGTGGAGGATGCGCGGCTGGGCATTTTGCCTGGATTTGGCGTCATGGGATCTTAGCGCGGTGCGCATCGAGTCTTAGTTGGCTGCGCAAGTTCAACTGTTTTTTCATCCAATATGAACCAGGTTTCGATTGCAATGGTTGGTTTGCCTCGGTGAAGCAAACTCGACCGGGTGCAGATCCCGCCGATTTGCCAAACCAAACAGAAACTCAAAACATGCGGAAGGGTTCAACCGGCCCTTTCAAAACCATTTCTGTAATATGAATGCAAGCTCTGAGCTCAGGTACGACTTTCCCGAGGTGCGCCAAGTGACCGATACAACTGCTCGCGTACGACCTATCCGTGTCTGTGTCGCTCTTGCCAGCAAAATGGCGGGAGAGTTTCTGTCGCGCGAGTTTTCCTCCCGGATGGACCTTCCGATCACCTGTGTGAATGTGAGCGCCGACGAGGTTCTCCCGGAACTCGCCCGCTCTGCGTTTCGGATTCTAATTACCAATCTGGATCTCCATCGCGGCCGTCACTCCGGCCTTGAACTGCTCACCGAAGCAATCTCCCTGCACCGTGGCTTGCGGGGCATCGTGCTGGGCAGCTCTCCGGCTTGTGTCGATGTATTGGCAGCCTTCCGGGCCGGCGCTCGCGGCTATCTGTTAGAGAGTGACGCCAGCGTGGAAACGCTGGTCAAGGCCATCCTCTGCGTGCATGAGGGCCAGGTGTGGGCTTCGAGCGCGCATCTGAATCTGATTCTCGATGAATTCTCAGTGCAGATGAGGCGCAGCCGCGCCGTTGGCCAGTTACAGGGCATCTTGACCGAGAGAGAAAGGCAAGTGATCGATCTCATTATGGTGGGAAAGAGCAACAAGGAAATTGCCGCCGCACTGCAAGTCAGCGGCCACACGGTAAAGAACCACTTGGTCAATATCTTCGCCAAACTGCGGGTTACCAGCCGGACCGAGGCTATCTTCGCCATCAACGAGCGCTATTCCAGTTGCGACGACGGGACCGGCGCACCCCCGCCGGTCATGCAGGGCAAGAGCGGGGCGTCTGTTATCTGCTGAAGCCCGTGCTCGGCCAACATTTACCAGGCAATCTCTTTGTTCGAGGCTGTCGAGGGTAGTTCGATATTGGATCGCCTTGCTTCCGCGCGGGGCACATCCCGCCAATCGATAGGATGCTTTCCTACCAAGCCCTGCTATTACTTTTCCCCTGACTTCGAGCAATCCATCGATGAAGCCATGGTAGCCAGATACAAATTGGACTTACCGGCAATCTGAGAATGAAATCATGCACCTGGAGTCAGACAGGAAGAATATGAACGATATTTCGGACGTAGCTATTGTTGGCGCCGGCCCTTATGGGCTCTCCCTCTCGGCGACGCTGAGTTCTTACGACCTGAAGCACCGCATCTTTGGCGTGCCCATGCAATCCTGGGCGGAACACATGCCGCGCGGAATGCATCTTAAGTCCGAGGGCTTTGCTTCTTCGCTCTACGATCCCTCGGGTCAACACTCGCTGAAGAACTATTGCCGCGAATTGAAGCTGCCCTACGAAGAGATTGGCTGGCCTGTGCCGCTGGCCACTTTTGTCGAGTATGGACGCACCTTCCAGCGCCGCCTGGTGCCTCATTTGGAAGAGACCGATGTAACGTCCATCGAGCGCGAGGGCGCACTCTTTCTCCTCACCCTTGCCAACGGCGAGCGTACGCGAGCGCGCCGCGTCGTACTGGCGACGGGCATTCGTTTTTTCGAGTATCTGCCTTCCCTGCTCAGAGAGCTTCCCGCCGAGTTTGTCTCGCACACCTTCGACCATGCGGAACTCGGCAAGTTCGCCGGCAAGTCCATTGCGGTGCTGGGCGGCGGCGCATCGGCATTGGGCTTTGCCGCCCTGGCCGCTGAGGCGGGAGCCGATGTGCAGGTCTTTGTGCGCGATCGTGCGGTGCAGATCTTTGAACCGCCCCAAGCCAAACGGCCCTTGCGGCAGCGCCTGCGCGCGCCTTGGACCGGTCTTGGCCCAGGTTGGAAGTCATGGGCTTGCGTGCATTTTCCGCTGCTCTTCCATCGCTTGCCGCAAGACCTTCGCCTGAAGTTTGTCCGCAAGCATCTGGGCCCTTCCGGCAACTGGACCATCAAGAAGACCATCGAAGAACGCGTTCCGGTTCACTCCGGCCTCAGCTTGCAGCAAGCAAGCGTGCAGGACGGCAAGCTGCACTTGGGCTTTGCCGCGGAGAATGGTTTGCGGCAAGTGACAGTCGACCATCTGGTCGCCGGCACAGGCTACAAACCCGATCTCGACCGGCTCAGCTTTATCGATGCGGATCTGCGCGCCAAGATCAAGCGTCAGCCCGATGGATCGCCCGATCTGAGCTCGCACTTTGAAGCATCGCTCAACGGCATTTATTTTGCGGGTGTTGCCGCGGCAGCCAACTTCGGTCCCGTATTCCGCTTTGTCTTCGGTGTCGATTTCGCGTCTGAACGCATTGCCCGCCATCTGCGCCGAACGCGTCTGATACCGCGCTCCTGAGCCTGCATCAGCCATGAGCTGTTACTCCGCTTGCGGCGTGCGAGCGGCGCGTCGAAGATCCAGCAATACAGCATCCAGCGCCTCATCCCATGCGGCCAGGGGAATCCCAAAGCGCGCATCCAGCTTCTCATTCGACAGGACGGAGTTCAGCGGCCGCTGGGCCGGTGTCGGATACTCCGCGGCAGGGATGGGGTGAACCATGGGCATCTTGCCCTGAAGCAGTGCGCCGGCGCGGGCAAAGATCGCTTGCGCAAATCCGCACCAAGAGACCGATCCACGGCAGGTCATGTGATACAAACCGGCCCACGTATCGCTCGCACCATATGCGCCCGCCAGCACGCCGTCCACGATTGTGTGCGTAGCGCGAGCCAGCTCGATGGAACTGGTTGGCGCGCCAACTTGATCGTCGACGATCTTGAGCGTTTCGCGCTCCCGACCCAGGCGCAGCATCGTCGATAAAAAATTGTTTCCTTGCGGCCCGTAGACCCAACTGGTGCGAAAGATCAGGACCTTGCCTCCCACCTGCTGAATGGCCGCTTCTCCTGCGAGCTTGCTCAGGCCATACACATTCAGCGGGCTGGGCGCATCCTCTTCGATCCAGGGCGCAGGCTTAGAGCCATCGAATACATAATCCGTGGAGTAGTGCACCAGCAGCGCGCCCGTTGCCAACGCGGCTTCGGCCAGTATCCCCGGAGCCTGCGCATTGACCGTCATGGCAAGTTCCGTCTCCGCTTCGGCGCGATCGACGGCCGTATACGCAGCCGCGTTGAGAATGACATCGGGAGCACTGCGTACAACTAACTGCCGTAACCGTTCGGGCTGGCTCAAGTCTGCGGCGTTGCGATCCAAGGCAATGAGTTCACCCGCATCGGCAAAGCTCGTTTGCAAGGCACGGCCCAATTGTCCCGCTGCGCCAATCAAGAGGATTCGCGGCTTCGGCATCAGGCAAAGACCTCCGCATCACGCAGCAATGCGCCCTGCGCATCCTTCGCAGAGACAATCGCCTCTTCAGGGCTCACCCGCCACGGGATCGCCAGAGCCGGATCGCTCCACAAGATGGTGCGCTCGCCCGCCGGACAGTATTCGTCCGTAACCTTGTAGGCCAGAGTGACGGCGTCTGTCAACGCTTGAAATCCGTGTCCGAAGCCTACTGGAATCCAGAGCATATACGCGTTCTCTTCGCTCAACTCGATGGCCACATGACGTCCGAAGGTTGCCGAACTGCGGCGCAGATCCACTGCAACATCCAGCGCCGCGCCCTGCACCACGCGCACGAGTTTGCCCTGCGGATGGCTCACTTGATAATGAAGTCCGCGCACAACATTCTTCTTCGAGATCGAGGAATTATCTTGCACCCAGTTTGAGGGCAGTCCCGCGGCCGTCATCCGGCCCAGATGGAATGTCTCCCAGAATGCTCCGCGATTGTCTTTGTAGATCTTCGGCGCAATGAGCAAGACACCGGGCAAATCCGTTTCCGAAATGGTCATGAGCCGCTTTCCTCTCCATCGAAGATCTGTTCGTCTTTGAGCATCAAAAGGTACTGCCCATAACCGCTCTTGCGTACCGGATAAGCCAGCGCTTCCAGTTGTTCGGTGGTGATGTAGCCCATGCGATAGGCGATCTCTTCTGGGCAGGCAATCTTCAAACCCTGGCGGCGCTCGATGGTCTGCACAAAAAGACCTGCTTCGAGCAGCGAATCGTGCGTGCCGGTATCCAGCCAGGCCATGCCGCGACTCATCACCTGCACCTTGAGAGTGCCGGCATGCAGATAAATTCTGTTGAGATCGGTGATCTCCAGTTCGCCACGGATGGAGGGCTTGAGCGATGCGGCCAGATCGACCACCTGGTTATCGTAGAAATAAAGTCCGGTGACAGCATAGCGCGACTTGGGCTGCGGGGGCTTCTCTTCGATGCTGATGGCCTTGCCCTTGGCATCGAACTCGACGACGCCGTAGCGCTCCGGGTCCTGCACTGGATAAGCGAAGACCATGGCGCCGTGCTGCAAGGCGGCGGCCTTCTGCAGATTGTCGGAGAAGGATTGCCCATAGAAAATGTTGTCGCCCAGCACCAGGGCGCAGGGATCGTTGCCTACAAAGTCGCGGCCAATCACGAAGGCCTGCGCCAAACCATCCGGGCTGGGCTGCACGGCATAACTGAGATGCAGTCCCCACTGGCTGCCGTCGCCCAACAACTCCGCAAAGCGCGCGGTATCGGCGGGCGTCGAGATAATCAGAATCTCCCGCAGTCCGGCCAGCATCAGCGTGGTCAGCGGGTAATAGATCATCGGCTTGTCGTAGACCGGGACAAGCTGCTTCGAGACAACATGAGTTACCGGGTAGAGACGCGTCCCCGACCCACCCGCCAGAATGATACCTTTCATTGCGCCACCCTCTCCCCGTAGTTCTTCTCAATCCATTCCAGGTATGCGCCGGTACGAACATTCTCGATCCAGTCGGCATGATCCAGATACCATGCTACCGTCTTGCGCAGCCCGCTTTCGAACGCTTCGGCCGGTTCCCATCCCAGCTCGCGTTTGATCTTCTCGGCGTTGATCGCGTAGCGGCGATCGTGGCCGGGGCGATCGGTCACATAGGTGAGCAGATTGCTGCGCGGCTGGAGCGTTGCATTGGGGCGCAGTTCGTCGACCAGAGCGCAGATCGCGGTCACCACTTGCAGGTTCTTGCGTTCGCTGTTGCCGCCGATATTATAGGTCTCACCCACGCGCCCCCGCTCCAATACAGCACGAATGGCGGAGCAGTGATCCTCGACAAAAAGCCAGTCGCGCACATTGCTGCCGTCGCCGTAGACCGGCAGGGGCTTGCCTTCCAGAGCATTCAGAATCATTAGTGGAATCAGCTTCTCGGGAAACTGAAAGGGACCGTAGTTATTCGAGCAATTGGTGGTCAGAACCGGCAGTCCGTAGGTGTGATGGTAGGCCCGCACCAGATGATCGGAAGAGGCCTTGGAGGCCGCATAAGGACTGTTGGGCGCGTAGGCCGTGGTCTCGGAGAAGGCCGCATCGTCCGGTCCCAGTGTTCCGTAGACCTCATCCGTCGAAACATGCAAAAAGCGAAATGCAGCGCGCGCCGCCGCATCCAACTGCGACCAATAAGCCTTGGTCTGCTCGATCAGATTGAAGGTGCCCTGCACGTTGGTGCGAATGAACGCCGCGGGGCCGGTGATTGAACGGTCCACGTGGCTCTCGGCAGCGAAGTGCACAACGGCCCTGGGCCGGTGCTCGCGCAACAGCGAAGCCACCAATTCCGCATCGCAGATATCGCCGCGCACCAGCAGATGGCGAGGGTCCTTTTCGAGAGCCGCAAGATTTGCGGGATTGCCCGCATAGCTGAGCAGATCGAGATTGATCACCGGCGTCCCCACTGCCTCAATCCATTGCAATACGAAGTTGGAGCCGATGAACCCGGCCCCGCCGGTGACCAGAATTGGATGCGAATCAGTTGTCATTCTTCACTCGTCCTTCTTATGCGAAATTCAGGAAGTGCGCTGGTTTCTTCATCCATGGAAATTACTCATATGCGGAGATTTTACCACGGGCTTCAATGGGCTCAGTCGAGGGTGTAACGCTTTCGATTACCGCGGTGTAGCAACGAGCGGCAGGGTTCTGCCCTTCGCGCCGATCCATGGCAGAGATCAGCCATGCCATTGCATCGCTCCGTGCATCTTCTACTTCGATTTATTGCTTACATGTGAGAGCCTATATAGAAGGCAAACCATATGCCGGGCTCAAGCCGCGATTCTCCAAAACGCTCGTCCCAGCCGGTTGCCATGGCATCCGCATCTCGATCACGGCTCATAGCAACTCTCGCACCAGGAGGTCCATTTGTCCACTGCCCCGGAGAAGAGCAAAGCATACCGGACCGACATAGACGGCCTGCGCGCCGTTGCTGTCCTTTCGGTGTTTTTGTATCATCTGGATGCTCTGCACGTGACCGGAGGCTTTGTCGGTGTGGACATTTTCTTTGTCATTTCCGGCTACCTGATCACTTCGATTCTGGCAAAAGAACTAAATAGCGGACGCTTTTCCATCGCCGCATTTTATGAGCGCCGCATTCGCCGCATCGTGCCGGCATTGCTGGCCATGCTGGTCTTTACTACCGCCGCGGCGTGGATCTATTTGCTGCCCTCGGAGATGATTTCCTACGGCCACTCCCTGCTGGCTGCGCTCTTCTCTGCATCCAACTTCTTCTTCTATTCCCAGGCGGGCTATTTCGACGCTCCATCCGCCAGTAAGCCGTTGCTTCACACATGGTCGCTTGCTGTCGAAGAGCAGTTTTACCTCTTCTTCCCGCTTTTGCTGGCCTTCATCTTCCGCTATCGCCGGCGTTGGCTGGTGGCGATTTTAAGCGTCATCTCCCTGCTTTCGTTCGCGCTTAGCATTTGGGCCACGGCCTACCAGCCCAACCTTTCGTTCTTTTGGCCCATTACGCGCGCCTGGGAGTTGCAGATCGGCTCATTGATCGCGGTCGTCAATCTGCCCATCTTTCGTTCGCGACTGGTGCGCGAAGCCGGCACTCTGACTGGCATTGGCCTGATCGGCTATTCCCTCTTCGCCTACACGGCCTTCACGCCATTTCCGGGTCTTGCTGCGCTGCTTCCCTGCCTGGGTTCGGCGCTGATTATTGCGCCTGGCGTATACGGACGCAGTCTGGTTGCCAGGATGCTCTCCTTACGCCCGGTGGTTTTTGTCGGGCTCATCTCCTACTCCCTCTACCTTTGGCATTGGCCGCTCATTGTCTACCAGAAGATGGGACTGGTGCTGGTTCCTGGCGCTCCCCGACAGGTTGAGAAGGGAGTCACTCTGCTGATCGGTCTGGCCGCCGCTACCCTCTCCTGGTATTTCGTGGAACGCCCCTTCCGCAAGACGCAGGGCAAGGACTCGCGTCGACAGGTCTTTGCCTGGGCGGCTTGCAGCACGGCAGCGATGGCTCTGATCGCAGGTGTGCTGCTGTTGGGCAACGGCATGCCCTCTCGCTTCTCTGACCGCGCTGTGCAGATCGCCTCTTACCTCGACAATCCCAACGGAGCTGATCGTTGGCGCTATCGCGAGGGCGAGTGCTTTCTCACCGCCGCCAATCGTTTGGAAGACTATAAGGCCGCAAGTTGCCTGCACAGCGATCCCACTCGCACAAACATACTGATCCTCGGCGACAGCCATGCGGCGCAACTCGATTTTGGATTGCAGAAGACCTATCCAGGCGCCAACTTCATGCAGGCCACGGCAGCCGGCTGCAAGCCCACGCTGCGTCAGGGACGCGACCGCAATCAAGTGTGCGTGCGGTTCATGAATTACATGCTCAAGGACTACCTGCCCAACCATCGCCCGCAACGCATCTTTCTTGCCGGACGATGGAATTACAACGACCTGGATCGCGTCGGCGAGACACTGGCCTACTTCAAGGGCTTGGGGATCGAGACCACGCTCTTTGGCCCCATCATGCAATACGACATGCCGCTGCCGCGCCTGCTGGCCATGGCCATCAAATCCAACGATCCGGCTTTGGCAACCGAACACCGTCAAAGCATGTATATCGGCCTGGATGCGCAAATGTCTGCGCTGGCCGCCACAACCTGGCACGTCGAATACGTCTCCTATTTCAAGCTCTTTTGCGCCAACGGACCTTGCCAGCAATATGCCGACAGTCAATCTCCCATGCAGGGGGATATGGAACACCTTACTGCTCCTGGATCGCTGCTACTGGCCAGCCGTATCGGGGCTGTTGTTCGCCCACAATGACTCTATCCGCGATTTAAACAGAGCATCCTTGCGAGAAGTCCGCGCGCGTGGTCCGCACAAGCCTTCTTTGAGATGGCAAGAGTTGTGGTCAACAGGTGCGCCCCCCCGTTGCGCAGGGGCTGGACATCCTCTGTAGATTAGAGGTCCGTCAGAGGAAAACAACTGGACTTCGCGCCGCTCTTGACCTTTCGCCAGCCAAATAAGCGGTCGCCGAGAGCATGACGTCTGGAGGGCGAAAGCAGATAATAGAAGATAAACATCAACGGCTCGCGCACCCTCCATCCACAGCCCGCTGCGCTCTCTTTAAAGAGCATCCAGACATCGCCCAGGGCTGCATTCTTCTGGGCAGCGTCGGCGGCGCACTTCTTGGCAATGAACCCCCGATACCCGCGCGGCGTCATCAAATGCCTGCACGACTGGCCCCACTGCAGAGATGCATCCCAGTCGTAGGTCTTACTGATCGTCGCGTGCATTCCCAGCGCGTAAACGGAGAGCGCTTCGGGCGCAGTGAGCAGTTGCACGCCCGGTAACGCCATGGCCCTCAGCAGCCAATCCCAATCCTGCAATCGGCGCAGCCCGGTTGTGAAGGGAACCTTGAGCATCAACGCGCGAGTACAGAGGAAGGTCGATGTTTGGAAGACATTGCGGCTGGTGCAAAACAGATACTCGCTGATGTGTTCGCCCGGCCGCGGAAAGCGGATCGGCCAAACCATATCGGCAGCATGAGGAGTGCGCACAATGAACCTCGATACCGCCAGATACAGGCTCTCCGGATCGGCATCCGCTGGTGCCAGACTCAGTTGGCGTTCCAGTTTGTTGGTCAGCCATTCATCGTCGTCATCCAGAAGCGCCACCCAGGGCGAGGCCGCAGCGCGAATACCGATGTTGCGGGCTTCGCAGCCGCCTACACTCTCTTCCAGCGAGATCACGCGAACACGCTCATCCCCCAGAGACTGCAGAGCCGCCTGCGACTCCACATCCGGCCCATCGATCACAACGATAACTTCGATATCGCGCAACGTCTGCCGCAGCACGCTGCGCACTGCAATACAAACGAGCTGAGGCCGGTTTCGCGTTGGAATGATGACGCTCACTTGGCTCATAGAACATTCACCTTCTGCATTATCTGATGTATCGGCTCTGGGTAAAGTCGCAGGGTAAGCGCGGCCTTTGTGACTGCTGAATAAAAAACAACCGGATGTCGATTCCCCGTGCTGAAGTCAGGGAAAATCGGCTCATGAAGCGAACGCCATCCACTTAAGAACCAGTGTACCCTCTTTTCGACTGGTTTCGTCCATTTTAATGACCTGCACCCTTCCCTCTGCATCCAGAACACATGCCTGGGTCATTTTTTTGCGCCCCGTTGGGTCATCAGAACGGTCATGGAGAAGGGCGGCAAGACAAATGTACTGCTGCCAGGCACGACACCCTGCTCCTCTCGCTCGGTAACCTTGACCTGCGCATCGGTTTCATTGTTGTCCGTGATCTGTTGCGCGGTCAGAGTCTTCACGATCACCTTTCCCTTGGGCGCATGAGCTCCCGCCAGCCCCACTGTCCGGGCTGTCGTCCTGCTCAAATTGAAGAGGACCAAAGTGTCGGCTCTGCCGTCGCTGAAGGCAAAGCTCTGCAATTCATGCACGCCCTGCAGGGCAACGTTGCTATTCGAGCTGGGCGCTTGGTCCCACCGAGGATTGCTTCCCTGAATGTGCGTGACAAGCATGGTGGGAAGAATTGCCTGGTTGGCCAACTCCTGTGCCAGAAAGACCGGCCGCACTTGATTGGTCGCCCCACCCAGATCCACCACTACGCCCCATACCGGCGAGGTTTCATGGCGGTCGTGGGTCTTGGTATTGTTGAACTGGAAGTGGTCGCCGCCCAGCGCAAAGGTATTCTGGTTGACGATGCCGTCGTCGCGCAGCATGAGCAACATGTGTTCGATGGCAGCCAACCCCGCGCCCAGCGACGGAACCGCCAGATTCACGCTCTCTTGCGGAACCGAGCCCTCCACCGTTCCGATATTGGTCTCGTATACCGCGAGCTTGAGTGGCCGCCCTGCATGGGCCACGGATGCTGCCTGCTGGCTGACGATTCCGGCTGTATCCATCATCTCCGGCTCTGCCAGCATCGGCCCGAAGATGTGCTCTAAAGAGCTGTCGTCGTTCATGGGGCCGAAGAGATAAGGTGCGATGTCGATCGTGTCGAAGCCCTGGCCGGCGCTCAGAAGTTTCTTCGTCCAGTAAGGCGATACCGCTTGAGCGTTAGCGATCAGGTCGAATTTGCGCGGCGAATAATAGGCCGAGGAGCGTATCGCGGCAAAGATCTGCGTGGCGCGCTGCGCATAGGCCTCGGGATCGGGAATAGAGGCTCCGGCCTGCACGCGATTCCAAGCCTCGTTGCCAAACTCCAGGTGGATCTCGGCAAACACCTGCGTCCACGGCTTTGCATGACCCAAACGAGCGCGGATCGCACCATATTTGGTTGTCGATGCATCGCCGCCCAGATACTCCAACAGGTTCTGGCCTTCTTCCTCTGACATTCCCAGCGGCATGGTGAACCATGGCTCGGCGCCGAGTTTTTCCGCAAGGGTTAAAAAGTCGCCAAGCCCCATCGGCGTCTCCTGCGCATCGACCATATAGCGGTTGTAACCGGCTCGTTGCCGCGCGCTCTCGACGGTTAGCAGATTGTCGATGCTGCTGCCGAAGTTCTGTCCGCTATCCATATACCGCAGCACGCCCGAATGCAGCCTCTGCAGAGCTTCCACAACTTCATCGCGAAAGGCGGTACCATTTTCGTGCGCCGGTGTGAGGCTCACATCGTCGAGCAGAACCTCCGCGCCCGACACGGTGAAACTCAGCGCCACCGTGCCCGGTACAGCCGCTTCCTGCGCCTCGAAGCTCAACTCATAGTCGGCCCATCCCGGCCCGAGAATGACGGCCTTGCTCAACAACGGCGCCGATGCATGACCTGGCGTTAGCCGCTTCAGTTGCACGCTCATCTGGCGCGTCCCGCTTACGCCCTTGGCGCGGAACCGGAGCACATAGGGCCCGCTCAACCTTACGAACATGCGGCCCACTGTCGAGTCAACGTATTGGCTGAGCATGGCGTGCCCCATGACCGGCGACGACAGCCGAACCGCCTGCTTTCCAGCGGTCCGCGGAGATAGGTCCACGGTCTCTGCGGCGATCGTGCCGCCACCTGAAACATTCTCGCTCCATCCCACCGTTGCACCGCCAAGTCTGCTTTTGCGCACTGCCATAAAGGTGTGCGGGCCGAATGCTTTTGCCCCCGGCGCAAAGCCGACCGTCACGCCCCTCTTCGCAACAGGATCGGCGGCCATGCTGTGCAGGATCGTTCCCCTTTGGCCGGAGGCAGCGCCGCTCAAGATCTCGTAGCGAGCGCCATCCCAGAAGCCGTCCGGCCAACGCCCCGTGGACGAAGCATCTGTACAGGAGCTTGCGGTCGCGCTCGCACATTCCAGAATCGATTGCCACTCTTCGCCTTCAAAGCCCGGATTATGGACGATCAGATTGCGCAGAATCATGCGTGAATCAAAGGACGTTACAGCACCCAGGTTCATACCCAGGCGCTTGACGCCATCGTGCAGAACCCTGTCCTCCACCACCACAACAGTAGGCTGCTGCCCATGCATCAACTCCGTGAATGCCAGCATCAAGGCATAGATCGAGATCCGTCCTGCGCGAATGGGCGCGGCCTGCCTGCACATCGAAACCAATGCCGCCAAGGCCACCAGCCCTACCATTGTCCAAACCATCCAACGCCTCCGCTCGCGCATATTCTCCTGCTTTATAGGCTCATGTCGCTTTATTTTGAGCTTATACCAAGAGAATATCCACCATTGCTGCCTATGCTTTCCGGTGGAGTCCCTGTTCAGTTCTCGCCTGCGGCCAAAACCTTGGTGCGTTTCCTTACCGCGCCAACTGAGTTCATACAATTGAAACAATATAGGTATTTTTGACTACTCTAATGAGAACTTTTGACTAAACGCAATAGGATAAATGGACTATTTTCTATATGCCGGAGGACATTTACTTCATATCTTTATCTCATTATCATTGCATTTCAGCCGGGCTCAATCGATAATAGTGGATAGTTTCACTCTACTTTCAACCCAACGGGCTCTCAGGCAGGAACACCCACCCTGAGTGTCTTGATGCCGGCATCTCTCTGTCCGATTCGACAGGGAGCTCTGATACTTCAGAAAGAAATGCAAAGCTCCTGATCTCTTCAGGCAACCCAAGTTGACGATTCAACGGATGTGAGCACAACAGGATTTTTGTCTCTGCAGAGAGAGCGCCCTTTATGCAATTGGCGCCAAACGACAACCCTAGTGATCCCTGCACCTGCTGATTGGTAAATCTGAGCAATTGGGGACACATGCAGATGCTCAAATGAGCACAGCGCTGACTGGCGCGGCCAACGACAATGAGAGTCATACCGATTCTCAGAGGAGTGCAACCAGTCAGAAGTTCGTGCCTTTCCGTCAACTCCAACAGAGATTCTGTTGCCCGTAAGGAGGACCAGCATAATGATGAATCAAGATTCGAATATTCGGCTTGCAATGGTTTGCACCCCTCTCATTGCCTGTGGCTTGACCAGGATGTTGCACGACGACACCAGGCTCGAATTGATTCCCGAGATCCTTTCCTTGAGTGGGCTCAAGCATCTGCTCGATGAGTCCAGGCCTCTTCTCACGCTGATTGACTGGGATCTTGTGGCGTCAGCGCCTGGAATGAGTGCATGTTTGCGCAATGCGAGCTCTTCGAGCCGCATACTCTTCCTGATGCAAACGATGAATCCCAGCGATTGCCAATCTGCATTTGAGATGGGAGCGCGCGGTATCGTGGCAAAAGATAGCTCTGTGGCTACGATTCGAAATGCCGTTTGGGCAATTTTACAGGGCGGCGCCTGGATGGGAAACAAACCCGCCGACCCGACACGCGCATCCTCGGCATCTCCGCGGCCTTTTCGCGACCGGGTAACCGACAAATTGAAGTGGCTCACCCGCCGCGAGCGCGAGGTCGTCGAAATGGTCTGCCGTGGCTACCGAAACAAGCAGATCGCCAATGAACTCGGCATTGCAGAGACAACTGTATGGCATCATCTGACATCGATATTTCGCAAGGTTGAGGTCGACGATCGGATGAGCCTGATTGTCTTCGCACATCGCAATGCGCAGCATCTAGCCGCTAAGCAGGAGATCGCTCACAGTGCGGACAGTGCGCCTTCAGCAATAATGACGCGCACGCACGCCGTACATGGAGGCCAATTGCACGCCATGGAGCAGTCTTTCTTGCGCCCATATGCTTCTGCCTCCTGACGAGATCGAAAGCAGAGCAACCGCTCGACCACGGGAACAAGGCTTTCCCCGAGACCCATAGACCGCAGTCCACGGGGAATGCACGATGCGAAAGATTTGCAGTCTTTCATGCGCAACTGAATCGTCATCTGCGGAAGCAATTCGCGAAGTTGAACATTTTTTGTTTTTGGAGGCAGCGGAGCGCGTATGGCTACTTCTGAACTTTTTCCGAGAATATCTGCACCAGTTCCTTCCACCGGCGAGGTTCTTGGAGGCTTTACATTCAAGCCCAACCCTACAGGACAGGGCGCCATCTCGCTGTGGATGTCGCTGGACGTTATCACGGTTTTCGCTGCTGCCTATCTGGCTGCGCTGCGCATGTTGCATACTGGGCCGCTTGGCGCGCTGAAGATCGTCTTGCACGGCACACTGATTCAAGACTGCTCGATGAGCATTCTTGTTGGCCTCCTGTGTGGTTTTACTTTCGTGCTTATCGTCACCAGCCGCAGGTTTCTTCTTTATACCCCCGCGCGCCTCAGCAGCATTTTGCATGAGCAGCGTCTCAGCATCCAGGCTTGCCTGACATCCGGTCTGCTGCTCACCGGCGCACTGTACTTGCTCAATGCCGAGTACATGCCGCGCAGCTTTGTGCTGATCACTGTCGCTCTGGTCACCGTTACCCTGAGCCTGCGCCGCTTGGTATACCGGTTGCTGCATTATCGCCGCCTGGAGCAGGGGATTGGCACCCGCAACGTGCTGATCGTCGGCACCGGCCCGGAGGCCCATGCCCTTCGCGATCACATGGCGAGCATTCGCCATCTCGGCTACACCTTCAAGGGCTTCATCGAGTTCTCTGGCAATGGACGACGCACACCATCCCACACCGAAGACGTGGTTGGCACGATCGAGACGCTCTTCGAGAGTGCCAGAAAGAAGTTCGTCGACGAGATCTTCTTTACCGTCTCCTGCGAGCGTGGAATTGTTCAGAGTGTTCTTGAGCAGGCGCGCAAATATGGAATCAATCTGCGTATGGTTCCCGATATGTACGATGGGCTTGCATGGAACAACCCCATTGAATATATTGGCCAATTTCCCACCATCCCGCTGCATTGCACTCAGGTCCCAGAGATCAGCCTGGTGATGAAGCGCGCACTCGACATCGTTTTTTCGGCTACGGTTCTTTTTCTTCTTTCGCCTATTCTTCTGGGCGTTGCCATTGCGGTTCGGTTGGATTCACGCGGGCCGATCTTCTATCGCTCCGAGCGTCTCGGCAAGAAGGGGCGGGTATTCCGCTGCATCAAATTCCGCACCATGGTATTCGATGCCGAGAAACGCCGTGCCCAGATCCTGCATATGAACGAGCGCGAAGGCGTCTTGTTCAAGGTGACCAACGACCCGCGCATCACCAAGGTCGGCCGCATCTTGCGCAAGTATTCCCTGGATGAGCTGCCGCAGTTCTTCAATGTCTTGCTCGGCGACATGAGCGTTGTCGGTCCGCGCCCGCCGCTGGCCAGCGAGGTGCTCGAATATAAACTGAGCCACTTGCGCCGCCTCGATGTAATGCCCGGAATCACCGGACTGTGGCAGGTGCAGGGGCGTCAAGATCCCTCGTTCGACAGCTACATCTCGCTCGATGTGACCTACATTGAGAACTGGAGTATTTGGCTTGACCTTGTCATCATTCTGCGTACCGTGGGCGTGGTCTTCGCCGGGACTGGGTCCTAATATGCAGTCTTCGCCGATGAACGATTGAAGAATGCTGACGATTGTACGGTCCCACGTATAACAGGCAAACGCGCCTGGCAGCTTGGTTACGACGCTCTGTCACTCCGATGCGGATGTTCGCACCCCGAGCACCGCATCTACGCCCGTCCAACTCATTGTTGTTGAAGCCTGGCAGGCAAAGCATCGCGTTGCTGCCGATCGGATACCACTCAAAGGGCGCCGCAGTGCTGCAATGCGCTTTTTCTTTTAATCCGAATCTCTAAGAATAATATTTCTAAATCTTACGATGCACTGGCACATCATAAGGGTGAAACTACCGTTCTTTTCGAGAAGAATGCCTCCGCACTGCTTGCGGTATCGAGATCCATGAAGATGCCGCCGGCAAGCTCGGGCCCAACAGTACCCATGGAGTTCGATCATGAATCATCGAAGCTTTGGCGGTCCCCTCGCGGCGTGCCTATTGATGTTTGGGAGCTTCTTTGCTACCGGATGCGGCTCCAGCACCATCGCATCCCCACCACCGATTCTGGTCAGCGCCATCTCCATCCCTACTGTGGCAACCGTCGGTGTCGGTTCAGTCGCGTCGTTGACTGCCACGATATTGCCCAGCAACGCCAGCACACGCACGCTCACATGGCGGTCGAGCAACAGCAGCGTGGCTACCGTCAATTCTTCGGGGGTTGTGACCGGCATTGCAACGGGAACAGCACAGATTACGGCCTCTTCTACCGACGGATCCGCGATCGTTTCGAATGCAGCGAATGTTACGGTCGTTCAATGGGTCAGCAAGATCACGCTTCCCTTGACTGCCTCGGTCAATGCTGGGTCATCGACCACCGTGTCGGCGACGGTTCTGCCCAGCAATGCGACCAACCCGGCGCTGGCCTGGAACTCGAGCAATACCGCCGTGGCGACGGTCAGCCAATCGGGCGTCATCACCGGCGTTGCTCCGGGAACAGCACAGATCACGGCGGTCGCGATTGATGGATCCAATATCGTCTCCAACGCCACGACCGTTACAGTGGTTCAGTTGGTCACCAACATCGCTCTACCCGCGACATCTTCAACTACCATTGGATCGCTTACCACGCTCTCTGCCACAGTGTTGCCCGCAAATGCAAGCAACCCCGCGCTGGCATGGAACTCAAGCAATACTGCCGTAGCGACGGTCAACTCTGCCGGGGTGGTGACCGGTGTAGCTTTGGGAACGACGCAGATAACCGCCGCCGCAACGGACGGCTCGGGAATCGTATCGAATGCCGCAGCAGTCTCCGTGACACTGCCCCCGATACCGGTCACGCAAATCGTTTTGCCCACGATTGCATTTGTCAATGCTGGAACCACCACCGCGCTGACAGCGATGGTTCTTCCTGGCGACGCCTCAAACCCTGCGCTCACCTGGCATTCCAGCAGCCCGGCTGTCGCCACGGTCAGTTCATCTGGCATTGTCTCAGGTGTATCGACCGGAACGGCGCAGATTACCGCTGTCTCTACGGATGGCACAAATATCACCTCAAATATCTGCCAGTTGACCACGCGCCCCTCTGCGGCCGCAAATTCTATGGGTATCAACTTTGGGCCGGCGCTCGACTACACCACCAATCGCATCTTCGCCGATGTCATGAAGACCTCGCACGCATGGTCGCAAGTGGGGCAATCGGGCACAGTTCTCACTGCCTTGGACGCAAACGGCTGGCCGACTCAGGACGCATCGATCACCGTATTTCAGGGCATTAACAATATGCAGGGCACCTATGCCCTGAGTTTTAATGGACAGGCCACTCTCAGCAGCACCTCGAGCACCATCACCAACAAGACCTACAATCCATCTGCCAACCTGACCACTGCGACTTTGCTCTACACGAGTTCCAATGCATCCTCGGGACTGATTCTTACATTTACAAACACCCTGCGCACACCGACGAGCGCGGCCAATTCGGGCGTCACTAACGTTGTCCTGATGCGGCCGGTAAGCGTTGGCGCGAGCACCGCCTACACCAATCAGACCTTCACCACGCCCTTTCTTTCCGCTCTGAGCGGGTTCTCCGTTCTGCGCGCCACGGACTTCACCGCTACTGCTTCCAGCACCAGCATCAATTGGAGCGACCGTACCCTGCCGGGGAATGCCTCGCAGCAAGTGGGCAAATCAACAGCGCCTGCGGCAGGCAGTTGGGAGGGCCGGGGCGGCGCATGGGAATATGCCATCCTGCTGGCCAACCAGACAGGTGAAGATCTGTGGGTCAACATTCCTGAACAGGCCACTGACGATTACGTCACAAAGCTGGCGCAAATGATCCAGTATGGCTCAGATGGGACCAATCCCTATACCGCCGCACAGCTATCGCCGCTGTGGCCGGCACTGGCCCCAGGACTGAAAGTATACGTCGAATTCAGCAACGAACTGTGGAACTCCGCGAATGGCACTCAGTCACAGGAAAACTATGCGCAAGCCGTAGCCGAAGTGGGGGCGGGCGGTTCGCCGCTGAATTTCGATGGTTCAACCAGCGCTTCGTATTGGGCATGGCGTCGAGTAGCCGAGCGCACTGTAGAAATCAGCAACGATTTTCGCGCTGTGGTTGGAGATACGGCTATGATGGACCGTGTTCGCCCGGTCCTCAGCTCCCAACTTGGTAATCCGCAGAACCCGTTATATCAGGCGATGCACTTGATGGTGGACTATTATGACAATGCCGGCCAAGTCTCCTCTCCGCAGCCACCTTCGCATTACATTTACGGTCTTGGCAGTTCGGCCAACTACGGGCCAACCGATCTAAGTTCGGTGGCCAGTATCCTCAGCACCATTGGCGCTGCTTCTTCGAGCGAGCCAAGTTTTGTTACCGAAGTCCAGGAAGATGCCGACTGGTCGCTGGCCTTTGGCGTTCATCGGATCGCCTACGAGGGTGGGCCAATCCTGACTGCAACAGGAAACACAACCGAAGACGCCAATCAGGCCAGCGCCTGGTCCGATCCCGGCATGGAGCAGGTGGTGGTGAATGAACACAATGCGTGGAGTCAAAATGGCGGCGATCTGCTGGTGTACTACGAATTGACCTGGGACTACGAATGGGGCTTCATGACCGATGTTCTGGCTCCATCGACAGAGAAGATGGCGGCCATCGCAGCGTTGAATCAGACGCCGCGTGTCGTTTCGACATATGGCACTGCCATTCCAGGAATTCTTTCCGCTGCCAGCCCCACTATTCCACCGGCATGGACCAGCAGCAATCTGGCGGTGATGTCAAACCAGAGCTGGATGAGCTTCTCGGTTCTTGTTTCCACTGCAGGGCCCTACAACCTGACGCTGAACGCCGGAGCAGCAGCAACAGGGGCTCAGTTGCAGGTCTTTGTGGATGGCTCCTCGATTGGCACGGCCACCGTGCCGAATACCGGGAGTTTGACTGTTTTCGCCAATAGCTCTACATTGTCTACGCCCAATCTCTCTGTGGGCAGCCATGGAATTATGGTGCGCAGTGTGTCCGGGGTGGCTCAACTAAACAAGATCACAGTGCAGTAGACTCCAGATCAATGAACCGCGCCCTCGATGGCATTCCGATGAACGGAGTTACCATCGAGGGCTTCGGTTCTTCAGCGGCAACAACGGTCTTTATAAAAGAGAAACAGGCGTGTCAGCCCTGTAGATTGTCGACCTGCGACATCTGGATACAACGCCTGGCAAGCTGCTTCGCTCCCCGCATTCTCCGCGGGCCGCGCCCTCTTCCATCTACCGCAATAAACCCCCGCTCTCCACTTCGGCCTCAGTTCGCAGCAACTGGAGCAACTTTTGCCGTGCGCGTCCAGCGCTTTCCCTGCGCGATCCAGAACGACTCGAAATAGCGTGTTGAGCAATGTGCGAGCAAGAAAGTAAGCGAGAGCCCGATGGGGCGGCGCGCATATTTGAGCAGCTTGGAGGCTGGTTCAAACCATCCCGTCATCGCAAAAGCGTGCAGTACATAGAGGCTGTAGGAGATTTCCGCAAGATACACCAGCCACCGCGCCCGTAGCTTGCCCGCCAGCGAGGTGTCAGAAAAGAAGAGCGTGCTACCTACCAAGGCCGCACCCAGATAGGGCCGCAGATACGACATCCATCCGCCCAGGGGATGACAGGCAGCCAGTGTAAGCGGCAAGAGCACAACGGGAAGAAAACGAAGGAGCCGCGGCAGCGGCCGGTTGTGAAAGCGCCCGTAGATCAAAGCCAAAGTTGCACCGGCAAGGATCTCATCGCCGCGCTTGTAACTGACGATCGAGATCATTGTCCCGGTATCCATACGCAGGATCGTGACGAGGACCGCCAACACTGGAAGCAAATAGAGGCCGCGCCGCGCAAAGATGCCGAAGATCAGAGCGATGATCATATAGAACTGCATCTCCAGGCACAGGCTCCAGAGATGCGCGGTGATGGGAAGCAACCAGAAGGGGGGAAGATTCGCGTAAAAGAGGAGGGTCGCGGGATAGTCCTTGAATGGCGCATGCACCAGCGTTAGAGCAGCCAGAGCAAAGAGCCATGCGAGCGGCACAATGCGGCAGACGCGGCGGATGAGAAAATTGCGCACATTCGCCCGCTCCATGAGAGTCGTGGTAATCAAAAAACCGGAGAGGGTGAAGAACAAGACCATGCCCAGCGCGGCTGCGCATTCGTTGATCCTCAAGAATGCTGGGCCGAGCGGCAGCATATGAGCTGCTAGCACACAAAGAATGCTGATGCCTCTCCATCCGTCCAGCACTGCATGACGTGGAGGGCGCACTGCCTGCTTGAGAGCCGGCGGACTCACAGGCACGCAGGGTTCGAGATCGGCTGGCGGAGACACGAATGCGCTGGCTTGCATGTAGGTCAAACCTCCGTGCAACAACTTTTGTATGTTGATCGACGTGCCTGATATGGGGATCTTTTTTAAGTATAACATCGAGTTAATTCTCCGCACCGAAACCAATAAGCCCCGGCGTCCGAGCCAGATGTTTTTTTGCTTATTCCGTTCGGCGGTTACCATCCGAGGTTGGGCCGCCCCGAACCAACTGAAGTACTTCTTTCTGTGCCAATACGGGACGGCCAACAGGACAGATATTCAGCGGGCAGTAATCGCATGACGCATGCATCTAACTTTCTTCAGGTTGTTTAATATCATTGACATAGCCTGCATTTCTTAGCCGATTCGGCGATTCCGACGCTGTTTAATGGATATTTTTGCTCCAGATCCATACAGAGTACATGCGTAATCTAATGATGTTACTCAAAGTGCCGAAATACATAGTGAGGTCAGACTAAATGGCGACTACCGCACACCAGTTCAGCATGGTTCAAGCAAATGCGCAGTCCATACCCGTTACCGGCATTCGCACCAACCGTCGCCGCAAGCTCTCTCCCCAGGCTGGCCACGCACTCGAGAAACTGGGCCATGCGATTGAGTATTTGACCGATGAATATACCCATCAAGGTGGTCAGATGCTGGCAACAGATGCTCCGATGCAGGCCGTGCAATTGCTCATGTCGCTCAATCGCCAGGTGTATATGGAATGCCCGATCGTGCCCTCGTTCGGCGAGCGCTGCCGCTCCCTTGTCCACGCCTGCCTGAGTTAGTCTGGTAGCGCGCCTCATGTTCGATTTGCCATTTCGACCATTCTAGTCTTGAAACAGGGGGGCAGTAATCTGCCGCCCCTTTTGTTTGCATTCGAAGCCTGCGCTGGATTTACTACGTTTCATCCCGCATTTCCCCCTACAATACATCCATGTACTGGCCCGAATCGGAGTGGTTTCAGTCTCCTCTTCTCTACCTCGTCCTGATGGTTCTGTTTTATGCCGAAGCCGCGTTGCTGCTTTGGCTGCTCCCGCCGCTACAACGGGAGTTGATAGCGGACGAGACCAAGAAGAACTTCACGCCGCAGTTGGAGGGCTTGCGCGGCTTGCTTGCCTTCAGTGTGGTGGTGCATCACTGCGTGGTCTTTCATGTTTGGCGCACGACAGGCGCCTGGCTCGCATCGGATTCGGTGCTCTATCTGAATCTGGGGGCCGTTCCCGTTTGTATTTTTTTCTTTCTCACCGGCTACCTGTTCTGGATGAAAGCACTGCGTCAGCCGCGCATCGAGACGGCCAGCTATCTGCGCGCGCGGCTGAAACGATTGGGACCGGTGTATGCGCTGGCTGTGTGTGTCATCTTTTTGCTGGTTGGCATGCGTTCCGGTTTTGCGCTGCACACCTCGCCGCTGGCGCTGGTGGGGAACATGTTCCGCTGGCTTTTCTTCGGCTTGCAAATGCCAGATATCAACCGCGTCCACGATACATCGAAGATGATCGCAATGACCCCATGGACATTGGCTTTTGAATGGGCCTTCTATTTGCTGCTGCCCTTGATGGCGTTTTATTTTGCTCGCCGTCCTTGGGGATTTTTGTGGCCGGTGGGCATGGCTTCTCTTCTGACGCTGGTCGCCGAGAGCACTGGATTTGGGACAATACCAGGGACCCTCACCAGCTTTCTTTTTCTCTTTGTACGCAGCCTGGGCTTTCTGTTTGGCATTGGAATGGGGGCGGCGGTGTTGCACCAACGCTACCCCAGGATCGATCTTTCTCGAAGCCGATGGGCCTCGGCGGTGAGCGCATCCCTGCTAGTCATGGTCACTGGATTTCTGGGCGCTTCAACTCCCGACCCCGTCAAGTACGGATTGCTGGGAATTGCCTTCGTGATCTTCGTCTTTGGGAACCGTTGCTTTGGGATTCTCACTGCCAGACCGATGCTGCTTTTGGGCAAAGTGAGCTACAGTTCCTACCTGCTGCACGGCCTCGTGCTCTGGTCTTCTATCGTACTTATCGAGCATTGGACTCCCATCGGGGCTCTCGCTCCGCCTGTCTATTGGGGTCTGATGGCCGCCAGCAGCGCCGTGGTGCTGTGCGTGTCGGTCTTGTCCTATCGCCTGCTGGAGTTCCCTTATTTTAAGAAGTAGATTGCAGATAGGCCCTGGCAACGGAAATCCCCTGCTGCTTCACTGCTCGACTTGGCGATGAGCGGGAAGCAACAGGGGATTCTATCGCTTGCTTTCAATGCGCTTACAGGGTTGTAAAGCTGGTGAGCGCGCTGGTGACGCCGCCGGTGGTTTCATTCTTTGACCAGACCATGACGTAATACGTGGTCTTGGCTGCGAGTCCCGTCAATGTCATAGAAGGAGTTGTGGTCAGGGTAGTATTGCTGGGTGTGGTCAGGCCGTAGCTCTTGGTAGTGCCATACGAGATTCCATTGCACGTAGCAAAGCTCGATGTCCAGGAGACAGTGGCAGAAGTCGTAGTGAGTCCGCTTACGGTAAGCCCAGAAATCGCGGGCAGGAGCGTAACCGCAACGGTTACCGTGCCCGTCACACCCGCTGTCTGCTGACTGGTTGCGGTCACCGTGACCGAGGCCACATTCATCGAAACGGTGAGAACGCCCGCCGGGGTGATCGTTCCGGAACTGGTGGACCAGTTCACCGCCGTGCTGAAATTTCCCTGCCCGGTGACGGCTGCGGTGCAGTCCGAAGTGAACCCTGCATAGACGGTGTTCGGTGTGCAGTTGACAGCAACCCCCGTCACCAACCCCGGTGTGGTGATCGTGGTGAGTTGGGTGCTGATTACGCCAGTGGTTGCGTTCTCCGACCAGAGCATCAGGTCATAGGTGGTGGATGGCGTAAGTCCGGTCAGCGTGAAGGAAGGCGAAGTGGTTGTGGCGGCAACATAGGGGGTCGTGCTTCCGTATTTCGTCGAAAGCCCATAGGAGATGCCATTGCGGGTCGCAAAGCTCGATGTCCAGGAGATGGTCGCGCTGGTCGCGGTCAGGCTGCTCTTGACTCCGGAGATAACAGGTACATTCGAGACGGTCACCGTGGCTGAACCGGAGATCGTCGTCTTCTGTTGGCTGGTTGCGGTCACAGTAGCGATCCCGTTGCTTGCCGGCGCCGTCAACACGCCAGCTTGGGTGATGCTGCCCAAGTTGGTGGTCCAGGTTACGGCGGAGCTGTAGTTACCGGTGCCCGCAACAGCAGCCGTGCAAGCTGTTGTTGCACTCTGCGAGATGATGGGGGGCGCACAGGTCACCGTTACCGAAGAGATGGTTGAAGTTGTTGACGGCGCAGTGGTGAATGAGAGGGTCTGCGTCGTGGTGCCTTTGGTGACAGAGTTCTCAGACCACACCATCAAGGAATACGTGGTTGCCGGCGCCAGGCCGGTAAGGGTGTAGGAGGGCGAGGAACTGGTCGTCGTGGAATAGGGAGTCACGCTACCATACTGCGGCGTCGTTCCATAATCCACGCCGTTGGTGGTGGCAAAGCTCGATGTCCAGGAGATGGTCGCCGAGGTCGACGTCAGGCCGCTGACCGCAACTCCAGACAGGGCAGGAAGAAGGTTGACAGCAACCGTCACCGATCCCGAAACGCTGGGTGTCTGCACGCTGGTTGCACTCACGGTCAGAGAAGCAACATTCATCGGCGCGGTAAGAAGCCCCGCCGTGGTGATGGTTCCCGCGGTGGTGGACCAGGTAACGGCTGGGTTGTAAGTGCCGATGCCCTTGACCGCAACCGTGCAGTTTGAAGTCGCGCCCGCAACCAGTGCAGCGGGAGTGCATGTGACCGCGATCCCGGTAACCAGCGAACTGGAGGCGGGAATGTTGATGGTGAATGTCGCCGACTTAGTGCTGTCGAGCGTGGAGGTGGCCGTGATGTGCGCCACGCTGGCCGCCGCCAGGCTGGTGGGAGCGGAATAGACTCCGGCCGTGGTAATGGAGCCGAGATCCGCACTCCAGTTGACCGTGCTGGGATAGAGTCCGGTGCCGGTCACGGCTGCCGTGCAAGAAGTCGATGCGCCGGTGTTCACCAGGCTCGCCGCGCAACTGTCTGTAACCGCGGTGATGGTAGGCGCCACAGTAGTGATCACCGTCATCGAGTGAGCAGGAAGTGTGTAGCTCGCGCCCGCCGCGAAGGTCTGCGTCGCCGAAGTAGCCGTAACCACCGAACCAGTTTCGTTGTTGTCCGTGAGGTTGGTCGAGGTCAGTGTCTGCACCGTGGCGTTTCCATAAGGAGACATGGTGCCGCTAAAGACCACCGGCAGCGCCGTGGTGCGATTGAGATTGAGAAGCACCAGCTTGTTGGTGGCGCCATTGGAGAAGGCGAAGGACTGAATATAGTGCGCACCGGCCAGGCTTACGTTATCGTTGGTGCTGGTCGCTTGCGCCCACGTGGGATTGGCTCCTGACTGCGTGGTGGCCAGCAGATTGGGAAGCAAAGCGCTGTTGGCCAATTGAAGCGCCAGATACGTTGGCCGCTGCAGATTCAGGTTGCCCATGTCCACAACCGTTCCCCAGAGCGGAGTCGTCTCGCCGGGGATTGCATTGTTGTAAAAGGCGTCCTCAAAACCCGTCAACTCAAACATGTTCTGGTTGACGACGCCATCGTCGCGCAACATCAGCAACATATGATCGACCGAAGCCAGACCCGCACCCAGCGATGGCACGATACTGTTGACCTGGGACTGTGTCGCCGTGCCGGTGGTGGTGCCTAGATTGGTCTCGTACACCGCCAGCTTGGCATTGCCGGCAGCAGCCAGGACAGCGTGTTGCTGCATGATGCCGGTTGCCGTTGAATCGATAAGCTCCGGCTCGGCAAACATCGGCCCGTAGATGGCCTCATTCGAGCTGGCATCGTTGAACGAGCTGAACAGGTAGGGCGCGGCATCGATTGTGTCGTAACCCGAACTGGCCGCCAATGCCGCCTTGCTCCAGGTCGGAACAGCCTCCCAGCCATTCATCACCAGATCGATGGCCGACGGAGAATAGGATGCCGATGAGCGGGCTGCGGCAAAGATCACCGCGGCACGCGCGCCATAGGCCGGAGCATTCACAATATTGGCGCCGGGGTTGGCGGTATTCCAAACCTCGTTGCCGAATTCCAGATGAATCTTGGGGAAGACGGATGTCCAAGGCTCGGCCTGACCCAGCGAGGCGCGCAGTGCGCCGTAAGTCGTCGCTGTCGAGCCGCCCAGATAGTCCATGAGGTTGCTCATCTCCTGGGTGGTCATGCCGGCCTGCATGGTGTACCAGGGCTCGGCGCCGATGGTCTGGCAAAGAACCATAAACTCGTGAAGCCCGATGGGAATGTCGTCCGATTCGCTGTTGAGGTTGCTGTATCCAGGGCGAACACGGGCCATTGGCGGAGCCAGCATATTACTCAGTGAGCTGCCGAAATCCGTCCCGCTATCCATATAGCGGAGAATCCCCGGATTGAGCTCTTCAAGCGTGTTCACCACCTGATCGCGGAAGGCGGTCGGATTGGAAGGAGAACTGTTTGCCGCCACCAGCGAGACATCGTCCAGATAGACAGTGGCTCCGGCAACGCTGAAGCTCAACCCCAATGTGCCCACCTGTCCGGCCTCGGAGGCGGAAAAAGTCAAGCTGTAATCCTTCCAGGAGTTGGTCAGGGGGATCATCTGCGCAAAGTACTTGGCCACGCCTACACGCTGCACCATCACGCACATCGTATTGTTGCCGCTTACTGCCTTGGCACGAAAGCTCAACGTATAGCTTCCGTTCAACTGCAAGAACGAGCGGCCTGCCGAGGAGTCAAAGTAGCTGTTCACCGTAGCCGATTGCCCGCTGCCGGAGGCATTGATGGCCAACGCCTGCTTGCCCACTGTTTCCGTGGAAAGATCCGTCGTGTCGGTGGAGAGGGTTGCGCCCCCGGAGGTGGTGGTCCACCATCCCGCCGCGGCATTTCCAGGCACCGTCATGCGAACAACCAGATAGTCGCCAACCGCCGGCGCGGTTGCCAGCGCTGGAAAAGTCACGGTCACACCAACGCCGCCGCTGCTGCTGGCCGTGGTGCTTGAAGAAACCGTCGCGGTCTCGCCATTGGCCGCGCCATGGATAAAGGTCGCGCTTGCGCCTTTAAGAAAGTTCACCGGCCAGACCGTGTAGATGTTGTCGTCTGTGCAGGTGGTGGCGGTTACTGCGGCGCAGTGCAGAATCGATTGCCAGCTCTCGGCCTCGAAACCGGGATTGCGGAAGACCAGGTTCTTCATCATCTGCCCAGAGTCCCAGTAAGCCTGTCCGCCTAAATTCATTCCAAACCGTTTTACTCCGGAAACCTTCACGGTAGCGGGAACAGTAATGGTGGTTGCGGTGGTTTGGGCCATGGCTATGGAAGCCACAACCAGCATCGTGAGCAGCAACCCGCTGACTCGGCGGGTGATCTTGCTAAGAATGAGTGCAAAGCTCTGTGAGTTCATGATGCGGCCATCCTTCGTAAAGAAAAAGTGCCTGCCGACTTGCAATGTGCAGGGAATCCCCGTTCAAATCTGCTCACTTAGCCTTGCGTGTGAAAAGTGACCTCGATTGGATTACAAAACCCTCATCGGCACCCTAGTGTATTACCTTAGAGACCATTGGTAATGTGTCTATGGTACTAGAACGAGGGGATTTCCTGTACTTTTTGACCAATACTGGTAACCTTGGCAACCTCTAACCTGGTTGGCCCCGCCGTTTGCATAGCCGCTAAAAACTGAGATCATGCGTTGGTCTCCAATTGCCGGGGTACTGCTTTACGGAGATCGCAATCCCATGAACGTCTCCCCTGAAACATAAGTAGAACCCCAACTGTATAGGGGAAAAGCACCTTCCCCTGCTTCCTCAATTGTTCCATACTACTCATTCTGTTGTGTTTGTACATCGTACCCTGCGAGGTACCAGGGCGGCAAACCTCCGCCTACCATACTGCTGGATCGCAACGAATCGTATCCGACTACACTGCCAGCTTCCTGTGAGCTAGCGCAGGGTATGGGGTTTGAGGTTCAGCTTTGAGCCACTGGCACATCGAACATCTTGGGGAAAGAACATGCCATCCCGGCTCTGGGATTTGCCTATCGCCTGCGTTCGTAATACCCGATAGTCACCTCTGTGCTTACTTTGGAATATGGGTCGTTATCGTCGCCCCTGAATCGTTTCGATCCAGTTAATTGATTGCATGGCAGAATTCTGCCAGAAAAGCCACTTTCATAACCTCGACTAACCTACGAAAATTAACATTGCGCTTGCCTGTCAAGGTACTCAACCGATCCAGATGCGAAGAACCGAAGCTGGGTTGTATCGTTCTTTTTCTGGACTCAGTTACTCCAGCTCTCTCCTGTCGCCATGCGGACCTGCATTATCTCGAAGCGACCCTATCATGGGGATCACGATGAATTCAAGACGCATTGTGCGTCTTGGTTCCATCGTCTTTTCGTCCTCTACTCCTCTGCTGCAGAATGCAGTCCGCCTATGCGTGCCATCGGCCTAAATAGGAGCAGCCGTTCGCTTCTCATCGGAAATCCAAGCCGTCAGAAGGAAGGCAAACTTGCAGCGTTCTTTTGGACCCTCTTACTCTATTATAAAATCTTTTCTGCTTCCGTGCGCTCATTGTGCAGGCGGGTTCTCCAGGCACTTCGCAGCTGAATAACAAGGTTATCTTCTCCGTGCTGCAGGCATCCAAGGTTGTGGTAGCATGAAAGTAAATCCCCTTTCCGCGGATGAACGGCCAGGCCGTCTTTCGCTTTCCTTGAATCGCATACAAGCAAATATCCTGAAAGCATGGAGGCATGACGTTGCCACCTCGACCTAAGATCGCTTATTTGCTGAGCGAATATCCTGGCGTCTCGCATACCTTCTTTTTACGCGAGATTCAGGCATTGCGTCAGCGGGGCCTGCTCATTCAGACCGCTTCCATCAACAGCGTGCTGGAACCGCCGGACGGCTTCTCCAGCGCCGAGCGAGCCGAATGCGCACAGACCTATTACATCAAATCTGGATCGAGACTGGCGGCGGGCTTTCGTGTACTAGCGATCGCGGCGGCAAACCCTGGCGTCATGCTGCGCGGCTTGCACGAGGTTTTTCAACTTGATCCCTGGAACCCGCGGGCCACGATCTTTGCGCTCTTCTACTTTGCCGAGGCACTGCTCCTGGGCCAATGGATGCGCAAGCAGAAATGCTCGCACCTGCATGTGCATTTCGCCGGCGCGGTGGCCACAGTCGCCATGATCGCTGCGGCTGCCTGGCGCATCCCCTATTCCATGACCGTGCATGGCCCCGACGATTTCTATCATGTGGACACCTACTATCTGCGCCGCAAGGCGGAGCGTGCGCTGTTCGTTTTTTGCATCAGCAATTTTTGCCGCAGCCAGTTGGTGCGCCTTGTGGCGCATGACTTGTGGCATAAATTTCACGTCTGCCCGCTGGGTGTAGACGAGACCATTTTCTTCCCCGAGCCAAGGCCAGCCAACGATTCTTTTCGCCTGGTCTCGGTTGGACGCTTGCATCCCAGCAAGGGACAGTCGGTGCTGCTGCACGCCGTCAAGCAGCTTGTCGATCGCGGCTTTGCTCTTCATCTCGATTTAATCGGTGGAGGAGTAGATCGCGCCAATCTGGATCGCATCGTGGACGAGGAGCATCTAACCTCTTGCGTTACCCTGCATGGCGCGCTCAGCAACTCAAGCACACGCGCGCTTTTGCAAGGCGCCGACCTCTTCGTGCTGTCCAGTTTCGCTGAAGGGGTGCCCGTGGCGCTAATGGAAGCGATGGCCAAGGAGATCGCCTGCGTGGGCACCGTGGTCGGCGGCATCTCTGAGTTGATTCGATCGGGCGAAGAGGGGATTCTGGTAGCGCCCTCTTCTGTCGAGGAATTGCGAGATGCAGTCGCTTATCTCATCGAGCATCCGGAACGCAGGCTGGAGATGGCCAAAGCAGGTCGGACTAAGGTTCTGGCGAAGTACAATCTGGCTCGCAACGCAATTCTGCAGGCCGGTATATTCGCTCAATATGGGTTGGAGGGTGGAGCGGATGATCACTGACACAAAGGAACGCTTTCATGCACTCCCCGATATTTCAATTTTGATTGTTTCCTTCAACACCTGCGCCATACTGCGCGAGTGCATGGAGTCGGTCGTCGCGGCCAAGGGCAGCCTCTCGCTCGAAGTAGTCGTGGTCGACAACAACTCGCACGATGGTTCTGCAGAGATGATCGAGCACGAATTTCCCTGGGCAAAGATCATCCGCAGCAATACCAACCTGGGCTTTGGCAACGCCAATAACCGGGCGCTGGAAGCCGCGACCGGGCGCTATATCGTGTTGCTCAACTCCGATGCGTTTTTACAGCCCGATTCACTGGTTCTATCGATCCAGAAGATGGAGGCCAATCCTCACGTGGGCTTGGCCGGGGGCCGTCTGGTGGGACGAGATGGCGCCTTGCAGCCCTCCGCCCGGCGTTTTCCCAACTTGCTGCGTCAACTGATCGTCATGTCTGGCTTGGCCAGCCGTTATCCGCGCTCGATGTTCTTTGGACAAACAGACCGAACCTGGGCTGATCCCATGGCCGATGCACAGGTGGATTGGGTTCCCGGCGCATATTCCATCATTCGCCGCGACGTGCTCGACAAGATGCCGCTCTTTGACCCCGATTTCTTCCTTTACTACGAAGAGGTCGATCTCTGCCGGCGCATTCGCAAGGCCGGCTACAGAATCATGTACTGGCCGGAGATCGTCGTCACTCATATCGGCGGCGAGTCTTCACGGCAGATCAAGACACTGGAGATGTCCGCTTCGGGTGCGCAGTTGGTGCTTTGGAGAATGCGCAGCACGCTTCTTTACTACCGAAAGCATATGAGCCTTCGCACCCAGGCGGCGCGCTGGCTCGAGGTGGGATGGTACAGGCTGCGCGCTCTGCGCAACCGGCTGCGCGACGGCGATCAGTCTGCGGCTCTGGTACGAAACCAGAATCGTTTGGCAGAGTTGATGCATCGTGCATGGCATGAAACCAAAGGCGGGCGCGTATCTCCGCCTCAACCATGGTAGATGCGCATTTTGAAAAGGGTGCATGTCGATCCGCATCGCCAAGTCGATGCGGATTTTTTTGTCTTCAGCGAGGCCGGATGCGCGCGGGAACTCCCACTGCGATGTGATTGGCCGGCACATCGGAGATCACCACGGCGTTAGCTCCGATGGCCACATCGTCGCCAATGGTGATGGGGCCCAGAAGTTTGGCTCCCGCGCCGATATCCACGCGATTACCAATCTTCGGCGAGCCACGCTGTTGAGTGTGACGCAAACCGATGGTCACTCCGTTCCGCAACACCACGTCGTCGCCCAGCACTGCATCGCCGCTCACGACGATATCGAATGAGTGCTCGATGATCAACCTCCGCCCAACCCGCGCCTCGCACGGCAGTTCGGTTGAAGTAACGATCTCGTTAACCATCTTGAGCAGTTTGTAGAGCAATGAAAAGGGCTTGCGCACAAATGAATTCTTGATGGTGTAGCGCCAGTTGCCGAAGCGATAGACAACCATGGTCCACAGGCCGCGACGGGTCAAATCGCCCTTGTACGTTCGCCAATCCTCTCTCAGGTTCTCAAACATTCTCTACCCCAATCTGTTTTGGGCTTCAACCCACCCCTGTTCGAAGACCAGATCAGACCTTGTACTCAATGATCCTTGCCTTCTGCTGGCCGCGCTCTTGCAGCCAATAGCGAATCTGTCCGATGAGCAATGGGATGTGTTGCACTTCCGAGTGAATGCCATAGGCAATCGCCTGGGACAAGGTCTTGGCCTTGCGCCGCACTCTCCATGCCGGCCGGCTCATTTGCAGCAGTAGCAGTAGGCTGAAAACAAGCAGCGGAAGCCACGAACGCAAACCGATGGATGCAAGCACAGCAGCCGGAGTTGCCAGCATCCACAGCACTCCATGCTTCAGGTTATGCCGGCTCTGCGCCTTCCACAACGGATCGCTTGTTTTGGCATAGATGGATGAAACCTCCGCATAGGCCCATCCGGTGCGCAGCGATCGACGCCAGTATTGCCGGAAGTGGTGCATATCCAGATCGTGCAGGGTCATCGGCGCATCGATGTGTAGCAGCGTGTAACCGCGCTCTCGCATACGGCGGCACATATCCGGCTCTTCGCCGGCAATCAAATCCTGGTTGTATCCACCCACGGCTCGCAGCGCTTCGGTACGCACCAGCGCATCGCCGCCAAAATAAAGGGTTGGACCATAGTGTTCTCCCCAGTCAACATCGAAGACAGCATTGTAGATCGACCCTTCTGTGTCCATCTCACGGCGATCGCCGCAGACTCCCGCCACCTTCGGATCGCTCATCTCGGCAATCGCCCGGCGCGCAAACTCCGGATGCAGAATTGTGTCGCCATCGAGAAAAAGCACAAAAGGCGCATTTGTCGCAGTCCATCCAGCGTTGCGACCGCGCGCTGCCGTTGTCGGTCCATCGATTACAATCGTGCGAACGCCCATACCCCTGGCCATTTCTACAGATCCATCGCTCGATTGCGAGTCGACATAGATCACTTCGATCTGGCCGGCAGGATAATTCATAACCAGAATGGATTCCAGGCATCGGCGCAGGCGTTCTCCCTCGTTGCGCCCAATTGGCACGACTGCGATGCGCGGCAATTCGCTCTCCGCTTCTGTGTCTTCCGCCATGCTTCTCTCCCTGCTGTTCATCATCGCGCAGCTGTAGTATGAGGTTCCTGAGCTGTTTGATTCGCTAAGTCTGCCGAGAGCGAACCTATAAAAAGGGATTCCAGCGACTGGCCTGCGCGTTGCCAGGTAAACTGCTGAATCTGGCTATGTCCCTGGCGCGCCAGACGAATGCGGAGGGGTTGATCCTGCACCAGTCGCACAATGTTCTCGGCCAGCTTTGCCGCATCTTTCACAGGACTCAGAAGAGCAGTCACTTCATGCTGCGCGTAGACCTCATGGCCGCCAATGTCGGTCACGGCAAGTGCTGCACCGCACATCTGCGCTTCGGCAGGCGGCAACGCCCAGCCCTCTGCCCAACTTGGCGATATGAAAATAGATGCCTCATTGTATAGTTCGTTCAACTTCTCTTGCGCAGGCAGATGAAAGTAGTCAATCCCTTGCGGCAGATCGTTGGGACGTGGCGCAATGCTGAAGAGGGTCATACGAAGATCGGGGATGATTTTTCTGGCGGCAACAAACGCCGCAATCCCCTCGGCAGATCCCTTCCAGTCGACACTGTGATAGAGCATGATCAGCCGCTTGGGGTCGCGCTTCTCAATCTCCGTTATGAGCTTAAACCGGGAAAAGTCCAAACCATTCCAGATCAATTCGCTCGTTTGGCCTTGCTCTGTGGCCAACCGCTGCAGCCATGGTGCGATGACGATCTTCCGCAGCGGAGCGGTCCAGGTTGCGAGAACGCGCTCTTCGGGCCCGGTAAAGGTCTCCAGATGCTGAATCAGATAAAACTTCTTGCCCTTTTTCGCGGAGTAGGTCTGCGCCCACTCTGCCGTCTCCCAGGCGCTGGCGACAACAATATCCGCATCGGGGATATTGGATTCAGCCAGCGAGAATGCCCATTTGACATCGACCTTCGGGTCTACCGCAAACCAGTCGTCCGGTCGATACTGCTTCGTCAAACGCATCTTCACGTACCGCCTGACCGAGCGCACGATCGCCTTGGCTCCAAGCGATAAAAGCGGCTTATCGATGAGCAAGCGGTTCGGGTGCAGAACCGTGACTCGATGTCCCTTTGCCGCCATGTAATTGGCATACTCGTAGATCACCTTGACTCCGCCACAAGGCTTGAGGCCCGGAATAGGCAAGAGAAATGTGATGCGCAGAGGGCGCGATTTCAAAGTGCTACTCATATTGCATTTTCTCCAATTGATTCGATCACATTCTCATTACAAAAGTGAGCCGCGATGCGCCTAAACAGCTTCTGTCCCATGGATGGATCATATCCTGAGACATTACGCATAGAGCGCCTTCAGCCTACCCCCTCATGAATGCGATCATGCGAAGAATCATCTTGATCCTGTGGTTGTGAACGACCACCGGCTAATAGCCGGTGGCTTCGGGTTACGGCTGGAAGCC
>CAZBPD010000009.1:0-98894 GCA_964493705.1 uncultured Occallatibacter sp.
TCATGGCACAGGTATGCGACATCTGCGGGAAAGGCCCGCAATTCGGCAACAACATCTCTCACGCGCACAACGTCACCCGCCGCCGTTGGAGCGTGAACTTGCAGGCAGTCAAGGCGCTGGTCAACGGCGCTTCAAAGCGCATTCGCGTCTGCACCGGCTGCATCAAAGACGGCAAGATCGTCAAGAAGTAAGCCCCGGTTACGCACAAAGCGCCGCCCGTCTTCTCTCGATCAACAAAACGCACATCGACGCTGCTCCAGGGCGGCGTCGATGTGCGTTTGCTGCGTATGGGACCGGGCGGGAGACCAGTCCGATCAGTTCTGCCACACCGCCAGCAAGCCGCCGGAGAGCAGCAGCGCCACCAGCCAGTAGCCGCTGTTGATGGCCAGTAGCTGCATGGAGCGATTCTCATAGAGGTGTTGCGCCAGCAGCGGGCCGGCGATAAACCCCAGCCAGCAGCCGCCTGCAATCAATGCTCCGCTGGCGAAGGTTGTGGCTCCCGCCCACAGAATCACGTGCGCCAGCACGAACGACAGCACCAGACTGACCACGAACGACGTGACCATGGCCACAATGGCGCCCTTGGGCCGTTCGCCTTTGGTGTGCCCGGTCAGCGCCATCCACGGCTTGGCAAAGAGCAGCGAATACCAGATGGCCCCCAGAAACCATTGCAGGAGCGCCGAAACCAGCAGAGCCAGGTGATTGAAATGCAGATGGTGCATGGATAACCCCCCTCCGTCGAGTGAACTCCGGCGCCCTCTTCGGAAAAACAGCCTCGTGCAACCGCCGTGGGGAGCCGCGCAAATGACTGTGCGGCGGCGAGGGCAATCGTGTCAAGCAGGATCAAGAAAACGCTGCATTGACGGGTTGCGAGTCATCTATTGATTCAATAAACACGCTGTCGTCCTGAGCGAGCGGGGCGAGTCGAAGATCCTGCTTCTCTCGCTGGATTCGCAGAAAAGCAGGTCCTTCGACTGCGTTTTCGCAAAAAGCGCGAAAACTTCGCTCAGGATGACACTGTTTTTATTAAAACAAACATCAAACTCAAGCTACGAGCGCTCAAGCGATGAGCGGAGAATTGCGTTGTCGATCAGCCGCGTTGCTCCCACCCAGGCGGCCACAGCGAAGAGGTTGCCGGGAACGGCTCTTTCGACCGGCAGTAACGTCGCCCAATCGACCAACTCGATGTAGTCGATTCGCACCTGGGTTTCGGCGGCCAGAACCTCCGCTGCAGCCGCGCGTAGCGCCGAAGCACTGTCTTCTCCCGCGGCGAACAGAGCTTCCACGCGCCCGACGGCCCGGCTCAGCACCAGCGCCTGGGTGCGCTCGACGGCGCTCAAATAGGCGTTGCGCGAGCTGAGCGCCAAGCCATCGGCTTCACGCACGATGGGGCAGACCACCAGTTCCGTGGCCAGGCGCAGATCGCCAACCATGCGCCGCAACACAGCCACCTGGGCTGCGTCTTTCTGGCCGAAATAGGCCCGATCCGGTTCGGCGGCCAGCAGCAGTTTGGCCACCACGGTCGCAACGCCGCGAAAATGTCCGGGCCGTGACTGGCCGTCCAGGCGGTCACTCAGTCCCTCGACTTCTACAAAGGTCGCCGCGCCGGCGGGATAAAGCTCCTCGACGCTGGGAGCAAAGATCGCGCTGGCCCCTGCCGCCTCGGCCAGAAGGCAGTCGGCCGCGAAGGTGCGGGGATAGCGGGCGTAGTCCTCGTTGGGCCCGAACTGGGTGGGATTGACGAAGATGCTGACCGCGACGTGGCTGCACGAAAGCGCAGCGGCACGAATCAGCGAGGCGTGGCCGGCGTGCAGCGCGCCCATGGTGGGAACCAGTCCCACCGAGCAGCCGGGCTGGCGGCGCGCCTCTCTGGACCATTGGCGAAGTTCGAGAACCGTACGAAGTACCTTCATGCTTTGCGCAGGGCGTCCTTTGTGAGCGGGGTTTTGGCGTCGAGAACGCGGCGAACCGCCTCGGGCAGGTGGTAGCTCTCTTCGTCGGAGGGGAAGGCGCGGTGCTCGACGTCTTCGCGGTAGTGCTCGATGGCGGTGCGCATCAGCGCCCCCGCATCGGCGTAGCGGCGAACGAACTTGGCCGCAGGCGCAAAGGTCAGGTTGAGCAGATCGTGAAAGACCAGAATCTGCCCATCGCAGTCGGGACCGGCGCCGATGCCGATAGTGGGAACGGGCAGTTCGGCGGTGATCGCCGCGGCGGCCTCGCGCGGCACGCCCTCCAGCACGATGGCCCCCGCTCCGGCCTCGGCCAGCGCCAGGGCCTCGGCGCGGAGCTGCAGAACGGCCTGCGCCGTGCGTCCCTGCACCCGGTAGCCGCCCATGCGGTGAATGCTCTGCGGGGTCAGTCCCAGGTGGCCAACGACGGGAATCTCGGCGTCGGTAAGGGCTCGCACCAGCTCGACCCGCGCGCCTTCCACCTTGACCGCCTCGGCGCCCGCCTCTTTCACAAAGCGAACGGCGTTGGCCACGCCCTCGGCCACTGTGCCGTGATAGCTGCCAAAGGGCATGTCGGCAACCACCAGGGCGCGGCGCACAGCACGGCGCACGGCGCGGGTGTGGTGCAGCATCTCGTCCACGGTAATGGCCAGGGTGTTTTCGTGGCCCAGCACTACCATGGCCAGCGAATCGCCCACCAGAATCAGATCGATGCCGGCCTCGTCCACCAAGCGCGAGGTGGCGTAGTCGTAGGCGGTGAGGGCGCTGATGGGCTTGCCCTGGCGCTTCATCTCGGCCAGCGCGGGCATGGTCACTTTGGGAATGTTGTTGGCGGAGGGCGCGGCGGGATTGCTGCCGGAGAAGTTGGTCAGGCTCATGGTTGTCTCCAGTGCCGCTCCGTATACCCAGGATGCGGCCCGTACAAATACGAACAAGCCGAGTATACGCCGCTGCCGATTCGTCCTCCAGTACGGCGTCCCATTCCCGCTCGGAGCCGGCTGCCCTCCAAGAGCAAACGCGACTTAATTCATCCGCACTTTCCCGAGTCACCGAGTGAAACAGTTGGTGCCGTTGTCTTTATTTGATCTTACGGAGGGAGCAGGGGTCTTCAGACCCCTGATGCAGCGGCAAAAGTGGGTGGGCTTTAGCCTCGGGCCTTTTTTTGCGCGGATGCAAAACGGCCCGTGCCTGAAGGCCCGGTAATCCATCGCCCAATTCAGGGGCCTGAAGGTCCCTGCTTCCTTCCGAAACTCGGCTTTGCATCAAATCGCAAACCAAAACCGATACGCCGGCGGAATTAGGATGCGTTTGCCCTGCTGCCGCCCGCAAGACCTTGCCGGGACTCCGCCGCAAGCCGCACACTGAAGGAGCATGTCTTTGAGCATCGCTCTCGAATCCGGTTTGAGCACGGCCGCCGCTTTGGGACTGGCTGCGGGCGGTTGCGCCTATGCAGCCCTGTGGCCCGCCTCGAGCATCTTCGGCAAAGCGCTGATCGCCCCGCGCCGGCCCGGCGAACTGGCGCTGACCTTCGACGATGGTCCGAACCCCCTCTGGACCCCGCGCCTGCTGGAGATATTGGCCCGCCACCAGGTGCAGGCGACCTTCTTTGTGGTGGGCAGCTACGCCCAGCGCCAGCCGGAGCTGCTTCGCCGGATGGCTGCTGCGGGCCACGGGATCGGCAGCCACGCCTGGTCGCATCGAAACCTTGCCGTCACTTCCTCCACCAAAATTCGTGAAGAATTGAAGCGCACGCAGCAGACCATCGAGCAGATTCTCGGCCAGCCGGTGCGCTTTTTTCGCCCGCCCTTCGGCGGACGCCGGCCGGCGGTCTTCCGCATCGCCCGTCAGATGGGACTGACGCCGGTGCTGTGGAACACCATGACTTCAGACTGGAAGCAACCCTCGGCGGAGACGATCTCGGCCCAACTGGCCGCGAAGATCGACCGTTTGGAAGGCCACGGCTGGGCGGCCAACATCGTGCTTCACGACGGCAGCCATCTGGACCCGGCGGCCGAGCGAGGGCCATCGATAACAGCAGCGGAGAAGTTGCTGGAGCGTTACAAGGCCGGCCACCGCTTTGTCCTGCTCGATGCCTGGGAGTAAGCGGTGTGATCAGAGCTTTTTCACAGGGCAATCGCATGAACGTAGGACCGATGACGATTTTGCCGTTCTGCGCCGCCCCTACGGGGCTGATGGGTTATTACTGGCCATTTCCCCACGCTGAAGCGCGGGGCTAACCACCCCTGCGCCTACGGCGCGGTGGAAATCCAAGCCAGTCTCCTCCATCCGGATTCATACGATTGCCCTGAGCTTTTTCACCTGCCGCTTATCCCGCGGCCTCGATTTTAGTAGAATGTTCACTGGCATTTCGGTTTAGCGAGGACGAAAACTATGGCAGTCTCGATCATGGCCGGTATTCCGGCGCTCAAGGAACTCAACAGCGACCTGAAGCGGCGCATGGACCAGGCAGTGGCCAGCTTCCAGGCCAACCTGGCTTCTACCCGCACGGGCCGGGCCAGCGTACACATGCTGGACCAGGTAAAGGTGGATTACTACGGCACCCCCACGCCCATCAGCCAGTTGGCGCAAGTCTCGGCGCCCGAGGCGCAGCTCATCCTGATCGCTCCCTGGGATCCCAGCGTGCTGAAGGAGATCGAGAAGGCCATCCGCACCTCCGATCTGGGCTTCAATCCACAGACCGACGGCAAGGTGATCCGCGTGCCGGTTCCGCCCATGACCGAGGAGCGCCGCCGCGATGTCTGCAAGCACATCAACCGCGTGCTCGAAGAGCAGCGCACCGCCGTGCGAAACGTGCGCCGCGACGGCAACGACGCCCTCAAGAAACTGGCCAAGGAGAAGAAGGTCAGCGAGGACGAGGAGAAGCGCGCCCTCGAAGAGGTGCAGAAGATGACCGACGAGGAGATTCGCCGCATGGAAGAGCTCTCTCGCCGCAAAGAAGTCGAAGTCATGCAGGTGTGAGGAACCCCGCCAATCGACAAAGGAAAGGCCTCCACCTTCGGCGTACGACCGGCGCCAATGGTGGAGGCTTTTATTGTTTCGATTTTAGAGCGATACCAGAATGGCCATACATTGCAACTTCTGTCCCAGGCCGTCACTCGCTGAGGTTCGCGCCGGCTTGAATGCACGGTTTTCAGGTACACCTGGAAGTGCTGTAGCCCCCGAGGGGAACTCATCTCCGAATTCCCATCATTTGTGGCCATCGGCAGATAAGCGTGTTTACGGCGGGAATCACTAGGGACGGCGCAAGGAAACGGTGGATGCCGAAATCAATCGTTGCCCTGGTCTGCGGTCTCGGCGCTCACCGGCGCAGGCATCTCCAGCGGCGGGTCCTCGACGGGCTCCGGTTCGGCATAGCTCTTGTAGACAACGATGTGGAAGCAGGACTCGCGGAACTCTTCCTCGACATCGATCTTGCCCTGGTTCTGCAGCGGCAGCAGGTAGTTGCGCATCCACTCCCGTTCCTCTGCAGTGAGCGGGCTTTTGGCGATGTCGACCGCGGCGCCGGTCAGGTGCGGGCTGGTGATCTCGCCCACGGCGGGTGCGGCATTGCGATTGTGGTGGCGCAGCTTCTTCTGGAAGACCACGGTGCGCACCGCCGAGCTGACCAGCACCGGTCCGTGGAAGATCTCCGCATGGGCCTTAGCCAGATCGGTCAAAAAAGTTGCCGTCCAGGGGCGGCAATAGCGCCGGTCCTCGGGCAGACTGGGGTTGACGGTCAGCGCTTCTGAAGCCGGAACTGGAACCAGCGCTTTGCTGGCGATGGTCTCCTGCAGTTGCTCGTCGTTTTCGATCCGTTCCAGCCCGTCTTCGCCCACCTTGACGTTCTGCCGCACCAGCGAGTCGTGAGAGCCGGCCGCGGTCGAGCCCAGCGCCACGGTGCGCAAGCGGCCCAGCGAGGCTCGGCGCACCTTGCCGCGCTTTTCAGTGGCCTTGGCGGTGCGCGTCTGGCGGGAGCGCGGTTCGGCGGGAGTCTTGGAGGCTGCGGCCACAGGCCTTTCGCTGTGGCTCCGATGGGAGGGGGTTGACTGCTTGGCTTCGGCTTTGTGAGAGGGAATTGTCGTCTTGGCTGCGGTTTTGGCCGCCTGCGGGCGCGGCTTGGCAGCCGGCTTCTGCGCAGTCTTTTGCGTAGCAGCCGTCTTGGACGCATGTGCGCCCTTCTTCGCCGCGTCGGCGGAGGCGGGTGCGGCGATCCCCATGAGGAGTGCCGACAAAACCAGAATTGTAGAGGTTCGCCGCATGTGGAAGCCCGCGGAGATACCAGAGCAATTCCAGTGTAGGCCCCAGCGAGCAGAATTCCGAGTGCCCGCGGGGATGCCTCCGTGTCCGATAATCCAATGCCGTGAAAATACCAAAAAATGCCGCCTGCCTGTCGTTCGAATGACTCAGTAGAATGAATACGCTGCTGCCGTCCGGGGGAAGCCCCTGGGAAGAGGATATACGCATTGTGAGAATAACCCCAAGAACTCTTTGGATACTAGTGCTGGTTCTTTTGTTTGCGCAGGCCGCGCAGGTGGCCCTGGTGGTGCATCGCGAGTCGCTCACCTTCGACGAAGACGACCACATGTTCGCCGGCTACATGATGGGGCACAGCGGCGACTATGGCCTCAATCCCGAGCATCCGCCGCTGGTCAAACTGCTGGCCAACCTGCCCATCTACGGGCGCAACCTCTGGATTCCCCCGCTGCAAGGGCGCGAGTTCAAGACCGAGGCCTATCTGGATGGCCGCGATTGGCTGGCCCGCAACGACGGAGCCAGCCAGCGGATGGTCTTCGCTATGCGCCTCACTGCTGGCCTGCTGGCCCTTGGGCTCTCGCTGCTGGTCTTCTGCGCCGCCCGCGAGTGGTTTGGGGATCGGGCCGCGCTGCTGGCCCTGCTGCTGTTGACCTTCGACCCCAACCTCCTGGCCCACTCCGCCCTGGTCACCACCGATATGGGCGTGACGCTCTTCTTTCTGGCCGGAGTCTATTTCTTCTATCGCTACGTGCAACACCCCTCTCTCTACCGCCTGCTGCTGGCGGGACTGGCCGCGGGGCTGCTGCTGGCCACCAAGCACTCCGGCATTCTGCTCGCTCCCATGCTGCTGCTGCTGACGATGTGGGAAGTTGCCGTTGCACCCCCAGCCACCCGAATGCGTATTACACTGCGTCTTACAGGAGCCTTTACCGTTATAACCGTGGTCGGAGTGGTGGTGCTCTGGGCCTTCTACGGCTTCCGCTATGCCGCGCGACCCGCTGGCCTTTCGCTGAGCACCTCGCTGGCCGGCTACGCCGCCCCGCTCAGCCACTTCAATTCCAGCGCGGTGCTCTTCATCGCCCACTTGCATCTGCTGCCTGAGTCCTACCTGATGGGGCTGGTGGATGTGAAGCGCATGGCCGAGTTCTATCCCACCTTTGTTCTGGGCAAGGTCTACGCGCACGGCGTCTGGTGGTACTTCCCGCTGGTGATTCTGATCAAAAGCACGTTGGGGTTGCTGGGGCTGACCCTGGTTGCGGTGCTGGCGGTGCTCACCGGCCGTCTGCGCAAGGGCAGAGAATTGGTCTACCTGCTGCTGCCCGGCGGATTCTATCTGCTGGTGGCCATGACCTCGGGGATGAACATCGGAATGCGCCATATTTTGCTGCTCTACGCGCTGGCGGCCATCTTTGCCGGCGCCGGCGCGGTTGCCCTGCTGGACTCCAGCAAGGGCCGCAAGCGCTTGGCGGCATGGGGCGTCGGCCTGCTGGTGGCGGCGCATATCGCCTCCTCGCTCAGCGTCTTTCCCAATCCCATGGCCTACGCCAACGAGGCCTGGGGCGGACCCCGGAATCTGCACAACCTGCTCAGCGACGCCAACGTGGATTGGGCGCAGCAACTCATCCAAGTCAAGCAATGGCAAGACCGCCATCCCGGCGAGGAGTGCTGGTTCGCCTACTTCGCCAATCCAGAGATCGATCCCGCCGTCTACGGCATTCATTGCCACAAGATGCCCACCATCGACACCCTCTGGCTGGGCGGCGCCGACGTCATTCCGCCCACTGTCAGCGGCAATGTGCTGATCAGCGCCGGCGACCTGAGCGGCTGCGAGTGGCCCAGCGGCCTGATGAATCCCTACCGCGGCTTCCAGTCCATCGAGCCGGCGGAGATGATCGATTACGGCGTCATGGTCTATCGCGGCACGTTTCAGGTGAATCAGGCCGCCGCCCTCAGCCGCGCCATCAATGCCTATCAACTGCTGACCAACAAAAAGGGGCCGGAGGCCCTGGCCATGGCCCGCGAGGCCGTCTTTCTCGACCCGACGGAGATCGTCAGCCAGACGGCGCTGGGCGACATCGCCGCCGCCCAGGGCCAAAAGGAAGAGGCGCGCCGCGCCTGGCAGGCCGCCATCCAGAGCGCCCGCCGCCTGGAACCCGACGCGCAGGTCAGCTACATCCCCGATCTGGAGGCCAAATTAAAGAAGATGTGAACCGCGCTTGACGGCTGCCCGCGTAGATGATCGACTGGACCAGGAATGACTCAAGCGCTGGATTTGCCTCAATTTACCCTGGACCATTACGAGCAGGATTTTGCCGATCGCCATCTGCTTCACGGCGTGGTGGCGAAGTGGGCCAAGGATCGCCCCGATGCTCCCGCCCTGACCGCCGCTGAGGGCGGGCGCACCGTTCATTGGCGCGATTTCGACCGTCTTACAACGGTCTGGGCGGCGGAGTTGCTGCGCCGGGGCTTCGCGAAGGGCGATTTTCTGGTCACCCTGCTGCCCATGTCGGTGGATCACCTCTTGCTCGAATATGCCTGCTTCAAGATCGGCGTGATCGTCGCCCCGCTCGATCTGCGTTTGTCCGCCGCCGAGGTGCTGCGTGCGCTCGATATTCTGCGCCCGCGCGGCTTTGTCGCCGTGGGTGTGAAAGCGCCCTTCGATCTGCGCGAACTCTGGCGCGCCGTGCAGGCGCAGTGCCCCTGGATCGAGCATCGCATCGCCGTGGATTCAAGCGAGGCAATTCCGGGCACGCTTCCGTTCGCGTCCTTTGCCGAGGCGGCCAGTCGCGCTGCAGTTGATTCCTCGGCTCTGGAGGGCGTCGTCGTGAGCGAAAACGATGGTGCGCTAGTCATCTTCACCACCGGCTCGACCGGCTCGCCCAAGCCCGCCCTGCTCTCGCACCGCAACATCACGGTGCAGAACATGTGCCTGAGCGGGTTCTTCTTTGGCGGCGACCGCGGCACCCGCATTCTGGTCAACTTGCCGCCCTCCCACGTGGGCAGCCAAACCGAAATGTTGATGAGCATCTTTTTTGGCGGCGGCACGGCGGTTTTGCTCGAGTTTTTCGACGCCGCCCGCTCGCTGCGCGCCATTGCCCAGCACCAGGTCGAGATCTTGGGCCAGATTCCCGCCATGTTCAACCTGGAATGGATGCTCAAGGACTACGAACGTCACGATCTCGGCAGCTTGCGCATCGCCGTCTACGGAGGCAATGCCGTCTCGCGGCCCTTTGTGGACCGCCTGGCCACCATGGCCCCGCTGGTCGGCACCGGCCTGGGACTGACCGAGACCGCCGGCTTCTGCACCTACGTCCAAGCCAATGCAGAAGAGAAGGAGGCGATTCTGGCCAGCCTGGGCCAGGATATGCCCATCTATCCCTGCTCGATTCGTCAGCCCATGCGCGCCGATGGTTCTGCCGGCGACGAACTGCCCGCGGGCGAGATCGGCCACGTCTGCTTTCGCGGACCGCAGACCTTTCTCGGCTACGTCAACAATCCCGAGGCCACCGCCAAGACCATCTCCCGCGATGGCTTTCTGTATACCGGCGATCTTGGCGCCAAAGACGCAGCGGGCCTGCATCTCACCGGGCGCGAAAAGTGGGTGATCAAGTCCTTCGGCTACCAGATCTATCCCGGCGATGTGGAGCGGCACATCTGCGCCCTGACGGAGAAGGTGGCTAACTGCGTCGTAGTCGGCGTGGCCCACGAAGTGGTCTCTGAGGCGCCAGTGGCTCTGGTAGAAAAAAGGCCCAACACGGAACTCACCCGCCAGGAACTGGACCGCCACGCTCGCGCCTTGCCGTCTTACATGCGTCCGCGCCACTGGATCGTTCTCGAATCCGGCCAGATGCCGCTGAATCGCGTCGTCAAGCCCGACTACCTGCGCGCCCAGCAGATGGCCCGCGAGGAGATTTCTGAAATGCGCGCCCGCGGCCAGTGGGACAGCGTGCACGTCCTGGGCGATGCAGCCGAATGCGAGTAAGGCGGACGAAGTAAACCTGAGCGAGGAGTTAAATCATGAACCTAAGGAACCTCAGATTAAGTGCTCTTCGCAAAAGCCGACCTTCCCTCAGGGGCTAAAGCCCATTGAATCCTCATGCTTTATGTACGGGCTAAAGCCCGTACCCTTCAAATCTCCGACTTAATCAACGTTCCCCAGGTCTTAGAGCGATTCCAGAATGGCTAAACCCTGCAACATTCTTGCCAGGTCGTCGCTCGCTGGGGCTCGCGCCGACTTGAATGCATGGTTTCTGGGTACTCCAATTCTGGAATCGCTCTAGTATCAATGCAGCTTAAAGGTCGATGTCGGTGCCGAAAAATTGCCATTCCGGCCGATTCTCGCACTTCCCGAGCTGCGAACGAAGGACCGCCAATCCTTCAGTTCCCTTTGAGCCACATCGAATTGAGTCACATCGAAGCGATGCCGCCGGTTGTCCCGCTGTGTTTGCGGAAGATGACGTTCAACTCCCGCCGCCAGTGTTCGCCCAGTGCGATCAGCTCCCAATCGACCTGCGGCGAGAGGGCGCGCAGCACTGTCTCGTTAGCGGGATGAATGCGCAAGGCGGGTGCGGCCAGCAGCAGACGCGGAGGCAGCGGAGCCAGTTCCGCGCCGGGGAAGTAGCCTTGCCGCTCGAAGGCCGAGAGCGGCCGGCCGGCGCCTGCCAGCGGTTGCCGGTCTTCGTTCAGAGCTTTGACGCGAATCCAGTAGTCCAGCGCTTGCAGGGGAAGGTGCAGGTCCTCGTCGGCCTTGACCTCGATCACCGTCAGCCGCCCGTCGCGGTCCAGCGCTAAAAGATCCAACATGCCGCGCTCGCCGGCGGCCAGCGCCGGCACTTGCGAGTAGATCAAATCGCCGCGCAGGGTGGGCAGAATCTCGACGATGCCGGTACGCAGACGGGCCTCCAGCCAGCGCTCCGGCTGCAAGCGGAAGAGTGCGTCGGTGTGCGAGCCGTTGCTATGGCGGCTATGGAAGAGGCGTTCGAGAAGGTCGCGGCAGAGCTTTTCGGTTTCGACGGTCAGCGGAGTCTCGTTGGCGCCCGCGCCGAAGCTGATCTGCTGCTCGCGCTGAAAGGAGCCGGCGGCCGCGCCCAGCCGCACCCGGCCAAACTCCAGACCGTGCAGCCGCAGTCCGATCTCGGTAGGAGAGTTGGCGTGCAGTTCGATGTGCGGGCGCATTCCCTCGGGCGCAGCGTCGATCAGCCGGGCGATTCCCTCCTGGCAGCGTTCGATGGCCGCCTCAGCAGAAAACGCGTGCGCCAGCCGCGACTGCACGTTGCCGGTGTCGCGATGGTCCACGGCGGTCAGCTCTTCGCTGCGCTCGTCGAGGGTGAAGAGTTGAAAATCGGCGAGTGAAGAATTCAACCAGGCCATGCGCTCGGCGGTGGTGCGAGCGGCGCCGGCGGGCACAATCACCTTCAGCCCGCTGTAGTGGCGGCGCGCTTCGCTGTGCGTGCGGCAATAGTCCAGCCAGAGAACTCCCAGCGTAAGCACTCCGTCGATCATGGTCGAAGATTCGGCCGCGCTGACGCCGATGACAGCTTCGGCGGCGGTGCCCATCAGCAGCCTTCCGCGGACGTAGGACGGGCCGAAGCTGTGCTCCAGGTCCATTGCCGAGCGCAGGCCGTCGACCTTGACGCCGGGGAAGTCGCGGGTCAGCACCCGCTCCAGCAGTCTCTGGTAACTGCGCCGCGCGGAATCGCGGGCAGTGGGTGTGCGGCGATCGCTGGTGGCGACCAGTTCCAGCATCTGCGGCTTGGTCACGCCCATGCGCCGTGTGGTCAGGCGCAGGGCGTTGGCCCGCTCTTGCACCTGGACCACGCTGCGCATCAGGTTGCGCTCTTCGCTCCACAACTGCAACAGGCAGCGGCCGTGCTGTTCGCTGACGGAATAGCGGGCGGTGCGCATCTCGAAGAGCACACGCCCATCCTCCAGCACCGCGGCGGCGGGGTGATCGGCCAGATATGTTTCAATGCTCCGCGCCAACTGCGGCGTAGACGCGGTGGCCGTGTCCATGGCCGCCTCTTACCACCCCTGCCGCGCGCGCAAACTGGTGATGTGCGCGGTGTGGTGGCGGCAGTGCCAGTCATACATGGCCAGCGCCAGAGCCAGATTCTGCCGGCCCCGCTCGGGGTGGGTGTAGCCCTTGCGGAAGTCGTCGTCGGGCATGGCCTCGAGCAGCGCCACCCAGCGGCCATGCAGCGCCTCGATCAGCGCCAGGGAACCGTCGATGGGCAGCCAGCGGCTGTCGGGCAGGTTGGCCCAGGCGGCCTCGTCGTAGGGCTTGATGGTCGGCCAATCTTCGGTCAATGCCAGTTTGAAGCGAATGTAAGAATTGGCATGACTGTCGCCGATGTGATGCACCACCTGACGGACGGTCCATCCCTCATCGCGGTATGGAGTATCGAGCTGGGCGTCGCTCAAGCCGGCAACCGCGGCGCGCAGCCGCTCCGGCAGCAGACGCAGCGTGTTGATGTGCGCGGCGCGAATGCCCGGCAAACTGCTGGCGGGAGCACTGAAGCGGCCCACAGGGTAACGAAGATCGTCCAAATCGCTCATGGCAAAAACAGATCCTTCCCGATGAAGATGAAGACAGTATGATCCGCCCGGCCCCTACCGCGGCGCGGGCATGGAAACGGCTCAAACAGCCCGTGGTGAAAGCCGGATTTTGAAAGGGCACGACTTTTAGCCTGCCCTGAGCTTGTCGAAGGGCGCCATAAGGTCGCAAAATCAACGCGGCTTTAGCCCCTGCGGGATGCTCTTAGGCGGTTTGGACTTTTACCACAGGCTGCTAAGCCCTGTGATGAGAGTGATGATGATGATGGTGGTGGTGCTTGGTGGCGGCGAATGCCGGGCTGGCAAAGACCAGCAGCAGCAGGACGGCGGCAAGAATCTTTTTCATGGCACGACTTTACCACGCCGCCGCCGCCAGCGGTAGAGCAATCGTGGCTTTGCATCCGCAGAGACACCGGAATGCGGAACAGGGCGGCCGAGGTGCCCGGCGGCGTACACTGGAGCCACAATGAGCACAACTTCCCCCAGCCACAAGCGCTACTTTTTTGACAAATTCGGCATCACCGAGCGGCTTCTGGAGCGCTGCCTGGGCCAGGCGCTCTCTGCCGGCGGCGACTACGCCGATCTGTACTTCGAGTCGGTCGCGGCCACCGCGCTGGGCGTCGATGAGCAGATCGTCAAATCGGCCAGCCAGGGAGTGAGCGCCGGCTGCGGCATTCGTGTGCTCAGCGGCGAGCGAACCGGCTATGCTTACACCGATGACCTCAGCCCCGAGCGCCTGCTGCACGCCGCCCGAACCGCCGCGCTGATCGCCTCCGGCCCGGCCAAAGAGACGGTGCAGGGCTTCGTCCAAGCCCCGCTCGCCGATCTCTACCCGGTGCCGCTGGGTGGATACGATTTGGACCTGGCGGCCCGGCTGGATCTGATTCTGCGCGCCGATCGCGCCGCCCGCGCCTACGATGCCCGCATCGTCCAGGTGCGCGCCAGCTACAGCGAAGAACTGCGCCGCATTCTGATCGTCGCCTCCGACGGCGCTTTTGCCTCCGATACCCAGCCGCTCAGCCGCCTTAACGTCTTCGTCATCGCCAAAGACGGTGCGCTCTCCACCAAAGGCTCGGCGGGCGCGGGAGGCCGCGCCGGCATCGAGCAATTCTCCGCGAGCAAGAGTCCGGAAGACCTGGCGAAAGAGGCCGCCCGCGGCGCCGTTCTGCAACTGGCTGCGCGCCCCGCCCCGGCTGGCGAGATGGAAGTGGTGCTCGGTCCCGGCTGGCCCGGCATTCTGCTGCACGAGGCCGTGGGCCACGGACTGGAGGCCGACTTCAATCGCAAGGGGACCTCGGCCTTTGCCGGACTCATCGGCCAGAAGGTGGCCAGCCCCAAGGTCACGGTGGTCGACAACGGGACCATTGCCGGACGGCGCGGCTCGCTCAATGTGGACGACGAAGGCTCACCCACCCAGGAGACGGTGCTTATCGAGAACGGCATCCTGCGCGGCTACCTCACAGACAAGCTCTCCGCCCGCCTGACGAACTCCGCCAACACCGGCTCGGGACGCCGCGAAAGCTACCAGTCGATCCCCATGCCGCGCATGACCAACACCTACATGCTGGCCGGCGACGACGATCCCGAAGACATTTTGCGCTCGGTCAAGCGCGGCCTCTATGCCGTCAACTTCGGCGGCGGCCAGGTGGACATTACCAACGGCAAGTTTGTCTTTAGCGCCAGCGAGGCTTATCTGATCGAAGACGGCAAGATCACCGCTCCAGTGCGCGACGCCACCCTGATCGGCAACGGCCCGGAGGCGCTGAAGTACGTCTCCATGGTGGGCCACGACCTCAAACTCGATCAGGGCATCGGCACCTGCGGCAAAGACGGGCAGTCGGTCCCCGTCGGCGTCGGCATGCCCACCATCAAGCTCGACAAGATGACCGTGGGGGGAACCGGTAGGTAGCACTTGTATGGGGTTGACAATATCTCATTATTGAGATATTGTCAATCATGGAATGGCGAGTCGAAGCGCTGAATGACACCGTACGAGGCGAACTCGACGCACTTCCCACGGATATGCGGGCGCGTCTGATCCGGATACAGCTCTTGATCCGGCAGTTCGGCATTGAGGCACTGAAAGAGCCCTACGTCAAGCACCTTCAAGGTAAGCTCTGGGAGCTGCGCCTGAAAGGCCGGGATGGTACTGCACGAGCCATCTATGTCACTGCACTGGGGCGCAGGGTGGTCATCGTTCGCGCCTTTGTGAAGAAAACGCAGCAAACCCCGCGCGATGAAATCGATCTCGCCCTTCGCCGTGCCAAGGAGTTGTTATGACCATTCCCTTCGATGAGATCGCAACCGAGTGGCTGAAAGATCCTGCGGTCAAAGCCGAATATGACCGCCTTGGCCCTGAGTTCGAGATTTCTGCAGAATTATTACAGGCGCGTCTTCGCTCGGGTCTCTCTCAAGCGGAACTAGCCGTACGCATGGGCACCAGCCAGTCCACCATCGCACGCCTGGAAAGCGGACAGACCCTGCCCAGCACCAAGACGCTGATTCGCTTCGCAGAAGCCACCGGGTCGAAGGTTGAGTTGCGGCTGTCGGCGGCGTGATGCAGATCGATGCAGCAGTTATAGGGGTTAGCCTAGCGGACTACGCCGCATAGCCGGTGCGCGCCAGCGGCAAGTCCAGTTCGATGTGGTCGTGAATGACTTTGGCGGCGATGCGTCCGCGCGGGCCGCGTTCCAGCTTTACCAAGCCATAATTGGCCATGGTCTTCAAGGTGCGGGAGAGATTGGGCTTCTTCCGGCCAGTCAACTGTGCCAACTCCTCCAGCGAACCGGGGGCCTGCTCGGCGATGAGGCGCAGCAGGTCGCGATTGCTCGCCGAAAGCACCTTGGCGAAGGACTCCGTCGAAGGAAACCAAACTTTCGGTTCGTGTACCGCAAGCTGGCGCTGGCCGCGGGCAATGGAGAGGGTCATTGCCTTCATCTCTTCATAGCTGGCAATTCCAACTTTCAATGTGCTCATGGTTGCACCCCTCTCTCTTTCAGGACCGCGTCTACCTCTGTCCAAAAATCTGCCAGCAGTGCGGCGGCGTCGCTGTAGCCGTAGGTCTTGACCGTGCGTAAACGGTGACGATGGTCCTGCGCATCGCCGCGTTTTTGTCTCCCCACTGGATGGGAGTTGTCGAATCCCACCAGCCGTTCGCCCTTTGGCCCATGCAAGGTGAGCGAATAGTCCAGTCCATGCGGCTTCTCTGCGCTCGCCGGAACCTGAGTCACCACGAACTTGACCCAGTGCCCACCCACTGGATCGACAACCAGCGTGAGACCATCCAGGTCGAGCAGGGTGTCAAGCGCGGGGTCACGCATCCAGTTCATAACGAACAAAGATTATCATAATATGATAACCATAAGGGCGATCATCTTTCAGAGAAATTCATTTGATCTGCATTGCATCGCTTCAATGGTCCATCCTGTGCCGGAAGCCAGCCGTTTTGGTACTGTTGACCCATGCCTCTAGTTGCGCAGCAAACCGATTCTTCCTCTCTCGACCTTGAATCTCTGGCCGCCGATGTGGTGGCCCTCGCCCGCCAGGCCGGCGCCAGTGACGCCGAAGCGGTGGCCCGCGTGGGCGACGAATTCAGCGTAACGGTGCGCATGGGCCAGGTGGAGACGCTGCAGGAGTCGGGCTCGCGTGGTCTTGGATTGCGCGTTTTTCTCGGTCAGCGGTCGGCGTCGGCCTCCACCAGCGATCTGACCGCCGAGGGCATTCGCCAATTGGTTGACGGCGCGCTGGCCCTGGCCCGCGTTACCGAAGAAGATCCCTTTAGCGGCCTGCCCGAGAACGGGGAATTCGGCTCGCTGCCGGGCGATTTCCACCTCTTTGCCGACGATGTCTACTCGCTCCCGGCCGAGGAGCGCATTGCCTGGGCCCGTCGCGCCGAGGCCGCAGCGCTCGACGCCGACCCGCGCATCGTCAACTCCGATGGCGGCAGCTTCGACGCCACGACGGGCAGCATGGTGCTGGCCAACTCGCGGGGGTTCGTGGGCAGCTACACCTCCAGCTCTGCCGGCGTCAGCGCCGCGCCGCTGGCCCGCGACGTGGACGGTTCCATGCAGCGCGACGGTTGGTGGTCCAGTGCACGTCGGCTGGCCGACCTCGATTCCCCCGAATCCATCGGCAAGGAAGCCGCCCGCCGTACCCTACGCCGCCTGGGCGCGCGCCGCGTCCCCACACAGAGCGTCCCCATCGTCTTTGCTCCCGAGGTGGCCCGCTCGCTGCTCGGCTCGATCTTTGAAGCCGCTTCGGGCGACTCGATCTGGCGCGGTGCGTCGTTCCTGGTGGGCAAGCTGGAGCAGGCCATCGCCTCGGCCAAGGTTACCCTCATTGACGACAGCACCATGCTGCTGCCCTCGGGGATGGGCGGCTTCGGAACCTCGCCCTTCGATGGCGAAGGCCTGCCCTCGCGGCGTACGGTGGTGATTGAAGACGGCGTGCTGCGCACCTGGCTGCTCAACACCTACGCGGCGCGCAAACTGGGCATGACCTCTACCCACAACGCCACGCGGGGGCTGACGGGAGCGCCAGGAATCGGCTGCGGAAATCTTTATTTGCAGCCGGGAACGCGGTCTCCAGAACAGATTCTCGCCGATGTGCCGGCCGGGCTCTATGTCACCAGCCTGATGGGCTTTGGCGTCAATGTGGTCACCGGCGACTACAGCCGCGGCGCCGCCGGACTGTGGATCGAAAACGGTGTGCTCACCCACGCCGTCGAAGAGGTTACGATCGCTGGCAACCTGGCCGAGATGCTGCAGAACATTACCGCCATCGGCAACGATTTGGAGTTCCGCGGCGCCGTCGCCTCGCCCACCCTGCGCATCGACGGAATGACGCTTGCTGGGAGCTAGCGAACCGCGCGGCGTTGGTTTAAGCAGGTAAGCGGAATGCGTAACAGATGCAGAGATTGAGCAGCATGAATGGATCGGATCAACTCGCTGATGCGACTTTGCCGCAATCCCTGGCGGCGATGCAGACGATTGCCTTCAATCCCGCCGACGCCCGCGCCGCGCTCGACCAACTCCCCCATCGCCCCGCCGTCTTTGCGCTTTATGGCGCCGAGGCCCATGCCGAGCCCTACATTGGCCGCACGCCCAACCTGCGCGGGCGGCTGGAGCGGCTTTTGCAACCCTCCGCGAAGCACCCACGGCGGCTGCAACTGGCTGGGCGGGTGCGCGAGATCCGCTGGCGGCTGACCGGATCGGAGTTCGAAGGCCTGCTGGCTCAGTTTGAGCTACTGGAAAAAGTCTACGGCGCGAAGTGTCTGGAGCGGATGCACCTGGGCGCTCCGGCCTTTGTACGCTTCTTGGGCGGCAATGCCTATCCCCGCATCGTTGTAACCCACCGTCCCAGCCCGCGTGAGGCCGATTGGGCGTACGGACCCTTTGCCAGCCGCACCGCCGCCGAGCGCTTTGCCGACGAGACGCTGAAGCTCTTCCTGTTGCGGCGCTGCACCGACGATCTCGCTCCCCATCCCGATCATCCCGGCTGCGTCTACTCGGAGATGAAGATGTGCCTGGCGCCCTGCTTTCAGGGCTGCACAGACGCTCGCTACGCCGAGGAAGCCGCATCGGTACAAAACTTTTTGGCCACGCGCGGCGAAAGCCGGCTGGTGGTGCTGCGCACGCAGCGGGACGAGGCCTCGGCTGGTCTCGAATTTGAATCCGCCGCGGCTCTGCACGCTCAGGTCCAACGCGTCGAGGCAGTGCGCTCCCTGGCGCCGGAGCTGGTGCGCCCGCTGAGCCGGTTGCGCGCGGTGATTCTGCAGGCCTCGGCCCAGCCGGACGAAGTGGCTGTCTTTCTGTATGAGGACGGCCGTCTGCGCGGCCCCGCCGGTTTTTCCACGGTGGGCATGAGAATCCAGAACGAAAGCTCCGGCTCCAGTTCGCTCTTCGCCCAGCCTGTCGCCATGGAACCGGTTCCCGAGGCAGAGGCAGCGGGCGCGGCGTCCATCAAGATTCCCCGCGGAATGCTCGAATCGCGCATGGATGCGGCTCTGGCGGCGCTCGCTCAACCCTCTGAACCGCCTTCGACGACCGAGCGCCAGGGCCATCTGGCGCTGCTCAAGCGCTGGTACTACCGCCCTGAGGTTCGCCGCCCCGGCGAGATCTTCTTTCCCAACGAGCAAGGCCAGTGGCCCATCAAGGCGCTGCTGCGCGGAGCCGGTCGCATTGCCGCCAAGGCACTGACCGGCGCAACCTAGAACCGTGGCCATGTGGAAGAACCCCCTCCCCGGTCTCAAAAGCGAGACCGGGGGCACCCATCTCAAGGGAATTCCGTTATTGAATCACACAGTCACGGTGCTAAGAGAAGAGCGGCAAGGAAGACTATGGTGAAACCCCCACCCATCCGCGCAATGCTCCTCGAAGGCAAGGGCCGCATCGCCACTGGCCGCGCCGAGGAGGTCGCCGCGCTGGTTCTGGCTCAGCCGCCGAGAGTGGAGAAGATCCTGGAGTGTCTCTGGGACGACGATCCCGGCGTGGTCAATCGCGCCGCCCAGGCCTTGGAGCGGGTCACCCGCAAGGGAGAGCCCCGGCTCCTTGCCCGGCTCAACTCGTGGAAGACTTCGCTCCTCGGCCTGCTCGCGGAGGCTGTCGAGAACAAGCTGCGCTGGCATCTGGCGTTTATCGTTCCCCGTCTGAGGCTGACCCGGCTCGAGTGCGATCGCGCCGCCGCAGTTCTTCAATCCTGGCTGGAGGACGAAAGCAGCTCGATTGTGAAAACCATGGCCCTGCAAGGTCTCGTCGATCTCACCCGGCAGGAGCCGGCGCTGCTGCCCACGGTATTGGACCTGTTGCGCGTCCACGGGCGCAGCGGGACGCCGGCCATGCGCGCGCGCAGCCGCATCTTGCTCAAGGATCTGGAAAAATCCGCCTTGTAGGGCTCGCGAACCGCGCAAATCTGCCGGCTTTGGTCGCCGAATATTCCTTTTTCCAGAATGGGAAGCGCCCGGAGCGGGAATTCTCTTTGCACCGAGGTTCCTTTTTCGCCTCAAGTTCTCCCAGATGAGAACATTCTCACCTCTACACTGAGCCCATGCCTCACCTTCCCCAACCTGCGGCGCGGCAGCCTTCGCCCGCTTTTTCCCCGAACCCCGCCGCGGCTCTTCCGATTCTGGCCCGCAGCGCTCTCGAACTGCACCAGAGCGGCAAACTGGCCGAGGCTGAGCAACTTTATCGCCAGATTCTGGCTCTCGATCCACAACACACCGACAGCCTGCACCTGCTCGGAGTCTTAGCCCATCAGGTGGGGCAGAACGGCGTTGCCGTCGAACTGATCGCTCGCGCCATCGAGATCGACCCCCGCCAAGCCGCCTTCCATTGCAATCTGGGAACCGCGTTGCAGGCGTTGGGCCGGCCGCAAGAAGCCGAAGCCAGCTATCGCCGCGCCTTGGCTCTGCGCCCGGCCTTGGCTCAAGCGCAGATGAATCTGGGTACCGCTCTGGAGGCGCAAGGCAAACTCGACGAGGCCGAGGAGTGCTTCCGCCGCGCGCTGGCCCTGCGCTCCGATCTGGCCGAGATTCACATCAACCTGGGCAATATCCTGCACGCCAAGGGCAAGCTCGACGAAGCCGCGGCCAGCCATCAGCGCGCGCTGGAGCTGCAACCGGAGTCCGCCGAAGTTCTCTACAACCTGGCCAACACCCGTCAGGCGCAAGGCCGTTTGGACGAAGCCGCGGCCATCTATCGGCGCGCCCTGCGGCTCAAGCCCGCTCTTGCCCAGGCGCACGGCAATCTGGGCAATACGCTGCTCGCTCAGCACAAAGCCGATGAAGCGGCAGCCTGCTATGAGGATGCGTTGGCCCTCAAGCCCGACGACTCCCAGTTCTCGTTTAATCTGGGCAACGCCCGCCAGGCGCAGAACCGCCTGGACGAGGCGCTGGCCTGCTACCGGCGCGCCATCGAGCTTCAGCCGGCGCTGGCCCAGGCCCATTACAACCTGGGCAACACCCTGCACACTCTGGGCAGAATGGACGAAGCGGCGGCGGCCTTTGGCGAAGCGCTGCGGCTGGAACCCCGCTACGCCGAGGCACACTACAACCTGGGCTGCGTTTTGCAGGAACTCGGCCGCCCTCAGGAGGCGCTGAGTCGCATCGCCCTGGCTCTGGAGATTCAGCCCGACTACCCGCAGGCGCGCTTCGCCCTGGCTTTGGCGCGGGTGCAGGCGGGCGATTTCGCCGCCGGCTGGCGCGGCTACGAGTCCCGCTGGAACTCCGCGGATCACGACACTCCCTGGCGATCCTATTCTCAGCCGGTGTGGAAGGGCGAAAAACTGGCCGAGGGCCGCCTGCTGCTGTGGGGCGAGCAGGGCATCGGCGACGAGATCCAGTTTGCCGGGCTGATTCCCGAAGCCCTGCGCCGCGGCAACCGATTGGTGCTCGATTGCGCGCCGCGGCTGCAACCGCTCTTTGCCCGCTCCTTTCCCGGCGTTGAAGTGGTCAGCGGATTGGGTCCCGAGGAGGCGGATGCAGCGGAGATCGCCGCCCAACTGCCCACCGGCAGCCTGCCGGGTCTCTTTCGCAACCAGGAAGGGGCCTTTGCTTCCACCGTCACACCCTATTTGCAGGCCGACCCGGAAGCGACAGCCCAATTCCGCGCCCGTTACGGCAATCGAGGGCCCCTGATCGGCCTGACCTGGCGCACCGCGAACACCAAATCGGGCAGCAAGCGCTCCATGGATCTAGAGGAGTTCGCGCCGCTCTTCGCTCTGCCCGGAGCCCGCTGGATCAGTCTGCAATACGGCGCATTCGACGATCTGGAAGCGCAGGTTCGCGCCGCGCAGGCGCCCGTGCAGATCGACCGCAGCGTCGATCAGTTGGCCGACATCGACCGTTTTGCCGCCCAGGTGGCAGCGATGGACCTGGTCATCACCATCGATAACTCGACCGCCCATCTGTCTGGAGCGCTGGGCCGTCCCACCTGGTTGATGCTGCCGTTGGCCGCCGACTGGCGCTGGCTGCTGCAGCGGGCAGACACTCCCTGGTACCCCACGCTGCGCCTCTTCCGCCAGGCTGGGTGCGGCGAATGGCGTTCCGTTCTCGATGCGGTCAGGCTGGCGCTGGCCGATCTGCTCCCGGAGCGCAATGCACGTTGAGATGCAAACGCTGGAAAGATGAGATTTGGAGTCCCCATGAATGCGCAGTATGCAGCAACAATTCCCGCCCTTCCTGCCGGTGCGTCCGCATCGGAATCAGTTTTGGCGACCGCTCTGCAGGCCATTCTCGAACAGGCCATTCTCTTTCATCGCGCCAAGCGCTTCCGCGAGGCCGCGCAATTGTATGGCCACATCCTCAAATACGATCCGCGCCACGCCGACAGCCTGCACCTGCTGGGCATGGTGGCCAGCCAGGCACAGATGCCGGCGCTGGCCATTGAGCTGATCGGCAAGGCCATCGCCATCAATGATCGCGCCGCCGCCTATCACTCCAACCTGGGCACGCTCCTCCAGGCGCAGGGGCGGCTGGAAGAAGCCAAGGATTGTTATCACCGCGCTCTGGCGCTTGACCCGGGAATGGCCGAGATTCATCTCAATCTGGGATTGGTTTTGCAGACCCAAGGTCAGCTCGACGAAGCCGTCGCCGCGTATCGAAGAGCGGTCGAGCTGAACCTCGATCTACCCGAAGCCCACAGCAATTTGGGCAATGCGCTGCAAAGCCAGGGACATTTGGATGAGGCGATTGAGCATTACCGGCGGGCGCTGGCGCTGCGCCCGGAGTTTGTCGAGGCGTCGTATAACCTGGGCAACGCCTTTCAGGCCCAGGAAAAGCTCGGCGAAGCCTCTGCCGCCTACGAGCGCGCGCTGCTGCTCCGCCCGGCCTTTGCCGAGGCCCACGCCAACCTGGGCAACGTATTGCAGGCGCAACAGAATCCCGCCGCGGCCCAGGCGCACTACGAGTTCGCCCTGCATCTCAAGCCCAACTACGCCGAGGCCCATTACAATCTGGCCAATCTGCACGCGCAGCAGAAGCGCCTGGAGCAGGCGGTCACGCACTATGAAGCGGCGCTGCGCCTGACCCCCTCCATGGCCAAGGCGCGCAACAACCTGGGCAACGTCTTTCGTTCGCTCGAGCGCCCTGCCGACGCCGTGGCGCAATACCGGCTGGTTCCCGAGAACGACCCCGAATTCACCGACGCCTACAACAATCTGGGTCTGGCGCTGCTCTCGCTGGGCCGCCATGTGGAGGCGGCGGCGGCCATTCGCCGCACCCTGGCCCTCAAGCCGCACTTGGCCCAGGCCTGGTGCAATCTGGGCGCGGTTCATCACGCCCAAAACCGCAACGCCGAGGCCACAGAGTTCTACCTGCGCGCCCTCGAACTCGATCCCCAGTTGTCCAAGGCGCAGATCAATCTGGGCTTGGTCCAACTGGTCGAGGGGGACCTGGAAAATGGTTGGAAGAACTACGAGATGCGCTGGAGCGACGCCCCGCTGCATCGCCGCGACTTCGACCAGCCGCAATGGCGCGGCGAGCCGTTGAACGGCGCGCGCATTCTGCTCCACGCCGAGCAGGGCTACGGCGACACGCTGCAGTTTCTGCGCTACGTTCCCATGGTGCAGGCGGCGGGGGGCACGGTGATTTTGGAGGTGCAGGATCGTTTGCAGCGGCTGGCCGCCGAGCTGCCCGGCGTGACCGAGGTCGTCTGCAATGGCGACGAACTGCCGCCCTTTGTCTGCCATTGCCCGCTGCTTAGCCTGCCGCTGGCCTTCGCCACCACGCTCGATACGGTTCCCGCGCAGATTCCTTATCTCTTTGTACCCGCCGCGGCGCGGCAGAAGGCAGACACTCTGCCCTGGCCCTCCCATGGTCTGCGCGTTGGCCTGATCTGGGCCGGCAACCCCACCTTCGCCGCCGATCTCTATCGCAACCGGTCGATTCCGCTGGCGCTTTACAAACCCCTCTTGGAGGTCGAAGGAGTCCATTTCTTCTCGCTGCAGATCGGCGAACCGGCGGCGCAGTTGGCGGAGGACGCCGATCTGAACGCCAGGATCACCGATTTCTCCCCCCACGTCACCGACATGCCCGACACCGCGGCGCAAATCGCCCACCTCGATCTGGTCATCTCCGCCGATACCGCAGTCGCCCATCTGGCAGCGGCCTTGGGCGTGCCCACCTGGGTGCTGCTACCCCATGCCCCCGACTGGCGCTGGCTGCAAGAGCGCGGCGACACCCCCTGGTACCCGCAGATGCGCCTCTTCCGCCAATCTCAACCCGGCGATTGGGAGGCGGTGGTGGGGAACCTGCGAGAAGCATTGAACGATTTGACGGTTACGCAATAGGAGAATATATGCTACCATTTCGCAGATGGTGGAGATCCGGGAATTCCTGGGGCAAGACGGGCGGAATCTCTTCGGCGACTGGTTTGACCGGCTGAATTCCGAAGCAGCGCGTCGTGTGACTACGGCTCTTTATCGCTTGGGATTGGGAAATTTCTCGAACGTAAAGGGTGTAGGCAGTGGCGTCTTCGAATGTCGTATCGACTTCGGACCTGGATATAGGGTCTACTTCGGTAAAGATGGGGATCGCATCTTGCTCCTCCTCTGCGGAGGAACCAAGCAGCGCCAGCAGGACGACATCGAACTTGCGAGTGAATGTTGGCAGGAATATAAGCGACAGAAGAGGAGTGAGCCATGGCGCTGACACGGGATTTTCGGGAGACGGTGCAGGCGCGGGTGCGGAGCGACACGGAGTTTCGCCGCGGCTTGCTGAGCGACGCCATGGAATCGTTTCTTGCCGGCGAATCCGGGTTGGGGCGGGAGATTCTGCGCGATTTTATCAATGCGACGCTGGGTTTTCCTACGCTGGCCGAGAATACCGGGATTCACGTCAAGACCCTGCACCAGATGTTTGGTCCCAAAGGAAACCCGACCGCCTCCAACCTGTTCAAAATCATTGCCTGCCTGCAGGAGCACGAGGGCTTTCGGTTGCAGGTGGTGGCGTAGGTTCCATTTCCAACTTTCTGCGCTCGCCGCTGATACACTGAGCGGGCAAGGAGTTGCGTCAAAAAAGCCTATGGTAGAACTGCTTCCATCCATCCTGTCGGCGGATTTTGCCCGTTTGGCCGATGAGGTCGCCGCGGCCGAAGCGGGCGGCGGCACGGTCATCCACGTGGACGTGATGGACGGCCATTTTGTGCCCAACATCACCCTGGGTCCGCCGGTGGTCAAGAGCCTGCGCAAGGTCACCCGCCTGCCGCTCGATTGCCACCTGATGATCGAGAAGCCCGACAACTTCATCGCCGCCTTTGCCGACGCCGGCGCTGACTGGGTCAGCGTGCACTACGAGACCTGTCCGCATCTGCACCGGACCCTTGAATTGATCGCCCAGCACGGCATGAAGCCGGCGGTGGTGCTCAATCCGGCCACGCGCGTCGATCTGATCGTCGAGATTCTGCCCATGGTGCATCATGTGCTGGTGATGAGCGTGAATCCCGGCTTTGGCGGGCAGAAATTCATCGAGTTTACCTTGAACAAGATGCGCCGTCTGGCGGAGTTGCGCCAGCAGTTGGGGCTGGCGTTTAGAATCGAAGTGGACGGTGGCGTGGCTCACGATACGGTGGCCCGCGTCGTCCAAGCAGGAGCGGATCTGCTGGTGGCCGGCAATGCTGTCTTCGGCGCCGGGGATCCTGAGCGCGACGCGCATTCATTGTTGGCTGCCGCGCGCGCGGCCGCCAGCTAGTAAGATTCTAGAGTCAGGGATTATGGCTGTCGTCTGTCGACGGACGCGGTCGCAATGAGGTGGTATGAACCGGTTTTCATTGAAGATTGCCGCGGTGTCGTTGGCGGTTCTAATGGCGGGTGGCGCCTTGGCCAACGCTAAAGAGAAGCAGCCCAAGCATAAGAAGAATGTGGATCTAAGCGCCAATCCGCTGGCCAACGTGAACTCCAAGCAGCCCGACAAGGTGCTTTTCGACAAGGCCATGGTCGCCTTGAAGAAGGGCCGTTTCGACGTGGCCCGCCTGGATTTGCAGACCATGCTCAACACCTATCCCGAGTCCGAGTACCGCATGCGCGCCAAACTGGCCGTGGGCGACACCTGGTTCAAGGAGGGCGGCGCAGCCGCGCTCACCCAGGCCGAGGCCGAGTACAAGGACTTCATCACCTTCTTCCCCCAGGCCCCGGAAGCGGCCGAGGCGCAGATGAAGGTGGGCGACATCTATTACCAGCAGATGGAGAAGCCGGATCGCGACTACCTCAACGCCCAGAACGCCGAGCGGGAGTACCGGGCGATGATCAACATGTTCCCCGACTCCGCCCTGGTGCCGCGCGCCAAGCAGAAGCTGCGCGATGTGCAGGAGGTTCTGGCCGAGCGCGAGACCCAGATCGGCCTCTTCTACGGCAGCCGTGAGAACTTCAGCGCCTCCATCGCCCGCCTTTCCACGGTGGTCGATACCTATCCCTTGTACTCCAAGAGCGATCAGGCGTTGTTGGGCATCGGCGACGCCTATATTGGTCAGGCCCGCCGCATCCAGGAGCAGCCGAACATGCCCGGTGCTCTCAAGGAGCGTCTACGCTCCATGTATCAGGAGAAAGCCGCCGCGGCCTTCACCAAGGTCATCACTCGCTACCCCATGGCTCCGCACGTCGAAGACGCCCGCGACCGGCTAGTCGGGATGAACCGCCCCGTTCCCGAGCCCTCTCAGGAAGCGATTGCCGAAAACGATGCGGAAGAGCGCAGCCGTCAGGCCATACGCTTTACGGACAAGACCTGGGGTATGGTCAAGCACGGTCCTACGGTGGTTGAAGCCGTCCACGTGGGCGAGCCCAGCCTGGACGATCCCAAGCGCACCCTGGCGCCGGATGTGAACAAGCAGAACGTGGCCATCTTCAACGAAGCCATCAACGCCGGCCGTCCGGCTGTCGCGCCGGCGGTGGCGCCTCCCACCGGCGTCAACGAACCGCCGCGCAGCGATCAGCCCTCCCAGGCGCCGCTGCAGATGGAGCGGCCCGCGGGCGGCACCGGGGTAGGCGTCTCGATTGTCAGCGCTCCGGCGGCCGATCCCAACGCCGTCCTCAAGCCGGTTGGTCCCGCCAACACCGCGCTGCCCGCCGCCGAGGCTCCAGCGGCAGCGCCCGATCAGGTCAACGATGTGAAGTCCGGCGCCGCGCCCACCCAGGCGGTTAATCCCGCCGACGCCAAAAAGCACAAGGCCGATCTCAGCGACGAATCCAGCAGCAAGAAGAAAAAGAAGAAGGGGATTTCCAAGATCAATCCCTTCTAACCGGCAGCAGTTGCAGACCGCCAAGGCCGCATCCTCACCGGGTGCGGCCTTTGGCTTGCTGGCTGGTTGATCGAAATCGGTATTACAATCGTCGCAGTGGTAATACTGCGGGAGGACCTCTATGGAAACCACCGTCACCAGCAAGGGACAGGTCACGATTCCCAAGCACATTCGCGATTCCTTGAAATTGGAACCGGGTTGCAGGCTGATCTTCGACGTCAATAACGACGGCGAAATCGTACTGCGCAGGCCTAAGTATTTCCATGAGTTGCGTCCGGATCGCTTCGATCGAGCGGTGGGTGCGGCAGAGATCAAGTGGGCGGGCACAACCGACGAGTATATGGAGTTTATTCGCGGTTATTCCGATGATCCTGCTTGACGCCAATGTGATTCTAGACGTTTGGGATCGCGATCCGGTCTGGTACGCGTGGTCGAAAGAGCGGATGCAGATGCTCTCGACAATCGACGAATTGGCGATCAACCCGATCATCTATGCAGAGATCTCTCCCCGGCTTTCGACTTACGACTTGCTCGACAAGGAATTGGAGGAGATGGGGATACTTTTCGAATGGATTCCGCGGGATGCCGCATTTTGGGCAGGTAAGGCTTATCAGTTTTATCGCCGCCGAGGCGGAACGAAGACCAGCATCCTGCCGGACTTTTTTATCGGCGCTCATGCCGCCGTGCTTGGCTGCCCGCTGCTCACCCGCGACACGCGGCGCTACAAGACCTACTTTCCCCAAGTACGGCTGATCGCCCCAGCGCCGGACCTCTGCTAAAGTGAAGGGTGGTCCCCGCGCTTGAAATCCTCTCTTTTTGGAGGCTTTCGACCATTCCCATGGGGGCTTCCGGATAAAAACCCATGCCCCACGATCTGCCCAAAGCCTACGACCCCACCGCCATCGAAGATCGCTGGGCGGAGTACTGGGTTCGCGAAAACCTCTTCGCCGTTCACGCACCTGAGACTACTGATGCCGCGAGCGGAGCGAGCGATTGCCTGGACGGCCAGTCCGCGGCGAACAACGCGAGCCATTGCCCCTGCGGTCAGCAGGCCTTTACGATTCTGTTGCCGCCGCCCAACGTGACCGGGCGGTTGCACATGGGCCACATGCTCAACCAGACGGAGATGGACATCCTCACCCGCTGGCGGCGCATGAGCGGGCGGCGCGCGTTGTGGGTTCCCGGCACCGACCACGCCGGCATCGCCACGCAGATGATGGTCGAGCGGCAGTTGGCCGCCGAGGGCAGCAGCCGTCAGCAGTTGGGCCGTGAGGCCTTTGTCGAGCGCGTCTGGGAGTGGAAGCGCCACTACGGCGGGGCCATCCTCGACCAGATGAAGCGCCTGGGCGCTTCTGTCGATTGGCAGCGCGAGTACTTCACCATGGATGATCATCTCTCCGTGGCGGTGCGCGAGGCCTTCGTCCGCCTGCACGAGCAGGGACTGATCTATCGCGGCGCTTACATCGTCAACTGGTGCCCGCGCTGCCAGACCGCCATCAGCGATCTCGAAGTGGTTCACGAGGAGCAGAAGGGCCATCTGTGGGAGATCCGCTACCCCGTGCTGGATTCCTCGGGAAAGGATTCCGGCGAGTTCCTCACCGTGGCGACGACCCGCCCCGAGACCATGCTGGGCGACGTGGCCGTGGCCATTCACCCCGCCGATGAACGCTATAAGCACCTCCATGGCAAGAAGCTGCGCCTGCCGCTGGTGGCCCGTGAGATCCCCATCATTCTCGACGAGTGGGTCAGCCTGGACTTCGGCACCGGCGCGGTCAAGGTGACCCCGGCGCACGATCCCAACGACTTTGCCCTGGGCGAGCGCCATCATCTGCCCTCCATCAACGTGATGGACGATACCGGCAAAATCAACGCCGAGGGCGGGAAGTACGCGGGCCTGGACCGCTACGCCGCCCGCAAGGCCGTGCTCCACGATTTGCAGGAACTCGCCCTCCTCGGCGACATCAAGGACCACACCAACAACGTCGGCCATTGCGACCGCTGCAAAACGGTGGTCGAGCCGAGGCTCTCGACGCAATGGTTCGTCGCCGTCAACGCGTCACCCGAACATGGCGGCCCGTCGATGGCGGAGATAGCCCGCAAGGTCGTTGAGCCCGATGCGGACGGCAAAAAGGCGATCAACTTTACCCCCGAGATGTTCGAAAAGACCTATCTGGGTTGGATGGACAACATTCACGACTGGTGCATCTCGCGCCAGCTCTGGTGGGGCCACCGGATTCCCGCGTGGCATTGCTCCGACTGCCACAAAATCACCGTCGCCCGCATCGATCCCACCGCCTGCTCCCACTGCGGCTCGGCCAAGATCGCGCAGGAGACGGATGTTCTGGATACCTGGTTCTCCTCGGGCTTGCTGCCGGTCTCGGTCTTCGGCTGGCCCAAACTCCCGTCGATGGGTGCCCCCGGTCCCTTGCATTTGGGGACCGGGGAAGGAAGCCGCGCCGACTTCGACGCCTTCTATCCGACCAGTGTTCTGGTCACCGGATTCGACATTCTCTTTTTCTGGGTCGCCCGCATGATCATGATGGGCTGCTGGTTCGCCGGCGATGTGCCCATGGCGGATGGAAGCCCGCGCTCGCTGGCGGACTCCGTCCCGTTCCGCGAGGTCTATATCCACGCCCTGGTCAGGGACGCCAACCGCGAAAAAATGTCCAAGACCAAGGGCAATGTCCTCGATCCCATCGAGATCGTCCAGCAGTACGGGACCGATGCGGTCCGGTTCACGCTAGCCGCGATGGCCTCGCCGGGCACGGATATTGCTTTCAACGTGGCCCGCACCGAGGGCTACCGCGCCTTCGCCAACAAGATCTGGAACGCCGCCCGCTTCCTCTTCATGAATGTGGACCGGGCCGCGGAGATGGGAATTTTTGTCGACCCCGCAACGCTCGGCGGAATGCCCATCGCAGGCGCAGACGACCCGCTGGAGACGCGCTGGATCGTGGCCGAGTTGCACGCCGCCGCGGCCAAGGTCAACCAGTCGCTGGAGAACTACCGCTACGACGATGCCGCCAACACCATCTACCAGTTCTTCTGGGGCAGCTTCTGCGATTGGTATCTGGAGATCGTCAAGCTGAGCTTGGATTTTGGTGCGGTGAGCGGAGTTAGCGGAGAAAGCGGAGTTGGCGGGGTTAGCACGGTTAGCTCGGGTAGCGAGTTGGCAAGTCAGCGGGCAAAGATTCAAGCTGCACTGACCACGCTGGTTTCGGTCTTTGAGACCTCGCTGCGATTGCTGTCGCCGTTCATGCCCTTCCTCACCGAAGAGATCTGGCACGCGCTCTACGACGAACAGCCGCCGGCCAAGTCGATTGCACTGACGCAGTTTCCGCAAGCAGTCGAGAACCCTGCCGACGCCGCAGCGATCTCTGGAATGGAACTGCTGCAGAGCCTCATCGTCGAGGTACGCACACTGCGCAAGGAGATCGGCGTCGAGGAGAAGGCGCTTACTCCCATCGAGTTGCGCATCGAGGCCGCTGTCCAGCACATCGTCGAGCAGAATAGCGCCATTGTTGAGCGCATGGCGCGGGTCAGCGAGGTGCGTTTCGTCGCTGCGATTGCCGAGGGCCTGAGCAAGCACCATACCGCCAACTTCGATGTGGCTGTGGTCTACGAGCGTACGGTAGACGTAGCCGCGGAGCGCGACCGTCTCAGCAAGGACATCGCCAAGTTCGAAAAAGGCCTCGCCGCCGCCGAGCGGCAGTTGGGCAACGAAGGATTTTTGGCCAAGGCCCCGGCGCAGGTGGTCGAGGGATTGAAGAAGCAGGAAGCGGAAACCCGCCTGTTATTGGAAAAGGCGCAGGCGGCGCTGGCTGCGTTGCCCGAACAGAGCTTCTAGCTTCTAGCCTCTAGCTTTTAGCTCTTTATTTCTCCACAGGGGCTAGGAGCTGAGAGCTAGCAGCTTGAAGCTGTTTTCCAAAGGAAAACCCATGGATTGGAAGAGCAGCCGTATCGATGCATTGCTGGAGCAGGCGCTGGTGGAAGACCGCGCCGCGCAAGACACGACCACCCGTCTGACCATTGACCCCACCCTGCGCGCCACGGCCACCGTGATTGCCCGCCAGGACCTTGTGGTCTGCGGGCTGGGGGCGATTCCGCGCTTTCTCGCGCTCTATGCCAAGCTGGACCGGCGGGCGCAGGCGCAGGCCCGCTTCGACGTGGTGAGCCATCCCGAGATCTTCGACGGCGTTCGCGTCGAGGAGGGCCGGGTGCTGGCCGTCATCCGCCATAACGCCCAGGTATTGCTCAGTTGCGAGCGGGTGATTCTCAACCTGATGCAGCATTTGAGCGGCATCGCCACGGTGACCCGCCAGTATGTCGACGCCATCGAGGGCGCCGGCGCGCATCTGCTCGACACGCGCAAGACCGTTCCCGGCCTACGCACGCTGGAGAAGTACGCGGTGGTCTGCGGCGGCGGGGTCAACCACCGGCTCGACCTGGCCAGTGGCATCCTCATCAAAAACAATCACATCGCGCTGGGTGGAGGGCTGCCGGCCGCGCTGACCAACGCTCTCAAAGGCCGCAAGCCGGAGGGCAAGGCTGCCGTCTCGACCAGCACGCCGCGGGACTTGGCCGAGGCGCTGAAGCGGGGAGGCGAGGCTCTGGCCTTGAATCAGGCTCTGGAGCGCAGCCAAAAAGGCCATCGGGTGCAGGTCGAAGTGCGCTCACAGCGGGAGTTGGAGGAGGCGCTCAAGTATGGCGCCGAGGCCATCCTGCTGGACAACATGACGCCCGCCGAGGTGAAGCAATCGGTCGAGCGCATCCGCCAGGCCACCGGGGAGCAATTGGACCGCTGGATTCCCATCGAGGCTTCGGGCGGCATCGTGCTCGACAACGTGCGCGCTTACGCCGAGGCCGGAGTGGACTTCATCAGCGTGGGCGCGCTGACTCACTCGGCTAAGGCCGCCGACATCTCCATGCGCATTACCGCGGAGCCAAGCTAAGCCTTGTTTGATCTGAACCAACTCGAAGCCGGGCTTGCCGGCACCATCTTTGCCGGCAAACTGCATTATTCTGCCGTGACCGACTCGACCAACCTCGACGCATTGGCTGCGGCGAAGAGCGAAGCTCCGCATGGATCGGTCTTTTTCTCCGACGAGCAGCTTGCCGGGCGGGGCCGGGCCGATCATGCCTGGCACTCGGCCGCCGGTCTGGGGCTTTACGTCAGCATCCTGCTGCGTCTGCAGCTTCCCGCCATGCGTTTGCCGCTGCTGCCATTGGCCGCGGGTCTGGCCGCGGCTGAGGCGATTGACGCCGTCAGCGGCCTGAAGACCGACCTGCGCTGGCCCAACGACCTCTTGATCGGCCCGCGCAAGGTGGGGGGAATCCTGGTCGAGGCGAAGGCCGGCGGCAGCGGCGGCAGTGCGGCGGTGGTGGGCATCGGCATCAACGTCCATCAGCGGGAGTTTGCGCCCGGTCTGGCCACGCCGGCTACCTCGCTCGATCTGGAGGGGGGCCGGCTTCACTCCCGTCAACCACTGCTCGTCCGCTTGCTAAAATCGGTGCAGGCGGAGGCTCTGGCGCTGCTCGATGCGAATGCGGTAGCCGGGATTCCCCTGAGGGTGGCTGCGGCCTCCACGTGGATCGAAGGCCGGGCGGTGGAAGTGCACGGTCCGCAGGCCTGCCGTGGCGTTACCGCGGGTTTGGACCCGCATGGGTTCCTGCGGGTGCACACAGCCGAGGGCCTGGTAGTTGTACAAACCGGCGGCATTCGGGCTGCGGAGTCTTAGCGTCGTGGCCTCCCACCCTAGCCGCAAAAACAAGAACGCGGCGAGGGTGGGGCACCCGCGATTTTGAGGGGACACTCCCTGACGCTCTCATCAACTCAACTTATTAGCTGGTAGACTCGGACAAACATGCTGTTAGCCATCGATGTGGGCAATACGAATACGGTGCTGGGACTCTACAAGCTGGAAGGGGATAAGCCCGAACTGGCCGCCCACTGGCGCGTCACCACCCACCGCACCCAGACCACCGACGAATACGGTGTGCTCTTCGTCAATCTCTTCACCATGAACGGCATGGCCTCCAGTCAGGTGACGCACATCATCATCTCGTCGGTGGTGCCGCCGGTGGAGTCGACCTTGCGCGCGGTCTGCGAATCGTACTTCCACGTGCAGCCGCTCTTTGTCGAACCGGGGATCAAGACGGGAATGCCGGTGTTGCAAGACAATCCCGCCGATCTGGGAGCCGACCGTCTGGTCAACGCCATTGCCGCCTTCGAGCGCTATGGGGGGCCGTGCATCGTAGTGGACTTCGGCACCGCAACCACCTTCGACGTGATCTCGGCCAAGGGCGAGTACCTGGGCGGGTCTATCGCTCCAGGACTGGGGATCAGCGCCGACGCGCTCTTTTCGCGCGCCGCCCGTTTGGGCCGCATCGACATCAAGCGCCCGCCCAAGGTCATCGGCACCAACACCGTCACCCATCTGCAGACTGGCCTCTACTACGGCTACATCGGGCTGGTGGACGGCATTCTGGAACGTACACTGGCCGAACTGGGGCAGCCCGCCAAGGTGATCGCCACCGGCGGCCTGGCCCGGCAGATCTCCGAAGATTCGCGCTTCATCGCCGAGATCGACGACATGCTCACCCTCGACGGCCTGTGTATCCTCTTTGAACGCAATCGAGCCGCCCGCCCGCGGGGAAGGGCGCATTGAGTCCTGCTGTGCACAACTACTTCAACTACTTCACCGAGATCGAAGAGCGTTTTCAGCAGCGGCGTGGCGCGTTGCTCTTGCTCTCGACACTCGATTGGGCGCTGATCGAGACCTGGCGCGAGGCGGGCATTCCGCTGGAAGCTGCGCTGCGCGGCATCGACGCGGCCTTCGACAAGTACGATGCGCGGCCGCAGAAGGCCCGTTTTCGCCGCATCAACGGACTCGCCTGGTGCGCTCAGGCGGTAATGGAAGCCGCCCAGGAGATGGGCGAAGCGTCCATTGGGAGCCAGCGTCCCGAGGACGCCGCGGCGCCGCAGCGCGAGTCGGGCTTTGAGCCCGAGCGCGTGGCCGCCCACTTGGAAGCCGCCGCTGCCGCTCTGGACACCGCTGGCCAGGAGATTGCCGCGGCCGATGGCGGCGGCGTTCCGCTGGTCTTTGCTGCCCTGGCCCCGCGTCTGCGCGAATTGGCCGCCGGGCAGCGCACCGCTGCCGCCGCCGGCGTGGAGGAGCTCGAGCGCACTCTCACCGTGCTGGAGGAAAAGCTTTTCAGCGCCCTCACCGGGGCCGCGCCCGAGGCGCTGCAAGTCGAATTCCGCGAGCAGGCCTCGCGCGAGCTGGCGCCGTATCGCAGCCGCATGGGCGTGGTGCAGCTTCGCCAGGTGGAGCGCCAGTTCCTGCACAAGAACCTGCTGGAGCACTACCGCATTCCCCGCTTCAGCCTCTTCTATATGAGCCACGAAGGATGAATCCGGCGCAGGCCCAATCCGCGCCCAGCCCGCTGGCCACGATCGAGAAGCCGGTCTACGGCGGCGCGTCGCTGGCGCGGGTCGAAGGCAAGGCGGTCTTTGTGCCGCTGACGCTCCCCGGCGAGCAGGCCCGCATCCGCATTACGCAGAGCAAGGCGGGCTACGCCGAGGCCGAGGCGGAAGAGATTGTCGTTGCCGCGCCGCAGCGCACCGCACCCGCCTGCCCGCACTTCGGCGTTTGCGGCGGCTGCCACTACCAGCACGCGGAGTACGCCGCGCAGTTGGAGATGAAGACAGCGATCTTGCGCGAGACACTGGAGCGCGCCGGCGTCGCTGCTCCGGCCAAGTTTGAAGTCCTCTCCGCCGAGCCCTGGGGCTACCGCAACCGCATCCGTCTGGCCTTCGACGCCGCTGGCCATCCCGGCTACCGGGGCCGCCGCTCCCACGCCGTGATTCCGATTCGCCAGTGCCCCATCGCCGCACCGCTGCTGGTCGAGGCTGCGCTGGCTTTTGCCGAAGTTGTCCGCGCCACGGCTCCGGCGCTCAAGCCCACCGAGATCGCCCTCTTTACTAATGGAACGCAGGATTCTCTGCTGCTCACGGTCTTCACCGCCAGCGCCCGCAAGCACCGCTTCGAGGCCCTGGCCGAGGCTCTGGCCGTGCGGATTCCGGCGCTGACCGGCGCGGAGCTGGCCGTCGAGGACCGCAAAGGCGGGTTGCCGCGCAGCGTCGCCCGCTGGGGCCAGCAGTCGCTGACCTACACGGCTGCCGGCTTCGACTACCGTGTCGACCACGGAGCCTTCTTCCAAACCAACCTCCGGCTGGTGGACGCTTTGGCCGAACGGGTTGTTGGAACCCACAGTGGAGCGCTGGCCTGGGACCTCTTTGCCGGTGTGGGGCTCTTTGCCCGGCAGCTCACCCAGCGCTTCCAACGCGTGGTCGCCGTCGAATCCGCACCCGCCTCGACGCAGGCCCTGGCCGCCAATCTGAAGGGAACGCGGGGGATTCCTGTCCGCTCCACGACGCTGGAGTTTTTGCGGATTCACAACCCCGCCAGCAAGCCTGAGCTTGTTGCTCCCGATCTGATCGTCGCCGATCCGCCCCGCACCGGGCTGGGCGCCGAGACCTGCGCGCTGCTGGGTGAGATCGCCGCGCCGGCTCTGGTCTATGTCTCTTGCGATCCGGCTACGCTGGCGCGGGATCTGCATCAACTCCTTACGGAGGGCTACGTTATCGATTCCGTTACGCTGGCCGACCTCTTTCCCCAGACCTTTCATCTGGAGACGGTCGTCACGTTAAGTCGCGCCTAAAGATTTACTGTCCCAAAAAAATACAGTAGGCTGGACAGCCAGAACACTATTGCCGCTGTCGAAGGCCATGAAAGCCGATCCTCCAACACCGCTCCTCGAAACACCCGCCGCCGGTGACGGTCTCGCTTCTGCGCCGCTCTTCCATGCGGCTTGGCTTTTTGCAGGAGGGATTGTCGTTGCCCGCTGGCTGTGGCTGCCGCCTGGATGGTTGCTGCCGATACTGGCTTTGCTGGCCGCGCTTTGTCTGCTGGCGGCCTGGCGGGCGCAGCGGGTAGTCTGGCTGCCGCTGGCGGTGCTTTGGCTGGCCCTGGGCGCCTGGTGTGCGGAGATGGAGCCGCAGCCGGCAGCGGAGCCCGCGCTGGCCGCCCTCTCCGACGGCCTTCTGCGCACGGTCGAGGGGAGCGTCGTCGATGCCGGACCCCTGCGCAACGAGGCCCAGCAGAATCTGCACGATTCCGACGACCCCGTGGAGCCCGTCAGCGCCCAGCCCGCGCCTACGCAGCGCATCGACCTGCGCGTATCGAGCCTGGAAGCCGTCAGCGACGTGAGCGATGCGCAGGTTCCCGTGGCGGGCGCAGTACGCCTCACGGTTCGCTGGCCCAAGGGCGCTACTCCCGCTCCGGCCCGCTTCGGATGCGGCGAAAGGCTGCGCGCCGTGGTGCGTCTGCTTCCGCCGGAGACTTATCACGATCCCGGCGTCTGGAGCCGCGCCGATTTCCTCCTCGACCAGGGAATCACTTCGACGGCCGCCGTGAACGTCGAGCGGGTGGAACGCCTCAGTCTGGACTCCAATCTAGAACACGGTTTTTTCCTGCCCTGCCGCCTGCACAGCGTGCAGCACGCCGCCAGTTCCCGTCTGCTCGGTCTGCCTGCCGCAATGCACTCTCTGCCGCGCCTGCTGCGCCTCTCGACGGAAGACGCCGATCTGCTCTCCGCCATGGTCACCGGCGACCGCACCTATCTCACGCACACGCTGCGGATCGGCTTTGAACGCACCGGCTCTTTTCACATGCTGGTAGTCTCGGGATTTCATCTGGCCATCGTCGCCGGCTGTGTGCTGTGGGCCGCGCGCCGGTTGCGGATTCCGCGCGTGCCGGCCACGCTGCTGACTCTTCTGCTTTCCTTTGCCTACGCGCTCTTTACCGGATTCGCCACGCCCGTGCAGCGCTCGCTGTGGATGGTCACGATCTACCTGCTTACCCGCCTGCTCTACCGCCAGCGCAATCCCCTCAACACCATCGGTTTTGCCGCGCTCTGCCTGCTGGCGATCAGCCCGCGCAGCTTTTTTGACTCCAGCTTTCAGATGACGTTGCTGGCTGTCGTCTCCATCGCCGGCATTGCTCTGCCGATGCTGCGCAACACCCTTCACCCTTACCTGATTGCCGCCGCCGATCTGCGCGCAACCGCGGTGGATGCCGCGCTCAGCCCGCAGACGGCGCAGTTTCGCACGGCACTGCGGATGGTCAGCGAAGAGTTGCGGAGGTTGGGCCAAGGCCGCATCTCCGCCTGGGTCGCGGAACGGCTTTTTCCAACGACAGTGCGCCTGGTGCTGCGCTCGGCGGAGTTACTGGTGGTCTCTTGCGTGGTGGAACTCACCATGACGCTGCCCATGGCCATTTACTTCCATCACATCACCATCTTCGCCCTGCCGGTGAACGTCTTCATTTTGCCGTTATTGCTGCTGCTCATGCCCGCTGCCTTGCTCACGTTGCTGGCTCTGGCTCTGTGGCCGCCCGCGGCGGTGCTTCCGGCGGCGTTTGTGGCGCTGATTCTTCATTTCGGCGTGGGACTGGTGCGCCTGTTCAGCCGGTTGGCGCTGGCCGACTACCGCATTCCCGCGCCGCTGCACTGGCAGTCGGCGGTCTTCGGCGCATTGCTGGCGGCGGCTGTGGCGCTGGCGCCGGGAACCCACCGCAGACGGCAACTAGCCTGGGCGGCGTTGCTGGCCGCTGCATTGGTTGCGGTTGCGCCGCGATCAGTAGACCATCCGCCGGACGCGTTGCTGGTGGAGGCCATCGACGTGGGCCAGGGCGACTCCCTGCTGCTGATTACGCCCGAGGGAAAGACCCTGCTGGTCGATGGCGGCGGCTTTGGCGGAGGGCCCCGCCAGGCCCCGCAGGAGTTCGACATCGGCGAAGAGGTGGTCTCTGAAGCATTGTGGGCGCGCGGCATTCGCCGTCTGGATGCGGTGGCTCTGACCCACGCCCACTCCGACCACATGGGGGGACTGCCCGCCGTGCTGCGCAACTTCCACCCGGCGGAGTTGTGGGTGGGCAACAATCCCCGCGTGGCTGCCTACAACGCGCTGCTCGACGAGGCTGCCGTCCTCGATGTGCGGATTCGCTCGCTCCACGCCGGCGACGGGTTCGGCTTCGGCGCGACGCAGATTGCCGTGTTGGCTCCATTCAGCAGCTACCAACCCGGCCCCGAACCCGCCAACAACGACTCCTTGGTGCTGCACGTCGCTTATGGAACGACTTCGGTGCTGCTGGAGGGCGACGCCGAGGCGCCGGTAGAGGAAGCGATGCTGAGCGAGAGCGGATTGCAGAGCACGTTGCTCAAAGTCGGCCATCACGGAAGCCTGACCTCGACGCGGCCCGCTTTCCTGGCGCGGGTCAACCCGCAATGGGCCGTCATCAGTTGCGGGCTGCATAACCGCTACGGACATCCCCGTTTGGAGGTGCTGGAGGAACTCGAAGCCGCCCATATTCGCACCTTCCGCACCGACATCAACGGCGCGGTCTGCTTCCGGCTCGACGGAAAAAGCACTCTGGCCGATCCCTTCTGCACCCAAAATCGGTAAGCCGGCAAAAAGAGCGCCCGTAAAGGCGCTCTTTTTTTGAATTCTCTTCGCTCCTCGATCGCACTTCTGCAAATGCTCTAGTCGCGGAAGGAGATCTTCCAGTCGTCAAACTCTTCCTTTTCGCCTCCAAAGGCTGCCTGTTCCTGTGGCGCTTCCTCCGCGAAACTCTTCTTTGCCGCAACGTGCGGTCCGGAAACGCCGCCGCCGCTCAACTCCTCGATCAACTGCGCCAGTTCCTCGCGCTTGCGCGGGTTCAGGGAGGTGAATCGGACTCCGGCGGTGTGGGCGTTGTAGATCGCCGCTGCCACTCCGGCCAGACGGAAATGCAGGCCGCGGATCTCGAACTCCACCTCGACCACGGCATCGCGGATTCCGGCAAAGGGTTTATGTGCGCGGAAGCAGCAGCCGTTCAGGCTCACATCCACCAGAGCGCCGGGCAGGTGCAGCCGCTGCGCCGCTACGCGCAGAACCGCCGGCCACTCCCCGGCCAGATAGCTGCGCACTCGCCGCTCCTCGCCGTGGACCGCCCGGTCGGCGGCGGCAATCTCCTCAGCGCTCAATGCGCCACCTTCCCGCGGGCCAGTGGCGGCAATCCCCTCCTGGTCCGTTGTGACTGGCGCGAGCCGCTGTCCCGTTGCTTCTCGCACCGCCTCGGCCGCCACGCGGTCGATCAGGCAACTGATGAGCGCCGCCAACTGGTTTTTGGACTTGGCGCTGGGATGGAGGAAGCGAATGCCGATGCGCCGGTCCTCATCGATCCATTGCGTGGTGCCCACCAGGCGCAGGAACATGCCGTGCACCGCCAGCACTACCTCGACGTGGGCCAGGGCGCCAGCCATGAAGGGCCGCGGCGTACGCACACAGCAGCCGCCCATGCTGACGTCGATCAAGACGCAGGGGAATCGCACGCCCCTGTGGAAGAATTCTCCGCTGGCCTCATCGAGCGAATAGCGCGGGTGTTCGCGGCGCTCCACCACCGGCGGTTCGCCTTTGGATCGTTGTTCCCGTAGAAGCTGGTTGAGATCGATCATGCGTGATTTTGAATCCATCGGGCGAAATAGCCCGTCTTTGTTCTTTTGTGTTTCCACCCTGCGGCGTTCTGGTTGAAATCCGAGTGAGGGAAGCGGTGACCTCCCGGAGGGTTAACGTAAACGATTCTCCGGGAGGGTTGGCGGGAATCCTAACTGCTGCGCGCCTCCCCGAAGGAGTAGCTATTTCATCCGGTAATCCTTAGTGGAACGTTGCAGCCACACTCAGCCAAAAGAACGTCGCACGGGGATTCACAGGTCCCAGTTTCCCTTCTTCAAATCGTGCCAGAAATCCTCGTCTTCTCCGTCGATTTCCGTCTCCTCTTTTGCTCTTTCAGGTTGAGCCTCCTGGATTTCTTCCTCCTCCAACTCCGGGCTGGGCTCGTCCGCCGCGGGCGGTAAAGAATCCTCCTCCTGCGGAAGTTCGTCGAGGTCCTGCAGGAGATTAGGCTGGTATTTCCCCGAGGCGCGTAGTTCGGCAATCAATTGCACCAGGTCGTCCCGCCGGCGGGAGCTCATCGCCGTGAAGCGAATGCCGATGGTGCTGGCATCGTCGACGGTCAGCACGACGCCGGCCAGCAGAAAGGGCAGCCCATGCAAGCGAAACGATACTTCCACGGGAAGATGAAACTCCCCGGAGTAGGGCCCCGGAGTATGAACGCTGCAACCATTCAAACTGAGATCGACAAACGATCCGCTCAGGCGCAAACGGCCGTCGAGAGAGCGCACGTCGACGGGCCATTCACCGTCTTCCCAACTCATGGCGCGGCATTCTCCGCCGTGGATCTGCCGCAAAAAGGCCAGTGAAAACCGCTCTTCCGGCGGCTTTTCCCCGGCATCGCAGCCGCATTCATCCGCGCCGCCCGGTTGAGTCCCGGCGGCCGTTCCGTCGGCAGCCAGCGCCGCAGAAGCAGCGGTTTCCTGAGCGGGCGTCTCGTAGGTCTCTTCGAAAAGACGAGAAATCAGGCCTTCCAACTGGAGCTTGATAATCAGGCTGGGGTGCGTGAATCGAATCCCGATGCGCTTCTCATACCGGACCCACTCCGTCGACCCATACATGTGGACGACCTGACCCCGGATAGTGGCTACGATCTCCACCGGAGCCAGCGCGCCCGCGGAGAAGTTCCTTTCAGTGGTCAAACAGCAACCGCCGGCGCTGATATCGATCAACTGGCAGGGATAGGTTTTACCCAGGCAGAGCAATTCGCCCATCGTCGAGCGCAGCAACAGGCGGTTGTGCACACGGCGCTCGCGTCCCTGCGCCGGCTTATTCCCCGCCTTGTCCTGCAAAAGCTGGGTGAAACTTATCATCTTTGCTTCTCATCCGTCTGGACAGACTCTCCGTCCTGCCCGCGCAACTCTAGTTCCAGGACAAGCGAGCGAAGCCGGCACGGCATCCATGTCCATCCAACAGCCGTTTGGAGATCAGATTAGCGCATTCGCGATCCCCAGTCTTACCGGCGTACCTAGAAGGGAAACAAATCAAAACGATTTTCTCCCCTAGAGCGCCGGAAAATCGAAAGTTCATCCCTGCGCACCAACACCACCAGCTTGCGGCGCAAGCATCCACATTCCCATGAATGCAGAGCTTCGACCGATTCGTCAATCCCCCGTCTGGTTTGTGGGAACACATCGCGGACCGTTTTTGCATTGAATCTGGTTTGTCCCAGGTCAGAGAGGCAGAGCGGCGAAGAACCCGGCCACCTCTTGCCAGTTGTTCACGCGAACGAATCCGGTGGCTTTCAGATTGTGCGGCGCGCTATAAAGCAGTCCCTGGCCCTGGAAGCGCAGCAGATTGCGGGGCAGATCGTCGATGAGAAAGTCGGCGCGCAGAATGCTCTTGTTGCCGCAAAAGACATAGTGGGTGGGCGGAATGAAGGGGAAATGACGCTGCAACCAGCGGTATTTGGGACCCAGTGAGTTGGGCACCGTCATGGCCTGGGTGGCGATGAAGACCTCGAAGCGGATGGAGAGGCTCTTCAGCACCTCTTGTGCGCCGGGAATCACGGCCAGATCCTCGAAGAAGTCCTCGGCGTCGAGAAAGGCGCGCAACTGCTGCTGGCGGTCGATGGGGGTGACCTCTCAGAGCGCTTTGCCGGTCAGATCATCCGGCGTCACCTCTTCGTCGAAGGTCTGGTTGTAGCGGCGCAGGTGTTCGGCCAGGGTATCGGCCATCACCTCGTCCATATCCACGCAAATGCGCTGCACATCCGGCTCCCTGGGCTCTCTCATCGGCGGTCGCTCCAGAAAAGGGGAATCACTTCTGCGGCGGAGTCATATCGGGATCCCAATAAAGCAGGCGGCCGCAACTGTCGCAGGTGAGCAGATCGCCCTCGCGCAGTTGATTCCATACCTGCGGGCGTACGCTCATCTGGCAGCCGGTACACTGCTGGTTCTCGGCCCGGGCCAGTCCGGTGCCGCGGCTGCCGGAGAGGCGGTCGAATCGAGTCAGCAGATCTGTTTCGATCAAAGGGCGCAGCGCCTCCCGCTCGACAGCCAGTTGCGCCAACTCCTTGGCATACTCCGCCTTGCGTTGGGAGGCGCGAATGCGGGTCTTCTCCAATGCGCCGGCTTGCGTCTCGACAGCGGCGCGCGCGGCGGCCAGGGTAGTCTCCAGCGTCTCCGTCCGTTCCAGGCTGGCGAACTCCTCGTTCTCCAATCGCTCGGCTTCGCTTTCGGCAAAGTGAATCTCGTGCTCCATCGCCGTGGCCTGTGCCGGAGTGGTGACGGTGTCGAGCTGAGCCCGGTAGCGCGTGGCCTTCTGGCGATGCGCGGCAATCTCCCGCTCCAACTTGGTGCGCAGGGTCTCTTCGCGGCTGAGTGCGTCGTTGGTCTCCGCGGCCTGTCGCTCGGCGGCAGTGAGAGAGGCGTGGGCCTGGGCGATCTCCGCCGGCAAAGCACGCAGCGCTTTGTCCAGACGGCTGCGCTCCAACTCCACCGCCTGTAACTTTACGAGATGTTCAACCTGAATTTGCATCCGTGCAAGAAGTCTACGGTATTGGGCCGCAATCTAGAAAATACCGGCCCTCAACGCCCATTCTTCTCCGATTTGTATCCTTCGCCCCTATAGCCAAAGAAAATATGACCATAGTCTTCATGATTGCCCCCTGGATGGAAGTGTCGAAAATAGACATCCACCCGTCCTAAAGGAGAAGCTTGGAGCGGGTCATGGGGTGGTTCTTCCTCTGGTTTGCCGGGAGCAACTTTCCAGGCCAACTGACATGCATCTTCCTTTAAGAGCGTGTAAACGTCCTTACCTGCTTTTACTCTCGACAAAGCAGCCTCCGGACTGATCTTTGGGCCGATTTCAATACCCTTTTTCCCAGCCGGACCGTCCTCTGGATCGTTAGCGACCTTAAGCGGCTGGCCGGGCCGAGAAATCACCCGATTCCTTTGGAAATCGTAAAACTCTCCTGGAATTACCTTCAAAACCACCTCCTGTCGACTTTGTGGCGAATTCTATCACAACCATTTTTCCTCGATTTGACTTTTTCTAGCGGACGCAACCAACCAAGCAAACCACCGAACGTGGCCAGTTGGCGTCCAAGCTTATGAACAGCATGAGGGGCTTGCGACGCCTGCAAAGTTTGCGAAAATGGAGTGCAACCCAATGGCTTGGAGGGACAAGCGAATGGCGACCCGCCCCGGCAACCGGAAGAGCAAGAGCATTCTTCTGCGAATCGCTGTTCTTCTTCTATTCCTCATCGCTTTCGTGGCGGGGTCGCTGCTGCTGCTTGCTTTCCGCGCCGAGCCCTTTCTGCGCGCCCGCATCGTCGCTGCGCTGGCCGGGCGCTTTCACGCCCGCGTCGAGTTGGACAGTTTTCACCTCTCGCTGGCCGACGGTCTCTCGGCCGAGGGCCACGGGCTGCGCATCTGGCCCCCTGCGCAGGTCGAGGGAATCAGCGTCCCCGCACCGCCCCAACTTGCCAAGCCTTCGCCGGGGCGCAGCGGAGCTTCATCTCCCACCCCGCCGGCCTCAACCAACGCCGCCATTCTCCCGCTCATCCGCCTCGACGAGTTCCGCTTTCATGCGCCTTTGCTCTTCCGGCCTGGCCAGCCCTTTCACATCGCCCTGGTGCAATTGCAGGGGCTGAAGATCGATCTGCCCCCAAAATCGCACTTCTCCCACGCGAAAACGCCGGCTCTCCCCAAGCCCTCCGCGGCCTTGACCGATTTTCAAATCGACGTCATCGAGTGCACTGCGGCGCATCTGACGCTCGAAACCGACAAGCCCGGCAAGCTGCCGCTGGAGTTCGACATCGGCCGTCTGCGGCTCAGCAACATTGCGGCAGGCGGCGCGCTGGCCTTCGACGCCGATCTCATCAATCCCCGCCCACAGGGCAAGCTGCACACCGCGGGCAGCTTCGGTCCCTGGCGCGTCGAGGACCCCGGCGAGTCGCTCATCCGCGGCGACTACCGGCTCGACCACGCCGACCTGGCCAGTTTCAAGGAAATCGCGGGATTCCTCACTTCGTCCGGCCGCTACCAGGGCACCCTGCGCGATCTCGCCGTGGATGGTCAGACCGACACCCCCGACTTCAGCCTCACCCACTTTGGCAACGCCTTGCCGCTGCATACGGTCTTCCACGCCCAGGTCGACGGCACCAACGGCGACACCCGCCTCGAATCCGTCGACGCCACGCTGGGCCGCTCCCACTTCACCACCCAGGGTACGATTTTGCGCGTTCCCGCTCCCGACGGCTCTTCCAACAGCCCCGGCCACGACATCTCTCTCGCGGTCAACGTGGACCGCGCCCGCATCGAAGATTTTCTTCTTCTGGCCAGCCACGCGCCCGACCCCTTGCTGACCGGTTCGGTAGTTCTCAAGACCACGCTGCACATCCCGCCCGGCGCGGTTCCCATGCACCGCCGGCTGCAACTGGAGGGCTCCTTCACCCTCGATCAGGCCCGCTTCACCAACCCCAAGATTCAGGACCGCATCGAGCAGTTGAGCGTGCGCGGCCAGGGCCGTCCGGATGAGGTAAAGTCCACCGATCCCGCTTCGATTCATTCCACGATGAAGGGAACCTTCCACCTGGCCGACGGTCTGCTCAATTTGCCCGCGCTGGACTACCAGGTCCCCGGTGCCGATATTCAGCTCAAGGGCGCGTATGGCGTGGAGGGCGGCACGCTGGACTTTGCCGGAACTGCCCGCCTGCAGGCGTCCGTCTCAAAGATGGTGGGCGGATGGAAAGGCGCGCTGCTCAAGCCCTTCGACGGCCTCTTCCGCAAGAACGGCGTCGGCGCAGAGGTTCCCATTCACATTCATGGAACCCGCGAGCATCCCGACTTCGGGGTGGAATTTGCCGGCCGCGAGTTCACCTTCCCCAGCCGCTCAAAGCCGCAACCTTGACCGCAAACTGTTGAATTTCGACGGTAAGGATGCGCCAGTGTGATAATTCTGGTTTCGTCCCACCGCAGCCAGGTTCACGAGCAGCGGATGCAGACGAGGAGAACCGCAATGCTCCGGACCAACCGAATCAATGCTCTCGCAGCCTTTGTACTGGGCGCCTCGGCGCTCATCGCCGGGGGACAAGCGCGATCGTCACAGACCGCCCCAACCGCGGCGCAGGACTGGTGGAAGAACGCCGTCATCTACGAGATCTACCCGCGCAGCTTTCAGGATTCGAACGGCGACGGCATCGGCGACCTCAACGGCATTACCCTGCGGCTCGACTACCTGCAGCAGTTGGGCGTCGACGCCATCTGGCTCACGCCCATCTATCCCTCGCCGCAGGTGGACTTCGGTTACGACATCTCCGACTATAAGAACATCGATCCCCAATACGGCACCCTGGCCGACTTCGATCGCCTCGTCGCCGAGGCCGGCAAGCGCCACATCCGCGTCCTCATGGACATGGTGATGAACCACTCCTCGAACCAGCATCCGTGGTTCCTCGCCTCCCGCTCCTCGCGCACCAATCCCTATCGCGATTGGTATATGTGGCGCGACGGCAAGGGCCAGACCGCGGCCAGCCAGGGCGCGCCGCCCAACAACTGGCAATCGCTCTTCGGCCACTCCGCCTGGGAGTGGGATGAGAAGACCCGCCAGTACTACTACCACAAGTTCTATATTCAGCAGCCCGACCTCAACTGGGACAATCCCAAGGTCCACCAGGCCTTCAAAGACATCATTGCCTTCTGGCTGAAGCGCGGCGTCGCCGGCTTCCGCTTCGACGCCATCACCACCCTCTTCGAAGATCCGAATCTGACCGACGAGGGCGTGATCCTCGACAAGGAGGGCAAGCCGGTCATCAATGCCTATGGCGATCCCCAACTCGATAACTCCAAGACCGACAACCTGCCCGGCATCCATCCCGTGATGCAGGAGATGCGCGCGACGATCGACACTTTCAGCGGCAAAGCCTTTCCCGGAACCCGCATTCTCATCGGCGAAACCTATCTGCCCAACATCGCCGAACTGGCCAAGCAGTACGGCCCCGCCGGCCATCCCGAGTTCCATCTGCCCATGGACACCCAACTCGGCTTCATCAACAAGCTGGATGTGGCTGCCTTCCGCGCCAAGCTCGACGATGTCGAGACGCGCATCGGCGGCAACATTCCGCTGCTGGTCTTCGACAACCACGACAACCCGCGCCTCGCCGCCCGCTATGGCGACGGTGTGCACGATACCGGGATTCAGCGCGTTATTTCCACGGTTCTGCTGGCCAGCCGCGGGACATCGCTCTTCTACTACGGCGACGAACTGGGCATGAAGACCACTCCGCCCACACGCAAAGAAGACGTCAAAGACCCCATCGGCATCACCGGTTGGCCCAAGGAGAAAGGCCGCGACGGCGAGCGCACGCCCATGCAGTGGGACGCGACGGCCCAGGCCGGCTTTACCGCGGGCCAGCCCTGGCTTCCAGTGCCGCCCAGCGCCGCCACGCTCAACGTGAAGGCTGAGAGCGCCGACCCCAACTCGCTGCTGGCCTGGTATCGCAGCCTCATCCACTTGAAAAAGACGGTCCCCGCCTTTGCGCAAGGGGAAGACATCATGCTCGATACAGCCAACGCCAAGGTGCTCAGTTGGCTGCGCCAGGCTCCCGGAGCGCCGGCCGTGGTGGTCTCGGTGAACTTTACCGCCGAGCCGCAGATTGTCTCGCTTACGGTTCCCGGAGCGGCGGCAAACGCCAAGCCGAAGACGCTGCTCAAGTCCCCCGGAACGGCCGACCCGGCCTCCCTTGGCCAGATTCAGCTTCCGCCCTACGGCGTCTATATCGGAGAAGTGCAGTAGCGGCATTCGATCGACGAACAAACCGCACCGGCGGTTCCCGCATCGGCAGGAACCGCCGGTTTTCACCTTGCCATCGGCGCAGGTTGGTTCAAATTGCACTCACCCTGAACTTTGGAGTGCCGCTTATGTCTTCGATCAACATCGCGATAAATAATTGCTGTCTGTTTTCCAATTTCACTCTCATCCTGAGCGGACCCTGAGCACAGCGAAGGGGGAATCGAAGGACCTGCGATTCATCTGCAAACACGGCAGGTATCGTCGGCAAGCGATCGGTAAACATCCGCCAATTTGGCTTTCACCTGTTCTGGCGTGAGCCCCCGGTTTGGATCGGCTTTGATGGCTTCAAGGTCGGGAGCAACCTCCTCGCCCATCCAATTGTCGAATGCGTGCTCCTGCGCCCGCAGCGCGCGCAATCCTTCCAGAACTACCTCGCTGGCAGAGGCATATTCGCCGGATTCGACCTTGGCGCGCACCATCTCCGCCATCTCCCCTGATAGCGTAATTTGCAAATGCATCTCGATCACGAATCCTCCCCCACGGCACAATAACACTGCAATCCCCCTCCTGTATAATTCCCCGTTGCTTCAAGATGAGGCGGCGGAGGGTTTCTATGGAAATTACGGCGTTGGTTTTGCTGGCCATTGTGGCCATCTTTGTACTTTCATTGGTGCTGGGCAGTTTCTTTACAGTTAACACGGCGCAGGTGGCCGTCATCACCCGCTTCGGCAAGTTTCTGCGCGTCGCCGAGCCCGGCCTGAACTGGAAGATGCCTTACTTTGACACCGTGGCCGGCGTGGTTAGCCTGCGCGTCAACCAGATTACCCTGACCATGGAAACCAAGACCAAAGACAACGTCTTTGTCACCATTCCCATCTCGGTGCAAAACCGCGTGCGTCCAGAGAAGGTCTTCGATGCCTATTACAAGCTCAGCGACCCCAACGCGCAGATCAAGTCCTATGTCGAGCAGGTGATTCTGGGCCATGTGCCGGGAATGACGCTGGACGAGGTCTTCGCCTCGCAATCCAGCATCGCCGCCGCCGTCAAGCAGGAGTTGGACGCCGACATGGCGACCTTTGGCTACGAGATCGTCAATGTGCTGGTCACCGACATCGTTCCCGACGCCAAGGTCAAGTCGGCCATGAACGACATCAACGCCGCTCAGCGCGAGCAGGTGGCCGCCAACGCCCGCGGCGAAGCGGAGAAGATTCTGGTGGTCAAGAAGGCCGAAGCCGAGGCCGAGAGCAAAGCGCTTCAGGGTCAGGGCATCGCCAACCAGCGCAAGGCCATCATCGAAGGCCTGCAAACCTCGGTCGAGCAATTTCAGAAGGCCGTCGAGGGCGCTACATCCAAGGAGGTCATGCAACTGGTGCTGGTCACCCAGTACTTCGATACGCTGAAGTCCATCGGCGAAAACGACAAGACCAACACGCTCTTCCTCTCTCATTCACCCAGCGCGGTGAAAGAAGTCGGCGAGCAGATTCTCGAATCCATGATCGGCGCGCAGAAGGCGAACGGCTGACAATCGATTCGGTTGCATTTATGTCGTTTTGACCCGCTGTTCGATGTTTTGTTTAAGGAATCTCTGATTGAGTCGGAGTTTTGAAGGGTACGGCTTTAGCCCGTACATAAAGCCAGAGGAATCAATGGGCTTTAGCCCCTGAGGGGGCTTTGCCTAAGAATTCCGACTTTTTGGGCAAGATGAAGAGTTTTTGGGCACGAAACGAATTCCACCGGAGAATCGCGAATTCCGACGCGTTTATGGGTTGACTATAGGGTAATTTCCGGTTTGGCGACGATACGCCCGCAACCCTGTCAATGAATACCAAGGCCTGTTCGCCAATATATTCTCTGCAAGAGGGTATACTGAATCCAAAATGAGCACGTATGTGGAGCAGTGGCAAGATTATCGAAGGCGTAAGAACCTCCTCCTCTTCTCGGTCGTCGGCTTTCTGCCGGTAGGCGTTGCATTCATCTTTGTTACATCGCTTCTCTTCGCTGATAGGCCCCAACCTGAAACACCCGGTGGTGTCTTTGGATTCTGCTGGATAGCGCTCTGCGCGGCTGCATGGATTAGGTTTTCAAATTTTCGGTGTCCGCGCTGCGGTAACAAGTTCTTCATTCGTAGGCGGTTTGTATTCTTCTCGGATTACAGTATGTTAACTCACAAATGTATGCATTGTGATTTGCCAAAGTATTCAAGAGGAGAAATGCACGCGCTATAGTTGACGAGGGATCGCCAACTTACCCACCGATCCCAGAACAGAGTTACGGTGGTATCACCGGCAATCCAGAAGTTACCATTATGTAAACATTTGGCGACTTTCAATCCTCCGACTTGAGAATAGGACCGCAGGCATTCTTAAACAGGGTTCCAACTTTTTGTGCAGAACGTGGAGTTTTTGGGCAAAAGGGCCATTTTAAGCACTTTTTGGGCAAAGCCCCATGAGGGAAGGTCGGTTCTTAAAAGGCGCACTTAATCAGAGGTTTCTTAAGTCAGAGAAGAGGCAGGCTTGGATCTTCAAGGGGGTTTTGGAGACCAAGCCCTACCCTCTGTCCAATTCGGCAAACATCTCTTTCAATTCGATGCGGATGGGCGTTCCCGGCACGGTCAATTCAACCCCTTCGACCATGTCCAGACCATTGGCGGTCCCGCTGTAGACGAGACGGGACTCCGGATCGATGATCCAGATATTCTCGATGCCAAATGCCCGGTATTGCACGGCCTTCTCTTCCATCCTGCGCAGCGAATCTTCCGGCGAGAGGATTTCGAAGGCGATCAGCGGCGGACGGGTCAGATAGCGATCGAAGGGTTCGCCCGCCCGCACCACCAGCACATCTGGCACACGGAAGTTGCGAGCAGCGATCTGGGTGCGCAACTCGGGAAAAACCTCCATTCCCCACTCCGCTCTTTTCAGCATGAAAAGGAAAGTGAGATACCTTTGAATGATGGAATGCTCTTTTTCGCCCAAGTTCCGCTCCTCGATGCGCCCATCGACAAATTCGCGGTCCGGGCTCCAACTGGTGGAGAGATAATCGCGCACGGTCCAAAGTTCTTCGCTAGTGTGCATGGTCGCCATGCTTGGATTATCGCGCCATCCCGATTCTTCCGCCACCGGTATTTCTCTTTCTCGCACGAATACAGTTGCGCCCTGCCGGTTGCAAGCACAGCAGGGCGCAGAGTTTTAGGGGAAGGGAAGTTGCTTTATTTCTTGACGATCTTTACCAGCCGCGGATCCCCCCATACGGTTGCGAAATCCTGGTCGTCGTAGAGCTTGTGCAGGTCGGCGTAGTGGCCGTCCTTGGCCCGCTTCAGATATTCGAGAGCGCCTTCGACGTTGCCCCGCCGGGCGTAGGCTTTGGCGATCAGGTAGTCGATGCGGGCGCGCTGCTCGGGAGTGCGGACCTGGGCGACGACGCCATCCTCGGAGGAAGTCAGAATATCGGCATCCAACTCCAGCGCCCGCGCGTACTCGGTCATGGCGCGATCCATCTGTCCCAGTCCCAGCCAGGCTTCGGCGATATTCAGGTGGCAGGCGGCGTTATTCTCGTCCAGCGCCAGTGCCTGCTTCAGGTAGCGAAGGGAGTCATTGTATTTCTTGTCCAAATAGTAAAGCGCGCCCATGTTGTTGAGAAAATTTGGGTTGTGAGGCTCGAGATCGATCGCGCGCTTGAAAGCCTTGCGCGCCCCGCCGTGGTCGCGCAGTTGCAGTCTGGCAATGCCCACCTTGTTGTAGAGCATGGCGTTGCGCGGATCGAGACGGATGGCCGTTTGATAGTCGCCGATGGCCGCGTCGAAGTTCTTGTGGATGCGGGCCAGGTCGCCTTTCAACTCCGCGGCGCTGGCTGCCGCCTGTTTATCGGTTGCCGTTTGATTGCTTGCCGCACTGGCGTACACCCACTGCGTCGAACCCAATCCCAGAATCAGAGCCGCCAGGATGCTTCCTATTGCTCGCATTGTCTACCTCCTCCGAGAACGGGCTTTCGTCGAGGGCTTGTTCCTGCCGTCTGGACGATCCGTTCTCTGCTTCGTTTCCAGTAGAGAGCCTGCTGCGCTCGGCCACAACGCTATACCTGTTAAGCGCCCGCTAAAAGGAGCGATTTTCCACCATGATAAGTCGATCAAGTCGCATGAATACAAAGATTTGCAGGATATAGAAACCTGCCGATAAGGCTCCAGCGCAGACCATCTCAGTGGGGGTTACCTGACGTTACATGTGCGGCCAGCTCTCTGCCCTACACGGTTAAAGCGCACTGCGGAGGGCGGACAAGGCTAGAATTACATTCGATCCCGAGAGCAGGCAGATGGCGGCAGGCAGCCCAACATCGATCCCCTCCAACGCGGAACTCTACGCCGAGCAGCGCGCCGAGCTCGAGGCCGTCCTGCATGCGCCGGGCTTCCTGCGGGCGCCCACCCTGGCCCATCTGCTCCGCTACCTGTGCGAGAGGCTCTTTGCCGGCGAGGCCGGGCAGATCAAGGAGTACTCGATCGGCGTTGAGGTCTTCGACCGTGGCGCCGCGTTCGATCAGGACGCGAACTCGATTGTGCGTGTCGAGGCCAACCGGCTGCGCAAGCGCCTGGCCGAGTACTACGCGGGCGAGGGAGCCTCCCACCGCCTGCACATCGCTATTCCCCTCGGGCAATATGTTCCCGAGTTCGTTCCTGTAGCTGTACAGCACGTGGAAGCAGCAAGTCTCCCAAATCGATCCACTGAAAATGACCGCAGCGCGCAACGCAGGTGGATAAAGTCGCTGCGCAAGGTTAGCCGGGGCTGGTGGATCGGCGGGGCCGCTGCACTTCTGCTCTGTGGAGCTGCGTTCCTGCTTCTGGTTCATCGTCCTGCGCCGCCCTCGACTCCCGCTCCCGATCAGCTCCCAATGCAAGCAGCCGACGCCCAAATCGGTCCACCGGTGGGAGAAGAGGTGCGCATTCTGGCCGGAGCCTCGCGCAGCTTTGTCGATCACGCCGGTAAACTCTGGAGCGCCGATGCATTCTTCTCCGGCGGTGCAGCGGTCAAAAGCGCGGTGCGGCACATCGCCCGCACCCAGAACCCGGACTTTTATCGCAGCAGCCGGCAGGGAAACTTCCGCTACGACATTCCGCTGAAAAAGGGAATCTACGAACTCAGGCTTCACTTTGCCGAGACGGTCTACGGGCCAGAGGGCGCGGAGGCCGGCGGGGAGGGCAGCCGTCTGCTGGCAGTGCGGGCCAATGGCAAGACGCTGCTCAGCAATCTGGACATCGTGGCCGACGCCGGCGCCAGCGCTACCGCCGACGTGAAGGTCTTTCCAGATCTAACGCCAGCCCCCGACGGTCAGTTGCATCTGGAGTTCGCCGGAGAGAACGGAAAGCAGGCGATCCTCTCCGCCATCGAGATTCTGCCCGGCGCACATGGGCGCATCCGGCCGGTGCGGGTGCTGGCGCGGCAGACGCCGTATTACTCGAATGACAGCCACTGGTGGAGTCCCGACAACTACTTCGAAGGCGGCCAGATGGCCAGCTACACCACGCCGGTCAGTGGCACCGATGATCCAGAACTCTACGAGACCGAGCGCTGGGGCAATTTTTCTTACGCCATCCCCGTCTCGCCGGGCAAGTACACGGTGATTCTGCACTTTGCCGCGCGCCATGGCGAAGGGGTAGAGGCTGGCTCCGAAGTCAGAACTCCCCCCGCCCATCTCTTCAACGTCTTTTGCAACGGCAAAGCCCTGCTGCAAAACTTCGATCTGCGCAAAGAAGCGCATCCCGCCGATGTGGTCGTGCGCAGATTCAGCGGCATCGAGCCCAACGCGCAGGGAAAGCTGCTATTGGCCTTCGTGCCCGTCGAGGGCTATGCCACCCTCACCGGCATTGAGGTGTTGCCGCAGTGATCGCCCGCCTGTCGGCTGCTGGCATTGAATTTGACACAGGGGGCTGCATTTGCGAAACTTGAAAAGTTGCCCGTCCAGCGTATCCCGCTGGTCATGGATTGCCGAAGTGGCGGAATTGGCAGACGCGCGTGGTTCAGGTCCACGTACTCGCAAGGGTGTGGGGGTTCGAGTCCCTTCTTCGGCACCAACTTTTTAGAATCAATCACTTATAGATAGCTTGTTACTATTTGTTACTACTTTTGGCTTTCACTTGAAACCGCTTGAATCGGCGGGAAGCCACCGGAAATGAATCATTCCAAGCAACTTAACTTCCGTATAACCCATGGAAGGAGTGCAGGCTGGGCAAATCGTTCGGCTTCTCTCAATCCTCGCCTCAAAATCAGAAAAAATGCTCCTTCATCGAAGTCTGCGCGGTGCTCTCTGAGCTTGCCTGCAATGAATAGAACCTGAACTGAAACGACAGAAAGCGCAAGCGCCTGGATCTGGTTGGGAACGAACCCGCGGCAGCGCTCAATGCGCTCCAGAAGAAACTCTGGAACTGGTAGCCGGGGCAGCAGAGTTGGCTTAGGCTATCTTGCGCGGAGCGGGAACTCTCCACCGCCGGAGCGGGCGCAGCGCTTCTTGGACGGTCAAAAGGCGCCGCGGGCTGAGTGGCACGCGGCGCCTTGCGGGGTGTGGCAGATCCAGAGTGGGAACGCGGGGTGCGCGGCTTGGGTCTTGGGGAGCTCCTTGGGGGGTTGCAGGCCCCGGTACGGGAGCGAAACCCCGTCTGCCGGTACTTAGCGAACCTGAATGGCATCCAAATAGCGGCTCAGGTTGCAGACACGTAGCAACCTGTCCTGGCGGTTGGACTGGTTCATCTTCGCAAGAATCGGTCCCCAGGCGGGCATTTGCATGGCGCTGTGCGCGGGCTTCTCAATGCCAAACTGCAAAATGGAGACGACATGGTTATCGGGAAACCTGCCGCGATGGTTTCTGCTCAGCAGGGTAAGGTCGCTGGGCTGCACGGTGAGGGCGGCAGCCAGCGTCCCGTGACCGCGGCCGTCCATGCCGTGGCAGGGCGCACAATAGCTCGTATACATCTGCCGGCCATTGGTGGGGGCGGTCTTGCCCACCGGGAGAACAATGGTGCTCTGGGCCTGCCCAGCACAGGCCATGGTTGCCGCAAGCGTCGCCGCGGCCAGGACAAGTAAGAGGCGTTGCATCATAAGTTCCTCCATTCGGAACCTCAACTCAGAAGCAGACATTACTCCTTTCTTGAAATAGGTTGCATGTGACGGCAGACACATAACATTGAATTTGATTAAACCACGGTACTGCTCTCGTAACGGATAGTATTTAAATGGATTATGCGAATATTTATAAGAGATTTGAAGCATTTTTATTCATTGATAGATGGTTGATTTATACCTACAACGAGATACTTCATGACGCCCTCTTCGAATACTTCCGAAGTCCATCGACTTATTCCGGCAAGAACGCGGAGAAAGCGGGAAATGACGGCCCATTCGGGCAGCGGCATAGTCTTTTCCTGGAATCGACCTTTATTTCATGGATTCCCTTGGCGGCGCAAAATGGGCTTGCGGCCTATAATGAAGCATGGCGACGGTCCGGCAACCCATTCCGGCAGAGCTTTCCGGCACGGCTCCCGCGCTTGCCGGGGAGAAAACGGTCGTGCTGCGCCCCGCCGATGGGGCCGCGATAGAAGCCAACAAAAAGAAGGCCGCCCTGGAACGCCAATCCATTGAAGAACGCTTCGAGGCGCTTTTGCGCCAGGTCCACGCCAACCGTCCCAGTGAAGACATTACCCTGATCCGCAAGGCCTGGGAGTACTGCGTCCGTCATCACGAGGGGCAGATGCGGGCCTCCGGCGAGCCGTACATTGTGCATCCGCTGAAGGTGGCCGAGGTGCTGGCCGAGGTCAAGCTGGACGCGACGGCCATTGCCGCCGGCCTGCTCCACGATCTGGTCGAAGACACGCCCACCACCACCGAGCAGATTCAGGCCGAATTCGGCGACCAGGTGGCGCACATCGTCGAGGGCGTCACCAAGATCGACAAGATCCAGTTCGCCAACCGCGAAGACCGGCAGGCGGAGAACGTGCGCAAGATGCTGCTGGCCATGGTCAGCGACGTGCGCGTGGTGCTCATCAAGATGGCCGACCGGCTGCACAACATGCGCACCCTCGAGCATTTGCAGCCGGAGCGGCAAGAGGCCATCGCCCGCGAGACGCTGGATATTTATGCGCCCCTGGCCCACCGCCTGGGCATGGGCAAGGTGCGCGGCGAACTCGAGGACCTGGCCTTCCGCTATACCGATCCGGTGAGCTTCGAGAAGGTCTCAGCGGCAGTTGAGGCGCGGCGTATCGAGGGCGAGCAGTTTCTGCACACCGTTGAAGACACGCTGGTGGAGCAGTTGCGCGAGAACGGCGTCGAGGCTCGCGTCGAGTGGCGCATCAAGCGGCTTTACTCGATCTTTCAGAAGATCGAGCGCTCTCATGTCAGCTTCGATCAGGTCTACGATCTGCTGGCCATCCGCGTGATTACCCAGAATGTGGGGGACTGCTACGCGGTCTTCGGGCTGATCCACACACTGTGGCGGCCGGTGCCGGGGCGCATCAAGGACTTCATCGCCATGCCGCGCGCCAACCGCTATCAATCGCTGCACACCACGGTGATGGGCGAGGGCGGCCACCAGTTCGAGGTGCAGATCCGCACCGAAGAGATGCACCGCATCGCCGAAGAAGGCATTGCGGCCCACTGGAAGTACAAGGCCGGCGCCGCCGTGGTCACCGCCCGCGACGAGGAGCGGCTGAACTGGATTCGCCAACTGGTCGAGTGGCAAAAGGAGATGACCGACCCCAACGAGTTCCTCAGCAGCCTGAAGATGGACCTCTATCCCGACGAGGTCTACACCTTCACGCCCAAGGGGAAGGTGGTGGTGGTTCCGGCCGACGGCACGCCCGTCGACTTTGCCTATACCATCCACACCGAGGTGGGCCACACCTGCGTGGGAGCCAAGGTGAACAGCCGCATGGTGCCCCTGCGCACCAAGCTGCGCACCGGCGATATTGTGGAGATCGTCACCCAGAAAGACCACAAACCAAGCCGCGACTGGCTGGGCTTCGTCAAGAGTCCGCGGGCGCGCAACAAGATCAAGCACTGGCTCAATGAAGACCAGCGCCAGCGGGCGGTGGAGATTGGGCGCAAACTACTCGACAAGGAAGCCCGCAAGTTCAAGGTGCCACTCAGCCAGATTGTGGATCAGGATCTGAGCCGCATCGCCGGCGAATATGGCGTGGCCACGGCCGCCGACCTGCTGGCGGCGCTGGGCCAGGGCAAGCACTCCGCGCACCATGTGCTCAACAAGCTGGTCCCCGGCTACACCAATCAGGTTGAACCCGAGGCGCTGCCCGAGGCCCGGCCGGGCACCGCAGCCGGCATGAGCGACGCGGTGCGCAAACTGCACCTGACCGGCTCGGACTCGCTGCAGGTGGAGGGGCAAAACGATCTGCTGGTCTACCGCGCGCGCTGTTGCAACCCCATTCGCGGCGAAGAGATCATCGGTTACGTCACCCGCGGCAAGGGCGTGGCCGTTCATGCGCGCAGTTGTCCCAATGTGCAGAACCTGCTCTACGAGAGCGACCGCCGCATCGACGTCGAGTGGGCGCGGGTGGGCGATCAATCGGCCGGCAAGCCGCAGCGCTACCCGGTCAAGATCACCGTTGCCTGCGACGACCGCACCGGCATGTTGAAAGAGCTGACCGCCGTCATCAGCGACGACAACACCAATATTCGTGGCGTAGACATTCGCCAGGACGACGACGGCGAGGCGGAGATCGCCTTCGTGGTCGAAGCCGAAGACGTGCGCCACCTCAACCGCATGGTCATGGGCCTGCGCCGGGTCAGCGGCGTCCGCGGCGTCAAGCGCACACAGCAGGCGTAAGATCGCAGCCAGGCAGGGATGTTGGGTTTTTGATAAGAAGTTCTTTGCGAGACAGTGAACCCCTCAAGTTTCCAGAATTCGATGGGGCACATTTCTTTGACAAGTGACAATTATCGCTTTACACTATATTTTCATGGTCAGGAGTTTCAAGCATCGCGGGCTGAAGCGGTTTTTTGAACACGGCGATTCGAGCGGCATCCGGTCCGATTTGGTGGATACCGTGGAGCGTATCCTGACCGTTCTCGACTCCGCGAATTCGCCGCAGGCCCTCGATCTTCCCGGCTACCGCCTGCACCCGCTGAAAGGTGACCGGAAAGGATTCTGGGCCGTGACGGTGCGGGCAAACTGGCGCATTGTCTTCCGGTTTCAAGGCGAGGATGCCTACGACATAGCATTGACCGACTATCACTAGCGAAGAGGAGAGCAAGCCCATGCCGATGAAAAACCCCGTCCATCCCGGCCGCATCGTCCGTGCAGATTGCATTGAGCCGCTGGGACTTACAATCACCGAGGCGGCGAGGGTTCTGGGCGTTACCCGGCAGGCGCTCAACAACGTCGTCAACGGCAAATCGGGCGTCAGCCCCGAAATGGCGATTCGACTTTCAAAGGCCTTCGGCGGCAATCCGGAAACGTGGTTGAGGATACAGATGGCTTACGACCTCGCGCAGGCTCTTAAGCGCGAAGGGGAAATAAACATCCCGCGCCTCATCGAGATTTCGTCGCTTTAACCAGCACGAAGTTTCGCAAAGGGTAGTATCCGGTTTGCCGGTCAACCGCCTGCTATGAATTCAAAGAACTGATTTCGAGTGTCCCCAACTCTGGAAGCTGATCCTGGACGTGTCATAAATCAGTGCGTTTCGGAACGAGGGGTCGGTGGCACTCTGAAGTGCCTCATCGAATAGCCATTGCGGTTCATCGTCGCGGACTTTATGAAAGCGCACTATTGGGTTGTCGTACTGCGTGTAGTAGACACGGAAACGCTCATTAGGAAAATCCAACTTGAGCTTCAGCGCCCACAGCTTGGCGATCCGCTGGCCCAGTTCGCACGCGGAAAGGAAGTCAGGGTGGTGCTCGTTGTACACCACTTCTTCAGAGACGAAAGTGGAAGCATCATTTGTATACTCGTCGAAGATATGAGTGTGATTCACAAATGACTCCCAACCTGTCGCGGTGTCGTCAGCAGGCGGGGGATTAGAACCCGAATGCCAACCGAGAAACACACATCCATGCTCTTCGATGAAGTCTGGCCAAAGAAGGCACGAGACCGTTAATGCAGCCTTCACGGTCACGGGCTGTTCATCCGAATACATTCAAAATCACCTCGCCGTATTGTAGCTTTTTAGCGCTCCGAGCGGTTGGTCGCCAAACCGGCAATCACATCTCGGTCAGTCTCGAAGAGGTTAGGACTTGAGACGCTGCCCAGCCTCCCGTTTCATACAGTTTCATGAATGGCTGTGCCTGTTTCAGTTTGTGGTGCAATCTGAACGCTTGCCCCGACGGCATTGGCGTAGCGCACCAGAAAAGACAGGCTGACCGGCTTGCTCCCGCGCTCGATCTGAGCGATGTAGGGTTGCGAAACCTGGAGTGTTGCAGCCAATTCCTGCTGCGTCAGATTTGCTTGTTGACGTGCGCGTATGAGTCCAAGAAGGGCCTGTTCTTCTTCGTACGCGGCCTTGAATTTTGCATCTTTGACCGAGCGCTTTTCAGCGTATCTCTTGATCCAGGTCATGCCTTCCCCCTTGGCTTTTCCCACTGTTTCTTTCGTTTCCTGGCAGTTTCCAAGACATGCAGGGGAGCCTTTTGACTCTGCTTTTTGTAAACCACCAACATCACCAATTCCTCAAAATCCGAGGAGCGGTCCGAGGCGAAAAACAACAACCGGCCCTGGTAAGCGGGTTTGATATGCCGCAGGCGATAAATCCCGTCGCCGTAATCGTCCACCTGCGCCGGAGATGGATTGGCAAAACCGCATTGTTCGTAATGGTTCATGAGTGCAGCCAACTTCGCGGCATCCCTGGGCGGCAATTCGTCCAATTCTTTCTGAATTGCGTCTTCATCGAATGGGATAAACTCGCGCCACATCGTATAAATATAACCAATAGGTTATACGCGGTCAAGCAGGATCGGCGAGAGATGCTTTTGCGGGCCTCCTCCCCCTGCCGTACTTCTTGCTGCTTCAAGAAGGTTCAACACTCGCCCACAATCGCAAGATTGCTGCAAGGCGCCGCAAGCGTGCAGCGAACGGGCAAATGTAATCTGCAACGATCTGGACGACCTCATTTTGTGATAACTGGGTGGGAGTATCAGGTCCACGCGGTCACGGTACGAGCGCCTGCCTGTTCCTTGGTGTTCCGTGCGGTTTCGATCGTCGAGACAGCGGGACGAAACGATTCTCATCCCGATGAGTAAAAGCATCTCCGCGCTGGATAGGCGAGGTTTTTCCACCGTTTCGCCGCACTTTTCCGGCCTATCGGCACGCCGCCAATCCGCATAGACTCGTAAAGACATGGCTACCATCCCCGATCTGATCCACGACGCCGGCCTGCCCGCCAACGTCGATGCCGAACGCACTATTCTGGGCGCCATTCTGCTCGACAACAAGGCCCACTCCGAGGCCGCCGAAAAGCTGACGCCAGACGACTTCTCGCTCGACTCGCATCGCCGCATCTACATGCGCATGGGCGAGCTGATCGACGCCCAGAGGCCGGTGGACATCGTCACCCTGGCCGCCGAGCTGGATCGCTACAAGGAGCGCGAGTCGGTGGGCGGCGTCGCTTACCTGGCTTCGCTGACCGAAGGTCTGCCGCGCCGCCCGGTGATCGAAGAGTACGTCCGCATCGTCAAGGACAAGAGCATCTCGCGCCGCCTGATGGCCATCTGCTCCTCGGCCATCGCCCGCGCCGCCGATCAGAGCGACGACGCCATCACTGTGCTCGACGGCATCGAGCAGCAACTGCTCAACGTCAGCCAGGACAGCATCGCCGGCGGCTTCCAGAGCCTCGATCAGATTGTAGCCAACTCCTTCGGCAGCATCGACAACTTATATAAGCAGAGCCGCGAGGTGACCGGCGTCGCCACTCACTTTACCGAGCTGGACCGCATGACCAGCGGCCTGCAAAAGGGCGAACTGGTCATCATCGCCGCCCGCCCCTCGATGGGGAAGACGGCCTTCGCCATCAACATCGCGCAGAATGCGGCAGTCCTGAGCGGGGCGGTGGTGGCCGTCTTCAGCCTTGAAATGAGCAAGGAGTCGCTCTTGCGCCGTATGCTCGCCTCCCAGGCCTGGGTTGACCAGCGCGCCCTGCAAACCGGCTTCATCCGCCGCGAGGACCAGGAAAAGCTGCAAACCGCGCTCGGCCAACTGGTCGAATCCAAGCTCTTCATCGACGACACGGCGGGCATCTCGCTGGCCGAGATGCGGGCCAAGACGCGCCGGCTCCGGCAGCAGAATGGCGCGCTCGACCTGGTGGTGATCGATTACCTGCAGTTGATGACGGCCACCGTCCCCGGCGCAAAAAAGGGCTACGAAAACCGCACTCAAGAGGTCTCGGCGATCTCCCGCGGCCTCAAAGCACTGGCCAAGGAACTGGATGTGCCGGTGATCGCACTCAGCCAGCTCTCCCGTTCCAGCGAGCGCCGCGGCGACGACAAGCGGCCGCTCTTGAGCGATTTGCGCGAATCCGGCTCGATCGAGCAAGACGCCGACGTGGTCTCGTTCATCCACCGCGAGGCCTACTACAGCCGCGACGAGGAGATGTCGGAATCGGACCGCGCCAAATCCGAGATCATCATCGCCAAACAGCGTAACGGCCCCACGGGAACCATCTTTTTGAACTTTATCTCGCGTTTCACGCGCTTCGACAATCCCGACTCGACGCACGAAGTGTAAGTTGACCGGTGGATGTCCGATTCGTCTGGCGGCCACAATTGACAGACGCGAATGACGAAATGGTGATCGAAGCCGCCATCAATGGGCAGGCCGAGGCCATTGTGACGCATAATAGAAGGGATTTCATCCGGGCCACCGAACGCTTCGGCATTGAGATTCTTGCTCCAACAGATGTGCTGAAGCGAATTGGACAGAAAGGGAGGCAGTCATGACGCGAGTTTTGGATCTTCCTGATTCCCTCTTGAAACGCGCCGAAGAACTGGCGCGGGAAGATGGCGTATCTTTGATATCTGGGTGACCCCACTGCTTGCGCAGAATATTGACGCGATCGAGACCACCGCCGAGTTTTTTCGGCGCAGGTCCGCAAGTGCGGGCAAGGGATTGAGTTCCTACCTCGACATGATTCCGGATCATCCACCGATGCCGGGATACGAATTGCCGCGAGCTTGAAGCTACGTCGAAAAGGTAGACGGACGGTCGAGGTTCGTGGACTTCCAGGTCCGAAAACCCGAAAGTGAGCCTCCCGCATTATAAAAAGCCTGTCCTCTATCCTTGAATCGTTCCGCTACTCGCCGAACAAGCTGTCAAATTCCAATCTATACTGATCATCTTGAAAAATGCCTTGAATATCCTTTCTTACGATTGGCGACAATCTATAATCTGTATTCAAAGTAGATAACGATTCAATCATCTGTTTGTTTCTCATCTCAGACAGTATTTTGTGTCCAGTTTGGTATCCACGCTGCATAACCGCGCATATTTCTCGAAATGTAGCCACCTCATGATCAAGAAGGAACCTCATAACTATAATCTCATCTAGCTGCGAAAGTGATTGAGCGCGGCGTTTCAAGAATTCTTGAAACTCTTTGTTCCCTCCAATCGAAATACGTGTAGTAAAGTTGTTCTCTCCGCTCTCAAATATTGGAAACCCGAGACCTTTCTGAAGGACGCTCTCGTATACAACATTGATACCTTTACCAACTTTGTCGCATAGTCCCAGATACCGTGAACCTTCCGCTACCAAGAAATTGCGATAGACTGGAGTACAGTAAAGAAGCGATTCAGGAGAAAGCCCTGTGCAGAGAGAGCCAGGGCTCTCAATCTCAAAAAACTGATCCGTTACTCGAATGATTATTGGGGAACTATTTCTATAATCCCTGTGGACAAATGAATTCATCAGGATTTCTCTAATACAATTCTCCGGAATCTCGGGACATAGTGTGGGTAAGAATGAAGATCGATTACCACAAAGTTGTTTATAGGATTCTACGATATTTTCACAAAATCGCCGCGTTCCCATTGGGCTTTCAACAATTGTCTCGTGACCTGGACAAAAGTGTTTTAAAGCTTTCTCGGTCCCAAATAAGAGCAGTCCCGCCAAACTAACTTGAAACTCCTTTGTGGGGGTATCGCCATCGAAGCATCGGTCCAACAAGCCGATATGAGCCAAAAAGTCAGACTCCTTATCCCATGGCAAATTTGAGATATTAAACTTCTTTTTGTGTTGCTGGATACCCCATGCAATCGAAGACTTGGACATATCTCCAATCGCTGCACCAACGACAGGGGCCTTACTCCTATCATCAACAGTAGCAAAATAATAAGGGCGGCAGTCCTTTCCCGTCCTTATTTTTGAATGTCCGCTTATGGTCTGGTGCCCCCCTATCCTTTTACTCTTTGATAAAAATACTGCGAAACAATTCGCAAAGGCTGATCCAGTTGTCTCCCGCAAGAGCTGACTCGCATCCAATACAGAAATCTCGACAGGTGGAACGGTACTGTCCTGAATCCTCTGAGCAATCCATTCCGAATTCACATTAGGATAAGGACATTTAGTAAACTTTTCAACCCGTTTGTCCCCGTCTTCAATTCCGAGCAAAACTATCCCACCGTGTGCATTCGCGAGACAGACCGAAGATTCACTCGCCTTCTCTCCTAATTGCTTTTCATTTGAGCACCAATTCTTTACTTCGAGCTTCTCCGATTCGACAACGGATGCGGGTTGAGAACATAGCTGCAGAAAGATTCCTCTGAGTTGGTGTTCGTTCTCCAGTTTTTGGTCTGTCATAGCTAGTGTGCCACCACACTTCAAAGTATTAAAATCGAAAACTCTTCAGATGTCAATAAAACCCAAAAGAATGAAGGCTAGGACCTATCCATGCGTCTTTTCTAGCGTGTGAATGGATAGACTGCACAGCAGATGCAACTCTTTCTCACCCTCCACCGCCTTTTTAGAGTTGGCGAAAGCTCTTCCGAAGAGCTACGAAGTTGTAGCGCTGGCCTCCTGGCCGGCTGGAGTGCGGGCTTCCCAGCCGGCGCTCCAAACCCAGGCCCAGTTCTTCAGTCCCGCTTTGGCTGGGTTTTCGGCGATGTAGCGGATGGCGCGGTCCAATTCGTCTCCATTCCTGATCAGGCGATCGTAGTACTCTCGCTGCCAGAATTGGCCTTTGCGTCCGAGTGCATGGTTGGCGGCTTTGGCGGAAAAGTTTTTCCAGGCTTTGACAACTCTGGCCAGTTCCTGGCCGGGGAAGAGTTTCACCGTCACGTGAACGTGGTTGGGCATGATGCACCAGGCGAGCAGCCTGTAATGCTTTCCCTCGCGGAAGCGCAGGGCCGCGGCCATGGCTCCGGCGATGCGATGGTCGTTGAATGCGCACGAGCCGGCGCCACGGTCGAAGTACTCTTCGATGCGGGCGCGGCTATAACTGGCGAGTAATTCCTTTTGCTCGGGCAGGAGATTGGCATGGTTATCTTTGCCAGCTTCAAGGATGCGATGGCGTTCGGCTATTTTCGCAAGGACGGAATGGGGGAGCGAATCGGCGAGATGAAAGGTGATGAAGTACAGGCCTGCTTCTTTTTCCCAGTGCGGAAGGCGGCCGCGGTTGCGAATATGGATTTCGCCGTAGCGGGGCTGAACTGCGCCGTGGAGGCGCGCGGAGCTGTTGTTTTGCTCCATGGGCGGGATTTTACTCCGAATCGCCTGTATAACTCAAGAATTATGCAGTAGCGCTGGCCTCCTGGCCGGCTGTTGCGTGGGTCTCCCGACCCACGCTTTGCTCTACTCGATCCGCAAAAGTCCATTGGATGCGCAAAATTCCAATAGAAAATCTGCTTCGGCCCGAGCGCGGACGAGGACGTCCGCGCCACAGCCGGCCGGGAGGCCGGCGCTACACCGCTCGCGGCCGTAGCGTGGGTCTCCCGACCCACGCTTTGCTCTACTCGATCCGCAAAAGTCCATTGGATGCGCAAAATTCCAATAGAAAATCTGCTTCGGCCCGAGCGCGGACGAGGACGTCCGCGCCACAGCCGGCCGGGAGGCCGGCGCTACACCGCTCGCGACCGCCCCATCGAAGGTGGCGCAGGCGCCTATTCTTCCTCTTCTTCCACGGGCTGTTTGGCGTTGGCTACGATCTTGTCGGCTACCAGTTGCGGGACAAAGTCGTAGTGATCCATCTCCATGCGGTAACTGCCCTTGCCCTGGGTCATGGAGGTGAGCAGAGTGCCATAGGTGAGCATCTCGGCCAAGGGCACCTCGGCGTTGATGATGGTGGTTTTGCCCTTGCTGTTCATGCCTTGCGGACGGCCGCGGCGGCTGCTCAGGTCGCCCATGATGGCGCCGGCGAATTCGTCGGGGGACTCGATTTCGACCCGCATGACGGGCTCGAGAAGAGCGGGCTTGCAGACCTCCATGGCCTTCTTGAAGGCGATGCGGCCGGCGGTCTTGAAGGACATTTCGTTGGAATCGACGTCGTGGTAGGAGCCGTCGTAGACGATGACCTTGAAGTCGACCACCGGGTAGCCGGCCAGATAGCCGCGCACGGCTGCCTCGACCACGCCCTTTTCAATCGCCGGGATAAAGTTGCGCGGAATCGCTCCGCCGAAGACCTCGGAGGCGAATTCGAAGCCGCCGCCGCGCGGCATGGGCTCCATGCGGATCTTGCAGTCGCCGAACTGACCGTGACCGCCTGACTGCTTCTTGTGGCGGCCGTGGGCCTCGCCCTTGGCGCGGATGGTCTCCAGGTAGGGTACCTTGGGCGCCTTCAGCGTGACTTCGGCGTGGTAGCGCTTCTTGAGGCGGCTGACGATGGCCTCGATGTGCTGCTGGCCGGCGCCGGCGATGAGAAATTCGTTGGTCTGCGGATCGCGGAAGAAGCGGATGAGCAGATCTTCTTCCATCAGCTTGTGGATGGCGGGGGCCAGCTTGTCTTCGTCGGCGCGGGTTTTGGGCTCGATGGCGTAGGTCATGGCCGGCTCGGGCAACTTGGCCAGATCGATCTGGATCTCGGCGCCCTTCTGCCCCAGCGTGTCGCCGGTGAGGGTCTCGCGCAGCTTGGCCACCGCGCCCAGGTCGCCGGCGTGCAGTTCGGGCACCTCCAGAGCTTTGCGGCCCTGCATCACCGAGAGGTGAGCCAGGCGCTCCTGCCCGCGGCGGGTGTAGTTCTCCACCGTAACGTCGTTTTTGACCACGCCACTGAGCACCTTGAAGAAGCTGATGCGCCCGCTGAAGGGGTCGGTCATGGTCTTGAAGACCTCAAGAGCGATGGGCTCGGCATCGTCGATCTTGCGGAAGGCGTTGCCGGCCTCGACAGGCTCGGCGGCGACGGCATCAATCTGCGGCGGATGCACGGCGATGGGGGGGCGCTCGATGGGATTGGGAGCATAGGCCTTGATGAAGTCCAGCAGATGATCGGTAGCCATATTGGCCAAGCCGCTGGTGAAGAGTATGGGGAAGATGCGGTCTTCGCGTATGGCCTCGTGCAGGGCGCTGATGAGGTGCTCTTCGGGGATGGTGCCCTTCTCGAAGTACTCCTCCATGAGTTCGTCCTTGCCCTCGGCGACCAGCTCGACCAGCGCCTCATGGCGGGTCTTGGCGTCGGCCGAGAGGTTGGCGGGGATCTCCCCGGTCATCTTGCCTTTACCGTCGCCGCCGGGAGTGTAGTAGTAGGCATCCATGGTGATCAGATCGACCACGCCGTGGAAGCCCTGGGCGTCGGAGATGGGCAACTGGACGGGAACACAGTTGCGGCCCCAGCGCTCCTGAATGTCGTCGAGCAGGGCGCTCAGTCCGCCGCCGCCGCCGGCCTTGGGGTGGTCCATCTGGTTGATGACCACGATGCGCGGCACATTGGCTTCTTCGGCATAGCGCCAGACGCGCTCGCTCACCGTCTCGATGCCGTTCTGGGCATTGAGCAGCACCACGGCCGTCTCCACCGGCAGCAGCGCGGCGCGGGCTTCGTGCGAAAACATGTGGAATCCGGGCGTGTCGACCAGATTGATCTTGATGCCCTGCCACTCGGCAAAGGCCACGGCGTTCTGCATGGTCGCGCCGCGGGCCACTTCCTCTTCGTCATAGGCGGTAACGGCCGAACCGTCTTCCACCCGGCCCTGGGTTGGAGTCATCTTGGCGGCATGCAGCAGAGCGGCGATCAAAGTGGTTTTGCCGCTGTGCGCATGCCCGACTACAGCTACGTTACGGATCTCACTTCCCTGATACGTTTTCATCTGTTTTCTCCTTTTGCTGCGATGTTGATTTCAGAGGATAAAAGTCGCGCGGGCTGCCTGAGCAGCGCGAAGCCGAAACAAAACCGATCAATTGCAGGGGGAATCGCGACACAGGCCTTCGACATGGCCGCGCCGGCAATCGTGGCACGGGAGAGCAAAAGCAGATCCTTTGACTCCGCTGCACTTCGCCCAGGATGACAATTTTTTGGGGGGACGAACGACGATTTTCATTCCTATGGGTTAAATGCGGACCCATGCGAGACTCAGGAGGACAAAGGTAGGGAAAATCCCTTCCAGGAGACAGAAAAAGCGTGGGAGCGCCCGCTGGGGCGCTCAACTGGCCCGCTTGGAAGGCCAAGTCTCCCGGTCTGCCGTCTACCTCGTCCATCGAGAAGGACTCCGGCAGGCGCCGGGGAGATGAAAAACAGATGAATCTCCCGGCGTCTATCGCTTGAAGCGCGAATCCTATCACACCCGGAGTATGAACGTCCTGTGACACGCGCCACCGCCGGGGGGGCTGACCCGGCGCAGCCACCGAGACGCTGATTTGTTCCGGCCCATGAGCCGCCAGCGCTGAAAGTGGCGGCATTTCAATCGGAATTCCGGCTCCTCACCGGGGAATAAACCCCTTTCAGGCATCCGGCGAAATCACTCCAGGTAAGGACGCACACCTTCCCTGAGCGACCGCCGCAGCTACGCAACCGAAGCTGTGGGCTTCGCGAATCTGTGCCCAACGCCCAGGCCAGGCGCAGACAAAAAGGCCGCTGCTCCTGGGTGGAGCGGCGGCCTCTTGCCGTTGGGATCGATGCGCTTCGCGAAAACGCTTTGTCTTACGCCCGGGCGACGCGCTGGCTGGGCCGGGCAGGCGGGAAGAAGCGCTTCAGCCAGGAGAAGGTCAGCCACCCAAAACAGACCGCCAAAAAGCTGGAACGGGTGCGGCTGTCGGGCTTGGGGCGGGCCGTCGCCGAGCGCAATTCGGTGAGCACTTCCTTGACCTGGGCGCGCAGCGCTTCGGCCTCGAAGGTGCACGAGCGCAGGTAGGCGGAGACGGTCAATCCGGCCTCGGCGGCGCGGCGGTGCAGTTGTTCGCTCTCCGCTTTGCTCATGCGGATGGTGATGCTGGCGTTTTTGAGACTGCGCTCGAAGGCCGAGGGCGTTCTCTCCGCGGCGCGTTGGGCGAGTTCGGACTTGGCGGCCTCGTGAGCGCGGGCAAAGGCCTCGGGGCCCGCCACGCGGTTGCGGGGAAGCGGCGCAGCGGTAGCGTCTTCGCTGAAGTCAGCCACCTCCGCGTCTTGCACCTCGGCATCCTGGGCCAGGACGGATTCGCCGTTGTCGTTGGGGCGGTAGCGCGCATGGGAACGAAGGGCGCGCTCGTAGCTCAGAGTGGCCACATCGTCGGCCAGAGCTGCGTCGTCCCAATCCGGTTCAGATTTTGGAGCTGGCGTAGCCAGCGCAGCCAGCAGGCTGGCAAAGCTGGCGGCAGAAGGGGCGGGCGCGGGTGAATTTGCTGGTTGCATAAGTGCAGCATATCTGTACATTGTCAAGCCAATGAGATTTTTCCCATTGACTGGATTGAGTCATTTCCCGAATGTGGAAAAACTGGTACGAAATTGCACAACTAAAACCGAATGTGTAGTTTGGGATTTATGCTTGTTTTCCATGTTTTTCACGGTTTTTACAGGTAAAGCTAGGGTTTCTCAATTTGGGACAGTCCGTTCCCGCCGCGTAAGACGCGTAAGACATCCGGTTCCTGAAAGCAGATGTCATCTCTGCGCACTCCCACCATCTCCGCCTCTGGCAGCACCCGGCCGGGCAGGCTCAGGAGTCGGGTGACGGCCTCGGCGCTGAGCGGTTCCGAGAAAAGGTAGCCCTGTCCGTAGCGGCAGCCCAACTGGCGCAGCAGGCGGTAGTGGTCGGTGCTGTCGATGCCCTCGGCCACTACATCCATGCCCAGCACGCGGGCCAATTCGATGATGGTGCGCACGATCTGCAGGGGCTGGTCGCCGTTGGTCATGCGGGTGACGAAGATGCGGTCGATCTTGAGCACGTCGAAGGGGAAGGAGTGGAGGTGGTTGAGAGAGCTGTAGCCGGTGCCGAAGTCGTCGAGCAGCAGGGAGACACCCAGTTTGCGCAGACTGGTCAGCACCTCCAGAGCGGTATGCATATTGGGAATCAGGCTGGATTCGGTCATCTCCAGGCCCAGTTGTTGGGCAGCGACGCCGGTTTGCAGCAACAGCGCCTCGACGTGGTCGGTCAGTCCGGGACGGGAGAACTGTCGCGCGGAAAGGTTTACACAGATGCGCAGATTGCTGTGGTCGGGGTCTTGCTGCTTCCAGATCTGGATCTGCCGGCAGGCCTCCTCCATGACCCAGTCGCCGATGGGCAAGATCAGGCCGGTCTCCTCGGCCATGGGGATAAAGTCCATGGGGGCGATCAGGCCGCGGTCGGGATGGTCCCAGCGGATCAGGGCCTCAAGGGCGACGATGCGGCGGGTGGAGAGGTCGATCTCCGGCTGGTAGTGGAGGACGAACTGGCGCTCTTCGATGGCGCGCAGGAGATCCGAGCGGCGGGGCCAGGTGTCCAGCCTCCTGAGGATCGGATGCGGCCGGCGATTCTTGCGCAGGCTCATGTTTCTGCGCAGCCGGCGCAGCTCCAACTGGCTGGAGGCCATATCCGCCAGACCCTCCAACATGCGCAGCCCATCGTCTTCCAGAGCCGTGTGGGGGCGGTCCCAGAAGATGGTGAGCGCGCCGAGGATAATCCCATCCGAGGAGCGCACGGGAACGCTGACCAGGGAGCCGACATGAAGCTGCTTCAGCAGCGCCAGACGCCCCTCGAAAGCGGGGTCCTGGGGGAGATCCAGAATCTCCAGCGGTCCATCCGCGGCAACGGTCAGATCGAAGAGGGAGCCGGTACGGGGCATCTCGCGAACGATTTTCTGTGGGTAGGTGTGGCAACCCCACAGCGATTTGACCCAGACGCGGCTGCGGTCGGCAAAGTCCAGCACGGCGGCGCCGGCCTGAAAGTACTCGGCGGCCAGGCGGGTGATGGTGTCGTAGGCCGCTTCGGGGGGAGTGTCGAGAATCGAAGTGGCGTGTAGAGATGCCAGCCGGATCTCCTCCTGCTGGCGGTCGAACATACAGATTCCCGGCTCGACGTGCGCCATGCGGCTCCCGGCCCGAGGTTCTCTCACCTGGCAATTTACAGCCAGTCAGGCTCAACAAGAAGGATGCGAAACCACTCGCAGGGAGGAAAACCCAGCCTTGCCAGGCACAATGCGTGCAGAGATCGCGACTGCCGTCGTAAAAAGCGGCCCAGGGCCAGAGCGGTTTCAGGAAAGGTGAACCCTCTTTGCTTTCTGCAAGGCCGCCAGAAGCGATTGCCCGCGCCGGCTTGAAGAAATCGGGTTGAACACTCATGAAACCGCTATTAACGCCGGTTTGGTCCGGGATCTCACACTCACCTTGCCGGAAAGCGTGGTTTCCCTCCTTCTGCTTCCTTATCGGAATAGATGACCAAGGGCACGAGGTTACGCAGGGGCAGTTGGGACAACCAACCTTCGTAACATACCGCACCTTATTTCGTCTTCGACTGTCCTGTTTCAGTCCATAAGAAAGTTAACTGATCGGCATCGTCCTCGATTTGCTGGTCAACGCTCACCCCGGCAGAGTGGCCGCCGGCGAGGCTGTAGTGCAGCAAGACGGGCCGCCCGCTCGAGGTGGCCGCCTGCACCAAGGCCGTCATCTTGCGCGCGTGCAGCGGGTCGACGCGCGTGTCGGCGTCGCCGGTGAAGAAGAGCACAGCGGGATAGGCCGTTCCCGCCTTGACATTCTGGTAGGGCGAGTACTTGAGCAGATCTCTGAATTGCCCTTCCTTCTCTGCCGAGCCGTACTCGGTGACCCAATAGGAGCCGACCAGAAACTTCTGATACCGCAGCATGTCGAGCAGTGGATAACCGCAGAGCACGGCCCCAAAGAGATCGGGCCGCTGAGTGATGGATGCGCCCATCAGCAAGCCGCCGTTGGAGCGGCCGGTAATGGCCAGGCGCTGCGCTGCGGTGTATTTGTTGGCGATCAGGTACTCGGCCGCGGCGAACCAGTCGTCGAAGACATTCTGTTTCTCCGCAAACATGCCCTGCCGGTGCCAGCTCTCGCCATACTCGCCGCCGCCGCGCAGGTTGGGCAGGGCGAACCATCCCCCTTGCTCCATCCACCAGGCCCAGGCGGCGCTCCATCTTGGCGTCTCGCTGAGGTTGAAGCCGCCGTAGCCGGTCATCAGCAGCCGCTCGCTGCCATCCTGCTTGAGCCCTTTCTTGCCGGCGATGAACATGGGAATCCTGGTTCCGTCTTTGGAGGCGAAGAAGACCTGCTTCAGTTCGTACTGGCTGGAGTCGAAGGGAATCTTGGGCTGAAAGAAGATCTCCTGCTTGCCGGTCTGCGTGTCCAGGCGGTAGATGGTCCAGGGCTGGATAAAGGATTGGAAGGTGGTATAGCCGTAGCGGTCGATGGTGCGGCCACTGACGGTCGAAGAGTCTCCAATGCCCTGGCCGGCCAGCTTGCCGGCTGCTTTGCCGTCGAGCGAGTAGATCCAGGTCTCGCTGACCACATCCTTGAGCCGGTTGACGTAGAGCTTGCCGCCCACGATCGACCACCCTTCGATGGCGTCGGCGTCCTCCGGCACGATGCTCTGCCAGACATCGGGCAAGACGCCGGGATCGGCCTTGAGAATCCTTCCCTTGGGCGCCTGGTAGTCGGTCTTCACGAACCACGCGTCCTTGGCGTAGATTGCGTTGAAGCGCGCCTCCATGCCCCAGGCCAGGATCTCGAAGGGCGAGCCGGGCTTGCTCAGGTCGCGAAAGACAATGTCCACGCGGTGGGCGGGAACGCCGCGGTCGATCTCGACGACCAGATAGCGGCCGTCATCCGTCACCGAGCTAGAAAAGAGGTCGTCGCCGGTGAGCAGTTCGCCATGAAACTCGCGGCCGAAGAGCAGCGTGTCGTGGGAGTTGAGCGTGCCGATGCGATGCTCGAAAAGCAGCGTTCCTTGCCGGGTGTTGCGGGCGTAGTAGAGGCTGCCGCCGTCGGGGGCGAAGTTGACGCTGAAATAGCGGCCGCTGGGCAGTTCGTCCTCCAGCGTTTTTCCGGTAGCCACGTTGAAGATGTGAATCACAGCCTCGTCGGCGCCGCCCTGGCGCACGCCGTAGACCAGCAGCGTGCCGTCGCGGGAGGCGTCGCGCAGACTGACCGAAGTGTTGGGATCGCGGCTGAGGGCGGCGGGGTCGACAATGCGCTGGTCTTTACCGGCCCAGCCGTGGCGCGCGTAGATCGAAGCCTGCTGCTCGCCGGCCAGACGGCGGCTAAAGAAGAAGTTGTTAGCCCGTTCGATAGGAACGCCGGTGACCGAAACGTCTTCCAGGGCAGTGAGATCGTCCACCACATCGGCGCGGATGCGGGCCTGCTTCATATAGCGCGCGGTATAGGCGTTCTGGGCTTCGATGAAGGCGCGGGTCTGGCTGCTCTTGGCATCTTCCAGCCAGCGGTAGCTGTCGACAACCTTGGTTCCGAAGTAGTCGTCGGTTACGGGAATAGCCTCGACCGCGGGCGGCGCGGGCAGTTGAATCCCATCGCGGCCATGAATCGTTTGCGCCGCGGCGCTCATGGCAACAGCAACCAAGGCTGCGACTCCCCATTGAAGACTCTGCTGCATGATGCGCCTCGCACAGTTATTTTTTGTCCACGCAACTGGGGTAAGGCGCTGCCTCGCCGGGGACGCGCGGACACATCTTCTCCGGCATCAGCTTCTTCAGCCTGTCGCCCCACTTTGCCTCGTCGTAGACGAGGGGTTGATTTGAAGCCGGCCCGCGCTCGGCCCACTGCAAGGTAAAGTAATCGGCCGTACCTTTGACGGCAATCAAAAGGGTGGATTCGCTGTGCGCGCCAGCCGCCGATTTCACTGTGCCGCAACTGACCCAGGCGGCAAACGCATCGTGGTCGCCGACCTTTGCCGAACCGATTCCCTTGACGGAAAATGTCTCGGGACAGCCTCGTTTAAAACCGGCTGCGATGCTCTCAAGCACTGCTTTGGGAGTTAGATTGGCATTTGAGGCGAGCCCCTCTTTGCCGGTGGTGGTGATCATCTGCGACCATTGGTCGGCGGTTTCACCCTGGAGCACATTTTCCTGGATGTAAAAGGCGCCATCCGGGTGTGGGTTGGTGTGGGCATAAACCCCGACAAACCCGGCTGGGAAATGCAAAACCACGATCTCGCTGAAGATCGGCGTAACCATGAGACTGGGTTTCAATTCGTTGAAATCGACTGTGCCGCTCTTCGCGTTGCCTTGCGCGGCCGCAAACGAGCAGAGGCTAAAAGCAAGGCAGGCCAGAAGACAAACTTTTTTGCTCATCGCAAATCTCCACGTGATCCTGTTCGCCGGCGCAACCGCGCAAACGCGCATTGCAGAGCCATTCTAGCATCGGTTCGGTGAATGTCTTTACGGCTGTTGCGGAGAGAGCAAGGCAATCGCATCTAAAATCCCGTTTGAAATGAGGAATGCCGGTTCCAAGAATACTCGGAGAAAGGCCTTGTAACAGGGCACGACTTGAAGAGCCTGCGGAAAAACCCGTTAGGCCTTTGACCGCATAGTTTTGTACCACTGAGGTTGCCCCCGGTCTGAGGTCAAAAAAAAGGGGCGCGGCAAGCAATGCTTGCCGCGCCCCTGGTTGCAGGTTGAGTTTAGAAGGCGACCTTGAAGCCGAGTTCGAAGGTTCTCGGATCCTGAGCGCTGTTGACGAATCCAAAGTCGGGGTTCGCCGGATTGCTGTCGGCCAGTCCGTTGAACTGGGTGTGGTTGAAGGTGTTGAAGCTGTCTGCGCGGAACTCGGCGTGCGCACGCTCGCCGAAGGCAAACGACTTGTAGATTGCGGTGCTGAAGTTGGTGCGGCCCGCGCCAACGATGGCATCTTTGCCCATGTTGCCGAAGCCCAGATTCGATCCGCCATCCCAAGCCGCTGTTGGCGCCGAGATACCCGTGGAGTCTACATACCGATAGCCAGTAACCGTCTTGCCGTTGCTGGTATAGGTGGAAGTGCCCTTGACGTAGTTCGGTTTGCCGGTCATGTTGGGACGGATAGAGTAGTCGCCGCCCAGGCCGACCGTATCTCCATAGGAGCTCTTCGGAGCGACATTGCCAAACCAGGGCAAGCCGGTCTCGGAGATAACCGTACCCGAGACTTCCCAGCCGCCCGCAACGCTCTTGATCAAGCCAGAGGCATGATTGAAGAAGGGCAGCTTGTACTCGTAGTTGGCGCTGAAGACGTGACGGCGATCGAGAATGCCCGAACCCTTGTCGTACCGCAGGTTCCAGGGGTTGAACGTCGGGTTGTTGTTGTCCACATCGACGCTGCCCGGAGTGGAATCGATCTGGTGGGCGTAGGTGTAGTCCAACTCGTAGCTGAGGCCATGCTTGCCCTGCTGGCGGAGGCCTGCCTGGAAGCTGTTGTAGCTGCCCGTCTGGGTTGTCGATTGCTGTCTGATGTTGCTAAACCCAGGATAGGTCTTGCCAGCCAGTTTGGCGACAGACGAATAACCAGAACCGCCATTTTTGGGATTCATCGCCACGCAACTTGGGGTAGCAAGGCAAAGTGGGTCCGTGTAGTTCCCAGTGATTTCCAAACGGGACAACAGGGGAGTGCTGAGCGGGGCGTTGTTGATCGGAATCCAGACATTCTGGTGCCAATCGAGGTTGCCGACGTACTGGGTGATCAGGATCAGCGCGGGAGCGATTTCATGCTGCACGCCCAAGCTGAACTGCGCTACGGCGGGATCGGGATAATAGGGATTCAGTGAGTTGAAACCCTGCGTGTAGGTGGGCGATGTGGCCGTTGTGCCGGTTGTCCAGTTGGTAGTGGGGCTGGTGAATTCGACATTCTGGGCGCCAGGCTGGCTGATAAACGGAGGCGAGCCGGCGGCGTCATAGATGTCGTTGCCCTGGATGCGCTCGTAGAAGGTGCCGAATCCGCCGCGGACCACGGTCTTGCCGTTGCCGAAGAGATCGTAAGAGAAGCCGAGCCTGGGCATAAACGTCTTGTAGTCGTTCTTGACCAAGGCGCGGGGCGTGCCCTCCTGGCCGGCAATATCGACACCGTTCATATAGAAGGTGCCAATCGAATTGGTCTGCAATCCGCCAGCGTTGGTGGCAAAGGAACCGTCGGAGTTAAAGCTGGCGGCGGTGGTCAGGCCCTGCTGGTAATGCGCTGGGTTGAAATTGGAAACCTGGTTGTTGCGTTCCCAGGTGTGCGGCATCATGTCGTAACGGAAGCCGATTTGCAGGCTCAAACGGCTGTTCACATGCCAGTTGTCCATGGCATAGGCCGAGATCGTGCTGTTGACGTAGTGGTTGATGGGGTTGGCGTTGGCCTGCGAGAAACCGTTGGAACCGGTATCGTCGTTGGTCAGGCCGAGCAAGAAGTCGAGATAGGAATCGCCGGTCAGGCTGCCCTCGACGTGACCCGGCGTCGTGACTCCGCCAGTGGTAGACGCCGGAATATACTTGTCGTCAAATCTGTAATCGCCTTCGGAATCCTTGCCGATGACCTGATTCTTGGTGTAGCGGTTGTAGCCGCCGCCGAACTTCATCTGGTGTTTGCCGGCCGTGACCGAAAGGCCATACACCTCGGCAAAGTCCTCGGCGCCGTTGGTCCAGGGGTCGTTTCCAGGGCCCCAGGTGGTGCCTACGGTGCTCCATTCGATGTCGGGCATACGATTGCCCACATCGTTCTTCAGCGGGAAGTAGGTTCCCGTGCTCCAGCCGGAGGGCTTGACAAAGCCGGCTGCTACCGTTGAGACGGGGAGGATCGCGATCTTGTTGCCGTTGTAGTTGAAGGCGGCTTCAAGCAGTACATTGGTCGACAGCGTGCCGGTCAACTTGACGATGGCCGCGTACGCCGGGTTGCTGAAGTTGGAGCCGATGGTGGGATAGTTGTCGCCCTGCCACTCGGGAGTGGCTTCGACGGTGTCCATCGCATCGTGAATGTAGTGGCCGAGGAGCTGCCACTTGTCGTTGATGTTGTGATCGATGCGGAAGAGGTCTTCACGCACGGTAACGGGCAGATGGCCGCCCGTGGGGGTATAGGTTCCGTCGGAGTTGGTGGAAGCCGGAAGATTCTTGGTGCCGTTGAAGAGCAGGGCGTTCGAATCCAAAAGGCCGGCAGGAACAACGCCACCTGGAAAGGGACTGCCCGCCACGAGTGGAGTGGCTGCGCCCGCATTATAAGCAGCGATGGCCTTGCCTACCCTGGAGCCGGCGGCAACGCTGGGCACAATGGCGCTCGGAAGAGCATTGTAGGTTGGGATCGCATAGGTCAGGTTTGCCGGCGTCGTAATCAAATCGGCCGCGGGCAGAGTCTTGATCGAATTGGTCGAGACGCCGGTGACTTCTCTGCGCCACTCTTCGTTATAGAAGAAGAAGGTCTTCTTCTTGCTCGAATTGTAGACGTGAGGAATAAAGACCGGGCCGCTGGCATTGGCGCCGAAGACGTTGTAGCGCAACTCTGACTTCTTGGCCATCTGGCCATTGTTGTCGTCGAAGTAGTTGTGTGCATCCAGGGCGTCGTTGCGATCGAACTCCCAGGCGCCGCCGTGGAAGCTCTTGGTGCCGTTCTTGATGGACATGGTGATGGTGCCGCCGGAGGCGATACCGTAGTCCGGAGGATAGTTCGAGGCCAGCACCTGGAACTCGCCCAGGGCGTCCTGCGAAGGCATCACCGACATCTTGCCGCCGGAACCGCGATCATAGGCCTCGGCGCCGTCGATCATCCACACATTGTGCGCCTGATTCAGGCCGTTGAAGCTGATGGAGTAGTTGGCGGTAACGGAGAACGGGCTCTCCAGGTCAGGCAGGTTGCCGCTGACGCCCAGGCCGAGGGCGGCCAGGCCGATTACGTTGCGGCCATTGGTGGGCAGTTCGGTGATCTGCTGTTCGTTGATCAGGGTGCTGACGACGTTAGAGTCGGACTGCACCGCCAGTGCATCGGCGGCGACGGTGACCGTCTGCGTTTCTGCGCCGACAACCATCTTGACGTCAACGCGGAAGGTAGACGAAATGTTGACCACTACGCCGGTTTGAGTATAGGCCTCGAAACCCTTGGCCGTGACCTTGAGGTTGTAGTTGCCGGCGTTCAATCCGGCGATCTCGTACAGACCGGATCCATTGGTGACAGCGGTTTTTACCGTTCCGGTAGCGGGTTCGGAGAGGGTAATCTTGGCCCCCGCAACGAACGCTCCGCTCTGGTCGATAACGATGCCGTTTACCGTGGAATTGGCCTGCGAAAATACCGCTACGCATGCCAGGACCAGGAACAACGGCAACAGGAAAAACCTGTGCTTTGTTTGTCTCATGTGACCTTCCTTTTCAAAGTGTTACTACTTTGGTTCCTGTTTCAGTTGCTTCCCCATGAATCAGGTATGAAGCCGATCGTTCAGTTGGCATAACAGCAAGCAACTCAAGTACCCTCAAACCTTCATTTGGCGGGCGGAAACGAAACTTCCGCACGGCCAAAAATCCATTCGCCAGCGGCTATTGCCCTTTCATCCCGAGATCGCCGGCACCTTGGAATCCGCCGCGAAGTTCATGAAAAAGAGGATCGTGCCGCTTAGTGCTCAGCGCCAGGTTGCTCGCCCGGGAGAACCCGCCGAGTCCTGGTTTGCCGGCTGGGAGATAGCATTGCTGCCGCTCCCGCTCCAGCCGATGAACATGGCGCATTATCCGTAAGATGGAAGAACTAAAAAGCAGGTTCTCCATCTTTTGGAATACGCATATTCAAACGTTTAAGCCAGACGAACGGAAATTCCCGTTCCCCGGACCGGCACACATTTAAACCCCCTTGTCGGAGGGTTGTCAAGCTCTTCTTTTTAGGATTTTTACGGGCCTTCCGGGGGATCTGGGTGGGGTTCCGTAACTCAATGATTATGTATGAGTTAATGAACGCGAAGCAAGCCGGCGAGGGGCCCGAAAAAGGATATGCGGGGCGCAAAAGGAAGAGATTTCCCCTCAACACAAACGATTGTCTCTTTACCTCAAGGGGCCGTACGTCCCCCCTCGCCGGCCTGGAAAATGAAGTAATCGAGCGTCCAGCGAAGCAGCCAGGAAGAATCCGGCTTGATCGCTTTTTGTCCCGGCGCGGAGATTGGAGGCAACCAATATACAACGAAGTTAGGAAACGGTCTTTCACCCCGAGCGGCTTTTCCTGCCCAGACTGCGCCTTCGCCGGCTCGCGGCAAAACCCGGCTCAAGGCCGGCCGGCAGGGAGGAGTGCGGCAACCCTCCCGGCGCTGGCTTCCCTGTCAATCCTTATGCCTGCGCTGCTAAACTCCTTCAGTGCAGTTTTCCGCAAGCCGAATTGCGGACCCTGGAGGATTTCTGTGTCCGATTTTCAACCTTTTGTACCCGCCGGCGACAATCGCCCGGAGTTCACCTTCCGCGCCATTCTGCTCGGCTCGATCTTTGGCATTATCTTTGGCGCCGTTACCGTTTACGTCGGCCTCCGCGCCGGCCTGACGGTGGCCGCGTCGATTCCCATCGCGGTGCTCTCGATCAGCATCCTGCGCGCCTTTGGCAAGGCTTCGATTTTGGAGAACATCATCGTCCAGACCGTCGGCAACGCCGGCCAATCGATCGCCGCGGGCGTCATCTTCACCCTGCCGGCGCTGATCTTCCTGGGCTTCGATCTGGAGTACTTCCGCATCTTCATGCTGGCGCTGATCGGAGGCTTTCTGGGTGTGCTGTTCATGGTGCCGCTGCGCAAGCAGTTGATTGTGGACGAGCACAAGAATCTGAAGTTTCCCGAGGGCACGGCATGCGCCGACGTGCTGATGGCGGGCGAAAAGGGCGGCTCGATGGCCAGCCGCGTCTTCTTCGGCCTGGGATTGGGCGCGCTTTACACCTTCTTTCAAAATGAAAACCTCTTTGGCGCCTGGCCGGGAACCCCGGAGTTCCGTCCCGACTTCGGGCCCACCCACGTGCTGAAAGGCGCCTCCATCAAGGCCGACGCCACCAGCGAGTACATGGGCGTGGGCTTCATCATCGGACCGCGCACGGCGGGCGTGATGTTTGCCGGCGGCGTGCTCAGTTGGCTGGTGCTGATGCCGCTTATTTACTTCTTCGGCAAGGCGCTGCCCGGTCCGGTCTACCCCGGCACCCTGCCCATCGCCCAGATGGGCCCCAGCGATCTGTGGATCACCTACATCCGCCCCATGGGCGCGGGCGCCGTGGCCGCCGCCGGACTTATCACCCTGCTCAAGACGCTGCCCACGATTCTCAGCGCACTCGGCTCCGGCATCAAGCACATGCGCAAGGGCGCGGACCCCTCGGCCGCCAAGCCGCTGCGTACGGAAGACGATTTTTCCATGGGCATGGCCCTGTTCGGTTCCGCGCTGCTGGTGGTGCTGATGTTCTTCTTCCTCTACTTCAAGCCGGTTCCGGGAACCCATCTCGGTCCCATTGAAAACCTGGCCGCATCCTTGCTCATCCTCTTCTTCGGCTTCCTGTTTGTGACCGTCAGCTCGCGCATTGTGGGGCTGATCGGCAGTTCGGCCAACCCCATCAGCGGCATGACCATCGCCACGCTGATGGCGACCTCGGCCATCTTTCTCGTCTCCGGCTGGGTCGCACCGGCCTTCGGAGCGCTGGCCATCACCATTGGCGGCGTGGTCTGCATCGCCTCGGCCGAGGCCGGCGACACCTCGCAGGATCTGAAGACCGGCTTCCTGATCGGCTCCACGCCGCGCAAACAGCGGTGGGCCTTCCTCATCGGTATTGTGATTTCCACCTTCGCCATCGGTTATACCCTGCAGAGGATGAACACCGTGTTCACGGAGTTCCATGCGGCGCCGCAGGCCTGGGATCTCTCCGTTCCCCACTCCGGCGTGGCGGAGCAGTCGAATCCCGAGGATCTCAATGACCGGATTCCCGTCATCGGCGCAGACAAGAAGACCACCATGCACGCCAAGAGCGAATACATTGTGCTGAACGCCCTGGGCTCCGCGGATCTGGCCGACGGCAAATACCTTTACTCGCCCACCAGCAAGCGCATCGAGGTGCAGTGGATTCCCGGCATCGGCAGCGAGAAGATTGCCGCGCCGCAGGCCCGCCTGATGGCCACAGTGATCAGCGGCATTCTCAGCCGCAAGCTGCCCTGGGGACTGGTGCTGCTGGGCGTTTCCATTGTCTTTACCATTGAGCTGCTGGGAATTCGCTCGCTGGCCTTCGCCGTGGGCGCGTATCTTTCCATCGGCACCACGCTGGCCATTTTTGTCGGCGGCGTGATGCGCTGGCTGGTGGACTCGGCAGTGAAGAAGGCAGGCGGCGATCCCGACGCCGAGGGCGACGTCTCCCCCGGTTCGCTCTTCGCCTCCGGCCTGATCGCAGCGGGTGGCATCGCCGGTCTGGTCGGCGTGGGCCTCAAGGGATACGCTATGACGGTCCATCCCGACAATCCGCTCAGCCCCATCCACTTCCATTTGACCGACAACCCTGCCGTTTCGGTTGCCGCCTTCGCCGCGCTGGCCTTCTCTCTCTACTACTTCGCCCGCAAACCGATGAAGAAGTAGGCTGCGCCTCACTTTTTCAGCCAACAGAAAGCCCCAGATCCCGCTTGCGAGATCTGGGGCCTTTCATGTTGAACCTCGACAGCGCCCCCGCCGATATTTTTTTGAATATCCCGGTACAGAAAAGTCCGTTTATTTTCCCGCTCCGGCCTTTTCCCCGAAGCGGCGCAGCTTGGCCAGCGTGGCGGCGGCTTCGCCGGCGTCGATGGCCTCTGCGCCGCGCTCGACGCCCTCTTTCAGATCGTTGGCGATGCCCGCGGCCACCAGCGCCGCCGCCGCGTTCAGCAGCACAATCTCCCGCCGTGGCCCCGGAATCCCGGTGAGCACGTCATAAAGCATCGCGCGATTGGTCTCTACGTCGCCGCCGGCAAAATCTTCCAGCTTGACGCGCTGCAAGCCGGCCATTTCGGGGGTCACACGCGCGGCCTTCAGCGCCGTGCCGCCCTTGTCGTCCTCGACGATGCGCGCCACCACCGACTCGCCGGTAGTGGTCAGCTCGTCGATGCCGTCCGTCCCATGAACCACGAAGGCCCGCCGGGCGCCCAGCGCGGAGAGGGTTCGCGCCACCAGCAGCACCTTGCTGGGAGCCAGCACGCCGATCACCTGCGCCCGCGCTCCTGCCGGGTTGGTCAGCGGGCCACAGAGATTGAAAATTGTCCGGAAGCCCAGCGCCCGCCTGAGCGGCCCTACGGCCTTCATCGCCGGGTGGTAGTGCGGGGCAAAGAGGAACATGAAGCCGGTCTCGCGCAGGCACTCGGCGGCCATCTCCGGCGAGAGATCGATGGGAACGCCCAGCGCCTCGAGCACGTCGGCCGAGCCGCAGCGGGAGGTGACGGCGCGATTGCCGTGCTTGGCCACCTTGGCTCCGGCCGCCGCCGCCACCAGCGCCGCGCCAGAGGAGATGTTGAAGGTCAGCGGCCCGCCGCCGCCGGTTCCGCAGGTGTCGACCAGTTGCGCGCGCTCGGCCTCGGTCAGCGGCACATGCGTCATCCGCGCCCGCATGGTCTCGACAAAGCCGGCCAGCTCCGGCGCTTGTTCGCCGCGCGTGGCCATCACCGCCAGCAGCGCCGCAGTCTCCACCTCGGGAACCGCGCCGTCGAGAATCTCGCACAACGCGCCCGCTGCCTGCTCCCTGGTCATTGCCGCGCCGTCTTCGGCCAGCAGCTTCAAAAGCTCTTTTACGGTAGCCATGTCCCTATGTTAACCACCTGGCGCCTGCGGTGCGGTAGAAGCCACTTCGCGGCCTTCCATCCTGGTTGCAGCCGGCTTCGCCGACCCGCAGGACATGAAACTGTAGCGCTGGCCTCCCGGCCGGCTGTGGTGTGGACCCCCCGGTCCACACCTTGTTCTTTGCAGGTGGAAAATGGCCTTTGCCCGGTGTGCGCCCTACATACTCGACCATCTCCGCATCCGAATCGAGCGACTTGGGCATGGTCGCCTGGCCAGACATCACCAGGCCGCGCCAGTTGAGGAGAAGCGAGACGGGGCTCTTGCCCAGGTACTGGATGACGAACTCGGTATGAATGGCTCCCTCTTTCAGCAGAACCGGATTCACCCGCGAACCATCCTTGAGGTTGACCGCAGATCCGGTGAAGAACTCGCGCAATTCTGTCTTCAACACCGAATCGGCCTTCACGCTGGGGTTGGCATGAGCGGCAGAAGTGAGGCTAACATCTTTAGATCATTCGATTGAACCAAGAGTTTCAGGCAGTGCGCACCTCAGTTATCTCTCCAGCGATTCACGCGCGGCGCTTCACGGTGAAGATTCACATCGTGAAGCGCCCGCTCGCAGCACACGCTTGCGCGCTGAAAGGTTATCGTGAATGCCCAACCTTGAAGGCTCCGACCAGGCTGGTCAGTTCGTTGGCCAGCCGGGAGAGCTGCTGGCAGGCTTCGACCGACTGCCGGGAACTGCTCGCCGTCTGCTGTATTCCGTTGGCGATCTCGTTGACGTTTTGGCTGACCGATTGCGTCGAGTAGGATTGCTCGGTGGCGGCGGCGGCAATCTGCGTAACCATCTTTTGCACCGCTTCGGAGCCATGAATAATGCTGGTGAGGGCCTCGCCGGCCGAGCGCGCCGATTGCACGCCGCTCTCGACATGGCTCATGCTGGAGCGCATGGCGCCCACGGCGTCTTTGGTGCCCGCCTGAATGGCGCGCACGGTGTCGTCGATCTCTTTGGTGGCGGAGCTGGTACGCTCGGCCAGCCGTCGCACTTCGCCGGCTACCACTGCGAAGCCGCGCCCGTGCTCGCCGGCGCGCGCTGCCTCGATCGAGGCATTGAGCGCCAGCAGATTGGTTTGCCCGGCAATTTCATTGATGACGTTGACGATCTTGCCGATGGCGTCGCTGGAGTGGCCCAGTTCTTCGATCTTGGCAGAGGTCTCTTGATTGGCCTTGAGCAACTGGCCGATGGTCTCGACGGTGGCTTGGACCGTCTGCCCGCCGGATTTTGCGCTCTCCTCCGCCTTGCTGGCGTCCAGGGCCGCGCTTTGGGTGGTCTGGCTGATCTCCTGCACGGCCGAAGACATCTCGTGCATGGTAGAAGTAATCCGCTCGGCCTGCTGCTGTTGCTGCACGGCCTGGCTGGCGGTTTCGTGGGCGGTGGCTTCCAGTTCCGTGGCCGCCTCACCCAGCGTGAGAGCGTGCTGGGTTACATCGCGCACAATGCCTTCAATGCGTTCGATAAAGACGTTGAACCAGAGGCCGACCTCGTCGATCTCGTCGTGGCCGTTCACCGGGACGCGGCGGGTTAGATCTCCCTCGCCCTCGGCGATGTCCTGCAAGCGGACGGCCAGCGAATGCAGTGGAAACACGACCTTATTCTGCACCACCCACCAGGCCGCGGCGCAACTGAGAATGGCGAAGATCAGCATGACCATGCTGATCAACCGGCCGCGGGTCGAATAGGAATCGACGGTGTCGAACTGCTTCTGAATGCTGGCGGAGGTTTCCTTGTCGAAAGCCCCCATGTCATCGGTCAGCGCTTTGTTGTCCTTGCCGAGTGCGCCGACCTGCGTCATCATCTCTTCGCTGGGGCCGCCGGTGGCGGCAAGAATGGCCGCATACGTATCGTGATCTCGCGAGCGGATGGAAGCGAACTGGGTCAGCAAGCCGTCCGCCTTCTGGCTAAGTTCCGGCGCCCCCGCCAGTGAGGTCTTGACATCGTTCAATGCCGCGGCGGTGGCTTCGGCATCGGCTTCGGCGCCCTTGAGAGAGCCCGCGTCCTGCAACACCACGGCATCGCCGTAGTGCTTCTTCATCCGTTCGAACGAAGCCTCTGCATGTTGCAAATGCAACGCCGCCGGAAATAAGGAAGTAGAGATTTCAGACATGCGGCCATGGGTGCTGGAGGCAGTAATCTGAACCGTCGCCAGAAGGATCAGATAACCGCCCGCCAGTACCGCCAGAATGCCCAGGATTCGAGATTTGATCTTCATTTGTCCAAACATGAGCCCACCTTAACGTAGGCTCTTTGACGCCCTCAAAGAGCCAGATCGTTCGTTGCAACAAGCGGCGTCCGGACGGCGCATCCCGTTTGGAAATGCACCGCCCGCTTCGCCTCGATTTACTTGACCAGCAAGGTTTTTACTCCAGCAGCGCTTGTCTCGCTGCTGACGTAAGCGATTGCACCCTTGGTCTTGGCTACGTAGGCCACGATCTCCGCATCGGAAGCGAAGACCTTGGGCATCGAACCCTTTCCGGTAAACACCATGCTGCGGTAAAAGGCCTGCAGCGCGGCGTCGCTCTTGCCCAGGTACTGTTTCAGAAAGGCCTCGTGCACCGGCCCGCCCTTGGCTAGAACCGGCTCAACGTGCGAACCAGCCAGCGAGTCGGAGTCTTCAAGAAAGACGTTCTTCAGATCTCCTGCCGAGATCGAGTCTGCCTTGACACTCGGGTTGGCGATGACTTTGACCCCGGCGGCATGCACCTGGCATGCTCCGCAGAGGACCAATGCGACGGCAATGATGATGAGTTTCAGATTTCTCATGGCAATCTCCTTTGGATGGTCTCCTCTGCCTTTTAGAAGTTGAAGCTGGTGCGCAGCACAAGCATGTTGGTCTTGGGCTTGAGGCCGGCGGTGTTCCACTGCGAATAGAATCCCTGCGCGGCATAGATGTCGCCGTAGCCGTCCATGAAGTGGCCTTCCGCTTTCACTTCCCAGTGGTTATTCACGTCGTAGCGTGCCGTTCCCACTTCGTCCCGGATGTGGTTGCTGGCGGTGTTCTTCGGGTTGTTGGGGTTGTCCTCGTGGACGTTGGAATGATAGACACCGACTTGCAGCTTGGGCGTTACATGATAGGCCGCGGAGGCAAACCACGCCTCGGTGCTCTGGTTTAACAGCAGCCCTGAGCCCAAGCCGAACGAAGCAAAGAGGGGGGACCCAATCAACAGATTCTCTTGCGTGCTCCGGTACTCGCTGGCAAATTCCCATTTGCCACGGTTGTAGTCTCCGTATCCTGCCCAGACACGGTCCGGTGGGGTGTCGATGGTGTAAGCAGCTCCCGTGAACGGCCCGGTGAACCACTTGCCGCTGCGGTGCGTGGTCAGGTTCGCCCACGACGAGCCGAGCATCAAGCCCTTGACCGGGGTGGTCCACTTCATATCCCACCCTTCGGTGTGGCCGCTGATCGTCAGGATGTTGAAGCCCTGGGCGAGCGAGTAGTAGTAGTAGCCTTCGCGGGGATCGAAGGTCCGCGTTCCGCCGTAAACCGTATAGTCCAGCTTGCCAGCCTTCTTCAGCGGGATGCGCCCGTACACATCGCCACCGGTATGGGCGATGAACGTGCTGCGCAAGTCGGTGGGGTAAACGCCCTGCGGCAACAGTGCCCAGGTGTGCAGGAACTCCATGTCCTGCGTGTCGTTATAGAGGCCGAGCACCGTCTTCACTTTGCCGGCGCGCACGCCAAACCAATGGGCGAACTTGTAGTCCCCATAGGCCCAGTCCAGTTGCGGCTTGAAATCGTCCAGGCTGCCGATCTTGCGTGTATAGCCCTGTCCACCGATGCGGAACTTGTCCGTTACCTGCATGGAAACGTTGACCGCACCCTCGGTGAATGCCGGGCTGCCATCGCTGGTGTTCATGGTCAGAAAGTTGTTGTTGTTGGAATAGGCGAGTCCTTGTGATGCGAAACCGTGCACTTGTACCGTGCGGTTGAATGCCTTGAACTCTTGCGCGCCTAGGCTGACTGCACAGGTGAGAGCAATCAAAATGCCTCCGGCAAAATACTTCAGAACGAACTGCTTCATGGTCTGTCTCCTCAAGTCGTATCGCAGCGGGAAGGAAAAATCGGTGAATTCTGGAAACCAGGGGGTGCTGTCTTGTGCAGCACGCTCTCCTGGGGGCACAGTCTTGCTCTTTCAGCGATACGGGGTACCGTCTGGAAAAGCGGAATCGCTTGTGCGGTGGTTGTTTGATTAAGCCTTGCCAATCCTATCGGCGTTCTGTTCCTTTGCATGAGTAAACGGATGGGTTACTATCGGGCGGTGAACCGTTACATTTCCCAAAATTGCATTCGACGTCTTTCGGAGCGTTTTCGTCCGGTGACAGAACGCCATCGTCGTCAAGCGCCTGAGCGCCGACAAAGCCCGCCTCCTCACTTGCCGGCAGTGAGCGGCGGCAAAAGATCAGAATCGGTCTGTGCTTCGCAGGCGCAGCCCAAGAAGGGGGTTGCATCGCCGCCGGCGCCCGTCAGCCGGCGGAATATTTTCAGCGAATGCAACGAACCCTGCTCTCGATCTGCCCCAAGTTGGTTCACTTGACTGTGAGAACTTTCACGCCATCATGCGGAGTCGTTTTGCCGATGTAGCCGATTGCCCCTGCATTGTGTGCAACAAACTCCACCACGGCAGCGTCGCCATCCAGGCTCTTGGGCATGGAGGCCTGTCCGCTGAAGACCAGACTCCGCCAGCCGGCACGATAAGAGGAGTCGCTCTTGCCGATGTAAACCTGCAGAAACTCCTCGTGGACCGTGCCCGCCTTGAGCAGAATGGGCACTACGTTGGCTCCGCCGGGGAGCGAGGTCGCGTTGCCGGTGAAGACATCGCGCAGGTCGCTCTTGCTGATCTCGGTCGCCTTCACCCCAGGGTTGGCGATGACAATGACCTGGGCCTTTGCGTGGATGGCAAAGATCGACGCGGCGGCCAGGAGCAAAATCCCATACCGTGAATTTTTCATTTCGATGTTCTCCTTTCTTCCGCGTTAGAAGCTGAACCCTGTCCGGACTACAAGTGCGTTGGTGTTTGGGCTGACTCCCTGGGGATTAACTTGCGGATAAAACCCGTCGGGGTAGTAGTAGCCGCCATAGCCATCCATGAAGTGGCCTTCGACCTTTGCATACCAGTGGTTCTTCAGATCGAAGCGGGCGGTGACGGCTTTGTCGTAGAGATGGCGGGAGGGATCGCTTACGCTTGCCGCAAAGGACTGCCCCGGCACGTCGATCGTCCCGCTGATGGTGAAGTGAGAGTAGTAGGAGCCAAACTCCAGCCAATTGTTGATGCGGTAGGAGCCGGCGAGATACCAGGGCCTAAGGTCAACCACGACATTGAAAGCGCCGCTGAAGATCTGCTGATTCCGGTAATAGCGGCGGTACTCGCTGTCGAGGCGCAAGTTACCTTTGCCATAGGTTCCGTAAAACTGATTGACGTAGTCTTTGTTCGAATGTTCCTCGTAGGGCACCAGAACATTCGGACCGCCCAGTGCGACGGATGGGTTCAACTGCCCTGTGCCGGTGATCGTTTCGTTCAAGCGAGAGGCGCCCACCATCAGCCCGGCAAGTGGCGTCTGCCAGCGAAGATCGCCTCCGACCACCGGTCCGCCATACTTCTGGATGTGGATTCCGTGGATCTGCAGGTTGTACGGGTATCCTCCGTAGATGCTGTCGCGGCGATCTCCCCCGTACACGGTGTAAGAAAACTTGCCGATCTTCCGTGTCTTGATCGTTCCATAGATGTCTCCACCGAGGTGAGAGAGAGTCGCGTCCCGCATATCGATGGAATAGATGGACTGAGGGAGAAGAGCGAAGGTGTGCGCCGAGTCCACGTCTTGTGTGTCGTTATACAGGCCCAGTACGGTCTTTACCTTGCCGCCGCGAATGCCCAGCCAGGGCTTGACCTTGTAATCGGCAAATGCCCAGTCCAGTTGCGGATGCCACTGCCCCAACTGCCCGACATTGCGGTCGTAGAACTGCGCGCCGGCGCGGAAATGCGTGGTGATCTGCATCGAGGCGTTGGCTCCGAAGTCAGTAAATTCTCCACTCCCAAAATTGCTGGTGTTCATGGTCAGCCAGTTGTTGGCGTCGGTGTGGATGAACCCCTGGGTGCCAAAACCATGCACCTGCACGGTTTTTGATCCCACCTTGAATTCTTGTGCGCGTAGGCTGGCTGCGCCGGGAAGAGCAATCAGAATGCCTCCGGCAATAATCTTCAGAACAATTCGTCTCATGGCCCATCTCCTCAAATTGAATCGCAGTGGGGAGGTGAATCAGTGGTTTTCAGAAACATGGTGTGTTGTCTTGCGCAACATTCTCTCTCGGGGCACAACTCCGCCGATCCATCGATACGAAGTATCGTCTGGAGGTACAGCATTGCCTGTGCGATGAACGTTTGGTTAATCCTCGCCGATCCTATCGGCGTTGTGTTTCTCGGCGTTAGACCAGGAATGATTACTTTCGCCGTAGGAACAACCGCTTGTTCCCAATCTGGAATGCGGCGTGCACTTCAATCTCCCCTCCTGAAGGTGATGCGCGACGCCCTCCCCAACCGGGTTTTCTGGGAATCCTGTCCGCCGTGGGCGCGATGTGCCCCTGCACGATCCCGGATAGGAGCGACGAATACATCCTTCACCTTTTTGGCGCGACAGGATTCTTATTTCCCGCGAAGGGTTTTGCCTCTTCGCAAGCCATCGAATCCCGTACGGCGCAACCGCCCGCGACGCAGAAGAGGCCCCCGCCCAGAGCCACTGCCCGCGACCTGCAATGGAGCTCAATTGCGGTTCCGCGATCTGGAGCGAATCTCATTTATAATCAATAAGTTTTGTAGCGCCCAACGGGGAGCATCCGGAAGCCGCGGCTGGGTGGCGGCGGGGGACAAAAAAAACTTGAAAAAAAGCCGTCCAGGACCGTTTGCAGGGGCTACATTCTTATTCAGAAAAAAGATCAAAAGAGCGAAGAAACAACGTAAATCTCCGCATTTTTCTTGAAAGGGCGCCAAATGCACATTTTCCGTTCTTCTGCCTGCCGCCGTGGGCGGATCGCCGCGCGGCTGCTGCTCGCCGCTGGTCTCTTGTGGGGGGCGGCGGGAGATTTGGCGGCACAATCCACCTTCGGAACCATTCTGGGGACGGTGCGGGATCTGAGCGGGGCGCTGGTGGTGGGGGCGCAGGTCACCCTGGTCAACTCCGGCACCGCTGCCGCGCGCTCCGTCGAGACCGACGCCGGCGGCAACTACGCCTTTCGCAACATCGACGCCCAGCGCTACGCCCTGACCATCGCCGCCCCCGGCTTTCAAAAGGAGTCGCTGCCGGAGATCGTGCTCACCGCCCGCGAGACCCGGCGCATGGACGTGACCCTCAAACTGGGCGCGGAGACGCAAACCGTGGTGGTCCTGGACCAATCCCTGCCGGTCATCTCCACCGACGCCAGCAGCCTGGCCGAGACCAAGGTGGGCGACGAGCTGGTGGAACTGCCCGTGGCCATCTACTCCCGCTCCACCGGTTCCACCAGCCCCATCTCGACGCTCACCACCGAGGCCGGCGTGCAGACCGACGACGGCGGCAATCTGGCCGTCCTGGGCACCACCGCCGCCCTGCTCAGCGTCACCATCGACGGCATCTCTTCGGTGGGCGTGGAGTACTCTGGCCCGGTCAACGAGATGTTTCCCTCCTTCAACTCCATTGAAGAGATCAGAGTCTCGGAGTCCAACAACAACGCCGAATTCAGCGGCGTGGCCGACATCACCACTGTCTCCAAAGCCGGCACCCTGCACTTCCACGGCGGCGTCTTCGAGAACCACGAAAACACCGTCCTCAATGCCGGCAACACCTTCGCCCTTACCAAGCCGCGTATCCTCATGAACGACTTTGGCGGCACCCTCGGCGGCCCGCTGAAGCTGCCCCGCCTGCCGATGGGCCAGAGCTTCTTCTTCGCCAGCTTCGAGGGCCTGCGCTTGCCCCGCCAGACACCCATCACGCTCAGCGTGCCTTCCCTTGACATGCGCGCCGGCAACCTGCAGAACTATCTTTTGCAGACCTATTGCCAGCCCTCGCAGGGCAATCCGCATCCCTGCCCCAACGGCTACACGGTCTACAACCCCGACGGCAACCTGCTGGCCTCCACGCTCACGAACGCCGTGGCGCCGGTCTCCCCCATCTCCGCCTCGATTCTCAATGCGCTCTTCCCCAAGCCCAATTACGGCGATCCGGCGAGCTTCAGCAACAATTTCCAGACCAATTTCCCCGCCCCTGTCTCCACCAACCAGGGCGACATACGCATTGACCGCACGCTCTCCGCCCGTCAGAGCATCTTTGCGCGCTTCTCCTACAAGAACCGCCAGGTGATTACGGCGCCCATGGCCTCGTGTACTTTTTCTTACTGCGCCGAGGCGGGCAGTCCCCTGCAGGGCGGCTACAACACGCCGGAGATCGACGAGGGGCTCACCCTGGCCCACAACTACATCTTCTCCACTTCGCTGATGAACGAGTTTCGCGGCGGCTACAACGCCCAGCACACCTCCGAGAACCAGAACTACTCCACTGCCGCGCTGCTGGCCCAGACCGGGCTGACCGCGCCGCAGCCCGATCTGGACTGGAGCGAAGCGCCGCAGGTGCTGATCAACGGCTTTCTCTCCACCGGCGCCGGCAACCCCGGCGTGCAGCGCGGCCAGATCATCCAGTTCCTCGACAACCTCACCTGGACCCGTCAGCGCCACACCTTCAAATTCGGCGGCGACTTCAAGCGCCTCACCTACCACGACGACAACATCTTCGGAAACTACCGCTCCGGCTGGTATGTCTTCAACGGCAGTTCGCAGGTGGTCTACGGCTCCTCCGGGGCCACCGATTCCAACGGCCTCCCGATCACCGCTGGCGAACCTTATGCGGGCTTTCTGCAGGGTTTTCCCGACTACACCGAATTCAGCACCACCAACAACCCCACCATGAACGGCCTGGGCTACGCCTACGCCGGCTATGCGCAGGACGACTGGAAGATTACACCTCGCCTGACCCTGAATCTGGGCCTGCGCTATGAACTTCATCCGCCCATGCACGATGTGAACGGCAACACCGCCGCCTTCGCGCCGGATTACTCCGGCACAGTCAATGGTCAGGCTGTGCAGGGGGCCGTGGTGGTTCCCGATCAGGCCGCCTGGCAGCAACGCTCCCTGGATTTTCAGAACGCCATCGCGCCCACCCCGATCCTGACCGCCGCTCAGGCGGGAATTCCATCCGGCCTTCGTTACACCGACTACACCGACTGGGGTCCACGCCTGGGTTTTGCCTGGCGCCTCCTGGGCAACGACAAGACCGTCCTGCGCGGCGGCTGGGGACGCTTCCTGGAGAGCCCCATGGGCTTTCAGGTCTATGCCGGCGGCGCGGTCGCCACCAGCAATCTGGCTACCTGGAGCCAGGGCTACGCTGCCGACGGCGTGACCCCGCTGATCAGCTTCCAAAACCCGCTCAACAGCCAGGCCGCCGGCGGCAGCGGCGCCGCCAACTTCAACTACGCCTTCCCCATTCACTACAAAGACCCCTCCGTGCAGCAGTGGAACCTGACGGTGGAGCAGGATCTGGGCAAGAGCATGGGCGTGCGCTTCTCCTATACCGGCAGCGCTGGCCGCAACCTGGAGGCCATGGTCGATCTGAATCAGGTTCCGGCCAACACCCAGGGCTACACCTTGGCCGGGGCAAATCGTCCCTATCCGAGCTGGGCCGTGATTCAGAGCGTGGCCAACGCCGCCTTCAGCAACTACAACAGTGGCGCCGTGGAGCTTTCGCGCCATAGCGGCAAGGGCCTCACCTTCGACGCCAGCTACTCCTTTACCCGCGACCTCTCCAATGCCGGCGGCGCTACGCCCTCGGCCTTCGCCGTGGCCGGGGGCAGCTTTCTGACCGACCGCTTCCATCCGGGCCTGGACTACGGCAACGTCATCTACGACCGCCGCCAGCGCTTTCTCAGCACATGGCTCTACGATCTGCCGCTGGGGCGCGGCCAGCATTGGCTGCACGCAGGGGCGCTGACCAACGCGGCGCTGGGCGGCTGGCAGTTGGGCGGTGTCGCCATTCTGCAATCCGGCCCCTTCCTGACCCCCTTCCAGCAGTCGGTGGACCCCGCCAACACCAACATCCTGACGACCGTTGGCCAGGCGCGCCCCGATCAGTTGCCCGGCGTTTCTCCCTATGCCGCGCAGCGCACTACCAGCCATTGGCTGAACCCCGCGGCCTTCTCTTACAGCAACCTGCAAACCGCCAGCGGCATCGGCATCGGCCGCTTCGGCAACGCTCCCGTGGGCAGCGTGGTCGGCCCTGGCACCGACAACTTCTCGCTCTCGCTGATGAAGAACCTCTCGGTCACCGAGCAGAGCCGTTTTCAGTTCGGCGTCGAGGCCGCCAACGTCTTCAATCACCGCAACTACGAACCGCCCAACATGCAGGTCGACGCGGCCGGTTTCGGCTCCATCACCGCCCTGCAGACCGCCGAGGGCGCCGGCCCCCGCAGCCTGCAACTCTCCGGACGGTTCACCTTCTGAGTCTTTCTCCAGCGCAAAGCAACGGGCCTTGGAAGATGATCTTCCGCGGCCCGTTGCTTTTGGTGCTCAAGATGACTGCTTCCTGCTGGCTCTATGGTCCTTTGACTGGATCAGTCCCAGATCGCTCAATCTTACTTCCCGTTCCCCTCCGTCAGTGTAATAATCCGATCCACGCCGGGCACGGTGAAGTGTTCCACCTTGCCGCTGGGCCAGTGGACTTCAAGCTCGTCCACTTTTGTGGCCTGGCCCAGGCCGAAGTGGGGGCGCGGATCGTTCGAGGAGAGATAGCTGCCGCCGCTGATAACGTCCCCGCGCTGCTTCATGCCGTTGGCGGTCAGATAAACCGTCGCGCCGACCGCGTCGCGGGGGCTTTTCGCCCCGCCCACCAGCTTGAACTCGATCCAGTGGTTCTTGTCCGCGCTGACGTTGCGCAAGAGCAGCGGGTGGCCGTCCATGACGTTGATGACCGCATCCAGCTTGCCGTCGTTGAAGAGGTCGCCAATGGCCATGCCGCGTCCGGCGACAACTGCCGCCAGACCCGTGCCCTCGACCGCCGGAACCGGTTCGAAGCGCTTGCCCTCGATGTTGCGGAAGAGCATGGGCCGCTGCTTCCAACTGGTTCCCCAGTTGTACCGGTCGGCCTGGGGATAGACGTGGCCGTCGGCCATGAGCAGATCCTTCCATCCGTCGTTGTCGTAATCGATGAAGGCGTCGCCCCAACTGAGGAAAGGCACCGAGATTTCGCCCAGGCCGAGCTGGTAGCTGATGTCGGTGAAGTTGGCGTCGCCCTCGTTGCGGTAGAAGGGCTTGTAGTCGTCGCTGAAGGTGGTGTTGAAGATGGCCAACATGCCGTTGTTCTGGTAGTCGCCGACAGCAATGCCCATCGACGCGGTCTCGCGCCCCGCCTCGTTGAGCGCGTAGCCCGAGGCGTAGCTCACGTCCTCGAAGCTCCCGTCGTCCTTGTTCAGATAAAGATAGTTGGGGGTGGAGTCGTTGCCCACCAGCAGATCCGGTTTGCCGTCGTTGTTGATGTCCACAAAGAGAGCGCCCAGCCCGTAGTAGCCGGGCTTGTCGGCCACGCCGGCCTTCTCGCTTACATCCGTAAAGGTCCCGTCGCCGTTGTTGTGGAAGAGGTGATCGGGTTCGCCCTTCAAGCCGCGCGGCCCGCAGGCCACCGCTTCGCCGCGGAAGGTGCAGAAGGCGTTGGTCGCGCCGTTCTCTCCGCCGCTCTGGGGCAGATGGTCCCAATCCCAGTGCAGGTAGCCGGCCACAAACAAGTCCAGCCGCCCGTCGCCGTCGTAATCTCCAAAGGTCGCGCCGGCCGACCAGTTGCCCAGGGTGACTCCGGCCTTCTCGGCTACATCGGTAAAGGTGCCGTCGTGATTGTTGTGATAGAGCCGGTTCTTGCCCACATTGGTGACGTAGATGTCGGGCCAGCCGTCGTTGTCGTAGTCGGCGATCACCACTCCGGTGCCCCAGCGATCGTTGGTGACGCCGGCCTTGGCGGCCACATCGGTAAAGGTGCCGTCATGATTGTTGTGGAAGAGCGCGGCGTGCGGCGGCGTGGCCTTGCCGGTCAGCGCGTCCACCGTCGAGCCGTTGACCAGATAGATGTCGAGCCAGCCGTCGTTGTCGTAGTCGATCAGGCCCACGCCCGAGCCCTTGGTTTCGACGATGTAGCTCTTTGCCGCTGTGCCCATGGTGTGCGTCCAGCGGGTCAGGCCGGCCTTCTCCGAGACATCCTGAAAAATGATCGGACCGCTTTTGACAAAACCACCGGCGGTAATGGGCGGTTGCCGATTGCCGACCAGAGCTGACGGAGCGGAGGTCGAAGAAGCAGCAGACGAAGTGGGTGTACCCAGTCTCGATTTTGAGGCCGGGACGGTCGAATCCTGGGCGGGGGACGGGTTTTGCCCTGGGGGAAGAGCACCGGGAGCGGCGGCCTGAGCAGAAACCAGCGCGGGAATTCCCGCCGCCAGCACTCCCAGGAGGATGGGGTAGCGCAGAGCCTCAAGCATGGCAGCAAGTATACGGGGAGGGAGGGGCTACTGCGGATCGTCCAAAAGGTGGAGCAGCGGATCGGCGCCTGGCCGGTCAGGCAGACTCCGCCTAGCGCGCTTTGGCGATGCGAATCGGCGAGAATCGTTTCGCGGGCGCGACGGCGGCTTCCGCGGCCAGGTCGGCGATGCTCGAAGCGTTCAGCACGTCCATCATGGCCTTCTGCGCCTGTTCCCATACCGGATGCGCCGGGCAGGTGTTCTTGCGCGGACACGACCGGCCTGTCGGCAGACAGATATTCAGCCGGATGGGCCCGTCGATGGCCTCGATTACCTCGCGCACGCTGGCCTGACGGCCGCGCGGCAAGAGCAAAAAGCCGCCCGACTTGCCCCGCCGCGAGACCACCAAGCGGGCCTTGGTCAGCGCCTGCAAGACTTTGGAGAGAAAGCTCTCCGGTGCATCGATGGTCTCGGCCAGTTGCGGCAGCATGGCGCGCTCTTGCGCCGGCTGTGCAGCCAACTCGATCATCACGCGCAACGCATAGTCCGCGGCTCGGGTCAACTGCATTGACGAGTTGATTCGTTTCGCGCTCATGGCATTCATCCTCTTCTGTGGCGCTGCACTTACTGTGTGCACCATCTTCAGGCTGCTGGGTGGTGGAGGGAGCCGGGGAGCTGCACCCTCCCTCCGGATAGTAACCGGAGGTGCATCACGCAGCGATGTATTGATTATCACAGACGATTGATTCTTGGGGAGATTAGTTTCCATCATGAAGCGATTCTGGATGAAAAAGGTCCATTTTTTCGCCGCCGCGCCTGCAAATTGCCACGCCGCGCCGCCGCGTCCGTCTTTTGGAGGCAAACCGTCCTGAATCGCAGAACGCCTCCGCTACCGGGTCAGCAGCGCCGGCCGGGCAGCAGGCGCACACAGGAACGACCGGCAGGGCTGGCCGCCGGCATTCCCGGCTGCCGCACACCGGCAGCAGTGAAAGGAAGTCTTCGATCGTCATGCATCCATTTCCCGCTGTAGATCCCATTCCCTTGCCGGCCCCGATATGGCTCTTCAAGCTGTTGCATATCGTCACGCTGGCCCTGCACTTTGTCGCCGTGGAGATGCTTTTGGGCGGACTGCTGCTGGCGGTTCTGCTCAGCCTCTTCCGCAATGCGCCGCAAGCCAGGGTGGCGGCGCGGGCGCTGGCCCGCCGCATGACCGTGGTGATGACCTTCGTGATCAACCTGGGCGTACCCCCGCTGCTCTTTGCGCAGGTGCTCTACGGGCGGGCGCTGTATACCAGCAGTGTGCTGATCGGCGCCTGGTGGATTTCGATCATCGCCATTCTGACCCTGACCTACTGGCTGCTCTATCGCTTCAGCGCCCGTTTGGAAGCGGGTCAATCGGCTTGGCTGGCGGGCGGCAGCGCCTGGATTCTGGCCGGCTTGATCGCCCGTCTGCTCTCCACCAATATGACGCTGATGCTGCGCCCCGAAGTCTGGCAGAAGATGTACGCGGCCTCGGCCGCCGGCATCTATCTGCCCACCGGCGACCCCACCACCGGAGCCCGCTGGCTGCTGATGCTGGCCGGCGGCGTCTTTATCGGCGGATTATGGCTGCTCTACCTGGCCGGACGCAGCACCTTCACGGCCTTGGAAAAGCGCTTTCTGGCCGGGCTGGGCGGCAAGGTTGCGGCGGTCTTTGGCCTGATTTATCTGGCCGCGGGCCTGTGGGTTGCGGGAATGCAGCCGGAGGCGGTGAAAGCCGGGCTGGCCGGGCAATCGGTCTATTCCTTCTACAGGTTCTACGGCATGGCCGGCTACGGCTGGCTGGCGCTGGGGTCGGTGGCCGTGCTGCTGGCCGGGATAGCTGGATGGATGCGGATCTCTTCGGCGCTGGTCAGTTGGAGCACCGTCCTGCTGGCGGTGCTGATCGAGATCGTCTTTGTGGTCTATCGCGACGGCGTCCGCGACCTCACTCTGCTCAGCAAGGGCTATGACGTGTGGGATCGCGTGGTGGTCACCAACTGGAGCGTGGTGGGAATCTTCCTGGTGCTCTTTGTGGCCGGCCTGGGCGTGATTGGCTGGCTGGTGTCGGTGGTGGCGCGGGCCAAAAAAGTCATGGAGGGAGCGGCGTAATCATGAGCGAGCAGACAAATTTTACTCCCAACATTGTTTTGCAGCCGGCGCTGGAGCCCGGCGAGATCCGCACCCGGCGCGCCTTCATGGTCGCCGCTGCCGCCGCCGGAGTGGCGTATACCGCGATGATGGGCTACCCCATCTATCGCTATCTGGATTCGCCGGGAGAGATGGCCGCCAGCATCTCGGCCGTCACCCAGGTCACCCTGAAGGATGCGCAGAAACTGCCGCTGGGATCGGTCTTGATGTTCAAGTTCGGCCCCTCGCCGGCCATGCTCATCCATCATCAGGATGGACGCTGGATCTCGCTGACCGCCGTCTGCACCCATCTGGGCTGCACGGTGCAGTATCAGCCCGACCGCGACCGGATTCATTGCGCCTGCCACGGTGGTGAGTACGATCCCTATACCGGCGTCAACATCAGCGGTCCGCCGCCCCGCCCGCTCAAACTCTTCAAAGTCGCTGTCAACGACACCGGCGTGGATGTTTCGCGCGCCTGAGGCAAAAGGATAGAGGCATGACGACCAAGACCAAACCGATTCCCAATCCAATTTACGACTGGGCCGACGAGCGCCTCGGCCTCAGCGAAATGGCCGCCTTTGCGCGCCATAAGCAGGTTCCAGTCCACGCCCAGTCCTTCTGGTATTACTGGGGCGGAGTCTCGCTCTTTCTCTTTCTCGTGCAGTGCTTCACCGGCGTACTGCTGCTGGTCTACTACCGGCCTGGCGCAGAGGCCTACGAGAGCGTTCGCCAGATCACCTTCGTAATGCACTTCGGCTGGCTCATCCGTTCGGTCCACGCCTGGTCCGCCAATCTGATGATCTTCGCCATCGTGGTGCACATGTTCTCGGTCTTCTTCATGAAGGCTTACCGCAAGCCGCGCGAGTTCGGCTGGTTCAGCGGCATGTTGCTGCTGGGGCTGGCGGCGATCTTCGGCTTCAGCGGCTATTTGCTGCCCATGGACGAACTGAGTTACTTCGCCACCAAGGTCGGCATGGAGATTCCCGCCGCCATTCCCTGGGTGGGGACGTTCATCGCCAACATGCTGCGCGGCGGTCCCGAGGTGGGCGAAGTCACGGTGCAGCGCTTCTTTGCCATGCACGTGGTGGTGCTGCCGGCGCTCTTCATCCCGTTGCTGGCCTTTCACGTTTGGCTGGTGCAGAAGCACGGCAACGCGGTTCCTCCCAGCGAAGAAGCCAAGCCCGCCGCGGAGCGCAAGAGCGAGCCCTTCGTGCCCAACTTCCTGCGCAAGGATCTGGCCATGTGGCTGGTCGCGCTCAACGTCCTTTCGCTGCTGGCCTTTGTCTTTCCCTGGTCGCTGGGCAAGCCCTTCGATCCGCTGGCTCCGGCCCCGGTGGGCATTCATCCCGAGTGGTACTTCATGAGTCCCTTCGAGATGCTCAAGCTGATCGGCATGGTGTTGAAAGGGACCATCGGCGAGATTCTCGGCCTGCTGCTCTTCAATGGCGCGCTGCTGCTGTGGCTGCTGATTCCTTTCTACGATTCGAGCAACCAGGCCGGGCGGCGCGGGCGTCATGCAACCTGGTTTGGCCTGATCGTCATTCTTGCCCTGCTGGGCACCACCGTCCTGGGTTATTGGACGTTGAAGTAGAACAGCTTCTAGCTTCTAGCCTCTAGCTTCCAGCCCGTTGTGCAGATTTGAAGTGCATGGCTGCGACAAGGATGGGCACGAAGCTAGTAGCTAGAAGCTAGCAGCTAGGAGCTACGCATGAACTATCCTTTCTGGGACATTCCGCATCTCGGCTCGATGTGGGTGATCGGCATCATCGCCATCTACCACGTCATGATCTCGCAGTTCGCCGTCGGCGGCGGCTTCTATCTGCCCATGGCCGAGCGCAAGGCGATGCGCATGAAAGACGAGAAGCTGCGCAAGGAGTGGTTGGCGCAACTGGCCAGTCATTCCAAGTTCTTTCTCATCGTCACCGGCGTCTTCGGCACGGTCAGCGGCGTGGGCATCTGGTTCGCCATCGGCCTCACCCATCCCGAGGCCACCAGCACGCTGATTCACAACTTCGTCTTCGGCTGGGCGATGGAGTGGGTCTTCTTCCTGGTCGAACTCTCCACCATCGCCGTCTACTACTACACCTGGGGCAGGATCGACGAGAAGCTGCATCTGATGGTGGGCTGGGTCTATGCCGGCGCTTCGGCGGCTACGCTGATCATCATCAACGGCATTCTGGCCTTCATGCTCACGCCGGGCGACACCTGGCTGGGCGTGGCCGGCACCGGCGCCGAGGCCAGCAAGTTCTGGAACGCCTTCTTCAATCCCACCTACTGGCCCAGCCTCTTCCTGCGCGTCTGCGTTTGCGCCTCGCTGGCCGCGGTGTGGGCGCTGATCACCTCGAGCTGCATCGACGGCGACAAGCAGCCGGAGCTAAAGACGAGCCTGGTGCGCTGGAGCGTCAAGTGGCTCATTCCCTCCTTTGTGCTCACGCCGTTTTTGATGGGCTGGTATCTGTGGATGGTGCCCGCTTCGCAGCGCGCCCTGCTCACTCTGGGTATGGACACCATGAGCCCCGGCACCTTCTCGATGGTCACACGCATTGCCTTGATCACCATCGTGACCTCGGCGACGATCATCGGCGTGGCTTACTTTCTGGCCTATAAAAACGCCATCGAATTCAGCCTGCCGCACGCGCTGGCCCTGTTGCTGCTGGCGCTGATGGCCACCGGCGCGGGCGAGTACTCGCGCGAGATGCTGCGCAAGCCCTACGTCATCGGCCGCTGGATGTTTTCGAACGGCGTGCGCGTGCCCTCTGTCAGCCGCATCAATCAGGAGGGCTATCTGGCCCGCTCGAATTGGACCTGGAACGCCGATGGCTCGCTTGCGCCTTCGTCGTACTCACGCGGCGAGGCCATCTTCCGCGGCGAGTGCGGCAGTTGCCACACCCTGGACGGCTACCGTCCGTTGCGCGAGCTGCTGGCCGGACGCGACCGCACCAACATCGGCAACTTCATCCAGATGCTGCACGAGTACAAGGCCGACTCGCCTTACCACCACTACATGCCGCCCATGGTCGGCACCAAGCAGGATGTGGACGATCTGACCGGCTTTCTCGACGCCAAGGTCAACCCGCCCGCCGCCTCCGCGCAAAAGGCCGCACTCAAGTAACCCTCAGCCCATCCCCAACAGTAAAGGCTCGCGCAATGCGAGCCTTTGCCGTTCTGGAGGAGGATTATGGCGTCGTGTTAACGTTGAAAGCGAAAGATCGGAACTTTCGCCCGCATTGCGAGGCGTCATCGGGAAACGGGAGAAGCTAATGATCCGGCTGCCACAGGACATTCTGCGCTGTATCGGCAATACCCATATGTTGGCTCTGCGCAGGGTTGTGCCCGAGAGCGGCGCGCGCATCCTGCTCAAGCTGGAGAGCGAAAACCCCACCGGCAGCATGAAAGACCGCATGGCCCTGGCCATGATCGAAG
>CAZBPD010000010.1:0-97495 GCA_964493705.1 uncultured Occallatibacter sp.
CGTCATCATGGGGGCGGGAAATGTGGGTAATTGATAGCGCTTCAGCGTGGGGAAAGTGGCCGACAAAAAACGTTTAGCCCCGTAGGGGCGCAGCAAAGCGGCAATTTTGTAATCGGATTTACGTTCATGCGATTGCCCCGCGAGGCCGTGCCTTCCGCCTCATCCATTTGATAGGGTAGTACGAGAACGCACCCGCGACCGGCCTGCGGGTCTCGTCGCAGCGGAGAGAATCGTGCCAGGCAAACTGGAGTTGATCGTCGGGCCCATGCGCAGCAATAAGACCGCGGAGTTGCTGCGCCGCATCGAGATTCGCCGCCAATACGCCAAGCAATTCGTCCTGCTGCTCAAGCCCAGCGCCGACACCAAAGCCGCGGCCGGATTGGTCGAGAGCAGAAACCGCAATGGCTGCGGGCGGATGGAGGCGATGGAATTCCCTTTTTCCGATCCCTGGGCCGTGCTGCCGTCTCTCGCCGCCACCGAACAGCAGATCGGCAAACGCATCGAGTGCGTGGCCATCGATGAGGGCCAGTTTGTCGCCGACCTCTTTCTCTTCACCAAACGGCTGCTGGAATCCGGATACGATGTGATGGTTTCGGGTCTCGAACTGGATTTCCGCGGCCTGCCCTTTGGCGAGATGCTCGACCTCAACTGGCTGGTGCGCACCTATGCCGGCAATCTCACCGAACTGGTGGCCTATTGCTCCTGCGGCGCCAAAGCCCTCTACCCGCAGCGGCTGGTCGACGGACAGCCGGCCTCCTACGACAGCCCGGTTCTTATGGCCGGTGACTTCTACGAACCCCGCTGTGGCGAGCATTTCATCCTGCCCGGTCGGCCGCATTAGACGGCCCCCTCTGGCGCGCTGTTGCTCCACACTCAAGCAAAGATCGATTTCACCACGAGGTCTTGATCCGTTGAAAAAATTCTATTTTATCCTGGCTCTTTCCGCGTCTCTGCTGCCACTTTCCCTTGCTGCCCAGAGTGCGCCGCCCGCCGCAGCCGTTATCGAGCAGAATCGCAAGGCGCTCAACACCGTCTTCCAGGAGTATTGGGAAGACACGCTCAAGCACGATCCGGAGTTTGCCTCCGTGCTGGGCGACAAGCGGTATAACGACCAGATCGACGACTACTCGATCAAAGCCATCCACGACGGCCTGGCGCGCGAAGAGGACTTCATGATGCGTCTGGCAGCCATCGACCCGGCCGGCCTGAGCGATCAGGAGAAGATCAGCCGCGATTTGCTGCTGCGCAAGTTCACCGAAGACCAGGAGGCTGCCGAATTCAAGGAGTGGGAGATGCCGCTGGACCAGATGGACGGCATCTACACCACCTATGCGCGGCTGGCGCCCCGGCTCAGCTTCACCACCGTCAAGGACTACGACGACTGGATCGCTCGCCTGCACGCCCTGCCCCGCGCCTTCGAGCAGGTCACCACCAATATGTCCATTGGCATGGAAGACCACCGTGTGCCGCCCAAATATCTGTTGGAAAAGGCCCTCGAACAGGTCAAGGCCATGGCCGCCCAGAAGCCGGAAGAGTCGCCCCTGGCCCTGCCGCTGAAGAGCTTTCCCGCCGCGATCAAGCCCGCCGAGCAGGAGCGCATCAAGACCGAGATGCTCGACGCCATCGGCAAAGAAGTGCAGCCCGCCTACCTGCGCCTGGCCCGCTTTCTTGAGGTCAGCTACGTTCCCGCCGGCCGCGCCGAGCCCGGCGTCTGGGCCCTGCCGGATGGCGCGCGGTACTACGCCTTCCGTTTGCGCCAGACCACCACCACCAATCTGACCGCCGAGCAGATTCACCAGATCGGCCTGGACGAGGTGGCGCGCGACGAAGCCGCCATGCTGGTCATCGCCAAGAAAATGGGCTTCGACGATCTGAAGAGCTTCCGCGCCAGCGTCAAGGCCAATCCCAAACTAAAGGCGACCTCGGCGGCGGCCCTGCTCGACGCTTATCGCGGCTATCTGACCCCCATGCAGGCCAAGCTGCCCCAACTCTTCGGCCGCCTGCCCAAGGAGCCCTTCGAGGTGGCCGCGGTGCCCGCCTTCCTGGAGAAGACTTCGGCCCCCGCCTACTATGAAGCCGGCACTGTCGACGGCAGACGCCCCGGACGTCTCTTCATCAACACCTACAACGCTACCGACCGCAATCTTTATCAGGTCGAGGATGTGGCCTACCACGAGGGCCTGCCCGGCCATCATCTGCAGATTTCCATCGCGCAAGAGCTGACCGGCCTACCCGAGTTCCGCAAGCACGGCCATTACACCGCTTACCTGGAAGGCTGGGGACTCTACTCCGAGCGCCTGGGCAAGGATGTGGGCTTCTATCAGGACCCCTACTCGGACTACGGCCGTCTGGAAGGCGACATCTGGCGCGCCATCCGCTTGGTGGTCGATACCGGCGTCCACTCCCAGCACTGGAGCAGGCAGCAGATGGTGGATTACTTCCACGAGCACTCGGCCATCGACGAGACCAGCATTCAGGCCGAAGTAGACCGCTACATCGCCTGGCCCGGTCAGGCCACGGCCTACAAGATCGGCCAGCTCAAGATTCTTGAACTGCGCGACCGCGCCCAAAAAGCTCTGGGCGACAAATTCAACCTGCGCGCCTTCCACGATCAGGTTCTCGACACCGGCGCCCTGCCGCTCGACGTGCTCAGCGACCGCATCGACAACTGGATTGCCAGCCAAAAAGCGGCGAAATGACTTTTTTGCCGAAATGATCTGCGATGAGGGCGCGGAACCACCGCGCCCTCTTCTTTTTGATAGCAAAAAGCTGCGAACACTTTCGTCGCCTCATCCGATCTGACATTTGCCCATTCCAGCGCGTATTCTGAATGGTTGCACCACTCTTCGCACGACAAGGGAAAAATATGAGCGAGATCGCCGTCGAGGCCAACGAAATCCCTGCGCAACTGCCCCATGTCCGCGTCGCCGTCCTGGGCGCGGGCAAGATGGGTGGCATTCTGCTGCAGGCCTTCCTCAAGCAGAACCTCTTTGCCGCCGAGCAGATTCACGCCACCGTGGCCCATGCCGAACGCGCCCTGGCGCTGAGCACGCAGTGGGGCGTGGACGTCGGCACCGACAATCTGGAGGCCGTCCGCCAGGCCGACCTGATCCTGTTGGGCGTCAAGCCCTTTCAGGTGCCTGAGCTGATCGCCGAGATTCTGCCCGCACTGACGCCGCAGAAGATGATTGTCTCCTTTGCCGCCTCGGTCAAAACGCGGGCCATTGAAGAAGCCGCGGGGATGGAGATCGCCGTCGTCCGTGCCATGCCCAACACGCCCGCTGCCCTGGGCGCCGGAGCCACCGCGCTCTGCCGCGGCCGCTTTGTCAGCGCCAAGCAGATGGAGATGGCCGAGCGCATCTTCGAGACCGTCGGCCGCACCGTCACCGTGGATGAAAAGCACATGGACGCCGTCACCGGCCTCAGCGGCAGCGGGCCGGCCTACATCTACATCATCATCGAAGCCCTGGCCGAGGCCGGCGTCAAGGTCGGCCTGCCCCGCGACATCGCCACCCAACTGGCCGCGCAAACCGCCTTTGGCGCCAGCAAAATGGTGCTGGAGACCGGCTACCACCCCGCCCTGCTCAAGGACGCCGTCACGACTCCCGCCGGCTGCACCATCGACGGCATTCTGGAACTCGAAGAAGGCGGCCTGCGCGTCACCCTCATCAAAGCCGTCATGCGCGCTACCGAACGGGCCAAGCAACTGGCCGCGGGGTAAACTACGCGCCGACTTGCCAAGCGGCGAGGTTTCGCGAGGGATCTCGTCGATTGACCCGCTTACGGTGTAAGCCACAAATTGGAGCATTTACCGACGATCGGGAGTGGAACGAGCAGGGAGAGAAGCTTCCCTCAGGGGCTAAAGCCCATGTCAATTTTGCGCCACTTACGGCACGACTGAAGTCGTGCCCTGTTACAGAACTTGTCCAGATCCACTTTTTTCGCAGACTGTTTAGTTGTTCGCAGACTGTTTAGTTGTGCCTTGACACTAAACATTCACGACCATCTGCATGAGGCAAAGCACTAACTCCGCTAGCTCCGCTCGCACCGCTAACTCCGCTAGCTCCGCTTTTGCCTAATTTACGAACCTGTTCAACCCAGACTGGCTACTTTGACCTCTCAACGCCCAACCTGGCTGCCTACTCGCCTGCCGGAACTCGACGGACTGCGCGGCCTCGCCGTGCTGGGGGTGGTCTTTTATCATTGCCATCCGCGCCTGGAAGGCACCTGGATTCATACCGCCGCGCTGTGGGGATGGGCGGGGGTCAATCTCTTCTTTGTCCTCAGCGGCTTTCTCATCACCGGCATTCTTCTCGATACAAGAGAAAAGAAAAACTACTTTCGCAACTTCTATGGCCACCGCGCGCTGCGCATCTGGCCGCTCTACGTGCTGGTGCTGGCGGTGGTCTATCTCAACTCCGACTGGTTTGTGGGACTACCGGTCTTCGAGGCGATCAAACAGGCCCCCTGGCTGGCGTACTTCTTCTTTGCCCAGAATCTCTTACCCATCAACATGCCGCCCTCCATCGGCCCCACCTGGTCGCTGGCCATCGAGAACCAGTACTACCTGCTCTGGGCGCCCATGGTGCGGTATCTTCGCCGGCCCTGGCTGCTGGCTGCGGTTCTGGTGGCCGCGCTGGTTTGCTCGCCGCTGCTGCGCCATCTGAATTTCGTCTGGATGCGGGGCCTTCCCACCCACACGCTCATCAAACTGGATGGGATCGCCCTGGGCAGCCTGCTGGCGCTGGGCCTCTATACACTGGCGCTGAACCGCCGCACCTGGTTGTGGATCGGCCTGGGCGCCTTCGCCGTGGGCATGGGCGCCGCATTCACCGTGGCCGGCGGCACCTCGCTGCTCGACACCGCGCTGGCCGCCGGCTTCGCCGGAGCGCTGCTGGCCGCCATCGCCTCTACCGGCGCACGCAATCCGCTCAACGCTGCGCTGCGCCGCGGGCCACTGCCCTTCTATGGGCGCATCAGCTACGGCTTGTACATGGTACACATCTCCGTCTTCATCTACTTTGGCTGGGTCGACGTGCGCATGGACCACTACGGCATTCCCGGCAATCTGGCCATTGTGGCTGTGCGCCTGGCCGCTTGCACCGCCGTAGCCACCGTGCTGTGGTACGGCTTCGAATCGCGCATCCTCAAACTCAAGCGCTATCTTTGAGCGGATTCCCTTTGAACAGAGTCGGTAGTGCAGCTTTTCGAAGCTCCTCCTACGGGGCGCGAGGTTGATTTTGGCCGCAATCCCAGGACTGCGCTGCGCTTGTCCTGGGCTTTTTTCGCTGCCTCCCTCCGGGAGGTATTACGGATGTTCATCCCCGCCGTAACGCGACAAGGCGCATCGAGCCCTGCGTATTTCAATATGGGACTCAGTCTCATATTCTTGTGACCCCAGTCACCCCCAGCGCAGTGCCCAACTGCTAGTCTGGTACTGTCACCGGATGGTGTCGAAGCGCGGCGCCGCCGAGCCAATCAGCGCGCTTCCATTCTCCCGGTTCCCCACTCCCATCTTGCTGAATCCATCAGCCGAATTCTGAGGTATGCCTGCATGTCGTCTTTGCCCGTACTGGTTTTGAACAGCGGCTCGTCTTCCATCAAGTTCTCCATCTACGAGGCCGGCGACGGCCAGCGCGCCCGCTTGCTGGAGGGTGCGGTCGACGGCATCGGCACCGATCTGGGTAAGTTCTGGATCAAGGACGCCGGCGGCAAGAAGCTGGTTGACGAGACCCCCGCGCTGCCCAATCGCGCCGTGGCCTTTGCTTTGGTGTCGGAGGCGCTGCACTCGGGCAGCTTTCCTGCCCCGCTGGCCATCGGCCATCGTACCGTCTGTGGCGGACCGACGGTGCAGGAGAATCAGATCATCACCCCCGCGCTGATCGACGAGATCGAGAGCTACTCGGCCTTTGCGCCGCTGCACACGCCCATCGCCGTCTACATCATGCGCGAGGCGCTGCGGCAGTTTCCCGGCGTTCCCAACTTCGCCATTCTCGACACCTACTTCCACCGCACCATGCCGGAAGTGGTGACGCACATGCCGATTCCCGCCGAGTACTCCAACATGGGAGTGCGGCGCTACGGCTATCACGGCATCTCGTATGAGTCGATCGTGTACCAGTTGCAACCCAGCGTGCCGGAGCGGCTGATCGTCGCCCACCTGGGCAACGGCGCCAGCATCTCGGCCATCCGCAACGGCCAGTGCCTGGACACCTCGATGGGCCTGACGCCGACCGGCGGCATCATCAGCGGCACGCGCACAGGCGACATCGATCCCGGCATTCTGCTCTTCATCCTGCGCAAGATCGCCGAGACGGCCAAAAGCGCGGCCGACGCCGCCGATCAGCTTGAAGTGGTGGCCAGCAAGCGGGCCGGCCTGCTGGGCGTCAGCGAGCTGAGCAACGATATGCGCGACCTGCGCGAGGCCATCAACGCCGGCAACGCCAAGGCCCGCCTGGCAGTGGACAAATTCAATTGGACGCTGGTCAAGTGGATCGGCAGCTATGTGGCCGAGCTGGGCGGACTGGACATGCTGGTCTTCACCGGCGGCATCGGCGAGAACGACATCGCCGCCCGCGGCGAGATCTGCGCGCAGTTGAGTTGCCTGGGCATCCTCGTAGACAAAGACCGCAACAACGTGCGCGGCGAGGCGGTCATCTCAGCGCCTAATTCGCCGGTCACCGTGCGCGTCATTCCTCCGCTCGAGGATTTGATCATCGTCAACCACGTGGTGCGGCTGCTGACGGCGTAATCGCCACTCCTGCACACAAGAAAAAAGGTTCTGGATGCGGCCATCGCTGGCCTCCGGAACCTTTTTTCATGATCGAGACTTGTTTTTTGTACGGGATCTATGCCGTATGTCGCGGCAGGGCCAGGATCTTCAATTGCTTGCCAAGTTTTGCAAAGTCCGGGTCGGCGGTGACCAGGGTGGCATGCATGTGCAGAGCCAAGGCAGCAGCAAACGAATCTGCATACCCCAGTTTGTAGCGAAACTTGAGCGCTGCCGCGGCCTCGGTCAACGCTTCGTCGACGGCTACCGTTTCCACCAGCGAACCCAGCGCTCGAACGTCCGCTGCAGCCTGATCGAATCCCGCCAGCCTGGCCATGACATTGAGCGCTTCGCCCCAGTTGACAACAGAGATCAACAGCCGCGCATCACGCCTGGCTACCCTGTGCATCAGCACTTCGACCTTTTCGGCGCCGACGCCGTTCTCTACATAGCGGATCAGTGCGTTTGCATCAAGAACGAACACTTTCGAAGAGGGCATCCAGTTTCTCCTCGTCGCGCTGCCGCGATGCAGCCAGATCGGTCTCCATGGCCATGCCGACATACTTTCCACGCAAAGCGAAAACTGCTTCGTAGCCACCGGGCTCGATGAACAACCCATTTCCCTGGCGTTTTACCAGCACACGGACGCCTGGCCTGAGCCCCAATTCATCCCGCAGTTGGGCGGGGATCACCAACTGTCCCTTCGAACTCATCACGGCCGAGGTCGCCATACGTCTTACCTCCGAGTAAGACATATGGTAGCGCCGATGCGGCGAATAATGCAAGAAGGCCGGCCCACTTGCACCAAGACACCAAAGGGCCCCGCCTGAGCGGAGCCCTCTGTTCATCATGGTGCGGGGTTGACCCAGTGGCTCCCACCCTAGCCGCAAAAGCAAGTGCGCGGCGAGGGTGGGGCACCCAATTGGGTTGGCGATTCAGGATAGATATCCGGCCGGGGTCTATTCCCTGGGTCTCTGACCGCATGAAGATGTATTTCAGTTCCCACTTTCCCCGGTCTCAAAAACGAGACCGGGGGCACCCTCAGTGATGCAAAACTATGCGGTCAAAGACGGAGTCCCTCAGTCCCTCAGTCCCTCGCTCTTAGCTCTCTTCGCCTTCGTGGCAGTAGCTCTCCCAGCCCATGTAGCGGCTGGTGGCCTCGTGCACGGCCTTGGAGACATCGCTGAAGCTGGCCGCTACGTGGTGCTCGAAGCCTTCGCGGCAGATGAACTTCAACAGCTTTTGCAGGTTGTGGATGTGGGTGACGCCGGCGCCGCCGAAGGTATCGAGCGGATCGTCGGTGAAGGCTCCCTTGCCGGTATAGCCGCGGATGATGCCGTCGCGATCGTCGGTCGAATAACGCGCGTAGCTCATCGTGCCGGCCTTGACGCGGCCCACGCAGGTGCCGAAGGTGTTCAGTTTGCCCACTGTGCCGGCGATGATCTCCTGGTAGTCCATCCTTACTTCATTGAAGAAGTGCTTGGGCAGATTCGAACAATGGAAGCAGACGCACTTGTCGGGATTGGAGCCGTAGTTATTGTTCCAATCGAGCAGCGCCGAGGGCGTTCCCGAAGCCAGACTCATCATGTGCATGCCCAGCACGCCGGGCACATCGACCTCGCAGGCCGAGGGGATCAGTTCGTTGGACATCATGCTCATGATGGTGCAGGGCACCACGCCGAAGTATTCTTCGAACGAGGTCCAGCACTGCACGGCGGTGACGCTGACGTTGGTCTGCTTCATCCATGTATCGATGACTGTGCCCAGTTTGGCCATTTTGAGCAGCGCCTCTTCCGGCACGCCGCCGGTGGAGACGTAGCTCTTGATGGCGGCCAGCTTGGCCTGCGCGGCGTCGTCGTTATCGCTCAGCTTGGCGATGCGGCCGAAGATCTCGGAGAGATCGATGGGCTCAACCGAGATGCCGCTGCCCTCGAAGAGGCGCTCCGAGTAGCGAACCGTGTTGAAGGCCGCGGGACGCGCGCCAATCGCGCCGATGCGCAGATTCTTCAACCCCTGCACGATGCGGCAGACGGCGGTGAACCACTCCAGATCGGCGGCGAACTCGGGCGAGGTCAGGGCCTCGGTGTGCAGCCTGGTCAATGAGTAGGGAATGTTGTACTGCATGAGGTTGTTGCAGGCGCTCATCTTGCCGCAGAAACTGTCGCGCCGCACGGCGATGGTCATAGCCTCGGAGCGGTCGGGCGTGGCCTGCACCAGCACCGGAACGTCAAGACCGCTGAGACGAATGGCGTCGGCGATGCCGCGCTCGTCGCCAAAGTTGGGGAGCGTCACGATGATGCCGTCGATCTCGTCGGCGTACTTCTTGAAGAGTTCGGCGCAGCGCTGCGCTTCGGCATAGGTCTCGACCGCACCGAACTTGGACTCCTCGGGGCTGAGAACGACCACGCCCGCGCCGGCAGCTTCAAGAACCGCGACGATCTCTTCGCGGCCTGCCTTGGCCAGCATATCGGGAAAGAATCCGCGATTGCCGACGATCACGCCAAAGGTAACTTTGCGTTGTACTGCCATTGCACTGCTCCTTGTATCCGCAGATTAACCGTTGCGGCCCGGGCGAAAGCGCACGCTGTAAAACAGGCCGAGCGCAAGCATCAAACCACCCCACCAAATGGGCGCGTGCAAATGGGCCAGGACCACGGAAGCGGTCTGTCCGGTGAAGACCTCGACCAGTCCATAGCCAAAAATCATCGCGCCATACACGGTGAGTAGAATGCCGACAAAAAACCAGATGGGAATCTTCGAACCATGCATCGCCGCTCTCCTTACCAGAAGTAGATGTTGAGTGCCAGGAAGCCGACGATGGCAATCGCCGTCCAGAACCATTCGTTCTTATAGAACGGAACCGGCTCTTCCACAGGCAGTTTGGTGGCGCCATAGACCAGGCCGTTGAGTTCGGCAATGGGCCGGGCTTTGGTAAAGAGGCTGACGACCAGGCACACGATCACGGAAACACTGACCGCCCACAAGGCGCGATACATGTTCTCCGCCATATCGCGGGCGTAGGGCGAGATAGCCACGTACTTCAGCGCCGAGGGGTCGACCTTGACCCAGGCCCAAAGACCGATGGAGGTCAGCGTGCCCAGCAAGAGTCCCCAGAAGCCGCCCTCTTTGGTGGCGCGCTTCCAGAACATGCCCATCAGCACCACGCCCAGCAGCGGGGAGATGAAGAATCCGAAGAGCGCCTGGACGTAGTCCATGATGCCCTGCGCGTGCATCACCGTGTAGGCTGCCGCGATGGAGATGATGACGCCCACCACGGTCATGACGCGGCCAAAGGTGACCAGGTGCTTGTCCGTGGCATTCTTCGCGATCAGTGGCTGGTACAGATCGTAGGTGCAAACAGCGGTGAAGGCGCTGACGTTGCCGGCCATGCCGCTCATGAAGCCGGCGATGAGGGCGGTGATGCCCAGGCCCAGCAGACCGGGTCCGAGATAGCGCACCATCATCAGCGGCAGCACCTCGTTGTAGCTGTGAAGACCGCTGCCGGGCGTGACCAGATTCTCGCCCACCAGACGAATCAGATGGCCATTGGAATCCGTCAAGGCCACCAGGCCGAGCAGGCCGGGAAGAATCACGATGAAAGGAACCGCCATCTTGAAGAAGGAGCCAATGACCGGAGCCAGACGCGCCGAACGCAGGCTGTTGGCGGCGAGCACGCGCTGCACAACAAGAAAGTCGGTGGTCCAGTAGCCGAAGCTGATGGCGAAGCCCAGGCCGAAGAGAATGCCGGTCCAGTGAATGCCCATGGGATTGTCGGAGAAGTGGCCCATGGAACGCCACATGTGCGTATAGTCGCCCGCCGGGACCAGACCGGCCTGGATATTGTGCGCCAGCTTGGCCTGGAAGCCAGTCCAACCTCCCGCTTCGATAAGGCCCAGGATCGGCACCAGCAGCGCGCCACCCCAGATGAGGATGAATTGCAGCACCTCGTTGAAGATGGCCGAACGCAATCCGCCCAGCGCCACATAAGCGGCCACCGCCAGCGACGAGACGATGATGGAGAAGTCCATGTTCCAGCCAAGGACGACCTTCATCACCAGGGCCATGGAGAACATATTGACGCCGCTCATCAGCACGGTCATGAAGGCGAAGCTGAAGCCGGCCACCACGCTCGATCCCTGCCCGTAGCGCAGCTTCAAATAGCCTGGCACGGAGTGGGTCTTGCAGACGTAGTAGAACGGCATCATCACCATGCCCAGGAAGAGCATTGCGGGGATGGCGCCCACCCAATACCAGTGCGCGGCCAGAATGCCGTACTGGTAGGCCGAGCCGGCCCAGCCCATTAGCTCGAGCGAGCCCAGGTTGGCGGAGACAAAGCTGAGGCCGGCGATCCACGCCGTCATCTCGCGGCCGGCCATGAAGAACTCTTCACTGGTGTTGGACTGGCCCTTGAGGTAGTAGCCGATCCAGATCACCATGCCGAAGTAGATGGCGATCACAGCCAGATCGAGCAGGCTCAGGTGCGCCAGCGGCGTCACGCTGAAAGCCAGTAGAGCTGCCGGAGCATGGAGGCTGCCGGCGGCCATGAAAGCGGGGATCGATGCGAACATTGGTTCACCTGCGAAGGGGCTTGGTATCCCCCAATCTATTGGAGGTTCGCCCTTAAGTAAATGGGTTTACTGGGAGAATTGTCAAGCGGAAAACGCATTCTCGGGATTAACCCCGCGCCGAAACGTTTGCCGCAACCAGAGATCCGCTGCAAGATCGATGCTGCCAAGCACCGTGGCGGATCTGTAATCGTTTACCCAGCGCAGTGTAACAAACCGGCGTAAAGCTCGGCCACATGGCAAAAGCCCGGGCCTGAAGGCCATGTATAGAACAGCTTTCTTCAGTGGCCTGAAGGCCAGCGCTACAGATTCATGCCCCGTAGGTCGGAAACACCGGTGGACGACGAACGATAAAAAAGACGCCCGAGGGCGCCTGAGAGGAAAGGACGATCTACGCGGGCGGGACGGCGGAGGAGATCCGCCGTCCTGCTCGCTGTGGTGCCGCGGTTAGAGCGATTCCAGAATTGGAGTACCCAGAAACCATGCATTCAAGTCGGCGCGAGCCCCAGCGAGCGACGACCTGGCAAGAAGGTTGCAGGGTATAGCCATTCTGGAATCGCTCTAGAAGGTGAAGTGCGCGGCCAACTGGGCGCTGCGCGGTCCGCCGCCGCCCAGGTAGGGGTTGCCGCTGCCCACGTCGGGAGTAGCGGTAGGGGTCATGTAAGTGGTGCCGCCGACGGTGGTCTGGGGATTGCCGAAGTAGTCGACGCCAAAGCCGGGCAGCAGCGGGTTGCTGTAGTTGGGGTGGTTGAAGAGGTTGAAGACGTCGGCGCGCAACTCCATCTTCAGCTTTTCGGTGATTTGCGTGGTCTTGGTCAGAGAGAAATCGAAGTTGGTGTAATTGGATGAGTTGAAAGCGTTTCGTCCCTCGCTGCCGGGATGGCAGCTATTGCACAGGCCGGTGTTCGGATCGGTGGTGCAGTTGCCCGAGGCGTCGAGGGTGCAGGGTAGGGCCAAGGCGGAAAGATTCAGCAGATTGCGGCCGCCGGTCCCCTTGTGGGGATCGCCGATGACGTCAAGACGGCCATAATACTCACCGCTGCCGTTATAGTCGGCTTCGCCAATGTAGCCAACGGTGTAGGGCTGACCGGTGGCGTAGTTAAACATGCCATCGATGGCCCAGCCATTGCTGATCCAACTGGCGGTCTTGAACTTGGGCGCGTTATAGGTCCAGAACCACTGCACGCGCTGGCGCACGTCGAAGTTGGAGTTGGCGCGCTCGGCGTGGGGGTTGAAGCTGTCGTCTGGCTCGGCGGCGTTGGGCACAAACTCCAAGCCGTCGCTGGCCGTGTCGATGGAGTGCGACCAGGTGTAGTTGAGGGTCGAGGTCAATTTGTGCCAGTCTTGCAACTTCAGCGTGGCCTGCGCGGAGTTGTAGTTGGAAAGGGCGCTGGTCTCTACCTGATTGATGTAAGAGAGCGCCGTGCCCGCAAACGGGCCGGCAAGATAGGCGGGGAAGCAGTGTTCTTCATAGGTGATGCTGGTCCCGTTGCCACAACTAACCGTGCGGTTCGCGACGTTGTTGAACTGATCCAGATCGCGCATACGGAAGAGATGGCGGCCCTGCGAACCGACGTAGCCGACCTGTAGCGCAATCTTCTTGGCCAACTGCGATTCGAGGTTAAGGGTGTAGGAGACGTAGCGGGGCGTGGTGTTTCCCTGATCGACGGTGAAGGCGCTGCTGGGCGTGTAGTTGGTGCTGTCGCCGAAGATGGCCACGCCCTTGGAGATCGTCGTAACCGCAGGCGAAGCAAAGCCAATGCCGTTGAAAGCCGGGCCGGCTTCGCCAGCGTTGGTGTTGTACGCCTGGTTGCCCACGAAGAAGTCTTGCGAAGGGCCGTCGTAGTAGATGCCCGCTCCGGTGCGCACGACTAGTTTGCCATTGCCCAGCAGATCGTCGGCCACGCTGATGCGGGGCGCGAAGTCATCCCATACCTTGGGGTAGAGTGTGGATGGCGCACCAGCGGCGCCGATGGTCTCTAGGCTGGCGGTCTTGACGTTGAAGATGCTAAAGGCGCTGTTCTGTGCGCCGATGACGCCGTAATAATCCCAGCGCAGACCGTAATTGACAGTGATTTTGTTGCTCCAGCGCCAGGAGTCGAGCAAATAAAGGCCGCCGCCATTCTGGTAGCTGTACCGTGTGCCGTTGCCGGTGGCGGAACTGCCGCCGTCGATGGTGCCAGAGAGGAAATCGTCGAGATCGCTGAAGACCAGCTTGCCGCGGTGCCCAGAGTTGATGAAGCTGTTGATGAAGGTGCGCCGCCACTCGGCGCCGGCTTTGAAGGAATGGTGGCCGAGCGAGTAAGAAAGGTTGCCGAAGAGCTGGTAGTTAGTGTCGATGCGGCCGCGGGCGTCGCTGCCCGTGGAGCCGATGGAGCTGTAGGGGCCAACCTCTATGGTGGGCAGACCCAGGTCATGCGAGCTGAAGTTGGGAGGCAGGGTGTTCAGACCAAAGGCGGTGTTGGGGTTGAGCGAACCGTCCTGGGGCAGGAACTGCTGCAAAAAGCGGTTGTACCCGCCGCGCAACTCGAAGATCAGGTTGGAGCGGGGCACCGAAGTGTAGGAGAGCGAGACGATGTTCACATGCGTCGGCGTCGCGGTGTTGAAGCCCGGCGCGCTGCTGCCGGTGTACAACATGCCCAGCGGAAAGCTCTGCGTGCCGTGGCTGTAGAAATAACGACCGGTGAAGAGGTCACCGGCGCTGAACAAATGCGCATGGTGATCGGCTTTGACGATGACGTTGTCGCTATTGTTGCTGAACGGAGTGGTAAAGGTCACCGCCTCGTTGCTGGCGGGCAAAGCGCCCCAGGGCTTGCTGTTGAGCAGGCTCTGAATCACCGGATTGATGGCGCCACCGTTGCTGGTATAAGTATTGATCTCGGACTGCGTGGGCACATCGCCCAGTTGGGGCAATCCGCCGTTTTCGCGCTGGCCTTCGTAGGCCAGGTAATAGAAGGTCTTGTCTTTGAAGATGGGTCCGCCGACCGCGCCGCCGAACTGATGATTGGTGAAGGAGTTCTTGGGCTGATCGGTGGTATTGAAGACGTTGCGCGCGCCCAGCGAATCGTTGCGGAAAGACTCGAAGGCGCTGCCGTGAATGGCATTGGTGCCGCTCTTGGTGACGATGTTGACGGTAGCGCCGGAGCTGCGTCCGAACTCCGCCTCGGGATTGCCGGTGACGGGAAGCTCGGCCAGCGCGTCGACGGGAAGGATGGTCGAGGGGCAGCCCCAGACGCCGGCCTGATTGACCGAGGGCAGGTTGCGGTAGCCGTCGTTCATATCGGTGCCGTCGAGCAGGTAGTTGTTGGAGCGGCCGCGGTTGCCGTTGAGGCTAAAAAGACCGTAGGAGCCGGCCGACTCGGTCGAGCCCACCGGGTCGCTGCTGGCGCCCGGAACCAGCTCGATCAGTTTGGTGTAATCGTGTCCGTTGACCGGCAACTCGGAGGCCATGGCGGCCTCGATGGTGCCGCCACTGGTGTTGGAGGTGGTTTCGACCAGCGGCACATCGGCGTTGACCTGAACCACTTCTTCAATGGCGCCGGCCGAAAGCCGGGCGTCGGCGCGTGCCGGAGCGCCCACACTGACCGAGATGCCGTTCAGCGTCGTGGTGCGAAAGCCCTGCACCTCGACGGTGACGTTGTACGTCCCCAGCGGCAGTTCGGAGGCTAGATAGGCTCCTTGATCGTTGGTGGTCAGCGTACGGGAGAGACCGGTGCCGGGGCTGAAGACCTTGACCTTGGCGCCAGCGACCGCCGCTCCGGAAGCGTCTGTGACCGTGCCTTGAATACTGCCGCGGAAGGTCTGTCCCCAGATCCCCGACGGTGAAACAAGCCAGAGAACAAAGACCAGAACTGCCGTACAGAAATGAAAACGGATTCTCATTGCGCCTATCCTCCAGAAATGCGGGTAAAAATCGGCCGGGTGGGCCCGGTCAGAATGCGGCTCCGAGAGCCTTGGGGGAACATATTTGGGGCACAACTCTAATCGTTCGATTAAAGATTGTCTGCATAAATATACAGTCAAATCGATAAGGATTCAATAAAGATGCAGACCGGAAGCACAATTTGCCTTCTTGAGCTGGTTGACGCGCGGTTGCGAATTGTCTCAATGAATGAATGGTTTACGGCGGCGCCAAGGGGAAGGCGATGAAAATATATCGGGTTGGAGCCTGTGCATTGCGAAGAGACAACCGTGGAATGGCGGCAACCCTCGGTCTGGGAGGCATTTACGGGGTTTAATTCAGCTTGCGGAATCGCCGACTATCGCGATTTCTGCTTTCTCACGTCAACCACAATTGTCTCGGCCAGCCGATCCTGCGCGCACATGCGGTTTCTATCCCAAAAAAATTGCAGGAACCCCACACCTAACTCCAGCGTCGCTGCACCATAACCCAATCCGCGCTCAACGGATTGCCAAAGCCCTATGCGTTCGCCGCTCAGCGACACGATTCGAGTCCGTGCAACCCACTTGCCGGGCGTTTGTCCGTTGCCAAAATAGTTGGCTAATCCCCAATAGAGAACCATCACAACGATGTTCCCTGCTTCATGAAAGTCCCAAACAAGGCGAATTTCTGTCTCATGAAGAAGAAAATGGCGCCACGAGTATTCAAGCGGCGACCAAATAACAACGGCAATCAACAGATCAAGGAAATAGCCAAGCAGCCTTTGCCAGAATGTTGCCAACAAAAGCCCGTTGAGCGCGTCAGCGTGTGCCCCGGCGTGAACGTGATAGCGGCGTCTGCTCTGCTTCAACGGCTGAGTCCTTGGTGGAGCCTTCTTCACTCCCTGCTTGATCCCGCTGGCCATTTTTTGTCCCCCGTTGCCGAGAATGAATCGATGATACTGCGCTGGCGCTTTCCGGTCGCAGGCATTTTTGGGTAAAGCCGGATACGCCGGCCTCCAGCCGCAGAAAAGCCCCACCCACACGGGTGAGGCTTCTCGTTATTCCAACCGCTTGAAGGAAACTCCGCCTGGACGGCCAGTCCTAGTCGTAGTATTCCAGGCCGAGGTGGGTGATCAGGTCCTGGCCCATGATGTGGCGCAGGGTGTTCTTCAGCTTCATCAATTGAATGAACAGGTCGTGTTCCGGATAGAGGCCGGGAGCCGACTGCGGCGACTTCAGGTAGAAGCTCAGCCACTCCTGAATGCCGATCGACTGCAACTCCGGAGTGCGCTTGGCCAGGTCCAGGAAGAGCACCAGGTCGAGCGCGATGGGAGCGGCCAGAATCGAGTCGCGGCAGAGGAAGTTGACCTTGATCTGCATGGGGTAGCCCATCCATCCGAAGATGTCGATGTTGTCCCAGGCTTCCTTGTCGTCGCCGCGGGGCGGATAGTAGTTGATGCGGATCTTGTGATAGAGATCCTTGTAGAGGTCGGGGTACAACTCCGGCTGGAAGATGAAGTCGAGCGAGCCCAGTTTAGACTCTTCCTTGGTCTTGAACGACTCGGGATCGTCCAGCACTTCGCCGTCGCGGTTGCCCAGGATGTTGGTCGAGAACCAGCCCTTGACGCCCAACATGCGCGCCTTGAAGGCCGGCGCAAGCACCGTCTTCATGAAGGTCTGTCCGGTCTTGAAGTCCTTGCCGCAGATGGGCGCGGCGTTCTTCTTCGACAGCTCAATCATGGCCCCGGTGTCGACGGTCAGATTCGGCGCGCCGTTGGCGAAGGGAACGCCCTCGCTTAGCGCCGCATAGGCATAGATCTGCGAAGGCGCAATGGCTATGTCGTCGTTCTCCAGGCCCTGCTCGAAAGCCGCCACGCTGGCATGGACCGCCGTGGGCTCGATGAAGATCTCCGTCGATGCGGCCCAGATCACCACCACCCGGTCCACGGTCTTTTTGAAGGCCCGGATGTCGGCGATGACCTGATTAGCCAGATCGCGCTTGTTCTTGCCCGTCTTGATGTGGGTGCCGTGCAGGCGCTTCACGTAATACTGGTCGAAGACCGCCGGCAGAGGCTTGATGGTCTCCAGGTAGGGCTTCAGCTTGGCCAGCATTTCCTTGTCCAGCACCTCGGCGTGCGAGGCGGCCTCGTAGACGTTGTCTTCGAAGATGTCCCAACCGGTAAAGACCACGTCGTTCAGGTCGGCCAGGGGGACGAACTCCTTGATCAGGGGAGAGTTGTTGTCAGTGCGCTTGCCCAGGCGGATGGTGCCCATCTGAGTCAGCGAGCCGATCGGCTTGGCCAGTCCGCGGCGAATCGCCTCGACTCCGGCGATCATCGTGGTTGAAACGGCGCCCAATCCGACCACCATCACTCCCAGTTTGCCCGTCGCGGGCGCAACCTTCGACGCTGCGGCGGTCTTCTGGCCGCCTTGAACTTCGTTACCCATCGCTTCTCCTAACCTTCCTTGCTGCAAATGTTTGCTTTTGCTCCACACAATCCGGATTTCAGCAGACTCACCAGTTTACGCCTTGCCGACGGGCCCGTTTCTCAATTCGGGATCAAACCGCCTTGGCCGCCCGCGAACCCTTCACGTGCGTCCACACAAACCACACAATCCCCAACACCAGAGCGATCTCCACCGCAAAGTGAAAACGATGGAACCACTCCTGCAGCCGCGGGTCGGTGTGCCACTTCTCGCCCAGCGTTCTGCCCGCCCAAACCAGGCAAAGATACCACGTCCACGAGCCCACCGTCGTGTACAGGTGGAAGCGCAACCGCGGCATCCGGGCGATCCCCGCCGGGAAGGCGATAAAGGTCTGCACCACCGGCAACATGCGCGCCAGCAAGACGGCAATCGATCCATACTTGGCAAAAAACCAGGTCATGCGGTCCAGGTCGTGGTGGCTCATCAGAACCCAGCGCCCGTAGCGCTCGACCAGCGGACGCCCGCCCTTGGCGCCGATCCAGTACCCCAGCGCCGAGCCCAGATTGGCGCCCACCGCTCCCGCCGTCGCCACCAGAAATAAATTGAAATGCCCCAGATACACCAGATATCCGCAAAACGGCATCACGATTTCGGAGGGCAGCGGAATGCAGGCCGAGTTGATGGCCATCAACCCCACAATGCCGGCGTAACCGCCCGTCTGGATCACGTGCACCACGAAATCGATGAGATAGAGAAGGATTTTTTCGCTCATATGCTCCTTGAAGAGTATATAAGGCCGGGGTCCCGCGCCCAGCGCACCGCGATTCTAAACCGCCAACCTCGGCGTGGCCAACCGCCGCCCGGCTCGATTTTCTTCAAATATTGGCCGACCCGCCTACTCCATCCGTTGTTGCAGAGAATCCCCCGTCTTGCTTCAAACGCAGTACGCCGCTCCCGCACCCCGCTCTGGTCGCTGCGTTGCCTGCCCCCCTCACATCGCTAACCCGCTATCCTGCTGACCTGCTGACCCGCTAACCAACCCCCCGTGCCCTCTATACTTCGCTACAATGAGGGGGAAATCCAAGAAAGGTGTTCCCGTGACCGACTTCCCCCCTGTCCCGCTCACTCTCGAAGGTTCTTACGCTCTGCACCAGTTCTTTCGCTTCGACTGGAAGGCCTGGCGGTCCTGCGCGGACCGCAAACGAATTCTGGTTGAAGCTCTGGAAGTCCTGAACCGCCTGGAGCGCAAAAACCCGGAAGGCCCCATCCAGACCGCGCTCTTTTCTCAGCTCGGTCACAAGGGCGACCTGATCCTGCTGCACTTCCGCGACTCGCTGGAGGCCCTCAACCAGGTCGAGTTGGAACTGGCCCAGACGGAGTTTTACGATTTCCTCGATCTGCGCCACTCCTATGTTTCGGTGGTCGAACTGGGCCTGTACGAATCCACCCGCAAGACCTACGAGGCCGCCGCCGCCCAAGGCCACGCCGCCCACTCGCCGGAATGGAAGGCCGAAGTCGACGCCACCCTCCAGCGCCAGTCCACCGCCATGGCCAGCCGTCTGATTCCCGCCGTCCCCGAGGCCAAGTACCTCTGTTTCTACCCCATGGACCGCAAACGCGGGGAAACGGTCAATTGGTACACCGTCCCCTTCGCCAACCGCCAGCAGATGATGCACGAACACGGCCTGATCGGCCGCCGCTACGCCGGCGAGATCAAGCAGATTGTGACCGGCTCCATCGGTATGGATGATTGGGAGTGGGGTGTGGACCTCTTCAGCGACGACCCCATCGCCTTCAAGAAGATCATCTACGAGATGCGCTTCGACGAAGTCAGCGCCGTCTACGGCCTCTTCGGGCAGTTCTTCCTTGGATTGCGCCTGCCCATAGAAAAGCTAGGCGGCTGGTTAAGTGGTAGTTTATAGAATTGTCATCCTGAGCGGAGCCGGTCGCGCATTTTGCGACCGGCGCAGTCGAAGGACCTGCGGTCGTTTTTACATTTTTCTATTGCTGCTCATTTCGACCGAGTCAAGGAAAAGAATATGCCTCATGTTGAGCCGACAGAAGAAGAAATCGACGCAACTGAAAAACTTCGATGCAAGGGCGAGTTGGCGACCTCCCTTCGATTGACACAGGCTATGCTGGAGCGCACCGAAGATGCCAATATAAGAATGCGGCTTCTCTTTGATGTAGTTACCTGTTCGACGCAATTGGAACTCGATGATGTCACGAATCGGGCAATGGATGAACTCGACACCATGCCCCAGCCTGAATTCTCCCGAGTTTTTGCAAACATGTCTCGCGCCTATACTGAGGAACAACTGGGCCGCCCTGAAAGAGCATTGGCACTCCTGGACATGAATCTTGAAACTGGGTAGTTCGAACGCGAGGACTTCCGCATCCACAAATACCAGCTCTGCCTTTTCAAGGGGCAAGCGCTCCTCCGCTTGCGGCGAGTCAATGAGGCCCTGGACTGGCTTGATAGGGCACATGCTCTTTACCCCTCCGAAGACAGCGGACTTGACGAAACCGAGCGTCGAATCATCGGATGGGTTGAGACAAGTATCCAAGTTAGTAGAGCAACCTGTCTGTTGACGCTTGATCGCTTCGGTGAGGCGTATGAAGCCGCAAGCCAGGTGGTAAGCAGAGACGTGGGGGATTTGGCGACATTCGCACTTCAGCATATGGCCGAATGTCGGATTGCACAAGGCCGCGTTTCGGAAGCTCTTGCACTTTATGCCGACCTTAAGATGAGATTACCTTGTCGTCTCGTGAATGAAGACCGTGTTCGACAAGGGATTACCAATTGCATGAGCTATCTTGAGAAGTTGCATCCTGGCGGTAGGCCTTCATGATTGCTTTCTCGCACAGTTTGCAAGAGGATGATCGCTGATGCAATCCAACAGACCTGTCCGTAATCCCTCCCGCGGCCCGCTGGCCCCCGACCGCATCGCGGCAATTCTGCGCGGTCTCGACGAGGCGTATCCCAACGTTGAATGCGCGCTGACCTACAGCTCTCCCTGGGAACTGCTGGTAGCCACCATCCTCTCCGCGCAGTGCACCGACGTGCGCGTGAATATGGTGACCCCGGAACTCTTCCGCCGCTTCCCTACCCCGCAAGCCATGGCCGCGGCATCTCTGGAAGAGATCGAAGAGATCATCCGCTCGACGGGCTTTTTTCACAACAAGGCCAAATCCCTGCAAGGAGCGGCGCGCAAGATTCTCGCGGACTTTCACGGCCAAGTCCCGCAAACCCTGGAAGAACTGATCAAGATCCCCGGAGCGGCGCGCAAGACGGCCAATGTGGTGTTGGGCGTCTGTTTCGGCAAGGCCGAGGGCGTGGTGGTCGATACACACGTCTTCCGCATCGCTCGCCGCCTGGGCCTGGCCAAGGGTGAGACCCCGCAGAAGGTCGAACAGGAGTTGATGCGCATCCTGCCCCAGGAGCGCTGGATCGCCTTCAGCCATCAGCTCATCCATCACGGCCGCCAGGTCTGCGACGCCCGCAAGCCGAAGTGCGACCAGTGCAACCTCGAACCCCTCTGCACCGCCAAGGACAAAACCTGGCAATCGTAGCGGAGTTAGCGGTGTTGGCGGGGTTGGCGGTGTTAGCGGGGTTAGCGGGGTTGGCGGTGTTAGCGGTGTTGGCGGGGTTAGCGGGGTTGGCGGTGTTAGCGGGGTTAACGGGTTAGCGGAGTTGGCGGGGTTGGCTGAGCTTGCGCACTCCCCACAGGATCGCGCCCAGCACCGTCAGAACAGTGCCCAGCCCAAAGGTCAGCATCATCAGGATGTAAAACGCCGCAGCGCCATACCCTGCGCACGGACCGAAGACAACCAAATGGAAGTAGTCAAGAAGGCTTGCCACGGCAACAAGACAGAGGCAAAGTCCCAGGCATCCGATTCCGAGACGAAGCATCGTTCTCCTTCCGAACTGCGCAATGAATCCTTGACAGTCTATCCCTGCTTGCTGGCCAGAACCCGCCCCACGGCTGCGATGAGACCGGGAATGTCGTAGGGATCGGCCTCGGCGGCGGGCTCCCAGCCAAGTTCGCGCAAGGTCTGGCTGGTAATCGGACCGATGGAAACGGCGGCGACGCCCCGAAGCGGCCAGTCCACGCCGGCGGCGCGGGCGGCCTCGGCCAGATGTGAAGCGCTCGATGAACTGGTAAAGGTAGCGGCGTCGATTCCCTCGGCTAAGGCCGCGCGCAGCAGACTAGGCGCCGATTCCGGCAAGACGTTCTGGTACGCATCGACCACATCGACGGTGGCGCCGGCGGCGCGCAGGGCGTCGGGGATCACATCCCGAGCCACGGCGGCGCGGGCGAGAAGGACCCTTTTTCCTGCTAAGCCAACCTGCACCATCTCAGCAAGCAAACTTTCGGCCACGTAAGATTCTGGGACAAGAGTAACGGATAAGCCTGCTCTTTGCGCCGCCGCCGCCGTAGCCTGACCCACAGCAGCCACCTGCGTCACCTGCGGTGAGGCAGACGCCGTCGGCTGGTCCGCGCCAGAAAAAAGGCGCGGGGGTTGGCTGGGTTCCGCAGATAGGGAGGCGGAAGAAGCAAAGGAGACTCCTAAAAAAAACGCTCTTTCGGTCAGTGCTCGCACCGTGTTGGCGCTGGTCAGGATCAGCCAATCGTAAGAATTCAACCTCTCTAAAGCCTGATCGAGCGGAGCGTAGCTGGCCGGCGGGCAAATCTCCAGCACCGGAACCTCGACCGGCACGGCCCCCAGCGCCCGCAACCCCTCGCTGAGCTTGCCGGCCTGCTGGGCGGCGCGTGTCACCAGCACCCGCATCCCCTCCAGGGGGCGGGTCATTGCGCGCCTCGGGCGTAATTCGGAATAAAGAAATTGAGGGAATTCATCGGTTTAAGGAGCTTTCCCTGCTCATTTTGACAGCTTTCCGGGCTGCCGAATTTCTTCCCTGCCCGCAATGCTCCGCTTATGTTCCAAGAGAGTCACCGGCGGGGAACTGCGCAAACCCACGCTGGCCGCAAACGTTACAGAAAGCCGATTCTTCGACTTCGCTGCGCTCCGCTCCCTATGAACAAAAAAACGATTGAATAAAATCAGCAAGTTAGCTCCGCTTGCGCGGGGAAGCAAGTTGGGTGGTTGGCGATTGTTCACCTCAACCGTAACGCACTGGAGCGAGTCGGGCTGCTCCTAATGAACGGGGCTGATCAAGCTGCGCTTCAGCGCGGCCCTGCGGGGCGCGAGGTAGATTTTGGCATTCATCCCAGGGGTTCCGCTGCGCTCCACCCCTGGCTACTTTCATCCCCTCCCTGCGGGAGGCGGTTGCGGCGTTCATTGCAGCCGTAACTCGTCAACACGAGTCAAATTGCTCAGAATGACAGCGGCGAGGGTGGGGCACCCATATAGGGCGCACAAATCTGGCGAAGCGCTAGGTATGGGCAGCGAGCAGCGGCGCCGCGCCGGCGGCCAGGAGCATCTCGACGGCCTTTTTTCCCAACGTTTCCGGCGAAAACTCGCCCACAACAGCGCGGTGGTGGACGCGGACGGCCTGTCCGGTAGCGGGATCGGCAACCACGGCGTAGATCTCGTCCCAGAGTTCAGAGCCCTCGCCCACGAGAGCGCCGCGGCAGTGAATGCCGATGGGGACCTGGCAGCCTCCGCCCAGAGCGGCCAGCGCGGCGCGTTCGGCGGTGACGGCAAAGCGCGTGCCGGCGTCGTCCAAAAAGGAGATGGCGTCGAGGGTAGCCGGATCGTTTTTGCGGATCTCGATGCCCAGCGAACCCTGACCGGCGGCGGGGCAGAAGTCGGTGAGCGGAAGGCGTTCACGGACCCAATCGGTCTTGCCCAAACGGTCGAGGCCGGCGGCGGCCAACAAAATGGCCTCGACCTGGCCCTCGGCGAGCTTGCGCAGGCGGGTGTCGACATTGCCGCGGAACTCGACGGCCTCCAGATCGGGGCGCAGCGCCTTCAACTGGGAGCGACGGCGCTGGCTGCTGGTGCCAACACGGGCGCCATGGGGCAACTCCGCCAGTTTCTGGTATTTCAGCGAGACAAAAACATCGCGCGGGTCCACTCTGGGCGGCGTGGCGGCCAGTTGGAAGGGTTCCAGCAGTTCGGTGGGCAGGTCCTTGAGCGAGTGCACGGCCAGATCGATGGAGCCGGCCGCGAGCGCCTCCTCAATCTCCTTGGTGAACATGCCTTTGGAGCCCACCTGCGCGAAGGTCACCTCTTGCAGGCGGTCGCCGGTGGTTTTGATGATCTGGATCTCGACCGCGTGGCCCTGCCCGGTGAGCAGCGCGGCGATGTGGTTGGCCTGCCAGAGGGCCAGTTGCGAGCCGCGGCTTCCGATTCTCAGCTTCATGCTTGTTTCTCCCCGCCGCTCTCGTTCGCGGTATCCATATAAGGATTATCAATTTCCGAGTTGGGCGGCTGCAGATTCGAGGGCTCAATGCCGGTGGGCAGCGCCCAGGTAGAGCAGAGGGCGTCCATGGAAAGTTGGTTGTTCTCGCGGGCGGCCTGTTTGATCGCCTGCATGGGCGGATGGAGGAACTTGTTCACCAGCCCGCGGGTGAGGGCCTCGACGGCGGCAATCTGCTCGGCGCTGAGGCTGCCCAAACGGGCCTGGGCGCGGCGCAGTTCGGCCTGACGAATCTCCTCGGCTTGCTGTTGCAGGGCGACGATGGCCGGGGCGGCATTGACGGTGCGGCGGCGCAGGTGAAAGCGCTCGACCTCGGCGGCAATCAGGGCCTCGGCATCGGTGGCGATGCTCTTGCGCTCGGCCATGTGCGCGGCGGCCACCGCCTGCAGGTCGTCAATATCGTAAACAAAGATGCCTTCCAGCTTGCCCATCGCTGGGTCCACATCGCGGGGCACGGCCAGATCGATGAAGAACATGGGGCGGTTGCGGCGCTTGTGCAGGAAGGCCTGCCCCTGTTCGCGTCCAAAGATGGGATGCGGGGCGCTGGTCGAGGTAATCACGATGTCGGCCTGACTGGCGGCCTCGTACATCTGCTCGTAGGGAATGACCCGGCCGCCGAAGGGCTCGGCCATGCGCTGGGCCCGCTCCGGGGTGCGGTTGGTCACGAGGATCGTTCCCGCGCCCTGCTGGACCAGGTGACGGGCGGCGAGTTCCGACATTTTTCCCGCGCCGACCAGAAAAACCGTGCGGCCCTCGAGCGAGCCGAAGATCTTGCGCGCAAGCTCGACGCCCACCGAGGCGATGGAGACGGAATTGGACCCGATCTCGGTCTCTGTGCGCACTTTTTTGGCGGCGGCAAAGGCGGCTTGCAGCAGCGATTCAAGCTGACCGCCCACGGTTCCGGCGGCGCGGGCCACGGCGAAGGCCTCTTTGACCTGGCCCAGAATCTGCGACTCGCCGACCACCATGGAGTCCAGACTGGCGGCAACGCGGAAGAGGTGGCTCACCGCCTGCTGGCCGCGATGTTCGTAGAGATGGGGGCGGAGCAACGCGGGATCGAGGCCGAAACGCCGCCAGAGGAAGCCTTCTATATCCACCTCGACGCCCTCGACAGCGGCCAGAATCTCGACGCGGTTGCAGGTGGAGACGATCAGACACTCGGCCACTCCCGATTCGGCGGCCAGGGCGCGGGTCACCTCGGGCAGATCGGCGCGGGGAATGGCGATCTTCTCGCGCACCTCGATGGGAGCGGTCTTGTGGTTGACGCCGATCACCGTCAGCGTCGCTTCCGACCCATTCGTCGCGGGCCGGCTCATTGTGCACCGAACCTGTGCACATGGCTGATGAGATTGGTGATCCAGACAAAGAGCATGAGCAGAAAGGCGGCGCTGGTCAGGTAAGCCGCTTTCCGTCCGCGCAGGCCGCTGACGCGCCGGGCCAGCAGGAGCAGAACGTAAACTCCCCAACTGAAAAAGGCGGCCAGGATCTTGGGATCGAGAAAGTAGGCCGCGCCCAGCGAGGTTTCCTGGACCAGCACCGAGCCGATCACCAGACCGATGGTCATCGAGGGGAAGCCGAATTCGAGCATAGCCACGGCGACGCGCTCCAGGGTATCGAGCGGCGGCATCCAGTCCAGCGCCGTCCATCTGGACTCCGGCTGGGGCGGTGCGCAGGGGTCGAACTTCAACTTGCGCTTGAGACGGCGCTCCTGGGCCAGATAGAGGATCGAGGCCAACATGCTGAAGCCCAGCGCGGCATAGGCCAGCATCAGGGCGACAATATGGATGACCAGCCAACCGTTGCGCACGCCGGGCGAGGGGAAGGTGTAACGGTCGGGACCGAGGGAGGGCGCGAGAACCAGGAAAAAGGTCAGGGGCAAGGCGAAGATGCCCAGCGAAACCGCGTCGTAGAGCCACCAGGCCAGGAAGAAGAGCCCCACCACGGCAAAGCCTAGCAGCGATTCGACTTCGCGGATGCCGACCGGCATCCAGCGATGGGCCTGCACGAGCATCTCGACCGCCGAGATGAAGTGGAAGAAGAGTCCCATGCCGGCCAGGTGGACACAGCTTTTGCGCCATCCCTCGCGGCGATAGAGCACGGCCGGGAAGACGGCGATGCTCGCCGTCGCATAAAGTACCGCCGCCACTCGGAGCCAAAGTAAATCCATTTCGATCCTCACCTTAAAGGCCCAAACAATTAGTATACTGTGACCCAAATCACTCCAAGTGAAGTGCGCCACGAGAAACGCATCGGATTCTATGGTATATTTCTCGCAATCAGCCTCGCCTTTTCGACCATTTTTCCGGTTGCCGGCCTCGCCAGAGACGGGAAATGAGCATGTTTGTCAGATGCTCGGAACCGTGATTTCCGATTCTTTGTCCGATTTTCCTCCGATCCGCCCCCTCCCATTGACTGAGATGAAATCACGTGATCCATGTCACAGTGTGCGGGTTTTGAATCAACCTAAGATGACAGGTTAGTGATGCAACGCACATGGGGTCTGGTGCAATATCGCGTTCCGGAGGGTTTGCTGGTTCTGTTTTTTTGAACGGAACAAGCGATGTTTCGGCAATGTGCCGGAGAATCAGGTTGCAATCAAGGCGAGCAATTGAGGTGTTTTTCATGAACAAGGACAAGCCAGTAACGCATTTTTCTCTTTGTGCGGCTCCGGGTAGGTTACCGGGACTGCGAGCGTGTTGGATGTTGCTGCTGGGCGGTGCAATGTTGACGGCTGTTGCCTGGGGAGCTCCCGCTTCTTCGGATCAGCCGAAAAACGCACCTGCCAAGGAAGCTGTTTCAACCAACTTTGTGGGTTCGGAAACCTGCGCCGGATGTCACGACGAGGTCTCCAAGAAGTTTGAGGGCAACCCGCACCAGAAAGCCGCGGCGATGCACGGCGGGGTCAATGTGACCTGCGAGAACTGCCACGGCGCGGGCAAAGAGCACGTGGACGGCGGCGGCGACAAGACCAAGATCTTCAACCCTGCCACAGCCAGCACCAAAGCCGTCGATGAGAAGTGCCTCAGCTGCCACGCCGGAACTCATCCCAACTTTGACCGCTCTCCCCATGCCAAGGCCAATGTCGGCTGCCTGAGCTGCCACAGTGTCCACAAGAGCGAAGAGAAGGATCATCTGCTCAAGGCCTCCGAGCCCAAGCTCTGCTTCCAGTGCCACACCGAGATCAAGCCGCAGTTCGCCATGCCCTTCCATCACAAGGTTGAAGAAGGTTTGATTACCTGCAAGGATTGCCACGATGTGCATGGCACCTTTGGCAAGAACAATGTGAAGTCCACCGCCGATCAGAATGCCATCTGCACCAAGTGCCACATGGAGAAGCGTGGTCCGTTTGTTTTTGAGCACACCCCGGTCAAGGCCGAAGGATGCGTCTCTTGCCACACGCCTCATGGCTCCCAAAACGCGCGTTTGCTGAACATGCCGACTATCGCCACGCTGTGCAACCAATGCCACAGCCAGGTTGCCGCCGGCGCCGTTCATGGAATGGATGGAGGATCGACCACGACACAACCGTGCATCTCCTGCCATACATTCATTCATGGTTCCAACATGAGTGCGGCGTTCACCCGTTAGGGGTCATGGAACAGCGTCGCGCCTGAGCTCTGAAAGGCCCGCGCGGGCTGGCTCCAGCAACACAAATGCACACATGTGCATGGTTCATTGAAGAGAGGCTTCCTATGAAGAACAACAGCTGGCTTTCACGGCTATCCAAGCAACGGCGATCCGCCGGCTTGGCCCAGTGTCTGGCTGGGAGTATCGGACTTGCATTTGCATTGACGATGACAAGCGCCGCCGGCGCTCAAAACCCCACCGCGCCACAACCCACACCCGCTCCGATCGCCGCTCCGCAAGGCTACACTGTGCATCACAGCGTGGATATGGGCGGTCACTTCGACAACACCATTGGCAGCGGTGCGATGTATGACACCCTGGTCAACCAGCACAGCGGATTGCGCGTGTTGGGCGAGAGCTTTGACATGCATGCCCTGCCGGGCAAAAAGAAGGCCTTTCTGGACGATTTGAATGCCTTCACCACCGGCTTGGGCGGGGATCCCAACGACCTGGCTACTCTGGCTTTTTCCAAGAAGAAGATCTACGAGTTCTCGGGCATGTTCCGCCGCGACCGTCAGTACTTCGACTACGATCTGCTGGGCAACTCGAATACCGCCGCCGGTCAGACGCTGCCCCTCGGTCTGTCGACTGCGCACATCGGCCTTCCCTGGTCGCAGGTGAATCAATCCCCGGTGATGTTCAATACCGTGCGCCGCATGACCGACACCAACCTGATTCTTTATCCGCAGTCCAAGGTGACGATCCGGGCCAGTTATGCGCAGAACATCATGCAGGGCGTAAGCAACTCGCCCAGCTACTCCTTTGCCAAATACGATGCCCTGCTGCAGCAGAACGAGCGCAACAGCACCGACGACTTCACCGTCGGCCTTGACTGGAAGCCTTTGAAGGAAACGAAGATCACCTTCGAAGAGCAGATGACGCACTTCAAGAACAACACCTCGTATCAGCTTGCTCCCAGCGCGTATAACGTGCAGGAAGCCAACGGCGCCAAGGCGTCCCTGGGCGACTGGGATGCACTGGAGCCCTACGGGTATACTGCCACCGGCTTCAGCGTCTCCGGCGTCTGCAGCACCGCAAGCATGGGCAGCGCCAACTACACCAGCGCAACGAGCTATACCATTCTGACGGCGAACCCGGCCGGCGGACTGCCGATCATCAATTCGTCCTGCTCGGTGATCACCAACTACACTCGCAATCAGCCCAGCCGCACCTTTACGCCCACTGAATCGCTCCGCTTCCAGAGCTCGAGCATCAAGAACGTCGAGATGAATGGCGATGTTCGCTACACCAAGGCGAACATGAACCTGCCCAACTACTTCGACCAGTACCAGGGCCTCACGGCCAGCGCCACTTCGGGCGTGCTCTCCAGCACCTGGATGGGAACAGCTTCAGCCAAGCGGCAGTCGTTTGCTGCCGACTACGGTTTCGTTTGGCAGGCGACCAAGAGCATCAGCATCTCCGATCAGGCGAGCGGCAACACCGTTCATCAGCCGGGCACTGCTCTCATCACGAGCGCCGTCAACACCACCATCACCACCGCCGGCGCCATCAGCATCAACTCCGTCTCCAATGCCACGGCCACGGCCAGCATCTGGGGCGGTGGACCGTCGGCAGTCGGCACGCCGAAGTATGGCTACTACGGGCAGGGTGCTTTCACCAACAACCTGACCGCGGCCTGGGACTTCTCCAGCGCCCGCATGGCCCTCACCTATCACTACGGAACCCGCACCGTGAGCCAGGGAACGCCGCACAATGTGGCCATTCCCAACACCACGGCCTACACCGATCCGGTGAGCGGCAACATCACCATCAACGAGAACAGCGGCATCTTCAACGCCTCGGTCCGCCCCGTCCGCAATCTGGACATCAACGGCACCGTGGAAGTGTCGTATGACGACAATGCCGTTACCGCGATCGCTCCCCGCCAGATGCAGCAGTACCGGGTTCACGCCAAGTACAAGGCATCTCCCTGGGCCGTTTTCACCGCCGCCTATAGCGACCGTGAGCGCCACAACAACACCAACAACAATCAGGCCTATGTTGCGGTTACGACCAACGGACAGCCCTATGCCGGCCCCGTTGCCCATCAGGACTACAGCCGCACCTCGAGCGTGGGCGCCACTCTGGCCCCGAGCGAGCGCTTTGGGCTGGACCTCTTCTACGCCTACAGCGAGGTCTTCTCCACTTCCAACATCTGCTACGACGCCGTCAACACCAGCTACACCAACATGCCCGGCGCCTCCTCGGCCTCCGGCGCGGCCTGCAGCGCTCCGGCCGGCCACGGCTCCACCACGGCCTTTACTCTGTATGGCGTTGACTTCATGAAGGCGCCGACTCAGTTCGGATCCATCGCGCTGAACTCCACTCCGAACAAGTACCTCCACTACAGCCTTGGCTATCGCGCCAGCTCGGTGAACGGAACGCGCTTCTTCAACGATGCGCGCGACGTCAACGGCTCGCTGGTATCCCTGGATCAGTCTCCCTTCGTCAAGATGGCCGTGACCCTTCATCCCGGATTGGTTTGGAAGGCTGAGTACAACTACTTCGGCTACGGTGAAGGCGCCCCTGGTGGCGCGCAGTACTGCACCATGGCCAATCCCACCACGGCGACCGGCACCGCTACTGTGGTTCCGTGCAGCACCCTGCCCTGGACCGCGGCCAGCGAGACATCTGCCGGCGCCACGGCTCCGCGCACCTTCCACTCCAACAACCTCACCCTCGGAATTCACTACGAATTCTGAGCCTGAGAGCTTCATCCTCTGAACCATTGCAATGGCCGGCAAGAGAAATCTTGCCGGCCATTGCAATATTGGGGTGATTCGATCTCTTGCATGGGTCGATGCGACCGTCTGCTTTTTCCATCCCAATGTGGTTATTTCGCTATTTTGTCCCCGCAATGGGCGTATCTTCCGGGAGTTTTTTCGTCCCCTATCTTATTGGAGCTACCTTCCATCTGCTCCTTGCCGGACCGGCTGCGCCTGGGTAAGGCAGAATCTGGAGCAATTGGAGCCAGGCAAGGCGTTCGCGATACTCTTAGAGTCAACGTGATTCGAGACGAGATCCAACCCGAGGCGCCGCCTCTCTCCGCTTTGGCCGAGGTAGCGGAGGAAAGTGGGTCCACGGCCCCGGCGGACAAGCCGATTGCGGAGCTGACCCCCTTCATGCGCCAGTGGACGGCGGCCAAGCGGGAGAATCCCGACGCCCTGCTCTTCTTCCGCATGGGCGACTTCTACGAGCTCTTCTACGACGACGCGGTGACCGTGAGCCGCGAGCTGCAGTTGACCCTGACGGCCCGCGACCGGGAGCGGCTGCAGCCCATGTGCGGCGTTCCCTACCACGCCGTCGATGGCTACCTGACGCGGCTGTTGCGCCAGGGCTACCGCATCGCCATCTGCGACCAGATGGAAGACCCCAAGCTCACCAAGAAGATCGTCCGCCGCGAGGTGACGCGGGTGCTGACCCCCGGCACGGCGCTGGACTCGGCGCTGGGCCAGGAGCAGAACAACTTTTTGGCCGCGCTCTACGAGACCGGCGCAGGCAAGGGCGACGGCAAGCATTCCGCGCACAATGCGGTGTGGGCCGTCGCTTTGCTCGATGTATCGACGGGCGAGTTTCGCACCAGCGAGTTTCACGGGCCGGCGGCGCAGCAGCAGGCGATGGACGAGATTTTGAAGGCCCAGCCCAGCGAGGTGCTGCTGGCCGCAAGCGCCGCCCTCCCAGCCGCACTGGAACGCATCCCAGCGCGCACGCGGGTCGAGGACTGGGTGTGGACCCGCGACTTCGCCGTGCCCCTGGTGGAGCGGCAATTGAATGTACGCTCGCTGGAGGGCTATGGGCTCAGTCAGCATCCGGCCGCGGCCATCGCTGCCGGAGCGGTGCTGCACTATGTGCGCTCGACACAGAAGAACGAAGCGCTGCACATCGATTCGCTCAAGTTCGTCGAGCACTCCACGGCGCTGGAGCTGGATCAGGTGACGGTACGCAATCTTGAACTGATCGAGCCGCTCTTCACCGGGCAGGACCAGCGCGCCACGCTCTTCCACACGCTCGACGCCTGCTTGACGCCGATGGGCAAACGGCTGCTGCGCTCGACCATTCTGCGCCCGCTCTTCGACGGTCCGGCGCTGGAGGCCCGCTACGAGGCGGTTGCCGAAGCGCACGCTCACCTGATGCCGCGCGAGGAATTGCGCCGCGCCTTCAACGGAATTCTCGATCTGGAGCGGCTGCTGGCGCGGCTCTCGCTAGACTCGGCCGGCCCGCGCGATGTGCGCGCACTGGCCGCCAGCCTTTCAAAACTGCCTGGATTGAAAACTGCTTTGAGCGCTCTGCGGGCGCCGCAATGGCTTGCGCTGACTGAGCGGCTGGATACACTTGATGAAGTCACCGCGCTGATTGAAACCACGCTGGTGGCCGAGCCGCCGCTGACCATGGCCGATGGAGGCGCGATTGCCGCGGGCGTCGATGCGGAACTCGATGAATTGCGCGGCATCTCATCGACAGGACGGCAATCCATCGCCGCCATTGAAGAGCGCGAACGGCAGCGCACCGGCATTGGCTCGCTGAAGGTGCGCTACAACTCGGTCTTCGGCTATTACATCGAGATCACAAAGTCCAACCTCAAGCAGGCTCCCGCCGATTACGAGCGCAAGCAGACGCTGGTCAACGCCGAACGCTTCACCACGCCGGAGTTGAAAGAGTACGAGGTCAAGATCCTCACTGCGCACGACCGCTCGATCGAGATTGAAAAGCGCATCGTGGCCGCGTTGCGCCAAACCGTGCTGGCCGCTGCCGGGCGCATCCGCCGCTCTTCGGCCACGGTGGCCGAAGCCGATCTCTTGGCCAATTTTGCGCATCTGGCCGCGCTGCGCCGCTATGTGCGTCCGCAATTGGTCGAGGAACCGGTGATCGAGGCTATTGCCGCGCGCCATCCTGTCATCGAGCATTGGATGGAAGAGACGCGCGAGGGCCGCTTCATCGCCAACGATCTTTTTCTCGATGCGGGCTGCGATGGACCCAGCCTGCTGCTCATCACCGGGCCCAACATGGGCGGCAAGAGCACCTATCTGCGCCAGGCCGCAATGCTGGTTTTACTCGCGCAAATGGGCAGCTTTGTGCCCGCCGAGAGCCTGCGCTTCGGTCTGGTGGACCGCATCTATACGCGCATCGGCGCCAGCGACAACGTGGCCCGCGGACGCTCGACCTTCATGGTCGAGATGACCGAGACGGCCACCATTCTCAACACCGCAACGCGCCGCTCGCTGATCTTGCTCGACGAGATGGGACGCGGAACGGCCACGTTTGACGGGCTCTCGCTGGCCTGGGCCACGGTCGAATATCTCCATGCTGAAACCGGCGCACGCACGCTCTTCGCCACCCACTACCACGAGCTGACCATGCTGGCCGAAAAGCTGCCGCGCGTGCGCAATCTGCGCGTGGGCGTGACCGAAGCGCAGGGTTCCATCGTCTTTTTGCACATCATCGAACCGGGCGCGGCCAGCAAGAGCTACGGCATCGAAGTAGCCCGTCTGGCCGGGCTGCCCGCCGCCGTCATCGAACGCGCCAAGCGTGTGCTGCGCCAGCACGAGAAGCAGGAGCGGCAAAGCGTGCAGCACGAGACCGAAGCAGAACCGCTTCAACTCACCATCTTCACGCCTCTCTCACAGCGCATTGTGGACCGCATCGAAGCCGTGGACGTAAACGCACTCACGCCGCTGCAAGCGCTGAATCTATTGGAAGAATTGCAAAGCGAGTTGAAGAGGAAATAGGGACTGAGGGACTGAGGGACTAAGGGACTAAGGGACTGAGGGACTAGGGACGAAGGACTAAGGGAATTGGGAATGAAATCGCATCTACGCCAAGCCGTGGGCAGTCTGATGGTCGTTGGGCTCGCAGAGCGCGAGTTGAGCGGCCTGGAGCGCGCGTGGCTCAAAGTGGTGCGACCCGGCGGCATCATCCTCTTTCGCCGCAACATCGAGAGCCCTGCACAGACGCGCGCGCTGCTCGATGAGGCAACAGATCTCTGCGCACCGCACAGCTTTCGCTGCGTGGATATGGAGGGCGGCACAGTCGATCGCCTGCGCAACGCACTGACGCCAACACCCTCTGCACAAGCCGTGGCTCGCGCCGCACAGCATCTGAAGAAGCCCGCGCTGATCCGCGAGCAAGGAACGCTGATCGCCCGCGCCAGCAAGGCCTTCGGCTTCAATACCACGCTGGCCCCGGTGCTCGATCTGGGCTTGCCCGCATCAGCCGCGGTGATGGGGACGCGCGTCGCGGCTGCGACGGCACAGGGCGTTGTCGAGTATGGGCGGGCCTTTCTTGAAGGACTGAAGGCTGAGGGAGTGGTGGGCTGCGGCAAACATTTTCCCGGACTCGGCGGCGGCGCCCTTGATTCGCATCTGGAAACGCCCAGCATTGATCGTACGCTGCGCGAGTTGCAGAACGAAGATCTCGTTCCCTATCGTGCGTTGCGCGATGAACTGCCGATGATCATGGTGAATCATGCGGCCTATCCGCGCACACCGGGAAGGCAGCGCCCGGCCAGCGCATCGTATTACTGGATCGCGACAGTGCTGCGCAAACAGATAGGTTATCGCGGCATCGTCTTCAGCGACGATCTGGAGATGGGCGGCATTCTCAAGTTCATGCCCATCGAAGAGGCCGCCATCGCCGCACTGCACGCGGGCATGGACATGATTGAGATCTGCCACAGCCCAGAGCTGATTTTGCGCGCCTACGAGGCGCTGCTGGCCGAGGCCGAACGCTCGGCAATCTTTCGCGCGTCGATCTTTGCGCGCTCGCGACGGTTGGCTGCGGCACGCAATCGGCTCTTCCCCGAGGGTACGCCACGAATGCTCTCGACCAAGCAATACGAGGCGCTGCACACACGTATGGAACGTTTCAGTGCGACGATCGAAAAGGCGCAACCCAATGAATTACACATCGATCCGAATCAGGAGGCTTGTACCGCATGAGTGCAAAAGCGTCCGCACAGTCCATGAACGTCGCCGGCATCATGAGCGGAACCTCGGCAGACGGCGTCGATGTTGCCTTGGTGCGCATCGCGCCGGGCCGCTTGCATGCAAAGATCGAATTACTGGCGCATGAGGGATTTCCTTATTCACCCGCGCTGCGCCGCGCCGTGCTGGCAGCGATGAATGCAGAGACCACATCGACAGCAGAACTGGCGCGGCTCAACTGGCGGCTGGGCCTGGCCTATGCAGACGCGGTAAAGGCCACGCTGAAGCGCCATCCCCTGCAACTCGACCTCATCGGCAGCCACGGGCAGACACTCTATCATCAAGCCAAGGTTGAGACCTATGCGGGTCGGCGCATCGCCTGCACCTGGCAGTTGGGCGAAGCGGCGGTGATTGCAGATGCATTGCGAGTTCCCGTGGTCAGCAACTTCCGCCCCGCCGACATGGCCGCCGCTGGTCAGGGCGCACCGCTGGTTCCGCTGCTCGACTACGCGCTGTTTGCGCACCCCACACGCGGCCGCGTGCTGCAAAACATCGGGGGCATCGCCAACCTCACCGCAATTCCCGCCGCAGCCGCGCCAGACGCGGTGATCGCCTTCGATAGCGGCCCCGGCAACATGATTATCGACGCGCTGGCGCAGCATCTGTTCAATGAACCCTTCGACCGCGATGGACAGATTGCCGCGCGCGGCAATGTGATCGATGCCGTGCTGGAACAGGCGCTGCGCAATCCCTACTTTGCGCTGAAGCCACCGCGCACCGCGGGCCGCGAGCAGTTCGGGCGCGAGTATGCGGTCAAGTTTCTGCACGCTTGCGCGCGCCGCAGCAAAAAGCTCGAAGACGCGCTGGCCACGGCCACCGCGCTCACCGCCGAGAGCATCGCGCAGAGCTACAAGCAGTTCGTGCGGGCCAAGATGAAGAGCAGCAAAACGGCGGGCGGCGCAAAGAAAACTCCCATCGACTACATCGTCTCCGGCGGCGGAGCGCGCAATCGCACGCTGATGGCAATGCTGGCGAAACGCTTGAAGCCGCTGGGCTGCGAGTTGGCGATGAGCGCGGATTACGGGCTTCCCGTCGAGGCCAAGGAGGCCGCGGCCTTCGCTCTGCTGGCTTGGCAGACCTGGCATCGGCGACCAGGCAATGTGCCCGCGGCCACCGGTGCAACGCGGCCCGCGATTCTTGGCCAGGTGAGTTATGCGGGCTGATGAATCTCAGAGCATTCAATTTGTGCTCTCCCACCCTGGCCGCAAAAACAAAGGCGCGGCGAGGGTGGGGCACCCTTTTTTTCTTATCGTACTGCTCGGTTCATTCCGTTTTATTGCACTGCTTTCGATTAGTCTGACCGGGCTGCTTGCCGGCTGCCGCACGGTGCAGAGAGATCCGCAGACGGTGGTGTTTCTTATCGAGAGCAGCCCCACCAATCTCGATCCCCGCATCGGCACCGACGCGCAATCCGAGCACATCGACGAGCTGCTCTTCGATGGACTGGTAGCTCGCGACAGCAACTTTCAGTTCAAGCCGGCGCTGGCCGAGAGTTGGGAGCAGCCCGATGCGCTGACGCTCATCTTCCATCTGCGCGGCGGAGTGCGCTTTCACGATGGGCGCTTGCTCACCGCCAACGATGTGGTGTGGACCATCGATTCCATGCGCAACCCAAAGAGCGCGGGCGCGGTGATTACGGCCAAGGCCAACTCCTATGCGTCGATCCAAAGCATCGAAGCGCGCGACGAGCGCACGGTTGTCTTTCATCTCAAACACGCCGACAATTTTCTCTTGATCAACCTCTCCACCGAAGCGATGGGCATTGTTCCGGCGGGCAGCGGGCGCGAGTTCTGGCAGCATCCGGTGGGCACGGGGCCCTTTCGCTTCGTCAGCCAACTGATCGATCAGAATGTGATTGTCGAGCGCAATCCCCTGAGCTGGTCCGCGGTTCCACGCATCGAACGGGTGCGCTTCGCGGTGGTTCCCGACGCTATTACGGAATCGCTTGAGTTGGAGAAGGGATCGGCCGATGTGGCTGTCAATTCCCTGCCCATGGATGCGCTGGAGGCGCTGCGCACACGGCCCAATCTGGCCATTGAACGAACGATTGGCACGCAGATTCAGTATCTCGGCTTCAACCTGCGCGACCCGCTGCTTGCAGACGTGCGCGTCCGCAAGGCCGTTGCCTGCGCCATCGATCGCGATCTTATCATTCGCACCCTACAGCGCGGCCACGCGCAGCCTGCATTGAGTCTGCTGCCTGCGAGCCACTGGGCCTACAGCGGCGATGTGGAGCGCTACGAGTACAACCCCGCACGCGCCGCGCAACTGCTGGATGAGGCGGGGCACAGGCCGGACCGCGACGGCGTACGCTTGCATCTGACCATGAAGACCTCGAGCGACGAGGGAACGCGCTTGCTGGCCGCGGTGCTGCAACAGCAATTGGCGCAGGTGGGCATCGCGCTGGAACTGCGCAGCTACGAGAGCGCGACCTTCTACGCCGATGTGCGCCGCGGCGCTTTTCAGATTTACTCGCTGCGTTGGATCGGCGGCAACGAGCAGCCGGACATCTTCGGCTACGCCTTCTCGACGGCCAACTTTTCGCCCGCCGGGGGCAATCGCAGCCACTACTCGAACTTACGTTTGGACGCGCTGCTCGACGATGCGGCGCAAGGCTCGGATGCCGGCCGACGCCGCGCCGATTATGTCGAGGCCCAACAGATTCTGGCCCGCGATCTGCCCGCTTTCAATCTCTGGTACCGCGACACACTGGTGGTGCACAACCGCCGCTTGACGCATCTTGCGCCTACGCCCTCGGGCAGCTTCAGCTTTCTGGAGACGGCGGAGTGGTCCCGATAGACGGGCCTTGCAACGTGCGGGCGAGACGCCATTGGGCCTTCATCGCGGCTTAAGGTTGAGAACTCTAAAACCAGAAAAACACAGATTTTAAGCCCATCTTAAGGCTCTCTTCAGGCATTCGGGCGCAGGATGGAATTGTTCACAACCTTTTGCCGCATTGTCTCGTCTACGGCAATAGAGCGAAAAAACTCCGTTCGACTTTGTACAAGTTTTTACCCCGCGAAGAAGGTTTCGATGAAGAGTTCGATGAAGAATTGCATTCCCAACCCGGCAGCGCAATGGGCGCTCCTGCTGGCCCTGGCGGTTGGCTTTCTGGCGTTGACGCAGCCGGTCTTTGCGCAAGCGCCGGCGCGCTTTATTGGCGCCATCACCGCCATCAGCGGCAACACGCTCACGGTCAAGCCCGACAGCGGCGATGCGCGCCAGGTCCAGGTGCCGGAGACGGCTTCGATCAAGCGCATCTCTCCGGGCGAGCGCGATCTGAGCAAGGCCGAGCCACTGCCCTTCGCCAATCTGGCGGTGGGCGACCGGGTGCTGGTCAAGCTGGACCCCAGCGCACCCGCCGGCACGCAGCAGGCCGCGCAGATCGTCGCCGTTAAGCAGGAGGATGTTGCCCTCAAGCAGCAGAGGGAGCGCGAGGACTGGCAGAAGCGCGGCATCGGCGGTCTGGTGAAGAGCGTCGATCCGGCCGCGGGCGCGATCGTGGTCAGCAGCGGCACCGGGGCCACGGCCAGGACGATTACCGTACACACCGCCAAGAGCACGATGCTGAAGCGCTACGCGCCGGCATCGGTGAGCTACGAAGCGGCTCTGCCCGCCCCTATTGATGCTATCCATGCCGGCGACCAGTTGCGGGCGCGGGGCGCCAAAAGCGCCGACGGCAGCGAGATTGCGGCGGAAGAGGTGGTCTCCGGCACCTTCCGCAACATATCGGGCATCGTCAACGGTGTGGATGCAAGTGCATTGACGCTGACGCTCAAGGACCTGGCCTCCAAGAAGCAGGTCACGGTTCACATCCCCAAGGATGCGCAGATGCGGCGCATTCCCGACCGCATGGCGCAGATGATCGCCATGCGGCTCAAGGGCGGCAGCGCTGCGGCGCAAGGCAGCGGAGGTGAGCGGAGTTCATATAACGGATCGGGCGCAGGCCCACGTGGTTCCGGGCAATCAAGCAGTCAAGGGAGCGGCAGCCAGGCGAACGGCACAAGCCAATGGGGCGCGGGCGGTCAGGCTCCCGACCCGCAGCAGTTTCTCAATCGCGCTCCGGCGATTCAATTCGCCGATTTGAAAAAGGGCGACGCCATCATGGTGGTTTCGACCGACGGTGCGACCGAAGTTACCGCGATCACGCTGCTGGCCGGCGTCGAGCCGCTCCTTGAGGCTCCCGCGGCGCAGAATCTGCTGGCCAACTGGAGCATGAACTCCGGCGGTGCAGCCGACCTCGGCCAATAGGCAGATGCGCGAACGCAATGTGGCAAGCAGCGACCCACAACTGGGATCAGAATCCATGGACGAGAAAAGAAGCGAGGGCTTTGTGTACTCAAAATTGCAACGGCTGTTTCATTTTTCAATACTTCTGGCGCTGGTTTTGGCGGGCGCAGGCCTGGCGGCAGCGGAGACCGATCCGTCCGTTGATCCGGCGGCGGCCAGCGCGACTTCGACCACGTTGCGCGGCCACATTACCGATCCCACCGGGGCGCTGATTCCGGGAGCCAAGATCGTCATCGTCAATGCTTCTGGGGTTCCCGTGGCCACGGCGACCGCCGATGCGGCCGGGGCTTATTCGGTGAGTGTGGCTCCGGGCAGCTATTATGTGCAGGCCAGCTATGACGGCTTTGCGCCCTTCCAATCCGCGCTCATTCCAATCGAAGCCGGTCAGGTCAAGCATGTGCATATCACCATGGCCATCGAGATGGCGCAGCAGAGCGTGGTGGTCACCGACGACTCACCCACAGTGAACGTGGAAGCGGAGGGCAACTCCAACGCCATTGTGCTCAAGGGCAAAGATCTGGATGCGCTCTCAGACGATCCCGACGAATTATCGAATGAACTTTCGGCGCTCGCCGGTCCCTCGGCCGGACCCAATGGCGGCCAGATCTATATTGACGGTTTCAGCGGCGGCCAATTGCCGCCCAAGTCGGCGATTCGCGAGATTCGCATCAACCAGAATCCCTTCTCTGCCGAGTTCGACCGTCTGGGATACGGGCGCATCGAGATCCTCACCAAGCCCGGCACCGACAAGCTGCACGGGCAGTTCTTCCTGCAAGGCAACGATAAACCTTTCAACACCGGCAATCCCTTTATCAGTACTGTTCCCGCTTATCACAGCATCCAGTTCAACGGCACTCTGAACGGAGCGCTGAGCAAGACGGCCTCGTTCTTTCTCAGCGTGGAGAGCCGCGATCAGCAGAATGTGAACGCTTGGGTGATTCCCGATGCGGTGCTGCCCAACAGCTCAGGCGTCTTCATCGACAATCCAGACTATGGTGTCACACTGCTCAGCCCGCACATCCGCAACAATGTATCGGCGCGCTTCGATGTGCAACTGGGCGCCAAGAACACGCTGACCGCGCGCTACGGTTTCTGGAACGAGAGCGAGCAGGGCAATCTGAACACCGGATCGCTGGCCACCGCCTCGACGCATGAATCCAACACCGACCACACGGTGCAGATGAGCGACTCGTGGATCATCAACGACCACACGGTCAACGAGACCCGCTTTCAATACGAGCGGCAGAACGAGAACCACTATCCCGACTCGACAGACCTAACTGTCAACGTAGCCGGCGACTTCACGGGCGGCGGCTACTCCGGGCAGAAGAGCGAGGATCACGCCACGCGCCTGGAACTGTGGAACATCACCACCATGAGCCACAACAAGCACGCCATCAAGTTCGGCACGCGTATGAGAGACACGCGCGACGCCAACCTGACCAACGCCAACTTCAACGGCAACTTCACCTTTTCGCAGAACACTGTTGGAACGGCCAACCCCACCATCTACCAGGCCAGCCAGGCCTACGAGAACATGGCCAACGGCCTGTTGCCCAATGGCCCATTGCCCAACGGCCAGTTGGGCCACCAATCCTTCAACACATTGGTCGAGGACGGTTTTGGTCCCTCTTCAGCCAGTTTCACCACGGGGGCGCAGTCGTCGCTGTCCAATGTCTACGATGTTGCGCTCTTTGCGCAAGACGATTGGAAGTTCAATCCCCGCCTGACGCTCTCGGGCGGTATCCGCTGGGAGGCGCAGAATCACATCGCCGACAAGGATGACTGGGCGCCACGTCTGGCTCTGGCCTACGCTCTCGACGGCAACGGCAAGGACAAGAAGACCAAGACGGTGCTGCGCGCCGGCTACGGCTTCTTCTACGACCGCCTGGGTTCGAGTAGTCTGAAGACCATCAACCGCTCGCACGTGCAGCAGCAATTTATCCTTAACACTCCGCAATGCCCGCAGAGTGACACCACCTGCTCGAATGCGACCTCACTGGGCGCCGTAATGGCGGATCTGATCGGCACAGCTTCGACATCTGCTGCCGTACCGGTGAGCTACGAAGTAGCGCCGGGTTTTCACGCACCGGTTACCGAACAGGCCGGGGCCAGCATCGAGCGCCAGTTGAACGGCGGCATCAGCGCCACGCTGACCTACCTGCACTCCTTTGGCGTGCATCAAGTGGTGACACGCAACGCCAATCAGAGCACCGGCGGGACGCCGCAGACCAACACCGGCGGCTATCTCTATGAGTTTTACCCCGAGGCGGTCTTCAAACAGAACCAGTTGATCGCCAGCATCAACGCCAAATTTAACAAGAACCTTAGCCTGCTGGGCTTTTACACTTTCTCCACGGCCAACGGCAACGGCTTCGGCTCTGCCTCCAATGCTTACAATCTGGACCAGGACTACGGCCGCGCCAGCTTTGTCTCGCGCAACCAGATCTTCATGATGGCCAACTACACCGGCCCCTGGGGCATCCGCTTCAACCCCTTCCTCATCGCGCAATCCGGCAAGCCGTTCAACATCACGCTCGACAAGGACCCGATCAACAATCTCGGGAACCAACGGCCCACCTTTGCGACCTCGTCCACGCCAGCAGGAGACATTGTGCAGACGCCCTACGGCGCGATGGATAAGGCAGCGCTTTCCGGCGAACAGATGATTCCGATCAATCTGGGCAACGGGCCAGCGGCGGTAGCCGTCAACCTGCGCATGAGCCGTGCCTTTGGTATCGGTCCCAAGCTAGCAACGGCCAATACCGACAATGCCGGTGGCCCGCCTCCCGGTGGCCCGCCGCCAGGGGGCGGGGGTGGTGGCCGCGGTGGCGGTCCCGGTGGCGGCTTTGGCGGCTTTGGCATCGGCGGTGGCGGCGGCGGCCGTGGCGGCATGTTCGGCAGCGCCAGCACCGGGCGCAAATACAACCTGAACTTCAGTGTGCAAGCGCTCAACCTGTTCAACGACATCGACTACGGCACGCCAACGGGGACGCTCACCAGCCCCTCCTTTAACAGGTCCACCAACCTGGCTGGCGGTATCTTCACCTCGCCCGGCGGCGCGGCTGCACGGCGTATCTTTGCCCAGGCAGTGTTTTCTTTCTAGCACCGCAATCGGTTGCCGAGGGCGGGTAACACGTCCGCTCCTTATATGAATCCCCCTCCTTGTGGCTTATTTCAGCACAAGGAGGGATTTTTTATCGTGTCTTTACGGGTTCTGTCGATAATGAGGATTAAGTTTTCGCTTTTGTTATGGCAGAATGGTAACGTTCCCGTCAAACTGGCATTATTGAGCTGAACTTCTCCCCTGGGAATCGACATTCTGCTTCGGCAAACAAGGTTCGAGGGTTCGCGCTAGCGGTCCTCGAGTGTCGCACAACTCGTGTGACCTTCCTGGTGTTGGCGGACTTGTCTCCCGCCAACACCATTTTTTTGCCCGCGGTTCCTCTGCCCTCGCAGCGAAGCCCAGGTTGTAGGCTGAAAGAAGCAGCTTTTTCACTTCGCTTCCTGCTTCGGAGTCTGCATGAACTGGATTGTGCTTCTCATCGGTTTGGTCGTCGGCGCTTTTTCCGGCGTAGTGGGCATTGGCGGCGGCATTCTTTTTGTTCCGGCGCTGATCTGGTTCTTTGGCATGAGCCAGCACAAGGCGCAAGGCACCTCGCTGGGCGCACTGCTGGCCCCAGTGGGCCTCTTCGCCTTTTGGGAGTACTACCGGCGCGGTGAGGCCGATCTGCGCGTGGCGCTGCTGCTGGCCGCGGGCTTCCTCATCGGCGGCTACTTCGGCGCGATAGGCGCACAGCACATTCCCGACCTTTGGCTGCGCCGCGTCTTCGCCGTTTCCATGGTCGCCATCGGCGCGCGCATGTGGTTCAGCAAATAACCACCTGCGGTGGGGCAGACGCCTTCGGCCCGACCGCGCCAGGAATAAGGCGCGGAGGCTGGCTTGGTGGCAGCTAGTAGGTATCGTCAATGATGCGCTTATTTATCTTGTCGCGATGAAGCGCAGGCGCACGTAATCGGCGGTCCAGTTTCCCTCTTCGTCGCGCAGCACGGGCGCCAGCAATGCGGTGGTCTCTTCGATAACGCTATCGCGAGCCTCCTCGGGCAGGCCGTCGATCACGCCGCGGCGAAAGGTCCGCAGCCAGCCCTGCATTCCGCTCGCCGGCAGCGGCGTGGGACGCGGGATCAGCGCCATCCGCACCACTTGAAAGCCGTGCCGCTGCAAACGCCGCGCGTAGGCCTGCGGAGTGGCATAGTAGTTGACGCCCTCTTCGCGATCGCCCCACCCGTACCGCGCCAAAACCGCCCGCAAAGCCACGCGAATGGCGGCGATATTGCCGTGGCCGCCCATCTCCGCCACAAAACGGCCGCCCGGCTTGAGCACACGGTGGACCTGGGTCATCATGGCATCCTGGTCCCGCACCCAATGCAAGGCCGCATTGGAGAAGACCACGTCGAATGCGCCGTCGGGATGAGGAAGCGACTCGGCGCTGCCCTGCTCGGCTGCGACGCCTCTGGATCGCGCCGCGGCAACCATCTCTGCGGAGGCGTCTACGCCCACTACCTTGGCGCCGGCGGCCAGACGCTCGGTCAATTGGCCGTCGCCGCAGCCCAGATCGAGGATGAACTCGCCGGGCTTTGCATCCAGCCACTCGACGACTCCGCCGGCCAATTCGTGGACAAATGTTGCGTTTTCTCCGTATTCGCGCGCATTCCAGGTCTGCGCCATCGTTCCCTCCTCGTATTCGGTCCGTTTGATCCGGTATTGGCTCTTTAACCAGCGCGGGCGAGAACGCCCGCACAACGGCCGGCGGGAGGCCAGCGGTACTATGCGGCACTCCAGTCCTATCCTTGGCGAACACGCGATGACGGACCTTGCAATCAGTGTGGCGCACCGGAGCGCATAAACCAACGTTATTCTTCTTTTGATTTGCATAAGCATTCGTTATGAGGAAGAATTCGGCAGTCACCACAGCTTGGAGCGCTTTAGGGAACCTCTGATTAAGTGCTCTTTGTAAAAGCCAACCTTCCCTCAGTGGCTAAAGCCCATTGATTGCTCTGGCTTTATGTGCGGGCTAAAGCCCGTACCCTTCAAATCTCCGGCCTAATCAGAGGTTCCTTAGATGGATTGCACCGGGATCAGCGTCAGATCGTCGACCAGGCCCACTTCCTTTTGCACAAAGGGCTCGCCGTAGCGCACCCCGGCCAACAGGCCGTAATGGCGGGCCTCGGCAAAGGTGCGTTCGCGGATCTCTTCTTCGGGGACAAAGAGGCCGCTGCCCGCGGACTGATTGGCGTACTGCGAACGGTAGGCCATCAGCGCGGCGTGGCGCTGCTCGATGAAAGGAGTAATGTCGACGATGAAGCTGGGACGGACATCGGCGTAGAGGCTGGCGTAAACGATCTTGAAGGGACGATGGGGCGGCGCTTCCGGCACCTCGGACTCTTGCGCCGCAGCTCCCACCGATGGGATTGAAGGGGCATGGGCCAGGCCGGAGAGGAAACAGGCTTCATAGCCCAGCGCAGCCACCGCGGCGTGGTCGGGATGGCGCGCCTGGCCGTAAGGCAGAATCACCACGCGGGGACGAAGCTGGCGCAGCACGCGAACAATCTTGAGGCGATTTTCCAGCGTGTTTTCGACGGCGCCGTCGGGCAGGTCGAGAGACTGACGCCAACCCACACCCAGCAGCAGCGCGGCCTGGGCTGCCTCGGCGGCGCGCTCCTCGGCGTTGCCGCGGGTTCCCGCTTCGCCCTGGGTCAAATCGAGAATGGCGGTACGCAACTCGCGCACCGCCATTCGCAACAGGGTTCCCCCGCAGGTTTGTTCCACATCGTCGCGATGGGCGGCGATGGCCAGCACATCGGCTTGAAATCCAGCAGTCATAACAAAAGCTTCTAGCTTCTAGCTGCTAGCTGCTAGCTTTGCTTTTCTCCGGCCATTTGCCCTGTGGGAGAAGAAGAAGCTAGAAGCTAGTAGCTAGAAGCAGCATTCCTAGTAGACGGTGTTGTCACCGTCGGTGATGGCGTCCATATAAGCCACATCGTAGGCCGTACCGTTGACCGTCACATACTGGTTGTCCATCGACGAGCCGTCTACGGTGGAGTAAATGTAGACCTGTCCGCCCTGGGCCACGTAGATCTTGTGCAGGCCGGTGACCGCGGCGATGCCGGTCAGATCGCCCAGATAGGACTCCAGCAGGGTCGGGGTGTTGGTGGAGGTGTTGAACATGGTCAGGCAGCCGTAGCCGCCGGTCGCGCCGGTGAATTTGCTGGGATTGTTATAGCGCTCGCCGTTGGTGCACTGGGTCATGCCGATCCACAGAGTGTTGTCGTCGGCCAGGATGAGGCGGCTCACCGCGCCCGGCTGCCCGTCGCTGATGGGAATCGCTGCGCCGGCGGTATTCGTGGCCAGATTCACCAACGTCAGATGGCCGCCGAAGTAGCCGTCCGCCATCAACTGCTGGCCCACCACATAGAACGTCGAACCGGCCAGGAGCGCGTTGCTGGAGCCGCCGGGAGTCGAGATCTTGCCCGCATTCAACGCATTCTGCGTGGGAAGCGCTCCAGAGGTCTGTCCGGCGAGGAAGATCATGGGGGCGACCGGGAGAAGGGAGACACCGGCGCCGCTGGTGTCGGCGGTGTTCCCGCTCGTCCCGCCGCCGCACTCCGGCCCGCAATTCAGCACATAGGCGGTGCCGCCGTCGGAGGAGAAGATGGCTTTGACCGGCCGGTCGAGCGCCAGGGGCTTATTGTTGGTCGGGTCCAGAGCCTGGAAGAGGCACCATCCGGGAGAGTTGAGCGGCTCGCAATCGACCGCGCCCAGGGGCCAGGTGGCGGTCCCGCCGGAGTAGCTGATGGTCTGCGCCGCGGTCAGCTTCAGGGGGTAATAAATGGAATTGGAGTTCTGCACAAAGGCCAACGCTGCCGTGCCGCCCGGATTCACGCTCACCCGGTAGACGCCCGGCAGGCTCAAGTAGAAGGTGCCGGGATTGATAGGCGACTTGTCGATCACGGTCAGCACGTGCGCCGCCTGACTGGCAGCAAAGACATACTGCTGATTGCGCGTCACAAAGACGCTGGAAGAGGGGCCGCTCAACCCGCTGCCGCCACCCTGCGAGCTTTCTTTTTGATAGTTGATGAAGCTCAAGCTACCGTCGCCAGAGCCATAGACCGCGCCAAACTGCTCTTCCGGCATGTTCTGAATCGTTACCGGCAGCGCTCCGGAGTATCCGGCGATGGAAAACGAGCCGGTCTTGTCGTTGTAGCTGTAGCGAATGTCGTAGTAGGCGTCCACAATCTGCAGCGCACCCTTGGTGAATGCACTGGGGTTCTGAATCGCGATCAGTACGCGGTTGGCCAATCCGCTGGGAGGCAGCACGCGGCCATCGAAATAGGTGGTGCTGCCACAACCCGCCAATACGCCCGCCACGATCAAGGCCGCGGCTGCGCTCATCCATAGACTTCTCTTCTTCAAAATCCGTTACCTCGACACACAGCGCGGAGCGTCCCGCGGATGATGGCATTTCCAGGGTAACCATGCCCTGTTGCAGAATACAGAAGACAAAAACCAGCGTTTACGCCTCGCTGGGCGAGGGGAAATCTCCTGCCGGCGAGACCCTTTATTCGCCAAAATACGACTTCCGAAGTATAACAAAGCCGCCCACCGGGCCGACACCACTGTCTTTCGGGCTGGCGCGGGAAACCCGCGTAGCTCCGAGCAAATCCGGGAAAACTGCACCCAATGAAGAGTCCATACAGGTCGCCGCTCCCTGATGGTCGCGTCAACTTGAGAGGATAGTTCCCACATACAGCATCCCCGGATTTGCTATAGCATGAAGTCAGCATGACGCAGATCGCCGACATCCTCGCCTCCCGCCCCATGCTCGCCGACGGCGCCATGGGAACCGTGCTCTACGGGCGCGGCATCTTCATCCACCGCTGCTACGACGAGCTGAATCTCTCCGACCCGGCGCTGATCCGCGCGGTTCACGAAGAATACCTGCAAGCCGGCGCGGAGATCATCGAGACCAACACCTTCGGGGCCAACCGCTTCCGCCTGGCGCGGCACGGTCTGGCCGAGAAGATGGCCGAGATCAACAGCGCCGGGGTGCGCATCGCCCGCCAGGCCGTCGAACACCTCAAGGAAAAGCAGGCCGGCGAGGCCTGGGTGGCTGGGGCCATCGGGCCACTGGGCGTGCGCCTGGAACCGCTGGGCAAGACCGGCCTGGACGAGGCCCGCGCCGCCTTTGCCGAACAAATCTCTGCGCTGGTGACGGCCGGCGTCGATCTGCTCATCATCGAGACCATGCCCGCGCTCAACGAGGCCCATGAGGCTCTGGCCGCCGCCAGCGCAACCGCTCCCGGCCTGCCCGTGCTCATCATGGTCACGGTAGACGACGAGGGCAACTGCCTGGACGGCGCTTCGCCGCAACAGGCCGCCACGCTGCTCACCGAGTGGGGCGCCACGGCCATCGGCGTCAACTGCTCGACCGGTCCCACGGTGGTGCTGACCGCCATCGAGGCCATGCGTTCGGCCACCACCCTGCCCCTGGCCGCGATGCCCAACGCCGGCCTGCCCCGCGCCATCGAGGGCCGCAACATCTATCTCTGCTCGCCGGAGTACATGGCCAGCTTTGCCCGCAAGGCGATCAACGCCGGGGCGCAGATGGTGGGCGGCTGCTGCGGCACCACTCCCAATCACATTCGCGCCATGCGCTCGGCGATCCGGGCCATCGACGCCCAGGCGCGCGTGCAGGTGCACGAAGCCACTCCGGTCATCAATACCGAGACGCCGCCGGCGCCGCTGGCCGGGCGCTCCAGGGTGGGCGCGCTGATCGAGCACAACGAGTTCGTCACCATGGTGGAGATCGTGCCCCCGCGCGGCATCTCCTGCGCCAAGGAGTTGGAAGGGGCGCAGTACCTGGCCAAGCTGGGCGTGCACGCCATCAACGTGCCCGACTCGCCCCGCGCCTCGGCGCGCATGAGCGCGGAGATCCTCTGCATCCAGATTCAGCAGCACGCCGGGATCGAAACCGTTCTCCATTACACCTGCCGCGACCGCAATCTGCTCAGCATCCAGTCGGATCTGCTGGGGGCCTCGTCGATTGGCCTGAAAAACATCCTGTGCCTGACCGGCGATCCGCCCAAGCTGGGCAACTATCCCGACGCCACCGCAGTCTTTGACGTGGACTCCATCGGCTTGGTCAACATCGTGCGCCGCCTGAATCACGGATTGGACATCGGGGCCAACGCCATCGGCGCTTCGACCAACCTGACCATCGGCGTCGCCGCCAACCCCGGCGTACACGACATCGAGCAGGAGATTCGCCGCTTCATCTATAAGGTCGAGGCCGGCGCGGAGTACGCCATCACCCAGCCAGTCTTCGATCTGCGCCTTCTGGAGAGCTTTCTGGAGCGGGTCAAGGACTACCGCATCCCGGTCATCGCCGGCATTTGGCCGCTGACCAGCCTGCGCAACGCCGAATTCATGAAGAACGACCTGCGCGTCTCCATGCCGGAGGAGATCATGCTGCGCATGGCCCAGGCCGACACCCCGGAAACTGCCCGCAAAGAAGGCATCCTCATCGCCCAGGAGATGCTCGAGGCCGTCCGCCCCTACGTGCAGGGCGTGCAGGTCAGCGCCCCCTTCGGCCGCTACAACGTCGCCGCCGAAGTCATCGCCAGCGTGCTGCCGCAACGGCCCGAGAAAGCTACGGAGTAATCGTAATGCCCACCTTCGAAGAATCGCTCAACAAGTTGGAAACTATCGTCGATCAACTGGAGAAGGGCGACCTGGCGCTGGAAGATTCGCTCAAGCTCTTCGAAGAGGGTGTCGGCCTGTCGGCGGCCTGCAAACAGGAACTGGACGCCGCCGAGGGCAAGGTGCAGATGCTGGTCAAGCAGCGCGACGGCTCGCTCAAGGCCGAGCCTTTTTTGACCGACAGACCTGCCTAGCGGCCCTCAATCCACCCGGAAGCGCACCGTGGGCGTGGTCCACTCGAAGCGGTGGGCGAGCAGTTTGAGCGCCAGACCGGAGAGCGCGCCGGCAGCGGTCGAGATCGTCCGGTCCCAGCCCAATCCCTCGCAGCCTAAAAAGACCAGAACGGCCAGCAACGCGGCCAGGGCGTAGGGCTCGCCGCGCTCGAAGACCTTGGGGGTGCGGCCCATCAGCACATCGCGCAGCGATCCTCCGCCCACGGCGGTAATCAGGCCCAGAATCAGCGCGGGCAGCATGGTCAGGCCGGCGTTGAGGGCGCGGCTCACTCCGGCCACGGCGAAGAGGCCCAGCGAGGCCGCATCGGCGATCCAGATGAAGCGGTCGATTCCCTTGCCGGCGCGCGCTCCGAAGAGCAGCGCGAAGCCGCCCGCCGCCAGCGCCACCAGCAGGTAGCGGGGATCGAGAAAGGCCAGCGGCGGACCCTTCTGGATGAGCGTGTCGCGGGTAATGCCGCCGCCCAGCGCGGTGATGGCGGCCAGCCCCAGCACGCCGATCAGGTCGTAGTGGTAGGTGCGGTTGCGGCGCGCTTCCAGTGCTCCGGCCAGCGCCCCGGCAGCCACGCCGGAGAACTCGACCACGGCAAAGACCGTCATGGTGTGCAGATCCAGTTTCATCCTGCTTTTAGCTTACGGCGCAGCGGCGCGGGTGCGTCTCGCAATTGGGAGAAGGGCCGCATTGGGTTGGAAGATTCCAATCCCCCGGGCCTCCTCGCGGCACTCCGGCTGCTGCAATCTTTGCCATTCCCCCATTGCGCCTGCCAGCGACAGCCGAGGCGCGGCCAGGAGCACCGCGTGCGCATTGTCAAGATGATCCGCCCCAGCTACGCCGAGAAGTTTCACTGCATCGGCCCCGCCTGCGAGGACGATTGCTGCACCGGCTGGCGCGTCACCGTCGATAAAGCCGCCTATGAGCGCTACCAGGGACTCACCGAGAGCCCTCTGCGGCCGCTCTTCGAGAGCAAGATCGCGCTGGTTCCCGAGGGGACCAAGGGCCAGTCGATTGAAGCCTTCGCCATCATTCAGATGACGCCCCAGGGCCCCTGCTCGTTTCTTTCCGCCGAGCGGCTCTGCCGCATTCAGATCGAGCACGGCAGCGAAGCGCTCTGCAATACCTGCGCCATCTTTCCCCGCACCCCGCGCCAGATCGACGGGCTGCCGGAGGGCGCGCTGTCGCTCTCTTGCCCGGAAGCCGCCCGTTTGATCCTGCTCGATCCCGACCTGGGCAAACCGCCCAGCGATTGCAAGCAGTTCTACTGGGACGACAAGGCCAAACCGGCGGCGTCGCTGCGCTCTTATTTCTGGCACATCCGGGAGTTCACCATCGGCCTGATCCGCAACCGAAACTATCCCCTCTGGCAGCGCATCTTTCTGCTGGGAACCTTCTCCCGGCGACTGGACGCCCTGGCCCACGGCGAACTGCACCGCGATTTTCCCGCCTTCCTGCTCGACTTCTCCGCCGCCATCGCCGCCGGTTCGCTGCGCGCCTCCATGGATACCATCCCCGCCGATCACAACCTGCAATTGGACATTCTCATCAGCCTGATCAACCTGCGCGTGGGCAAAGCCGGTATTGCGCCCCGGCTCCATAAGATCCTGCACGCCTTCGGTCAGGGAATCGGCCACTTGCCCGGCGCTTCCCCACAGAGTCAGATCGAGCGCTACATCCACGCCTACCAAAACTACGCCGCCCCTTTCTTTCAGAAATACCCGCACTTTCTGGAGAACTTCCTCATCAACGAAGTCCACCGCACCCTCTTTCCTTTTGATAACAACCTTTTCGTCCTCGGAACTACCCCGGAACCGGCCCGCGCCTTTGCCCGCCTGGCCACGCACTTTGCGCTCATGAAGGGCCTCTTGATTGGCGTGGCCGGCTTCCACAAGGAAGAGTTCACCCCCGAGATCGCTATCGAGGCCGTGCAATCCGCCTACCGGCACTTCGAACACAATGCCGAATTCCTCGATCTGTCGCATCAACTGCTGGTGACGCGGAAGATGGACAACGCCCACGGCCTGACCATGCTGCTGCGCAACTGAAGCCGGACTTGCGGCGGATTTCTTGACGCAACGATCTCCCCTCTGCTCTACTTTTTTCAATCCCATCTGCACTGCACCCGCCCCGGCGAGCCGTCCAGCCGCCGGGCACGGCGCAGTTTTTACCGCTTCCCGCCGAATGTCGACCCCCATCGAGCACGCGGGAAGCGAAGCATAAAAGGTTTACCGCTCAACCAACTAACCGGCCAGCCGCACCACTCTGAGTCTGCTGGACTCTTCGTCTTCGCCAACCGGCACCGATCAAGGAGCAATCCCTTGGAACCTGTCTCTCTCTCCAGCATTCTTACCGCGCGCGCCCGCATCGGCGAGGCCATTCACGTCTCTCCCTGCTACCTGTCGCATTACCTCTCGGAGCTGACCGGCCTGCCCCTGCATCTGAAGCTGGAGAATCTGCAACGCACCGGCTCCTTCAAGGAGCGGGGCGCGCTCAACAAGCTGCTCACCCTGAACGAGGCCGAACGCAAACGCGGCGTCATCACCGCCAGCGCCGGCAATCATGCCCAGGGCGTGGCCTTTCACGCCGCGGCACGCGGCATTCGCGCCCAGATCGTGATGCCACTGGCCACCCCGCAGATCAAGGTCGCCGCCACCCGCAGCTTCGGCGCCGAGGTAATTTTGCACGGCGCCGACTACGACGAGGCCTGCGAAGAGGCTCTGCGCCGTCGCGTTCTCGAGGGCCGCACCTTCATCCACCCCTTCGACGACCCGGATGTCATCAGCGGCCAGGGCGCCATCGGCCTGGAGTTGCTGGAGCAGGTGCCGGACCTGGAGGCGGTGGTGGTGCCGCTGGGCGGCGGCGGCCTGCTGGGCGGCGTGGCCTGCGCCCTCAAGGAATCCAATCCCAAGATCCGCATCATCGGCGTCGAGCCGGAAAAGCTGCCCTCGATGCTGCGCGCCCGCGAGGCCGGCGCACCGGTGACCATCGCCGCCGAAGCCACCATCGCCGACGGCATCGCCGTACGCCGCGCTGGCGAACTGACCCTGCCCCTGGTCAACCGCTACGTGGACGAAATCGTCTCGGTGGACGATGAGGAGATCGCCAGCGCCATCCTTACCTTGCTGGAGCACGAAAAGACCCTGGCCGAAGGCGCCGGCGCCGCTGCCCTGGCCGCCCTGCTGCAAACCAAGACCAACCTGCGCTCCCGCCGCACTGTGGTGCTGGTCAGCGGCGGTAACATCGACGTCACCCTGCTGGCCAAGATCATCGAGCGTGGCCTGGTCAAAGACGGCCGCCTCTTCCGCGTGCGCGTCTACCTGCAAGACCGCCCCGGCGCGCTGCTGGCGCTCACTGAGATCCTGGCCCGGGAGCGCGCCAACATCGTTGAGACCATCCACAACCGCGCCTATTACGGCGTCAGCCTGGGCGAAACCGTCATCGACATCACATTGGAAACTCGCGGCGCTTCGCACATCAGCGCCATCAGCCACGCGGTCCGCGAGGCCGGCTTCCGCTTCGAGCGCATCCAATAGCAAGAAGGGCTGTAGCTTCGGCATCATTTGATCCAGTTTTTCAGCTATACTGATACCGGAGGCCGCTATGCTGCAACCCTCTCTCGTTGCCGATGTCTTAGGCGGTGCCGCCATTTTGGGCGCTTCCGTACACTCCGCGCAGGAGTTGGAGGCAGCCATCCATCACGGCCTACCCAAGCGCGCACTGCGCCTAACATTGGATCGCGGCTGCGCCTCGGCGCAACACGCCCGAGAGATGCTTTATAGGGTTGTTCCCGAAGCCACCTTCAAGCGTCGCAACCGGCTTACTCCGGTCGAGAGCGAGCGCACCGAGCGGCTGGCCCGTTTGATCGCCGCCGCCGAGTACGTCTGGGACAACCGCGACGACGCCCGTGAATGGCTCACCCGCCCCCATCCCGAGTTGGAGAACCGCCCGCCGCTGGAAGCCGCATTGAGCGAGTTGGGCGCACGCCGCGCCGAGGAGCTGCTCGACCGCCTCTTCTACGGCATTCCTGCCTAATGTTTACTGTTTGCCGTCCTGCGCATCGAATTCATTCGATGGCGCCTTCGATGGGTACTTGCCCTGATGAACGTCTTCCGCATCGGCGACAACCGCTTCCCACTCTTTGACGGAACCGGTGCGCGTCTGCATGGCGGCCGCTGGAACTCTCCCGGTCGAACAGTGATCTACGCCGCCCAAACCTATGCCGGTGCAGTGCTGGAGATGCTGGTCCACGCCAATCTCAACCGCCTGCCCCGCACCCACGCCGTTCTTACCATCCATATTCCAAACGATTTACCGGTTGAGCGGCACTCTCCCTCTGAACTACCTGGCTGGAACGGCACAGATCAATCGGTCAGCCGCGCTTTCGGCGATCGCTGGCTGGCGGAGACACGCAGCGCCGTCCTCCTGATTCCCTCGTTCGTCACCCAGGGCCGCGAAAGCAACTGTCTACTCAATCCCGCTCATCCAGATTTCGCGCGCATCGAGCCCTCAGCGCCGGAGCCGATCGTCTGGGATGAAAGACTCTTGTTGCGATAAGCCATTGCGCATTCCGTTCCCCAATCCAGCCGCCTTTTGGTATACTCATGAAGTTCCACCCCCGTGCGGAGGTGGCGAAATTGGCAGACGCACCAGCTTGAGGTGCTGGCGCCGCAAGGCATAGGGGTTCAAGTCCCCTCCTCCGCACCACAGATTCTCCGCTCCGGGCCAACCGGGCGAGGCTCGGAAAGCAGTCTACAGATGACTTTTCTTCTCTACTTCATCGTCGTCCTGCACGTAATCGTGTGCTTGTTCCTGATCGGCGTCGTCCTGTTGCAGCAGGGCCGCTCGGCCGACCTCGCCGGCGCATTCGGCGGACAGGGCTCGCAGACCGCTTTCGGCCCCCGCGCCGCGGCCAACGTGCTCACCCGGCTTACGACGTGGTCGGCGGTCATCTTCATGATCACTTCGATCAGCCTGACCGTTCTCTACGTTCGCTCCGGCGGCTCGCACTCGGTGCTGGACGGCACCAAGGTCTCCGCCCCCGCCAAGTCCGGAAAGTAAACAGTTTTTTCGCTCTATCGACGGCAGGCCTGCGGGCCTGCCGTTTTTTGTTTGCAAAAAAAATCGCAAAACAAGCCAAAAAAACTGTTGACATTTATTTCTGCTAGATATATCTACTAGATATATGGAACTGAACCAGACCGCTTACCTCATTCTCGGCATCCTCTCCCTGCACCCCCGGCAGTCGGGCTACCATATCCGCAAGACCGTCGAATCCAGCGTCGGCTACTTCTGGGGCGAGAGCTACGGGCAGATCTACCCCACTCTGAAGCGCCTGGCTGCCGAGGGCCTGATCGTTCCCTGCGGCCCGGTGGGCCAGAAGCGTGCTCAGGAGTATTCGCTCACGCCGGCCGGCCAGGTCTGCCTGCAAGAGTGGCTGGCGCTGCCCTGGCGAGAAGATCCGCCGCGCAACGAGTTTCTGCTCAAGCTCTTTTTTGGTGTGGAGGCCGCGCCCGGCGTTCCTACTGCCCACCTGCGCGCCTTTCAGCAAAAACTGCGCGCTCTGCTGGCCACGCTCACCGGTCTGGAAAAACTGGCCCGCCAGCACAATGCCGAGCAGCCCGGCTTTCCCTACTGGATGCTCACCCTCACCTATGGCCTGGCGCAGATTCGCGCCGCGCTGGAGTGGAGCGAGTCGGCGCTGGAGTTGCTGACCTCATTGGAGGCTGCGCCTCATCCGCCTTCTGCAATCCCCGATTCCACCGCAACCGGCCTGTAACCACACGCCTACAGCGATTCCAGAATTGGTGTAACTAGAAACCATGCATTCAAGTCGGCGCGAACCTCAGCGAGCGACGACCTGGCACAAAGATTGCAAGGTATAGCCATTCTGGAATCGCTCTAGCAGATCAAGGAGAACCGTACGATGCCCACCGACGTTCGCAGCAATCGCTGGTCGCAGGCCGTAGCCTGGGTTGTGGCCAGTCTCATTTTGAGCGGCTTTTTCTTCTCCCCCATCGGCATGTGGACCGCCCCCATCCTGGGCGTTTGGTTCATCGGCACGCAAAGGCCGTTGCGCGGCTTCTGCTGGGTGGTGATTCTCGGCTCCATTCTCAGCCTGCTCTTCGGTTGGCGAGGATTTCTGCTGCATGGCCCGCTGCCGATCCTCGAGCACCTCGGATGGGTGCTCTTTGCCGTACTGCTGGGCGCGCTGCCGTTGAGCTTCCACCGCCTGACCAGCCCGCGCCTGCCGGGACTTCTTTCTACCCTGCCGTTTCCGCTGGCAGCCATGGCTATCCCTGCGCTGGTCGACGCGCTGCACATTGGACCCGCTCATCCCATCGGCGTACTGCGCTGCCTCGTCTGTTGGTTTGCTGCAGTGGTTGTCTGGATGTGGAACGCCGAGTTCAAACTCGCGCGCATCGGCCGGGGCGCAAGCCTCTTTGCCGCGATCTTTGTTCTTGGCGGCGGCTATGGACTTTATGCACAGCGGAGCGGAGCAGCGTTGCTTGGCGCTGCTTCCTTGGGGGCGTTGTGCCTCTGCGCGGCGCTGGCCTTGAGCCTTTGGGCGCTCTTCCATCCCATGCAGCATCCCTCCTGGGCCAGCCGGCCGCAGACCGTCGCGCTGTTGAGAAGCCCGTTCAGCGGAGACCGTTTGCAGGTGGTCAATGAACTGGGCCGCGAGGCCTTGCTGAGCAGTTCCTGCGAGCGCTTCCCGGTGCGCAATGGCATTCCATCGTTTCTCCGTCCAGAGGACTTGACCGGCGACAACGGCAAGTACAACCATCTCTACCAGACCATCGGCGGCTTTTACGACGATACGCAGCGCGTGGCCTGTGCGCTCAAAGCCATGGACCGGGACTCGTACTTTCTTGGCCCCTTGAGTCGGCTCGAAGCCAAGCCCGGCGACGCGGTGCTGGAGACCTCGGTAGGCACCGGCCTCAACTTCAAATACCTGCCCAGCGGGGTACGGCTCACAGGCCTCGATCTCAGCGCCGAGATGCTGGCCAACTGCCAAGTCAATCTGCGGCGATGGGGGTTGGAAGCCGACCTCTACCTGGGCAATGCCGAGAGCCTGCCCTTTGCCGACAACAGCTTCGACGTGGTCTTTCACGCCGGCGGCATCAATTTTTTCAGCGACCGCGCCAGGGCCATCCGCGAGATGATCCGCGTGGCCCGACCAGGCACTCTGCTGCTCATCACCGACGAGACCGAGGAGTATGCCAAGAAGGTCTACGAGAACATGCCCATCGCCAGCAGTTACTACAAGAACCGTGAGCAGGAAGTAACCACCCCCATCGACCTGATCCCCGCCGCGATGGAAGAGATCCATCTGGAGATGATCAAGAACAACCAGTTCTACGTCATCACCTTCCGTAAACCACCTGCGGCGGGGAAGACGCCCTCGGCCACCTGCGGTGGAGCGACCGCCTCCAGCACACAAGCGCCTGAGACAAGCGCGGGAATAGTTGAAGCTGAGAACCGAAGGCAAACCACGCCTGCGTGATCTTCACCACGAGTGGCAAACAGGGCCGATTTCGCAACGGATTCGGCCTTATCCATGCATTGTCATCCTGAGCGAAGCGAAGGATCTGCGGTTGTTCTTTGTCAAACAAATGGGCGCCCCATGCTCGACTGTCATCCTGAGCATGACCCGCTTCAACTAGTTACAGATGAAATGAACGATGCAATACGCCTCCCGCAGGGAGGCAATGAAATTAGCCCGGGGTGGAGCGAAGCGCAACCCCGGGGTAGGAACCAAATTAGGATGCGCGCCCCGCAGGGCCGCGCTGAAACACAGCTTGATCAGCCCCGTTCATTCGCAGCGAGCGCAGCGAATCGAAGGATCTTCTTCTTGCTCCTCTTGCGGCTAGGGTGGGATCGAGGATAGGAGACCAATCAAACTGTATCTCTACCGGTAGGCGCTCTCGATCCAGCTCTGCAAGATCGTCGGGAAACATCCCAGCACCACCACGGCGAGCCCAATCCCGACAAGCACAACCATCGTCACCGGATGCGCTTTGATGGGCGAATCGTCCACCGCCGGCATCACCCAGGCGCGCTTGAGCACTTGCAGATAGTAGTAGAGCGAGACAGCGCTCAAGGCGATGGCCAGCGCGACCAATGCAAATGGAATCGGCCCCGCACCCACGTTGAGCACCGCGGCAAACAAGTTGAACTTGGCCCAGAAGCCCACCAGCGGAGGGATTCCAGCCAGCGACAGGAAGAGCACCAGCAGCACCGAAGCCAGCAGCGGATTGCGCTTGTGCAAGCCCAGGAATGCGTCCATCTTGTCGGAGCCCGTGGCCCGCTCGACGACGGCCACAACACCGAATGCGCCGATGGTGGTCAGGCCATAGGTAAGCACGTAGTAGAGCAATCCAGAAACACTATGTTCTACTGATCCGATTGTTGCAAGGTAAAAGTCAAAGGCGCGTCCCTGGCCATTGAAAGATGGATTGACTGCAATGGCAAGCAGCATATAGCCCGCGTGTGCGATAGCCGAATAAGCGAGAAGACGCCGCACGCTGGTTTGAGCCAATGCCGCAAGATTTCCCACCATCATGGAGACCGCAGATAGGAACAGCAGAAGCACCGCGATCTTAGGCCATGTTTGGTAATACGCACGCAATGCATGTTCTACCGCAGCGGCCTGACCGGCAATCGGCCTGGTTTGCACGAGCCAGTTGACGCTAATCGTAATCAACAATCCAAAACTCGCAACTTTGGAGACCGAAGCGATGAAGGCCGCTGCTGGCGCTGGCGCGCCCTCGTAAGTGTCCGGTGCCCACAAATGGAAAGGAACCGCGGCAACCTTGAAGCCTAGGCCTGCAACGACAAGCACCCACGCCGCATAGAAGAGCGGGCTGGTTCCCTGCCGTATGATTGCATCCTGTATCTCGACAAGATTTGTACTGCCCGTTAGCCCATAAAAATAGCTGAAGCCGAAGAGCAGAAAAGCCGCCGACATGCCGCCGAAAAGATAGTACTTGATGGCGGCTTCGGCGCTCTTGCCGGAGGTTTTGGCGAAGGCCGTCATGATGTAGAGGCAGAGGCTCAGAAGTTCGAGGCCGACAAAGATCACCAGCAGATCTTGTGCCGCGGCAACGATCAAGCCGCCCGCCGCGGCCATCAGCATCACGGCAACAAACTCGCCAATATGCTTGGTGAAGATCTCGTCGATGAGCAGCAGTAAGGTGATTGCAGTAAGTACAAGAATTCCCGCTTGCGCCACGGGGACGTATCCCCGCGCAGCGAGAAGAATGGAATCGTCAAAGCTGAATTCCTGGCCGCCTGCTATTTGCATGGCCCATCCAGCCGTAGCACAACCCACGACACCCAGCAGCGCGGCAACAGTGGCGCGTACTTGCAATGAAGCCTTGCGCAAGAAGGTCAGATCGACCACCAACACCAGCAGCGCTGCAATTTCCAGCGCCGTCTCCGGCAGCGTTACGCGGAAGAGATCTGCGTAGTTCATTGTCCCCCTCCCGCCAGCAGTGCTCTCACGGCCGGTTCGATGGTATCGAGCAAGATTCTCGGATAAAGACCTACAGCCAAGCTCACTGCCGTCAGCATGACCACGCCGGTGACCTCGGGCCAGGTAATGGCTGCCAGTGCATGATTGCCCTCAGCCGCTTCATGAGGATGGGCATGATGCGGCGCATCGCTGAAGAAGGCCTTCTGCATGGCGCGCCAGGTATAGGCCACGCCGACTACGATGCCGATGCCCGCGGCTGCGGTCCACCAGGGATTGGCCTTCCACGAGCCGATCAACACTTGCAACTCGGCAACGAATCCACTGAAGCCCGGCAGTCCCATCGAGGCCATGCCGGCAATCACAAAAGCCCATGCGGCAAAGGGCAAGCGCTTGGCGAGGTGCATGGCTTCGAGATCGGCCAACTGCCGCGTGTGCGTGCGTTCGTAGACGATGCGGCCCACAATGGCGAAGAGCAATCCGGCGATGATGCCGTGCGAGAACATCTGCATCACCGCGCCGGTTACGCCGATCTGATTGAGCGTCATCAAACCCAGCAGCACAAAGCCCATGTGGCTGACGCTGGAGTAGCCAATAACAAATTTGAAGTCGGTCTGCACCAGCGCCACCAGCGCTCCGTAGACAATGCCGATCACTGCGAGCACAGCAAAGACATCGCGCCAGGAACCGATGCCGGCAAAGGCGAATCCCCAGGGGTCCATGCCGTGCGGGAAGAGGCCCATGGCTACGCGCAAGCAGCCATACGCGCCCAGCTTCATCACCACGCCGGCCAAGAGCATCGATGCGGCGGTAGGCGCGGCTACGTGGCCCGTGGGCGCCCAGGTGTGGAAGGGCCACATGCCGGCCAGAATCGCGAAGCCCACAAAGACCAGCGGGAAACACCACATCTGAAAGCTCACCGGCAGATTCGCATGAGCCAGATCGATCAAGCCCGTCGAGTGACTGCCCGCAGTAGCGTAGGCCGCCAGCAATCCGATCAGCACCATCGCCGATCCGGCGAAGGAGTAAAGCGCCAGCTTCATCGCTCCATACTCGCGCCGCGTCGATCCCCAGATAGCGATGAGGAAGTACTTGGGCACGATGGCGATCTCATAGAAGACGAAGAGCAGAAAGAGATCGTAGCTGAGAAAGACGCCGTAGACGCCGCCGATCAAGGCCAGAAAGAAAGCAAAGAACTCATTGGTGCGCAGCTCGATGTTCCAACTGAAGAGCACACCCGCGACCGCAGCAAGGCCCGTAAGCAGCACCAGCACGCGGCTGATGCCGTCGGCAGCGAGCAGGAAGTGAACGCCCATGGAGGGAACCCAGGGCAGGTCTACCAGCACTGTGCGCCCTTGTCCCATGCCGGCAATGAAGCCTTGCACCGCGAGAGCAAGGCCGCCACCAGCAAAAGCCAGCGCCAGCCAGCGCGACAAGGAGGCTTTGCCTTTGGGCAGCAAGGCCTGCACCAGCGCTCCGGCAAACGAGAGGTATATCGTCCATGCCAGTAGCGACACCGAGTTTGGAGTACCGATCGAAGACATCTAAAATCTCCAGTGCGCCAGCAGGTTCACTACCGTGGGGTTGACGGTGTCCACAATGAGTTGCGGCAGCAGTCCCAGCAACAGCATCAAGCCAATCACCGGGGCCAGCGCCATGCGCTCGCCATGATGAAGATCGGGGAAGGTCGCCCACTTCTGCGGCAGCGGCCCATTGAATACTTTTTGAATGACGGTGAGAATCACAGTGGCCGTGATCAGCAGGCCCAGAATCGAGACCGTGGCCGCCACCCAGGCCAGCGGAAAGACGCCGCGGAAGATGAGGAACTCGCCCACGAAGCCATTCAACCCCGGCAGCCCCAGCGATGAGAAGAGGGCAATTCCCATCAATCCGCAGAGCACGGGAGCGGGCTTGCGCAGGCCACCAAAGGCATCGATACCACGCTCGCCTTCCGAACGCGCCTGCAAGATCGAGACAAACCAGAAGAGCGCCGCGGCGGTGAGTCCGTGATTGAACATTTGCAGGATCACGCCATTCAACGCCGCTTGTTGACTGGCCATTTGCGCTGCGCCCGCCGCGGGAACAGCCAGGGCGAAGATGCCCAACAGGCAATAGCCCAGATGGTTCACCGAGAAGTAAGCGAAGGTGCGCTTCAGGTCCTTCTGCACGACAGCCGCCCATGCGCCCATGACGATGGTCAGGACCGCGAGCACCAGCAGCGGAGTGCGAATCTGAGCGATCTGCGCGCCAAACAAGGGCAGCGCAATGCGCAGCAGACCGTAGACTCCCATCTTGCTCATGGCGCCAGTCAGCAGCATGGTCACCGGCGAAGGCGCTTCAGCATAGGCCGCGGGCAGCCATGTATGGAAGGGCGCGATGGGGACCTTCACGGCAAAGCCGGCCAGCACTCCGATGGCCAGCCACAAGGTGATAGGCCCGAGGTGCGCGGTGACTGCTTGTTCCAATGCTCCGGTGGAAGCCATCTGCGCAAGACCGATGAAGTCCATGCTTCCCGTTGACAAGAACACCGCGAGAAACGCCAGCAAGAGCGCTACGCTGCCCGCCATGGTGTAGACGAAAAATTGTGTCGCCGCCGGTCCGCGCTTCGATCCGCCCCATAGCTTGATGAGGAAAAATGCGGGGATCAGGCTCAGCTCCCAAAAGAGAAACCAATGGAAAAAATTCAATGCGGTGAACGACCCGAAGAGCCCGGCTTCGAGCAGCAGCACCAGTCCAAAGTAGAGGCCCGGCTGGCGATGCACACGATGCGCCGCGTCCACCGACATCAACGCGACGATTGCTGAAAGAATCAGCATCAGCGCGCCCAATCCATCCACGCCCAGCTTGTATTCGATGCCCAGCGAGGGCGCCCACGCGGCCTTTTCGATGAGGCCGATGGAGCCATCGGCGGGCAGTTGCGTCCAAATCACCAGAGCCAGCGCCAGTGCAACCAGCGTGGTGATGAGCGCCACGGCGCGCGCGTGCTTGCCGGCAACGAGCGCGATAGCCGCTCCCACGATGGGCAGCACGGTGATCAGCGTCAGTACAGGAATTCCGTTCATGCCCGGCTGCTCCAAATCAGAAGTATGGCCAACACCGCCACGGCCAGCGCCAGAATGCGCAGATAGGCCTGTACGCGGCCGCTTTGCATCCGCGCCAGCAAGCCTCCACTCGAGGCCAGCTCTTCGCAGCCCTTGTCGAAGCCGCCGTCCACAATGTTGATGTCCAAAAAGCGATTGACCTGCGCCCAGATGCGGAAAGCCCAGGCCACCAGCGTCACCAGCCCGCCCCAGACGCGGCGATCGATCCAGTCGGCCACCTTGCCCCACCAGCTATAGAAGGCGATCACCGTCACCGCGTAGAGTTCATCGATGTAGAAGCGATTTTGCATCCAGGCCCAGGGCCAAGGCAGCGCCTTCTGCAAGGCATCGGCTTCTTCCGCTTTAGGCGACTTGTTTCCATAGAGCGCCCAGCCCAGACCGAGACCAAGGAAGACCACAACCGCGGAAGTCAACATCAAAGGAAGCAGGCCCTGCTCACTGAAGCGTGCCCAATCGAAGCTGGCCGTCTGGCTGTCGAGGAAGGCGCGAAACCATGGCCAGGCCGGCGTTCCGATGACGCCCAATGCGATGGCGAAGAAGGCCAGGATGGCCAGCGGCACAGTCATCACGCGCGGGCTCTCGTGCGCATGGTGCTCGCCGCGATAAGCGCCGAAGAAGACATAGGCCACTTGGCGCGTCATGTAAAAGGCGGTCAGCAGCGCGCCAAAGACCAGCATATAGAAGGGCGCTTTGGCCACGTTCCAATGCTGGGCAGCTTCGAGAATGCCGTCCTTGGACCAGAAGCCGCTGAAGAGCAGCGGGAAGCCGCACAAGGCCAACATGCCGATGGTGTAGGTGGCGAAGGTCAGCGGCATATGCTTCTTGAGGCCGCCCATCTTGCGAATATCCTGCTCTTCGTGGCAGCCGTGAATCACCGAGCCCGCGCCCATGAAGAGCAGCGCTTTGAAGAAGGCATGAGTAATCAAGTGGAACATACCCACAGCCACGCCGCCCATGCCCAGGCCGGCCATCATGTAGCCCAACTGCGAAACCGTCGAGTAAGCCAGGATGCGCTTGATGTCGTTTTGCGCCACGGCGATCAATGCGGCAAAAACCGCCGTGAATGCGCCCACCCAGGTGACGACCGTCAACGCCGTGGTGCTGCCGCCGGACAATACTCCAGCTTGCATCAGCGGATAGACGCGCGCGACAAGATAAACGCCGGCGGCCACCATGGTTGCCGCGTGAATCAAAGCGGAGACCGGCGTGGGGCCTTCCATCGCATCAGGCAGCCATACATGCAAAGGGAACTGGCCGCTCTTGCCCGCTGCTCCGGCAAAGATCAACAGGGCGATGGCTCCAGCAGCAGTGAGGCCCAGCGCGGCGTGTTGGCCCAGCAAGCCCACCAGAGCAAGGGGCTCGATGGAACCGTATCCATGGTTGTAGAAGAGCAGTGTGCCGCTTTGGCTGAACAACCAGACCATGCCGAGCAGAAAGAAGACATCGCCAACGCGGGTGGTAATGAATGCCTTCTTGGCCGCGGCCGCCGCCGAGGGCTTGTGATACCAGAAGCCGATGAGCAAGTACGATGTGAGGCCCACCAGTTCCCAGCACATGAAGAGCAGCAGCAGAGAATTGGAGATCACCACGCCCAGCATGGCTCCGGCAAAGAGCGAGAGAAAGCAGAAAAAACGGGTGTAGTTCTCATCGTGGGCCATGTAGCCGACGGAGTAGATGAAGATGAGCAGGCCGACAAAGCAGACCATCACCAGCATCACCGCGGAGAGCGGATCGAGCACCCAGCCGAGATCGACGTTGGTCGAGCCTACTTGAATCCAGGTGAAGTTGACGACTTCGCGCATGGCCTCGCCGCGCATCCAGCCCAACAGAACATGCGTGAAGGCGCAGATGGCCAACAACAAAGAGAAGAAGAGCGAACCAATTGCTAATGCCGCCGAGGTCTTGCGCATGGGCTGCTTGAGCAGAGCGATAATCCCTGAGGCGACAATGGGCACGGCGGGGATCAGCCACACCATTCCGGCGACCGGTGAGGCCGTGAGTTGCGGAGTGAACGAAATGGCTTCCTGTATCATCGTTTCACCCCTTCATCCTGTTCATGGCATCCAAGTCGGTGGAGTGCGCATGGCGATGGACCTGAATCACCAGGCCCAGTCCCACGGCGGCTTCGGCGGCGGCTACGGCAATGGAGAAGATAGCGAACATGAAGCCGGTCAGCGCTTCGGGATGCGGTCCGTAACGCCAGAAGGCGATCAAATTGAGGTTGGCCGCGTTGAGCATCAGTTCAATGCCGATCAGCACCAGGATGGCGTTGCGGCGGGTCAACGCACCGGCCAAGCCAACAGCAAAAAGCATTGCAGCGACCATCAGATATGCAGCGAGAGGATTCACTTGGCCGCCTCCTTACCATTTTTGCCATTCTTGTCGTGCATGGCCACGATCACCGCGCCGATCATGGCCGCGGTCAAGAGCAACGCGATAATCTCCAGCGGCAGCACGTAGCGGGTCATCAGTGCATTGCCGATCTGCATTACGGTCACCTGCGGCGCAGGCGTCTGATAGGGCAGAACGCGGATGCTCTGCAAGACCGCCCATCCAAGCACGGCGAAAACCGCCGCGGCGATCACCAGGCCGGTGTGCCAATGCTTGCTGTAGACGCCGTCTTTGGGCGTCTCGGAGCCGCGCGTCAAGAGAATCGCGAAGACCACCAGAATGGCCACCGCGCCGATGTAGACCAGGATCTGGGCAAAGCCCACGAACTGCGCATCGAGACCGAGAAAGAGCAGAGCCAGCCCGGCAAACGCTACGGTCAGCGCCAGCGCGCAATGCACCGTGTTCTTGAGCAGGATCGCGGCCAGTCCGCCGGCCAGAGTCAGCGCCGATACCAGATAAAAAACGAAGCTCATCGGCGGCCCGTCCTTTCGTTGGCGGTCAGATCGTTGGTCTCCCACCCTAGCCGCAAAGACAAAAACCCAGCGAGGGTGGGGCACCCCGATGGACTGGTTAGGGCGTGGTAGGGATTACTCCGCATAGCGATATCTCCTTGGCCCGAAGTGCTCGCGCTTCATGCCCAGCTTGCCCATCAGCGTATAGATGCCGAAGATAATTGCCGAGCAGACGATCCAGCGCAGCAGCCCATCGCCCATGAAGCGCCAGATGGCGGCGACGAAGAGGTTCACCAGCGTCAGCGGCAGAACGAACTTCCAGGCAAAATTCATCAACTGGTCTTGTCTCAGGCGGGGCAGCGTTCCACGCAGCCAGATAAAGACGAAGATGGAGACGAAGACTTTACCAAAGAACCAGATCCACGAAGGAACGAAGTTGAGCGCTTGCAGCGGCGAAGACCATCCACCCAGGAAGAGCGTCACGCCCAGCCCAGAGATGGAGAACATCGCCAAGTACTCGCCCAGGAAGAAGAGTGCGAACTTGAAGCCCGAGTATTCGGTGAAGTAGCCGGCCACCAGCTCCGATTCGCCTTCGGGAAGATCGAAGGGCGAGCGGTTGGTCTCGGCGGTGGTGGCAATGGCATAGAGAATGAATCCGGCAAAGCCCCAGGGGGTGAAGATGTACCAATGAGGCAGGCCAAAGGTGTACTGGTTCTGCGCATCGACGATTTTCACCGGCGAGAGCGAACCGGAGATCATCACCACCACCACGGCCGACAGGAGCAGCGGTACTTCATAACTGATCATCTGCGCCACCGCGCGCATGGCGCCCAGCAGCGAATACTTGTTGCGGCTGGACCACCCGGCCATGAAGACGGAAAGCTCGGTCATGGCGCCGATAGCGAAGTAGAAGAGCAGGCCGCAGTCCATATCGACCAGGACCATGTTGCGGCCCATAGGCAGAATGGCAAAGCCCATGAAGACCGCCACCACCAGCACCACGGGCGCAAGAAAGTGCACCACGGCATCGGCGCTCAGCGGCACGATGTCTTCCTTGGTCAGCGACTTGATGCCGTCGGCGATGGGTTGAAAGAGGCCGAAGGGTCCGACACGGTTGGGGCCGAGACGATTCTGCATGCGGCCCAGGCCCTTGCGCTCCAGCCACACGGCAAAGGCGAAGAGCGCGGGGAAGAGGCAGACGATCACCGCCACGCAGACGATTACGCCCAAGGCGGGACGCAGAATGGCAGGTAGGAATCCCAGCATCCAATGCAAGAGGAGAACGAAGATCTGATCGAATATCTGACTGAGCTTGTCGAACATGGTCTAAGCTCCCTCTCTCGTGGCTTGCTGCGCGCTTATACCGGGCGCTGCACCCGCGGCAGCCTTGGCAGCCGCGGCTTCAGCGGCGGCCTTGGCCTTGGCTTCAAAAGCCGTCTTGGCCGCGGCCAGTCGGGCATCGACCTGCGCGGCCTCGGTGGGATGAATCCGGTGGTAATACTCGTTGGGCTTGGCCAACTGCTCGCGATCCAACAACAGGCCGCCAAAGCGGTCGCCGGTGCTCAGTTCGAAGTGCGTGTCCATCTTGATGGACTCGAAGGGACAGACCTCGACGCAGATCTGACAGCTCATGCAGACCGAGATGTCGATATCGAAACGAGCCGGATAGAATTGCGGCTTGCCCACATAATCCGGCTTCTTGTCCTTGGACTTCTCGATGTAGATGCACTTGGGCGGGCATTCCTTCTCACAGATCTGGCAGGCGGTACAGCGCAGTCCCACTTCCCACGCGGGCCCGCTGCCGCCGCGGTTGTCGACGTCGTAGACCAGCAAGGGGAAGACGCGCGCATTCTCGATGGGCGCAACGCGCTGCTCGGGATACTGCACCGTGGTCAGCCGCTCCTTCAAGAAATAGCTGCCTATGAAATTCCTGGCCGTCTCCGCCAGCCCTTTTAAAATGCCATCACCCAGCAAGAAAACCTCCCGCAAGCTGCTAGCCGCTAGCTTCTAGCTTCTAGCTCCGTGTTCCTGTGCAACAACTTCGTTCGATCGAAACAGCAAAAAAGCCAGATACCCAGCTAGAAGCTGGAGGCTAGAAGCTAGCAGCTATCTATCCACTTCTCCCAGCACAATGTCCACGCTGCCGAAGATCAGCACCACATCGGCCACGTTGTGTCCCAGACACATATCCTCGAGCACGGTCAGGTTGATCAGGCTGGGCGGACGCACGCGGTAGCGATAGGGATTCGGCCCGCCGTCGCTGATCAGATAAAAGCCCAGTTCGCCCTTGGGCGCTTCAATGCGGCCATAGGCCTCGCCCGGCTTGGGGCGAAGGCCGCGGCTCTTGGTCTTGACGTCTTGCACCGGGCCGCCGGGAATCTCCTTGAGCGCCTGCTCCAGGATCGCGAGCGACTCGCGCATTTCCAACATGCGCACCATGAAGCGATCGTAGATGTCGCCCACTTCGCCCAACGGCACGCGAAACTTGAAGCGATTGTAAACGCCGTAGCCGTCCACCTTGCGCAGGTCGTAGTTGACGCCGGAGGCGCGCAGCATGGGGCCGGTGATGCCGGCGTTGACAGCCAATTCCGGAGTGAGGATGCCCATGCCCTGGGTGCGGGCCATGAGAATCTCGTTGGAGCTGAGCAGGCTGTCGAACTCGTCGATAAAGCGCGGCAGGCTGGCCACCAGCTTGCGCGTGCGCTCGATCCAGGATGCGGTCACGTCGACGCGGCAGCCGCCAAAGCGCATGTAGTTGCACATCATGCGCGATCCGGTCAGTTCCTCGAAGAGGTCGAGAATCTTTTCCCGCTCGCGGAAGGCATACATCAGCGGCGTGCCGCTGGCGCCCATCTCCTGAATGAGGAAGCCGATGGCCGAGGAATGATTGATCACGCGGGTCAGTTCGGCCAGAATCACGCGGATATACTCGGCGCGCTCGGGAACGGCGATGCCGGCCAGCTTCTCCACCGCCAGCGCATAGGCCCAGTTGTTGGTCAGCGAGCAGATGTAGTCCAGGCGATCGGTATAGGGCATCATGGCCAGATAGCTGACGGTCTCGCCGATCTTCTCGTGATTGCGATGCAAGTAGCCAAAGACCGGCTTGAGGCGGATCACGCGCTCGCCGTCCAGAGCCAGGTCCATGCGAAAGACGCCGTGGGTAGAGGGATGATGCGGCCCCATGGCCACTTCCAACAGCTCACCCTCACCGTCGGGTTCGATGTGCGGAGGGCGGTTCCAGCCTTCGGGACGGGTGGCGCAACTGCCGAATTCCAGATCGTGATCGGAAGGAATGGTGAGGTTTTTCATTGCGCGGCTCCTTCATTCTGGGGAGCCTGGGCTGCGTGTGCGGCGGCGCGGGCCAGCACCTGATCGTGGGGCGTGGGCTCGTATTCGAAGTCGTCGGGCTCGAGGTAATCGCGGCGCATGGGATGGTCCTTGAAGGCGTCCCACATCAAAATGCGGCGCAGGTCGGGATGGCCGGTGAAGACGATGCCGTAGAGGTCGAAGATCTCGCGCTCCTGAAATTCGGCGGAGCGCCAGACAGGGGTGAGCGAGGGCAGTTCGACGCGGTCGGTGCGATTGACGGTCTTCATGCGAATCACCACCGGCCCATGCTTCTTCTCCATGGAGAAGAGATGATAGACGGCCTCGAGACAACCCGGCTCGATACGCTTGCGGGTCTCTTCGACGGTCTCCTCCACCTGTTGGACAGATTGGCCTTCGGGCTCGCCCTCGGGGCCATCGACGGACTTGGCAACGGTGCGGGTCACCTTGACCTTCTCAGTCACTTCCCGCTCCGGCCAATCGACGCCGGTGACGTTGGAGAGGAAATCCAGTTCCAGCTCTTTGTCGTCGCGCAGGAACAGGGCCACGGCGGTTGCGTGCGCCGCATCGATGCGCAGCGAGTGTTGCGCCGCGGGGCTGGGATTGAGCACCAGTTCCACCCGCGCGCCCGGCACGGCGGCTTCAATCGCGTTTTTGATCTCTTCTGCGGTCTTCATCAGCGAATCACCACCGGCACAGTCCACTGCCCCGAATTCGAGGCCGGTTCCAAATCGTGTTCCCCCTGCTCGGGGACGGGAAACTCGCCCGGCGCATCGGCATTCAGATGGCGCGGGCGGTCGGCGCCGGTCAGGCTCTGCGCGTCGATCTTCTTCTGCAGGGCGATGAAGGCGTCGAGCAGCGCCTCGGGGCGCGGCGGGCAGCCGGGAATGTGCACATCCACGGGAATGTAGCGGTCGATGCCTTTGAGCACGTTGTATCCCTGCTTGAAGGGACCGCCGCTAATGGCGCAGGCGCCCATGGCGATCACGTATTTGGGCTCAGCCATCTGGTTGTAGAGGCGCACCACCTGGGGAGCCATCTTCTTGGTCACCGTGCCGGAGATGATCATCATATCCGCCTGGCGCGGCGAGGGGCGAAAGACTTCTGCGCCGAAGCGGGCCAGATCGTAGCGCGCCATGGTGGTGGCGATCATCTCGATGGCGCAGCAGGCCAGCCCAAACTGCATCGGCCAGATGGAGTTGCGCCGCCCCCAATTGTACAGCTCCTCGAGGGTGGTGACGAAGACCCCCTGTTTGCCCAGTTCGATCTTCAATTGTTGATCCATCCGCCGAAATGCTCCTTATCAAAGATGATCCGAATCAGTCTTCTGAAATCTCATCGCTGTGTGAAGATTGTTCATCTCCCACAATTGCAGGCAGAAGCGTCCCCTCAACCCAGGGTCCACACTTCCAAAAAATCCACGCAAGAACTAAGTAACCCGCAATACGAACAAACAGGAATCCAGTAGACAAACGATACAACAATGGCAGATAGCTGAAAGAACCGTCATTATCGATGACTTTATACCGGTATGCATAATGGGCATAAGATACAAGCCGTTCCGGCAAATAAGTGGTTTCATACAAGGCGAAAACTCCCCACATCATGGATAATGCTCGGCTGACGAGGACCACGGCTTCCTTTCGCGTCATTCACTCTCCTCCATCTCTCGAACAAAACGCAATGCAAAACACCTCGTTCAATCACTTCAGAGGCAGCTAGCAGCTAAAAACAAACTGCTAACGTCCCTATTCACGCCCAGTTCAGCACGCCCTTGACCCAGGCCCAGGCCAACCCTTCAATCAGCAGCAGTACAAAGACCAGCATGGCCAGGCAGGCCTGCAAGCCCAGTCCGGTGAAGGCCACTGCAAAGGGCAGCAGAAAGACCGCCTCGACATCGAAGATGAGGAAGATGATGGCATACAAATAGTAGGCGGAGCGGAACTGCACCCAGGCATCGCCTCTGGATTCCAATCCGCACTCGTAGATGGCGTTCTTGATCGCGTTGGGCTTGGCCGGAGAATAGACCTTGCCCCACAGCCAGGCCATCGCCAACGGAGCCAGTCCGAAGCCGAGCGCGCCGAAGAAAAGTACTGCCAAAGAAAAATATGGATTTGAGGCCATCGTCAAGTTTCAATCCTTCTGAAACAACCTACCAGTTCAGGCCCGCGCCCGGCTTAGTGGATGTGACGCCGGGCACAGCCAATCAGTTCCATTTTCGCCCCGTTACGGCAACTCTGGGAAACGATCCCTGTGGAATGCTGGACCTCTGTCCCACAATTGGCCTGACAAAGGGAACCTTGTCCCACATCGCGAAATCCAACCCCCGCAACCCCCTCTGTGCTGCTCGTGGGCGCCCTCGCCGCTCCCCCTCCACCTTTCGATGGAAGACAGAGACCCGCTCGCACGGCTACCGTTGCCCTGTTCCCCTGGCCTTCCCCAACCAGCGCCAAATGGGAACCAGCACCACCCTGGAGATCGCCCGACGATGCCGAAAACCCTGCTGCGCCCCTGGCTGCCGGCTGGCCTGCTGGCCTGCCTCTCGCTCGCCATGCTGTCCCTCGCCGGCACGCGCAATCTCTGCGCCGAAACGGATCAAACGGCTGCTTCCTCAGCCCCGGATTCAGCTTCTGCCCCGGCGGCCGATTCCTACGCCGCACCCGGCGAGATCGCCGGACCCGCATCGGCCTTCCACCGGGAGACTGCACTGCATTACAACTACGCCTTCGGCAAAAGCTCGCCGTTTCTGCCCTCCAACGCCACCTCGGCCAACGGCCAGTTCATGGACCCCAACAGCTTTTTCGGAGCGCAATACTGCGGCCATTGCCACAAGGAGTCTTATCACCAATGGCGGCAATCGGTCCACTCCAACGCCTTTCGGGCGCAATGGTACCGGCGCAACGTCAACATGCTCATCGACGAGAAGGGGGTGCAATACAGCCGCCACTGCGAAGGCTGCCACAACCCGGTGGCGCTGCTCTCCGGCTCGCTCACCCAGGAGAAGCCCCTGCCCCGGCCCTTCGAGCAAGAGGGTGTCACCTGCTCCACTTGCCACTCCATTCAATCGGTCGACACCACCGGCACCGGCAGCTATGTGATGGGCACTCCCGCGGTGCTGGTCGATGAGAACGGCGCGCCCATCAAGCGCCCGGTCAGCGATGCCGAAATTCTGGCCAACCTGGATCGCCATTCGCTGGCGGTGATGAAGCCCTTCTACCGCACGCCGGAGTTCTGCGCCGCCTGCCACAAGGCCGCCATCCCCCGCGCTCTGGACGACTACAAATGGCTGCGCGCCTTCACCGTCTACGACGAGTGGCAGGCCAGCAGTTTCGCCAAAGAGTCCCCACTGCCCTTTTACCGCAAGGACGCCGTCTCCACCTGCCAGAGCTGCCACATGAATCGCGAGGCTCTGGGCACGGGCGCAGCCGACCCCGGCGCCAAGGACGGCATGCTGGCCTCACACCGCTGGCTGGGCGGCAATTCGCTGATTCCGGCGCTGTACAAATTCGACGAGCAGGCCGACAGACTGGTCGCCTTCCTGAAAAACAGCGTCCTCAATGTGGATATATTCGGTCTGGAAAAAGAGAACGCGGCGGCCACGGTGGGCGATGAGGTGCTCATCGCTCCCCTGGGGCAGGCCCGTTTTAATTTGGCGGCTGGGGAAACCCTGGTGGCCGACGTGGTGATCCAGAACAAGGGCATCGGCCACGGTTTCGTCCCCGAGCAGCGCGACTTCTACGAGGCCTGGGGGGACTTCACCTTTAAAGACGCGACAGGCAAGACCCTGGCGGAGAGCGGCTTCGTGCAGCCGGACGGCAATCTGGACCCTTCCGCCCACTCCTTCACCAACCGCCTGGTCAACGCCAAAGGCGAACTGAACAGCTTGCACGAGATCTGGCGCAACCGCGTTCTCGCCTACAACAACGTTCTGCCCTCGGGGCGCTCCCAATTGGTGCGTTACCGCTTCAGAATTCCCAAGGAGATGAACGGGTCTTTCACCCTGACCGCTACCGTGCGCTACCGCCGCTTCGATCAGAAGTTTCTCGACTTCGCCTTCCGGGAGAAGCAGGAGAATCATTTCGACGAGCCGGTGCTGGAGGTAGCCGCGCAGAGCCGCAGCTTCCTCATCGGGGAGAATGCTCCCAGCGCACCCGTTCCCGAGGAGAACAAGCTGTGGATGCGCTGGAACAATTATGGAGTGGCGCTGCTCGACGCGCAGCAATACCCGGCCGCGGTGCGCGCCTTCGAGCAAGTGGCGGCGCTGCGCCCCGACTACGCCGACGCCTACACCAACATGGCCATCGTGGAGACCGTCTGGGAGCGCTACGACGATGCGCGGCCCAATCTGGCCAAGGCGCTGGCGCTGCTGCCGGGCGATCCCCGCGCCCTCTACTACCGCGCTTTGGTCGAGCGCAACGCCGGCCAGATCAAGGAGGCCATCGCCGATCTGGAAGCGGTGCTGGTGAAGTATCCCCGCTCGAAGGACGCACTGCGCGAGTTGGGCTTCAGCTACTATCAGGAGCACGACTACAATGCCGCACGCGGCGCCTACCAGCGGCTACAGGCCATCGATCCCGACGATCTGGCGGCTCACTACCAACTGGCCATCCTCTATCGCCGCACGGGCGACAAGGCCAGGGCCGCCCTGGAATCGGCCAGATTCGCCGATCAGAAAGACGATCCCGCTGTCAGCTCCCTCGCGCTCACCTACCTGCGCCAGCATCCCGAGACGGCCAGCGAAAGCGTCGTCTGGCACGTCCACGATCTCACCGGCGACCCGGTCCAGCAGCCGGTCAAGATCGAGTACAAATACATTCCCGGCGCAGGAGCATAGGTCTTTGACTGCATCGTTCCGTAGCAATACGGGTGCCCCCGGTCTCGTTTTTGAGACCGGGGAAACGAATTGGAATTCATTTTCATGTGAACGGAGGCCTGGTTAGATCGCCGCAAACGCTTTCATTTTTGGATATATATGCTCTAAATTCTACGTTTGGGGCCATTTGTAACCCAGGCGCAACCTCTCTGTAATTCCTCCTTCACAATCGCTTGCTACTTTCAGGGTGAGGCGTGGACCCATCCACACTTGCGCGTCATCGCGTCCGAAAAAAACATCGTTTCTACCCAATTTGGAGGATTACTGTGACTCATTCCACCCTGAGCGTCCGCACCCGTCTGGCCGCGTGGGCCCTGTCGGTTGCTGTGTTGTTTCTCGCCGCCGCGCTGAGCGCGCAAACACCCACCCCTGCCAGCCTCAAGGGCTCCATCCTCGACGCCCAGGGCAAAGCGGTGACCAGCGCCGCCGTTACCGCGAAAAGCACTGCCAACGGCGCCACCCGCACCACCCACACCGACAGCAACGGCAGCTTCACCATCGACGGCCTAATTCCGGGAAGTTACGATGTGGAAGCCCACGCCATCGGCTTTGCCGAAAGCCTGAAGCATAACGTCCTGTTGACCGCCGGACAGACCACGCAGTTAGGCCTTACGCTCAATATCGATTCCATCATCGAGCAGGTGGAAGTGAACGCCGGCATCGACTCAATCGCCGCACAGTCCGCGCCCAGCGGCGGTTTTATCGACGAGCGCACACCGCAGTCGATTATCACCAACACCTATATCGAAAACTTCACCGCGCCCATCGCCGACTTCGGCGAAATCGTGCAGATTGTACCAGGCACCTTCACCACCAGCGCCAACGGCGTAGGTCTGGGCCAGAGCAAGACCTACTTCCGCGGCTTCCCCGACGGCGATTACAACATCGACTTCGACGGCATTCCCTTTTACGACACCAACAGCCCGACCCACCACTCCTGGGTGTTCTTCCCCTCGCAGTGGATTGGCGGCGTGGACTTCGACCGCAGCCCCGGAACGGCCTCGACCATCGGACCCACCCCCTTCGGCGGTTCCATCCACCTGCTCTCCAAGCCGCTCACACCGGAGATGGATCTGCGCGGCACCTTCAGCTACGGCACCTGGAACACCAAGCTCATCGATGTCGCCTACAACTCCGGCGCCTTCGGCAAGTCGAACCTCTTTGTCGACTGGCACCGCATGACCAGCGACGGCTACCAGAGCTTCAACTTCAACGAGCGCAACGCCGGTTCGCTGATCTACCAGTACCAGTTCTCGCCCAAAACCGTGCTGACCGGTTACAGCGGCGTGATTCACATGGACTCCAACGGCCCGAATATCAGCTCCACGCGCTGCATGTTGTATGGTATTTCGCCCACTAGCGCCTATTCATGCGCCAACGCCAACACCGCCAACGGCCTGGCTCCCAACACCGGCGCGGGCATCAAGTTTCTGTTGACCAACAACTCCGACCCCTTCAGTTGGTTCGACCAGCAGTACAATCAGTACCACATCCCCACCGACTTTGAGTACGTCAGCCTGAAGAGCGAGCTGAGCAAAGGCTGGTACTTCGAGGTCAAGCCTTACACCTACAACTACGACAACGCCGAGTTGTATTCCAACACCACGGCGATCGTCGATTCCACCAACGCCGCCATCACCAACAAAGGCACCACCGCCAAGCCGGTCTGGAACCTCAACGGCTCCCCCTACTACGATGGCGTGGCCATCGCCCCCTGCGACATCCCTGTTGTCAAAAGCGGAGTCACCGCGATTCCCTGCGGTGTCGACAAATACAACAGCTATCGCAAGTATGGCGAGACCGCCATTGCTACCCAGACGTCGAAACTTGGCGTCTTCCGCACCGGCATGTGGTACGAGTGGGCGCGCACCGATCGCCACCAGTATCCCAGCGATCCCGCCAACGGCTGGGCCGATCAGCCGCTGCCTAACTTCGCCGAGCAGTTCTGGACCAACTCCTACCAACCCTATGCGGAATTCGAGTGGCACGCCGCTCCCAATTTCAACGTCACCCTGGGTGGCAAATACGCCCTTTACACCATCGACGTGCTGCACCACGCCGACGACGGCAAGACCGTTGGCGGACTGAGTTGCGCCAGCACCACCGCGGCCTGCTCGAATACCGCCGAGAACACCGGCAGTTTCGGCGCCTTTCTGCCCACGCTGGATATGAATTACCGCATCCAGTCCAATCTCGCCGTCTACGCGCAAGTGGCCAAGGGTAGCATCGTTCCGCCCAGCAGCGTATACGACTATCCGCAGTCGCTTACCAGCACAGGAACTCTGCCGGTCATCAATGTTCTGCCCAAACAGCAAAAGAACACCACCTACCAGGCCGGCATCGTCTTCAAGGGACAGCGGGTAACCCTGGATGCAGATGCCTACCGCTCCAACTTCCAGAGCGGTTACACGTCTACGCAAGACACCACGGTCGGCGACGTCAATTACGGCGACACGATTTTCTATCTGACGCCCAGCTCTACCACTCAGGGAGTCGAGTTCGAAAGCACCCTGGTTCTGGTCCCAGGTCTGAGCCTCTACCTGAACGGCTCCGCCGGCAACGCCACCTATCACGGCAAGCTGAACGCCGGCACGCTGGCGGCGCCGTATTACCAGGACGCCCCCTCCGGTCTGTGGGTGGCCAATGCGCCCACCGACATCGAGAAGCAGGGCCTGACCTATCAGAAGCACGGCTTCGATGTGGGCATCTTTAACAACCGCGTGGGCGAGCAGCATGTCGACCTGAGCGGCTACCACAATATGGGGATCCTTGCGCCCTTCAGCCTCTTGGGCAGCTACGTCAACTACACCATTCGCAACCACTCCTTCTTCGATCAGACCAAGATCCGTCTGAGCGCTACCAACCTGCTCGACTCCCACAACGCCCAGAATCTCTCCCTGGGCGGCAAGGTGACCACGCAGACCATCGCCGGAACCACCTACATCGACCAGTTCCTGGCCACTGCGCCCGCCATCAACGGCGCCGACACACCGACGCTGATGGCTGGCCGCAGCTTCTCCGCTTCGATAACCTTCGGCATCGCCCCGCGCAACCGCCACGCAAAGTAGCTCACTCCGAGCCGGCTCCCGGTTCACAACTACGGCCGCGCCAGGACAATCCCTGACGCGGCCGTTTTCTTTTCAGGCATAAGAGTGCGGGAAGCAGCAACAAAAAACCTTCCAAATAAAGCCGAGCGATTCCCATGGTCCCTGGCGCCTAATCCCTAATCCCTAATCCCTAATCCCTAATCCCTGCCTTATCCACATCTGGAGAAAGCTGCGCAGCTCTACCGGCGGTTTCAGCCAAACCTCGGCGGCGGTGGTACGCCAGGCGGTGCGGACCAGGGCGCTGAGGCCGCGCTTGCCGCAGCGCTGCACGGCGCGAAAGGAGGCCTCGTCGCTGAGATCGTCGCCCAGATAGGCGACCGGTCCGCCGTTGTCCGTCTCAGCCAGAATGGCCTCGACCGCTCCGCCCTTGTTGCGCCCGGCGCGCAGTTCCACGCCAGATTCAAAGTCCAGCAAAGCCAGCCCTTCCAGGCGGGCAAGCGGTTCAAATAAATCTCTGGCCCGGCGCTCGATGACGGCGGCCTGCCGGCGCGAATAACCACGCCAGTGCATCACCACCCCGTTGGCCTTGTCTTCAAAGAGACCGCCCAGGGCATCGCGACGCAGCGATTGGCGCAGTTCTTCCAACTTGGCCTGGGTGGCGGGCGGCGCTTGCTCCAGTTCGCGGCGGCCGTCGGGATAGAGGCGCTCGGCCCCGTGCAGGCCCCAGACCTCAAGCGGAGGGTCCAGTCCGAGCATGGGCGCGATCTCCGTGGCGGGGCGGCCGGTGACGATGGCCAGACGGGTCTGGCCCTGGCGCTGGATCATATGCAGCAGTTTGCTCACCCCCGCCCAGGGCTGAGACTGGAAGCGATCGACGCGGAAGGCGGCCAGGGTGCCGTCGTAATCGAGCAGCAAATGCGGGCGGCCGCCGGCAAATGCAGCAAAGAATTCGTCCAGCCTGGCAAAAGTCTCGGGGCTCTCAGGGGTCACGCGGGGCTCGCTTTCACTGCCAGTGTCAGGACAATCGCATTTGAAATACCTCCCCGAGCGCGGAAACTCGAAAGGTTCTCGGGAATGGGTTTTGTAACAGGGCACGACTTTTAGTCGTGCCGATCAGGTCGCTCAAAAGATTGGCCTTTAGGCCCTGCAGAAAGTCCAACGTCCCCCATTCTCTCCAATCGTGAGTCAAATTGCTAGGATCAGGGCCTGCTTGAATATGCCTTTTGCAGGGGCTAAAGCCCTCCCGCTTTTGTAGCAGCTTGCGGCACGACTAAAGTCGTGCCCTGTTACAAAGCCTCTGTCTTGAGAGCCTTCGGTTTCGGAATTCTCAATAGCAAAGAGGATTCCAAATGCGATTGTCCTAATGCCAGTGTATCTGTGGGGCGCGGCGGGCGGCCTTATGCGCTATTCTGTCCTGAAGAGAGCGGCGCGCGGTTGCGCAGCGGTCTAAACCTATGGCGATCAAAAATATCGATACCACCGCCAAGCAACTCGTCCTGACCGTGCAGGATTACTCCGTCTTTGCCTGGCGCGCCATGGGCAATCTCTTCCGTCCGCCGGTCTACTGGACGGATTTTCTGGTGCAATCGGACATTATCGGCGTCGGTTCGGCCTCCATTGTTCTGCTTTCGGGCTTTTTTACCGGCGGCGTGCTGGCGCTGCAATCGTCGGCCACGCTCTCGGCCTTCGGGGCCATCGCCATGACCGGCCGCTTCGTCAGCCTGACCATGATTCGCGAGTTGGGAGCGGTGCTGACCGGGGTGATGGTCTCGGGGCGCAACGCCTCGTCAATGGCCAGCGAACTGGGCTCGATGGTGGTCACCGAACAGATCGACGCCATGCGCGCCCTGGGCGTGGACCCCATGCGCAAGCTGGTCACGCCCCGCATCTACGCCTGCATTGCCATGCTCTTCTTTCTGACTATCGTGGCCGACGCCTTCGGTATTCTGGGCGGCGGCGCAGTGCAGGTCTTCATGAACCATCAGAACGGCACGCAATACTTCTCCATGGCCTGGGAGTCGCTGCGCTTTCCGGACATTGTGCAGGGGCTGGTCAAGCCGCTCTTCTTCGGCTACATCATCGCCTCCATCGGCTGCTTCTATGGAATGAGAACCACTGGCGGCACGCAGGGCGTGGGCCGCTCGACGATTCAGGCGGTGGTCACCTCGTCGGTGCTCATCATTTTTGTGGACTTCCTTCTCACCCGGGCCCTGCTGGCCCTCTTCGCCTGATGTTGCGTCCCGATGTTGGAATCTGATGATGGAATCTGAGGATGGTCCGCTCACTCCCGCCCCTGCTGTTGCATCGCCGCCTGCGCACGACGGCGCGGTGGTCGCGTTCAGCGGCGTCTCCATCGCCTTCGACGGCCCTCCGGTGCTGGAAGAGATCGGCTTCTCCGTGGCCCCCGGCGAGACGCGCATCCTGCTGGGTCCGGCGGGGGTGGGCAAGAGTGTCCTGCTCAAGCTGGTCAACGGCCTGCTGCGGCCCGACCAGGGCAGCATCCGGCTCTTCGGCCGGGAGATCGCGCGCATGCCCGAAGAAGGTCTCTTTCCCCTGCGCACACGCACCGGCATGGTCTTTCAGGAGGGCGCGCTCTTTGACTCGCTCAGCGTGCGCGACAACGTGGCCTACCAACTGATCCAGGAGCGCGTACCCGACGAAGAGATCGACCGCCGGGTGCGGGACACACTGCGCTTTGTCGAGTTGGAAGAGACTTTTTCCCTCTTTCCTTCCAGCCTCTCGGGGGGTATGCGTCGCCGCGTGGCCATTGCCCGCGCGCTGATCCGCCAGCCGGAGCTGCTGCTCTACGACTCGCCCACCGGCGGATTGGACCCGGTAACCTCGACGACGATCATCGAGTTGATCGTCAAGGAGCGCGACGTCTACAAGACGCCCTCGATTCTGGTCACCCACCGCCTGCAAGACGCCTTCACTCTCTGCACCCACCGCTTCGACGCCGAAGAGAACCGCATGGTTCCCCTGCCCGAGGGCCAGACCGACCCGCAAACCACCTTCCTCATGCTGGCCGAGGGGCGGATGATCTTCGACGGCTCGCTGCATCAGTTGCTGCGTTCGGAAAATGCGTTTGTGCGCGAGTTCTTGCAATAGATCTGCTCGCAGGCGCACATCGATGTATATTTGTCCCGGGAATAATCGGTCTTCCTATCCATCTTGTTTTGCGCAGAGGAACATCGTATGGACAACCGCGGGCGGCTTTCCTTCCGTGCCCATGTAATGCATTACATACTGCTGTATGGCGTTGGAATCCTGCTTTTCATGAGTCTTCCGCTGCTCTACTACTTCCCCGCGCAGGACGCCGAGCCACTGCGCACCCTGGTTGTTGCGAGCCATCCGATTGCCGGCAGCACCTTACTTACCACGCTCTCCACGAATCGCATCGATGCCCGCAATCAGGCGGTGGTTCTCACCCTTGATGCCAGCCGCGCAACGCAAACCCGCCTCGACGATCTGCAGGTGTGCCTGGATGCACCAGGCTTCCGAATCGAGAACCCCACAGACTGTCTCCCTATCCCGGTACGCGATCGCAACCAGATCTCCGCCAGTTCAGCAACCGTCTCCATCCGGCTGGTCCCGATTCATACCTCGGGCCGCTATCAGATCCGTCTCAACGCATCCTGGACGCAATATCTGCCGTCTGCGGGTTCCTATAAGCATTCTTCATTGAGATCCAGTTTGGCCGGGTGCGAGGCGTCCGGCAGCCATTGCATGGCGCAACGCCAGGAGCAGATTCTGACCTTCCCCCCAGTTCGCGTCGAAATCAGCAGATGGCCCCTCTTCTTGCACCGTTTGTCCAGTGTGCTCAAAGACTTGACGCTTCCGATCGTGCTGCTTCTCATCGGCCATTGGTTGAATACCAGAGCCGCGGAAAGGGAAAAGACGAAACATCAGGAAGAAAAGAACCGGGAGGAGGAGCACCAGATTGCGCGACTCCTCTTGCCCAAGATCATGAACCTATCGAATCGTTACTACCTCCATCTCTGCTCGCACGGCGAACAGGCCGCACGGTTTATCGGTCCCGCTAAGGGGCGGGCCCGGGAAGTCCTCTTTCACATCCTGGCGTATTTCCTTATTGCGCGCGGTCTCAAGGACCAGGCAGGCGGCATTTTCCTCAAAAACCTTTACGCCGAGAGGGTCTTCGCCAATGCTCACAGGGTTCTGCGCATGGTGCTGGTGGAGGCCAGCGGCGGAGAAGCCTCTTTCGACGCCCTGCTGGACGAACTGGAACAATGCGAACGAAGCGGACACTGGCCGCGCTACGCGAACTTGCCCGCCGCGTCTGGCTCGCCCCAGTGGGCACAGCTCGAGCTGTGGCTTTGCGCCTTGCCGGCTGCACAGCAGGATGCGCTGCGCTACTTTTTCAATATCATTACCGGAACGCTGCGCTATGAGTGCAACGTCCCATTCGATCACTGGTATAGCGAAGGCAAATCGAGCAACCCATTCAAGACTCCACTCAAAATCGCCGATCCCGACCCGGAGGTCTTCGGACCCAGCGTCAAGGAGTTCATTCTGGCGTTTAAAGACAATTACAGCATCTACAGCAAACAGACCGGAAATCAGCCATAAACGTCAGAAGGCGTCTCTCTTTGAGAGACGCCTTCCGGTTGACTCGATGGGGAAATCAGTCGATGTCGTGTCCGCGCATGGATTCACCTCGAGAAGTGGATACGACCCACTTTCACCTCTCAATGTACATCCGATTCTCTTTTCATGCAAGCCCCATCCCGGCGAAGATGCAGCTCTACACCGCGACGACGAAACTGTCTTCGGTGCGGGTGACGGGGTGGTAGAGGGTGTCGCGCTCGATGGGGACGCGGCCGGCCTCGGTGATGAGGCGGCAGAGATCCTTGCGCGTCATCCCTTGTGGGGTGGTGGCGCCGGCGTCGTGATAGATCTTCTCCTCGATCACGGTTCCGTCCAGGTCGTCGGCGCCAAAACGCAGGGCGATCTGGGCGATCTTGGGAGTCAGCATCTGCCAATAAGCCTTGATGTGGGCGAAGTTGTCGAGCAGCAGGCGGCCGACCGCGACCTGGCGCAGATCGGTGAGCCCGCTGGTCACGGGCAGATGGTCCAGCGCCGTGTTCTCGGGGTGAAAGGCCAGTGGAATGAAGGTCTGAAAGCCACCCGTCTCGTCCTGCACGGCGCGCAGTTTGAGCAGGTGGTCGACGCGGTCCTCGTCGGTTTCGATGTGGCCGTAAAGCATGGTGGCATTGGAGCGGAAGCCCATCTGGTGGGCCAAACGCGCGGTGTCCAGCCATTCCGTGCCGTCGATCTTGTGGTCGCAAATGACGGCGCGGACGCGCTCGGCGAAGATCTCTGCGCCGCCGCCGGGCATGGAGTCCACGCCAGCCTCCTTCATCTTCTGCAAGGTCGCGGCGATGGTCAGCTTGGCGCGGCGGGCGAAGAAGGCGATCTCGACCATGGTGAAGGCCTTCACGTGCACCTTGGGGAAGCGCTGCTTGAGGCCGCGGACGAGATCGAGGAAGTACTCCAAAGGCAGGTCGGGGTGCAGGCCGCCTACGATGTGGAACTCGGTGACCGCCTCGCTGTAGCCGGAGGCAGCCGAGGTCCAGACCTCTTCCAGCGCCATGGTGTAGCCGTTGGGATCGCCCTTCTTGCGCCCGAAGGCGCAGAGGCGGCAGTTGGCCACGCAAACGTTGGTGGGATTGATGTGGCGATTGACGTTGAAGAAGGTCACATCGCCATGCAGCCGCTCCCGGACATGGTTGGCCAGCCAGCCCACCGCCAGAATGTCGGTCGATGCGTAAAGCGCAATGCCGTCGTCCATGTGCAGACGTTCGCCGGCCATCACCTTTGCGGCGATCGGTTCCAAACGGGGATCGTGGGTGCGAAAGGCAAGCGGGGACTGAGCGGCTGAAGTCTGCATGATCCGATGATACCGAATTCCCTGCCCTGTGAGGCAAATCACCATCTCAGCGATGGAGATTTGCGTTCTCCCACCCTGGCCGCAACAACAAAAGCACGGCGAGGGTGGGGCACCCCGCCGAGACTTCGGACTTCGAATCCCGGCGCACTTGGTTCCGGATTTGTGCTATGTTGAGCGCAGAGGTGCATTATGCCGACTTGGGAAGTTGCGATTCCCGACGATTCCAATGCTGTATTGGAACGGGTTGCCCATGAAAACTCGATCACCAAGAACGAAGTACTCCGTCGTACGCTGGCGTTGCTGCGCATCAACGAGGCAGAGAAGAAAAACGGCCTCAAGCTGGCGTTTGTGAATGGCGACGACGAGGTTGTGTCAAGAATTAAAGGCCTATGATCCCTGCGCACGCCAAAAAGGACGAATTCGATCTTGCCATCGAGCCAGCTCATCATCCTCCCACGCTCGACCCGAAGGAATTATCTGGTTTCGCAAAATGGATTCTGCTCGTGATTACGCTCTTAAGTGTCTCCGTTGTAACTATTTATCTCCACTATCCCGGATCGAAGGAAGCCGCGAATGTTTACGATCTGGCCAAGACCATCCTGCCGCCTATCACGACTCTCATCCTTGGCTTCTACTTTGGCTTCTACTTTGGCGGCAAGAAATAAAGGCAGGGTGCCCAGGCGCTGTCCTTTCATGCACACCGGAAATTCCAAAGCTCCATAAAGTTCCTTAGAGAATCGTCTGGGTTGACCCATAGACCAGGTCTTCCCCTCCCCGCCTTTTGAGACCAGACAGCCCTCATGCCCGGTATCACTTCTGGGGGAACGGGAGCAGACGCAATCGAATCCGTTGAGAATCGACGGTGAGCAATGCGCCGGATTGCAAATCGGATCTTCCCTCTTTCAGGGCATTGAGAATGAGCTTGCCGATACGGGCAGGAGAGAGGTCTTCCGAGCGAATCTGCACGACACTGGGTCTTTCCAGATGGGTAGCCGCCAGGATCGCGCTGAAGTCCAGGTCTTGCGTCAAAACCACATATCCTTGAGCACTTGCAAAGGCCATGATCTCTGTGTCTGGCGCGGTAGCCGCTCCAATTCTCGACCAATGGACCGATTCAAACCCGGCGGCGGAGAGAAACTGCGCCCATTCCGGCGACAGATTCATGTCGATGAGCAGTTTCATGCGCTTGCCAGTACAACCTCGCGCTCTTCAGAGACCCATGCGGCATAACGCAGAGCCTGCGTCAGATCCTCGCGTTCCAGATAGGGATAGCTGGCGAGGAGGTCGTCCATGCTGTGCCCCGCGGCGATCTGCCCAACGATCATGCTGACCGTGACGCGCATCCCGCGGATACAGGCTTTGCCGCCCATGACCGCAGGATTCCGGGTGATGCGATCCATATCGCCCATATTTCCCCCTTGTCCGCCTGCCCCTATGGTAGCCATTTCCGGGTTTGAACGCCATGGGAATTATAGCCAGCCAAGGAAATCCGGCGGGTGGCCGGTTCTCATACCGCAAACTCCATCGAGGTATGTGTGCTCCTGATCCTAGATCAAACCCTATCCTCAACTGCGAGGGGGGCGCCCTCATCTTAACACCCACATTTTTGCGGAGGCACCCTCATCATGGTTTAGGCAGTTTATTGGAATCGGGGCTACCTGCCGTCTTCTCCTGGTTGGGAGTAGCCGCAGGCGTCTGCCCCACCGCAGGTGGTTCGAGGACGACGCCGTCGGAGAGGGTGGCGGCCAGCAGGCGGTCGCCCGCGGCGCGGATTAGCGAGATGCGGAAGCCTGCCTTGTGATAGCTCCAATCGAGGCTCTTGGGATCGAGAACGAAGACCTGATCGCTGTTGCGGGAGCTGACCAGAATCTTGCCCAAAGGAGCATCGTAGACCAGATCGTCGATGTCGCCGAAGGGCAGGCGGTGCACCCACATCCAGCTCTTGCCGAGATCCTGCGTGAAGTAGACGCCCTCGCGCGCGCCCAGCCAGAGCGCGCCGTCGGCGGAAAAGGCGATGCGGTGAATGCGCGTCAACGCGGTGGGGATGTTCATCGGCATCCAGGTCTGGCCGGCATCGCGGGAGAAGACCAGGCCGTCGATGCGTGCGGCCACCAGCACTGGCCCGCGCGCGGCCACCGAGAGGTAGCCCGACTTGTCCAGCACCGGGCCGCCCTGCCAGGTGACGCCCTTGTCGGCGCTGGTGAGCAGGCCGAACGAGGTCGCGGCCAGCCAGACGTCGCCGTTGAGGTCCAGCGCGGCGACTCGGCCGTCGAGTTCGCGCACCGTGTCCTTGACCTGCTTTTCGGTGTTGATCTTCATGCCGCGAACCATCTCGGTGGCGGTCTTCATATGGGTGTTGGCGATCACGTTGCGCGGCTGCCAATGCAGGCCGGGGGCCTCGGCCGTTCCCTCATCGAGAGCGAGAATGCCGCGATCGGTCCCGGCCAGCACGGTTCCATCGACGGTCTGCGCCAGGGCGAAGACATCGCGGTCCTCGAGCCCATCGGCGATCTGCGCCCAGTGCGCGCCGCCGTCGCTCGTGAGGAAAGCCCCGCCGAAGCTCTTGTCGTTGACCACCCCGGCGATCATGCGCGCCGGGTTCTTGGCGTCGACCAGCAGCGCCTCGACCTTGCGCGCGGAGAAGCCCTGGTTGGAAGCCGCAAAGCTGACCCCTCCGTCGTGGCTGGCCATCACGCCGCCGCGATCGGTGGCCAGCAGCACGTGGTCCGAGTCGGTGGGATCGACAAAGATGTCGTTGACGATGATCTCCGGCCCGGTCATCACCTTGAAGCTCTTGCCTGCGTCCACGGTTTTATAAAGGCCCTCGGTGGTGCCGGCGTAGACGATCTCGGGGTGCGAGGGGTCCTGCATCAGCACACGGGTGCGGCGGGCGGTCGAGGGAATCCCCTGAATCTTCTTGAAGAGTTCGCCGCCGTTGAGGCTCTTGTAGATGCCGCTGCAGGCGCTGATGTAAACCGTATTGGGATGGGCGGGTTCGATGACGATGGAAAAGACGTCGGAATCGTCGATCACGCCTTGCTTGATGTTGTGCCAATTCTGGCCGCCATCGCTGGTCTTCCAGGGCAGGTGCCAGGTGCCGGCGTAGACGATTTGCGCATCGGTGGGATCGACGGCCAGCGACTCGACCTCGTGAATCTCCTTGCTGGCGGGCGGGCTGATCAGCGCCCAGGTGGCTCCGGAGTCGCTACTGCGGTAGACGCCGTCGAGGGTGCCGGCGTAGAGAACCTTGGCGTCGGAAGGGGCCTGCGCCAGGGAGCGAATCGACTGTCCGTGCAGTCCCTGGATCTCCGTCCAGGTGTGACCGGCGTCGTGGCTCACCCACAGTCCGCCGTCGGGACGGTCCAGCCGCCAGGCGGCGACAAAAACGGTCTTCGCATCGGCAGCGTCGACCACGATGTCGTCAAGGATGAGGTTGTCTGCGCCATCCAGGCGGGCCAGCCGCTGCCACGATGCACCCGCATCCAGCGACTCGTAGACCCAACTGTTGGTGGTTCCCAGGTAGAGATGGCGGGGCTCGCCAGGAACGGCGGCAAAGGCGCGAGCGTCGCCGCCATCCGGGCCAGAGGGAATCCAGTCGCCCTGGGCGCGCAGGCCGGCAGCGAAAAAGACCAGAAGGAACGGCAAAAAGGCCGTCAGGACGGGTAGACGCCGGCGAACCAGGGCGAGGCGAATCCGCGAGAAATACGTGCGCAATGAGGACTCCCGAAAGAAAGAATAGCGAAACGCGAAAGAGGCTGACCGGCGTGCCGGTCAGCCTCAGACGGTTTCAAAAGGCACATTTCAGTTTGCCACGGCCGCACCGCAAAGCGCGGCCTGGGCAGGCTTACATCTTGGGAGCGGCCTTCTTGGCGGCGTGCTTCTTTTCCGCCAGTGGCTTGCGCACCTCGGGCTTGGTGGCCATCTCGTTGACCGGGGTGGTTCCCTGCACGTCGGCAGAGAAAGTCGCGCCGGCCGGCACCAGGTAATCTTCCACCTTCTGGCCGTCGGTGGCGCTGGTGGCCACGGCAACGCGGGAGGCATCGATGCCCTTTTCCGTCACCAGATACTCCTTGGTGTTGACGGCACGCTCGGCGGCTGCATCCACCACCGGCTTGGGGTGCTTGCGCTTGGCTTCGATCTTCTCCGCCTTGGCTTGCTTGGCCTTTTCGTCGGCACTGGATGCACCGACCACGACGGCCTTGGCGTCAGGAGACTTCTGCAGGCTCAGGGCAACGTCGTCGAGGCAGGCCTTGGCTTCGTTGTCGACGCGGGTGGGGCGCTTGGTGTCCTTGTCAAAGGAGACCGAGCAGAGGGCCTGGGTGTGGGGCGGCGGCGGGATGTAAGGAGCCACGATGGTGACCGAGGTGTTGGCGGTCGCCGTCTGTCCCTTGTCGTCGCTGACGTTGCAGGTGATGCCCACCGCGCCGGTCGGAGCGCCCGTGGAGTTGAAGGTAGCCATCGCGCCGCTGCCGCTCACCGTGCCGGCCGAAGCCGTATAGGAGTAAGTCAGGGGGCGATTCTGCGGGCTCATGGCGGTAGCCTTGATGGCCGCCGTCTCACCCGGCTTGATGGTGGTGGGGTCGGCCGAGCAACTGATGGTGGGCGGCTCGAAGGCCTTGACGGTGAAGTTGGCCGAGCAATCGGCGGTTTCGCCGGGCTTGAGGCCTTCCTTGCCGGGTTTGCCTTCCTTGACGGTGGCCTTGACGGTATAGCTGCCGGCGGCCAGCGAGGCGGTGTCCACGGTAGCCGTGGCGCCCTTGCCGGTGACGGCGGTGCCGTTCCAGCTATACAGGACGTTCATTTTGGGGTCCAGAGCGCCGGCGGTTGCGGTAACCGTCACCGGCTCGCCGGGAAAGACCGAAGCCGTGCTGGCCGAGCAAGCCAGGGTCACCGGCGGAGGAGGCGCGATGGAGCCGATGCGATAGACCAGTCCGGCGCTCAACTGCGCCGCACTGATGTTGGCGCGGCCTTGCTGGATTCCTGTGCCGAAGTCCACATGGGTGTACTGGTAATCGGCCTGGAAGAGGCGAATGGCCAGATGGTGGTTGAGCAGCGGGGTCGAGTAATCCATGCCGCCGCCGATGGTCAGGGCAACGCCCCAGGTCATCGGTTCATGGTCTGGGCCGCCCACATCCGCGGTGCCCACCAGGGCATGAATGAAGGGAGCGATCTCGGCGGTGGGATAGCGCGCAATCAAGCCGCCGCTGATGGTGGCGAAGGCGTCGTTGTTGTTAGACGCGTCGGTCCACTGAGCGTGGCTGTCGCCTTCCACCTGCGCACCAATGTACTTGTTAAAGAAGTACGCCGCGCTCAGGACCATGCCGGAGTTGGCGGCCTCATAGGAGTAAGGCAGGACGGTCTGCCCATTCGCCTGCAGGACCTGAACGGTTCCTTTGGGAGCCAAATAGCTGTAGCCTGCGAAGATGTCCCACTTGGATGCGGAATCTCCCGCAGGGGCCTTTACGGCCGGCTTGGCCGAATCCTGCGCAACCATGGCGACGGGCAGCAGCGCCAGACACGCCAAGACGAGAACCCGGCTCACAGACTTCGTAACACGTGAGTACATGCGTTTTTCCTCCGCAATCAAGCTGAATGACCAATAAGAAAGGGGCATTTGACGAGCAGAACAGCGTTCTCGTGCCGGCACGGCTCCGTTTTCGGGACAGGCCGTGGTGCTCCCCTATAGCACTATTCAAAGTATCATAAGAGAGTTTCCTTCTATCGATTTTTTCGAGACGAAAAGATTGGCCGGAGTTTCCCCCGGCCACAAACGGTTAGGTTGTACGGAGTCTAGGCCGGCCCTCGGTGCGCTCAGAAAGCGCTACTCGGTGGGGTGGGGCCACGCACCCGTGCGCAGCCCCCTCCCGGCTATTGCGCGGCCTTTTTGACCTGTTTCTTGAGGTGTTTTTTGGCGGGCAGGGGCTTGCGCGGATGAGGCTTGGCCACCGCTTCGTTGACCATTTTGGTTCCCGGCACGTCGACAGAGAAGGCGGCGCCCGCGGGGACCAGGTAGTTCTCCACCATCTGGTCGTCGGTGGGGCTGGTGGCCACGCTGACGCGCGAGGCATCGATACCCTGTTCCGTCACCAGATAATCCTTGGTGTTGACGGCGCGCTGAGCGGCTGCATCTTCCACCGGCTGGGGATGTCTCTTCTGCGCTTCGAGCCTCTCCGCCAATGCTTGACGGGCTTTCTCGTCGGCATCCGACTGACCCACCACAACCGCCCGGGCGTCGGGATGCTTGCGCAGGTTGAGAGCCACATCGTCCAGACAGGCCTTGGCTTCGTTATTGACCCTGGTGGGACGCTTCTTGTCCTTTTTGAAGGAGGTGGCGCACAGAGCCTGGGTGCGCGCCGGCGGCGGAATGTAGGGCTGCATGATGGCAACCGAGGTATTGGCGGTGGCGATCTGTCCCTTGTCGTCGCTGACGTTGCAGGTGATGCCCACCGCGCCGCTCGGGGCGCCGGCGGAATTGAAGGTGGCAGTGTTGCCGGAGCCCGTCACCGTACCCGCCGTTGCCCCGTAGGTATAGGTCAGCGGACGGCTCTGGGGACTCAGGGCAGTGGCCTGAATGGTAGCCGACTCGCCTGGCTTGATGGTGCCGGGAACAGCCGCACAGCTGATGGTGGGCGGCTCGAAAGCCTTGACCGTGAAGCTGGCCACGCATTCTGCCGACTCGCCCGGCTTCAGGCCTTCCTTGCCCGGCTTGCCTTCCTTGACCAGACCATGGACGGAATAGCTGCCGGGAGCCAGCATGGCGGTATCGACCGTCGCCCGTGCGCCCTTGCCGGTTACCCCGGTCCCCGTCCAGCTATAAAGAACATTCATCTCGGGCTGTACCGCGCCGGTCACCGAAGCCACCGTTACCGCTTCGCCGGGAAAGACCGAAGCTCCACCATTCGCCGATCCGGCCTCGCACATCAGCGTCACCGGCGGAGGCGGAGCAATAGCGCCAAAGCTGTACACCAGACCGCTGCTGATGCGATACGCGCGGATCGCGGTGGAATCGGCTTCGATGTACTGATAATCGCCCTGAATCAGCCGAACGGAGAAATGACGGTAAAAGAAAGGCGTTCTGAAGTCCAGCCCGCCGCCCACCGTCCCCACTTCTCCCCAGGTATCGGTGCGATACACACTCCCTACCTCCTCCATGCCCACCAGAGCATGAACAAACGGGGTGATATTGCCCATGGGAATGCGGTAGATCACGCCGGCAGAACCGCCCGCGAAATCGTCGTTCGAATTATCGGAGTAGTTATTGCTGCCAACCGGCCAATCCTCCGACTCGATGTGCTCGTCGCCCTCGATTTGCACGCCCAGATGCCGGTTGAAGAAGCGGGTCACACTCATGATCCCGCCAAAGTTGATCTGGCCATAGGTGCTGCCGGGAGCGCCCTGGACGGTGCCCTTGATCTTGGCGTTCGGCGCCAGGTAACTGTAGCCGACAAAGATATCCCACTTGGAAGCGGAATCGCGCTTTGCAGCCGGAGCCGCCGGTTTGTCCGTATCCTGAGCAAGCAGTGCCACCGGAAGCAGCGCCGCACACGCCAAGATAACTACCCGGCCAACCAATTTCATTACACGTGAGTCCATGCGTATTTCCTCCGCAATCGAACCAGAAAAATGGACAACGGGAGCTTGGCCGAGTCAACAAGACTCGCGCAGGCGCGGCGCAGGCAATTACAAAGATGCTGGAACATCAGCCTTGGGCCGCACTTATCCCCGATAGCATTTTCCAACGTACCATCCACAGAGATGAACGCAGCGGCTCTCGACGCTGTTATTTGCCTGGGGTTGCCTATCTAGTTAATGCGCCCCGGCTGGGCGGCTCGCCCGGAGCAGACACCGAGGAATGCTCCTCTAGTTTTTAAACCGCGGGAATTGGACCTTCCTCCATGCCAAGCGCGGACGGGGACGTCCGCGTCCCAGCCGTCCGGGAGGCCGGCGTTCCATCAGGAGACCGGCGTTCCATTCCTGCAATGACCATCACCCGATCACGGAACTAGGCCAGATTGAGGGTCTTGACCAGGCTGCGCGGCTCGCGCTGGATCTTCTCTTGCAGCAGCGTAATGGCGTAGATCAACTGCTCGGGTCGCGGCGGACAGCCGGGGACATAAATATCGACAGGAATAATCTGATTGACCCCCTGCACCAGCGCGTAGTTATTGAAAACGCCCCCCGAGGTGGCGCAAGCGCCCATCGAGATCACCCACTTGGGCTCCGGCATCTGATCGTAGAGACGGCGAATCACCGGGGCCATCTTGTGCGTAACCCGACCGGCAATCACCATCAGATCGGATTGGCGCGGCGAAGGCCGGAAGACCTCTGCCCCAAAACGCGCCACATCGTAGCGCGATGCGCCCATGGACATCATCTCGATGGCGCAACAGGCCAGTCCAAAGGTCATCGGCCAGATGGAGTTCTTGCGAATCCAGTTCACGGCGTAGTCCATCGAGGTCAGGAGCACACCCTCGGGCGCTTCAATGCCGTAGTTCACTTCCTGGAGCTTGACGCGGTTCTGCCCGCTGCTCTCCAGTGCTCCAAAGAGGTAACGATCGCGCTCTGCCGTGGCTGCCATGGCTCTACTATATTCCAGAAACAGGGAACGAGGGAACAGGGGAACGAGGGAACAAGGACTAGGGACTAGGGACTGGGATTTGGCCTGGGGACTGGGAAATATTCGTCCACCGGCTTCGCCGGCCCACGGGGCATGAAATTGTAGCGCTGGCCTCCTGGCCGGCTGTAGCGTGGACCACCCGGTCCACGCTTGTCTCGTCCTAGGGAACAGAGGGCGGACCTGCACCGAAGCAGTCACAAAACAAGCCGGCCTTCGCCACGCGGAAGCGCGCACGAAGGCCGGTGAGAGAATGAATTGCGTCAGCAGAGCTGGAATTGCGCTACCGTTTTTTGCAATTGCGCCGCCAGCTTCGACAACTCTGCGCAGGCTCGGGCCGAATTCATGGTTCCGGCGGTGGAGTGGTCGATGACTCGCGCGATCTCGTGCAAGTTGCGATTCACTTCGTCGGTGGCCGCCGACTGCTCATGGGAAGCGGTGGCGATCTGGTTGATCATGTCCTTTACCTGCTCGGAGGCCAGAATGATGCCGTTGATCGAACTCCCAGCGCGGCTGGCGCTCTCGGCGCTCTCGTTCACGTGCACAATCTCCGACCGGATGGAGGTCACCGCCTGCTTGGCTTCGCTTTGAATCTTGCCGATCATGCCGCCGATCTCGCGGGTGGCCTGTGCGGTGCGCTCGGCGAGACGGCGCACTTCGCCGGCAACCACCGCAAAGCCGCGCCCCTGGTCCCCGGCGCGCGCCGCCTCGATGGCCGCATTCAGGGCCAGCAGGTTGGTCTGCTCGGCGATCTCCCCGATCACCGAAATCACCTTGCCGATCTCGTCGGAACTGCTGGAAAGGCCGGCAACCTGTTCGCTGGTGGCCCGGCTGGTCTCGGTGAGGCTCTGCATCGCCGCCACCGTCTGCCCCACAATCTTGCCGCCCTCTTCGGCTACGTGCCCGGCATCCACCGCCCCCTGCGCCGCCCGGGCAGCGTTGGCGCTGACCTCGGCGATGGCCGAACCCATCTCGTGCATCGCCGCCACGATCTGATCGCTCTGGCTCTTCTGCGCACTGGCGTTCTGCGAGAGCTGCTCGGTCGAGGCAGCCAATTCCACCGCCGCGCTGGCCACCTGGGTGGCGTTGCCACAGACGCTATGGATCATCTGCCGCAGGCTCTCCTGCATCTGGTTGATGTCCTCCACCGTGGCCCCGATCTCGTCGCGGACACCATACGTAAGCGGTTCGCCGCTCAGATCTCCCTGGGCCACTTCGGCAATCCGCGCGGAGATCTTGTGAATCCCACTGAGAATCTGTTTGCTCAGAAAGAGACCGATGAAGAGGCCGGTTACGGCAGTCAGCAACCCGGCGATCAGTGCCAGATACCAGGTAGTGGACTGCGCCTGGGTCGAAGCGGCATCGTCGCTTGCCAGACGGTCCTCCGCGCGTTTTGCAACCTCTAGGGTGTCGGCCTGCACCTTCCCGGCCAGCGCCGCTCCGCCCTTCATCCGCTCCAAGGCCTTGTGCATGCCCTCGTCCGTGCCGTCCGACATGTCCACCAACGCATCTTCCTGGATTTTGAGGGAACCGTTGCGGGCATCGCTTTCGAGCTTGGCCAGCAGTTCCTTATCCTCGTCGGGAGACAGTTGTTTCAGAATCTCGAGTTGGCCCCAGAGGTTCTTCCAGCCCGTCTGGCGGGCCGCATCGTATTTGATGGCCAAGGCTGGATCGCTATGAAACAGAAGGTAGTTGCGAAATTGAAAGGAAGCGTCCGCAATATACCGGCTCAATCGCACCGCGGCAACCTGGGAGGGGATGCGAACGGCGATAATCTGTCTCTGCACGGTGCGCATGTGTTGCACCTGAAACATGATGCAGAGCGAGCTGACGACCGTCAGCAAGCAGTTGACGGCGAATCCGGCGAGCAGTTTTTGTCGTAATGAGAGGCCCATAGTAAGGGGGTCATCGGCAGTAAAAGAGAAATCTTCTGCATGGTTTTTCCACACAAGACAAAATCTCTCCCTTTTTAGAACGAAAACAGCCGATTCCTCATTTCGCGCAGGCGCCGCGCTCCGTCAAGAGCCCCGGCGGGGTCTTCCAGCCCTCGGGCAGCCAAAGGGTGATGGAGAAACGCATCCAGTGCAATTCGCCCAGCGGGGTAGAACGGCTGTTGGCGGACGGCTCGAAGGTGTGCGGCGTATGATCCGCCAGCAGCGCCCAATTCTGGGCGAAGGGCGCGGCGTCGCTTACGCCCGGAGCCAGACGCGCATCCAGGATGCGGAACTGGCCCGCAGCAGCCTGTTTGCTCAGCGCCATCAGCCGCTCCAGATTGGACTGGGCGAGACTGGCCTGGGCGGCGGAATCCTGTCTGCTCGTCCCAGCCCCGCTGGATCGCTGGAGCAGGGACGGAAAAAGCGCCTGCCCCACGCGCAATGCCTCGGGAGAGGTCAAAAAGTGGAAGCTGCGCGGGTTCCAGCCCAGAGCGTCCTGGGCGCGCAGGCCGAAGGTCGTCCCTACCTCGTGCTCGTTGATCGAGTTGTAAGGGGGCGTAGCCAGCAGCAGCGCGTCGGGAAAACCGGCCGGCTGCTCACGGTCCACCACCAGGTCCCAACCGCTATACGTTTCCCCGGCAGGCCCCTTGGCCGGCTGAATCGGCAGCACCCGGAAGACCCATCCCTCCCCGAAGGCAGCTCGCCACTCCTGCCCGGCTCGCACTTCGCCGCGCAGCTCCACCTTGCGGCAGCTTTGCGCCGCGGCGGCAAAACAAAACCCGGCCGAGAGCAGAAGCAGCGCACAAACCGTCCCCCGCAGCCCCCGGCGGGCATCTGAGGACCAAGAAAAGAAACCTTTGTTCATCTTGTCTATCTTGCACCAGAGGGCCGGGAAACGCGCAAATGCCTTGAATTCTGCCCGGAGTCGGCCTGCCTTTATAAAATGCTTTCCAAATCCTTATGAATTCCATATAAAGAATGCGTCGGCAAAATCGCTTTTTGGGCTGTCTTCGCGGCCTTGAGAGCGCGCTTCGCCGGTGTTGCCGTGCTCCTTTGATTGATTCGATCCTCTTCGTCCGGAGTGAAAATACATGTCGTATCGCGGAATCAAGCTGCTCGCCCTGTCGGCGGCGCTGGGAGGGCCTGCTCTGGCCCTGGCTCAGGCCCCCGCCAACGCTCCCATTACCCAAGCCCAATATGAAAGCCTGCAACAAGCCGTGCGCGCCGCCCAAAGCTCGGGCGACAACGCCTGGATGCTGGTCTGCGCCGCCCTGGTGCTGCTCATGACCGCCCCCGGCCTGACCCTCTTCTACGGCGGCCTGGTGCGGCGCAAGAACATTCTCGGCACCATGATGGAGAGCTTCGCCATGATGGGGCTTATCACCGTTCTCTGGGCGATCGTCGGCTACTCGCTGGCCTTCGGCCACGGTAACGGCTTCATCGGCGGCTTTGAGCACGCTTTTTTGCGCGGCGTCTCGCTCAGCCCCAATCCCGACTACGGCGGCACCATCCCCGAGCAGACCTTCATGGTCTACCAGTTGATGTTCGCCATCATCACGCCGGCGCTGATCACCGGGGCCTTTGCCGAGCGGGTCAAGTTCAGCACCATGGCCATCTTTCTCTCCCTCTGGTCGCTGCTGGTCTATTGCCCCATGGCGCACATGGTCTGGGGCGCGGGCGGCATTCTCAATGTCAATGGCGGACGCTGGCCGGTAATGGATTTCGCCGGCGGCACGGTCGTCCACATCACAAGCGGCGTCGCCGCCCTGGTCTGCGCCCTCTATCTGGGCAGACGCAAGGGCTATCCGGAGATCGACATGCCGCCCCACTCGCTGACGCTCAGCTTCATCGGCGCGGGATTGCTGTGGTTCGGATGGTTCGGCTTCAACGCCGGCTCGGCTTTGTCTGCCGGCCCGTTGGCCACCAGCGCCTTTATCAACACCCAGTTCGCCGCCGCCGCGGGAGCCATCGGCTGGGTCATCGCCGAGTGGATCAACAATGGCAAGCCCACCGCCCTGGGCGCCATCTCCGGCGCGGTTGCCGGATTGGCCACCATCACCCAGGCCTCGGGCTTTGTACAGCCCATGGCGGCGCTGCTGATCGGCCTCATCGCCGGCGTCGTCTGCCCATTTATGGTCTTCAAAGTCAAACGGTTCTTCAAATACGACGATTCTCTCGACGCCTTTGGCGTGCACGGCGTGGGCGGAACCATGGGGGCGCTGCTCACCGGCCTGCTGGCCTCGGGCGCCATCAACGCTGTCTTCGGCAAGGACGCCGCGGGCCATCCCTTCGCTACCGGGGCTCTGGAAGGCAACTTCCACCAGCTCTTCAACCAGGCCGTCGGCATGGGGATCGGCTGGGGGCTCTCCATCGTGGGCACCCTGGCGCTGCTCTTTCTGGTCGACAAAACTCTGGGCCTGCGCCTCTCCGCCGCCGACGAAGCCACCGGCCTGGATCTCAGCCAGCACGGCGAGGAAGGCTACGACCTCAACGGATGATTCCATCGATGGGCGCCCCACCCTCGTGTCATTCTGAGCGAAGCGCAGCGTAGTCGAAGAACCTGCTTCTTGCAACTTCGCGGCCAGGGTGGGAGTCCAAACAAATCACAGTCAAGTCAAAAACGCGAACGAGGAAAAGTTCATGCTCAAGATCGAAGCCATCATTCAACCCTCCAAGCTCGACGCCGTGAAGGACGCCCTGATCGAAGCCGGCATCGAGGGCATCACCATATTGGAAGCCCGCGGCCACGGCCGTCAGAAGGGCCACACCGAGTTCTACCGCGGCCGCGAGTACACCATCGACCTGCTGCCCAAGGTCAAGATCGAGGTGGTGGTCAAGGACGAACTGAAAGACAATGTGCTGCACGCGATTCTGGGCGCGGCCCGCACCGGCCACATCGGCGACGGCAAGATCTTTATCAGCCGCGTCGAAGAGGCCATTCGCATTCGCAACGACGAACGCGGCGAGACGGCGCTGTAACCCTCGATTGTCTGAAGCGGCCCCGTTCGCCAACGGCGGGGCCGCGCTCATTTTTGCCGGGGAGGACCGGATTCTGTCTCTCCGATCCAGCCAAATCTCACCTGTTTATCGCAATTCCCCTCTTGGTTGCGGAAAACACATATACCGCAGGTCCGCTGAGTTTGCCAGAGAGTTTTATCCTTTCTTTATAGAATTTTTGAAAGAGTGAAGGCTAGTTTGCCTTCCGGTCTGCGGCGCAAGCCTTGCCGGCCGTTCCATCGACAAGTTAAAACCGGCCGCGGCCTTCGTCTCTCCAGACCCCTGCTCCCGGTGCATCTCTTCGCATTTCATCCGGATAGGCGGCCGGCATACCGCCATCTCGCAGCGGATTCGTCCGAATCCCTGCCCTTGGGAGTGGAATTCTATGTGTCGTCGCGCAAGCAAATTGCTCGTTCTGTTGGTCCTCCTGGCCGCGCCCGCCTTTACGTCTGTTGTGGCGCTGGCCCAGGCGGCAACCCCCGAAGCCGCCACCCAAGCCAGAATCGCCGCCCTGGAACAGGCGGTGAAGACGGCCCAGGCGGCCAACGCCACTGCTCAAACCTCGGGCGACAACGCCTGGATGCTGACCTCGTCGGCCCTGGTGCTGCTCATGACCGGTCCCGGCCTGGCCCTCTTTTACGGCGGCCTGGTGCGCAAAAAGAACATTTTGGGCACCATGATGCAGAGCTTCGCCATGATGTGCCTGATTACGATTCTGTGGGCCATCTGCGGCTATTCGCTGGCCTTCGGCCACGGCAACGCTTTCATTGGCGGCTTCGAGCATTTGTTCTTGAAGGGCGTCTCGAATGTCGCCGACCCGCTGAATTTTTATGTGCAGACCATCCCTGAGCAGACCTACATGATCTACCAGTTGATGTTCGCCATCATCACCCCGGCGCTGATCTGCGGGGCTTTTGCGGAAAGAATGAAATTCAGCGCCATGGCGATCTTTCTCTCCCTCTGGTCGCTGATTGTCTATAGCCCCATGGCGCACATGGTGTGGGGCGTGGGCGGATTCCTGAACGCCAACGGCGGCCACGTTCCCTCGCTGGATTTTGCCGGCGGCACGGTGGTGCACATTACCAGCGGCGTTTCGGCGCTGGTGACGGCGCTCTATCTGGGCAAGCGCATGGGCTACCCGCACACCAAGATGTCGCCGCACTCGCTGGTGCTGAGCTTTATCGGCGCCTGCCTGCTGTGGGTGGGCTGGTTCGGCTTCAACGCCGGCTCGGCTCTAAGCGCCGGCCCGCTGGCCACTTCGGCCTTCATCAACACCCACTTCGCCACCGCCACCGCGGCGCTGGGCTGGACCATCTTCGAGTGGTTCCACAACGGCAAGCCCACCGCTCTGGGCGCAATCTCCGGCGCGGTTGCCGGATTGGTGGCCATCACCCCGGCCTCGGGCTTTGTGCAACCCATGTCGGCGCTGGCCATCGGCCTGGCCGCCGGCTTCTTCTGCTCCTTCATGGTCTTCAAGGTTAAGTCCTGGTTCGGCTACGACGACTCGCTGGACGCCTTCGGCGTGCACGGCGCAGGCGGCACTCTGGGCGCGATCCTGACCGGTCTCTTCGCCGCCAGCGTCATCAACCCGGTCTTCAAAGACGCGGCCGGCAACGTTCTGCCCTCGGGCGCTATCGACGGCCACTGGAGCCAGATTCTGAGCCAGTTGACCGGCGTCGGACTGGCCTGGGGCATCTCCCTGGTGGGGACCCTGGTACTGCTTTTTGTGGTGGACAAGACCATCGGCCTGCGCGTCAGCCCCGAGGACGAAAACGCCGGACTGGATCTCTCGCAACACGGCGAAGAAGGCTACGATCTGAACAGCTAGTATGGGAAGTTCCCCGATCTCAAAAACGAGATCGGAGGCGCCCAGTTGAATTTCTAGTGATCTTTCAGGTACGTCTTCTCTCCACTTGATGAAAATCCCGGCGGGAATGGCCCAAGGCCCCTCCCGCCTGCTACGCTGTCAAACGAGGCATTTTGCACATGGTCAAGATTGAGGCGATTTTACAGCCATCCAAACTGGATGCGGTCAAGGATGCCCTGCTCGAGGCAGGCATCGAAGGCATGACCATCCTTGAGGCCCGCGGCCACGGCCGGCAAAAGGGTCACACCGAGTTCTACCGCGGCCGCGAATACACCGTCGACCTTCTGCCCAAGGTCAAGATCGAGCTGGTGGTCAACGACGACATGAAGGAGAAAACCGTCCAGGCCATCATCGGCGCCGCCCGCACCGGCCGCATCGGCGACGGCAAGATCTTCATCAGCCCGGTCTCCGACGCCATCCGCATCCGCAACGACGAGCGTGGCGAAACCGCACTGTAAGAAGCCTCTGCTTGAGTGGCCTTTTTTATGATCCAACCCTCCATCAGGGGCTAAAGCCCATTGATTCTTTGAGCTTTATGTACGGGCTAAGAGCTTATCCGTAAATAGTGTTCAACTTGATTCCCGATCGTATTTTGTGGT
>CAZBPD010000011.1:0-96255 GCA_964493705.1 uncultured Occallatibacter sp.
GACCACAAAATACGATCGGGAATCAAGTTGAACACTATTTACGGATAAGCTCTAAGAGACTTAGGGACCAGGGACTAGGAGCCAACGGTTTGGTGATATGCGCCCTATCGTCTTGCCGCTTTCCTGTGGTCCACTAGAAATACCTGCCCATGCTGAAACGACTGGAAACCTACTTTGAATTCTCGCGCCTGGGAACCAACTGGCGCACCGAGATCCTGGCCGGCGTCACCACCTTCCTGACCATGGCCTACATCGTGCTGGTCAACCCGGCGATTCTCTCCGCCACGGGAATGCCGCTGGCCGCGATCACCGCGGCAACCTGCCTGTCGGCGGCCTTTGGCTCGATTCTGATGGGCGTGGTGGCGCGCTATCCCATTGCGTTGGCACCCGGCATGGGCCTGAACGCCTACTTCACTTACGCGGTGTGCATTCGCCTGCATATTCCCTGGCAGACGGCGCTCGGCGCGGTCTTTCTCAGCGGCGTGATCTTTCTGGCGTTGACCGCCAGCGGCATCCGCCAGAAGATACTGCACGCCATTCCTCACGAGTTGTACGCAGCGGTGGCCAGCGGCATCGGATTGTTCATCGCCCTGATCGGCTTTCGCAATGCCGGGCTGGTGGTGGGCGATCCGCAGACTCTGGTGGGATTGGGCAGCGTGCGCAACCCGAGCACCGCGCTGGCCCTGCTGGGACTGATCCTGATGGTGGCGCTGGAAGTGAAGAAGGTGCGCGGCTCGATCCTGATCGGTGTGGTCACGATTACCGGCGCGGCCTGGGCCATGGGACTGACCCACTGGGCGCCTGCGCCGGGCGGCTTCCACGCCCTGGCCGACACTGCCTTTAAACTCGACATTCGCGGCGCTCTCAACAAGGGGCTGCTGGAGATCATCTTTGTCTTCTTTTTTGTCGATCTCTTTGACAACCTGGGCACGCTGGTCGCGGTCACCAAGCGCGCCGGGCTGATCGAGCCCGACCACACCATTCCCCGCCTCAACCGCATTCTCTTCACCGACGCCGTGGCCACCCTCTTCGGTTCGCTGACCGGCACTTCGACGGTGACCAGCTACGTGGAGTCCACCGCCGGCGTGGCTGCGGGAGGCCGCTCGGGGGTCACGGCCATCGTCACCGGCATTCTCTTTTTGGGGGCCATCGGCGCGGCGCCGTTTGTGGGCATTGTGCCGGCCGCGGCCACCGCTCCGGCGCTGATTCTGGTGGGATCGATGATGCTGGCCACTATCGGCGAAATTCCCTGGAAGAATCCGCTGGTCGCCGTACCCGCCTTCTTGACGCTGGTGATGATTCCCTTTACCTACTCGATCGCCAACGGGCTGGGCTTCGGCATCATCTCCTGGGCGGTTCTGCATTTGATTGCCGGTAAGTTCCGGCGGCGGGAATGGCTCTTGTACGTGCTGGCCGCGCTCTTTCTGGCCCGCTTCATCTACCTGGGCAACAGTTGACAGCTTCTAGCTTCTAGCTGCTAGCTTCTAGCCCGTCTTCGCCGTATGCGGCAGGGTTGCGAACCTCGCCATTGCCTTCCAGATCGGGATAGCGGCTAGAAGCTGGAGGCTAGAAGCTGCATTTCCGTTGCCTGGATGGGTGCGCGCTTGCCGATGGGCGCGGAAAAAGTTCTCAACTCCCCGCATGGCAGCCTGTAGTATGGGTGGGAGGCTTGAGCCGCGCGCGGGCGTGCGGATTTTTGGGCCGGAGAAGCAGATGAAGACGACCTGGAAGCTGTGGTGGAAAGATCGGAAGAGCAGCGCGGATCGGGGTCCGGTGGTCTTCGCAGGTCCTGTACGCGGGGTGGCGCTGCGCCCGCTGACGCTGCCCAAATTGGCGCTGATCGCGGCCGGCTCACTGCTGCTGGCGCTGGGGCTCTCTTCTTGTGAAAACGTCGCCTCGAACACCGTGTCGGCCCTGGTCCGCGTCATCGATGCCTCCTATATCGCACAGACCGACTATGCCGAAGGGCTCAATTTTTACGTGGGAGGCACGGAGATCGCCACCGGCGCAGGCGAGGGGTTCATCAGCGGCTACGGCACGCTGCCCATATCGAACAGCGCCGCGGTCAAGGTGACTACCTCGGTGGGCAGCACCACGCTGGTTGCTACCAACGTCTCGTTGACCAAGGTCACCACGGGCAATCAGTTTTCCATCTTCCTCACCGACAACGGCCAGGCGCCCGCCAGCTACACCGTCACCGCGCTGCAGGATCAGAGCGTTCCGGCGGCCTCGGGGCACTCCGCCTTCCGCTTCATCAATCAGGCGCCGCGCGTCGGCGCTGTCGATATTTACTTGGTTCCCGGCAGCAGCACCCTGGCCAACACCATTCCCCTTTACACCAATCTGACCGTGGGCGCTACGACGGGCTACATCAGCTTCGCCTCACAGACGGTCACCATGTATATCTTGCCCGCCGGCACCGATCCCTCCTCGGCCAAGCTGCAATCCGTCGACAGCTTCGCGCTGACCGGCGGCGAGGTGCGCACCGTCATGATCATCGATGCGCAATTGACCACCAATCCCGCGGTCTCTGTGGTTGTCGCCGACGACGTGGATTAAAAGCAGGGACTAAGGGACTGAGGGACTAGCGAACAGGCACCAGTTTTTCTGAAGAGTGCGATGTCGCCTCCGCGCCTTTTTCCAGTGCGGGTCAGATGCACTCCTGCCGCGCCAGTGGCGTCTGCCGCACTGCAAGTGCCCGCAGCGCAGGTGCATGGGGTTATACTCTTGGGCAATGATCGTCCCTGCTGCCGCACCCGCCATTCCCGCCGCTGCCGCCACCTTCGGGCTCTACGCCCTGCTGCAAAACGCGACTATTCTGACCGTTTTTCTGGCGTTTATCGGTTATATGACCTCATTTTTCAGCCAGCGCATGCGCGACCGCCGGCGCGACAAACTGCGCCTGGTCAACAAGCGGCTCAATGAGTTTTATGGTCCGCTCTATGTCGCTTCCGAGGCCGGCAACATCGCCTACCGCGCCCTGCTCAAGAAGCTGGACAAGACCCAGAGCTATCCCATCCGCGACGAGGAGTTGCAGGAGTGGACCGCCTGGATGACCACCATCTTCTTCCCACTCAATGACATTCGCGAGAAGATCATCATAGAGAAGGCCTATCTGATCGTCGAGGAGCGGATGCCGCAATGCCTACTGGACTTTGTTACCCACGTGGTGGGCTACAAGGCGATCGTGGCCAAGTGGAACGAGGGCGACTTCACCGAGCGCCGCTCCAGCATCGGCTGGCCGCCGGAGTTCGACGTCTACGTGCGTGAATCCTATGCCGGCCTCAAAGCCGAACAGACCCGCCTGGTGCACAGCGCCCCCTGGCGCTTCTATTGGAAGATCGCGCAGAAGCGGAAAAAGGGGTGAGGCAGGGAACAAGGGAACGAGGGACCAAGGGAACAAGGAATGATCGTCGACTGGGGATATTGCCGATCGACGGGAAATGGAAATCGAAAGCGTTGATCTTTCATTTTTGAGATGTAGTCTTCAGAGAATTCAAGACCCTGTCTCACATTCGTGAGCAGGGAAAGCGCAAATTGTGCTCGTTCCCTCGTTCCCTCGTTCCCTTGTTCCCTTGTTTCTTCACCCCAGCATCTCCAGCAGCCGCAGCGTGGGTCCCGCCTGATTGACGGTATAGAAGTGCAGGCCGGGAGCGCCGTTGGCCAGCAGAGTCCGGCAGAGACGCGTCACGACACCGAGACCGAAATCAACCAGCGCCGCTTTGTCGTCCTGGAGTTCTTCCAGGCGCAGGCGCACCCAGCGGGGCAGGTCTGCGCCGCAGCCGCCGCAAAAGCGCACCGTATTGGCAAAGCCGGTAATCGGCAGTATGCCGGGCGTAATGGGGATGGTAATGCCCGCCTTCGCGCAGCGCTCCATGAAGTCGAAGTAGCTGTCGGCGTTGAAGAAGAGCTGGGTCAGCGCGCCGTCGGCGCCGGCCTCCACTTTGCGGCAAAAATGGTCGAAGTCCACACCGGGACTGGGGGCCTGGGGGTGCATCTCGGGGTAGGCGGCCACCTCGATTTTGAAGGCGTCGCCGTGCTCCTGACGGATGAAGCGGACCAGTTCGCTTGCGTAGTGAAAATCGCCGGGAGCTGAGGCGCTCATGGCCGTAGCCGGCAGATCGCCGCGCAGGGCGACGATGCGCTTGACTCCGGCCAGGCGGTAGCGACCGAGCAGGTCGGCGATGTGGGCCCGCGTCGAGCCCACGCAGGTCAGATGCGGCGCGGCCTCGACGCCGCTCTGGCGAGCAACCGTCATCAGCGTCTCGTAGGTGCCGTCCTGGCCCGAGCCGCCCGCGCCGTAGGTGATGGAGAAGTACGCGGGATGCGCCGCGGCAAGCTGGTCGATGACGGCAGGCAGCTTGGCCGCCGCCTCCGGCGTGCGTGGCGGAAAGAGCTCGAAAGATAGAACCGTCTTCATCTTCATGCGCGAATCACCCGTCCGTCGTTCCTATCAGCGAAGAACTCACCCATTATCGCAAAGCGCACGATGAAAGCTGCTCTTCGCTGTTGAAGTTCCATCAACGATTCGGGTTTCCGCTCATCTTTCCCCATCGTTCCTCGTGGCGGTCATCGCGGAAGAGCAAGGCGACGACGCGGCCCTGGGCGTCTCGCTCGATGACGATCCGGGAGATGCTCGACCCGCTGGGATAAAAGAGCATGTTGGCCGACTCGGCGGCTAGCTCGAATACATCGCCCTGCTGGCTCTTCTCATAGAGTTGATCCCCTTGGCGAAAGATGCTGGTTCCGGAGCGGCCGCCGGCGTCGCCATACTCCCCCTCCAGCGCTTCCATTTGGGCGGCGCTGAGCTTGATGGCAGCGGGATGCAGAGGCACAATGAGCCGCTCGGCAAAGGCAGTCTGCTCTGTTTTTCCGCCCGGCTTGGAGTCGGTGTGGTGCGCCAGCAGCCAGCGCGGCAGCTCCGGTTCGTTGTAGGCGCGGGTCCAGGAGTCGTGATGCAGCCCCTGATAGAGCCAGAGGCGAATGTGGCCATTGTTGGCCTTGACGGCCTCGTACATCAGCTCGCTCTGGCGAGCGTTGACGATGGGATCGTCGCTGCCGTGGAAGAGCCAAATGGGAGTCTTTCCCAGGGCGCGGGCGTACTCGGCGGGCAGGGTTGCGGCCTGCTGCCAGCGTTCCGGGGCGTAGCTCCAAAAGACGCCGCCGGAGGCTATGGCCACCGCTGCCCAGCGATGCGGATAGAGCCGCGCCAGCTCCCAGGAGCCGTAGCCGCCCATGGAGAGGCCGGTCAGATAGGTGCGTTGGGGGTCGGCGTGGAACTCGGCCGACTCCTGGTCCAGCGTGGCCATGGCCATTTGCAGCATCGCCGCATCGGTCCAGAAGCCGTTCAGCGGGCACTGCGGCAGCACCAGAATGAAGGGCCAGCGCTCGGGATGATCGCGCACCGCCTGCGGCAGTCCGACCTGCGTCTGCCACATTCCCTCCGCGCCACGCTCTCCGCGCCCATGCAGAAAGAGCACGATAGGCCACTGTTTGTGGTCGTCGCGCCGCCACTCCTCGGGTAAATAGACCTGAAAGCGGTAGGAGACCCCGTGCAGCACGATCTTGCGATTGAGAAAGCCGGTCTCCTGCTCCGGAGCCTTTGCGGCGCGGCGCGCCGAGGCCGCATGGACGGCCAGCGGTGCAGTCAAAAGGAAGGACAGGGTCAAAGGCGTCAAGAGAGCCGTCAAAAACCTGGAAAACCCAAACATAGGAGAACTCGAAGGCGGAATGCCGGACGGCTGGGGAGGCGCGTTTTGCCGGAGGCTTCCAGTGTGACCCATGGGTGGCGGCTCCGGCAACCTATTGTGCATTCTTTCTGTCTTCATAAGGAACTATTTACGAATCGCGTGCAACAATCAGGTTGAATACCGGCATGCATCCATGAACCAACTCGAAATCAAGCCCCTGGAACCCGGCGATCTTTTGGACCACTACCGCATAGAAGCCACCGTGGCCCGCGGCGGCATGGGTGTGCTCTATCGCGCCACCGACACGCACAGCGGCCTGCAAGTGGCCATCAAGGCGCCCAGCGCCGAACTCGAGTCCGACCCTATCCTGCTGGAGCGCTTCCACCGCGAGCAGGAGATCGGCTACGAGCTGAACCACCCCGGCGTGGTGCGCAGCTTCGAGCGCGAAGACCACAGCCGCATCTACATGGTGATGGAATGGGCCGAAGGCCGCCTGCTGCGCTCGATCCTCAACCAGGAGCACAAGCTGCCCATCGACCGCGCCGTCAAGCTGGCCAGTAGCCTCTGCGACGCCCTCGATTACATGCACAAGCACGGCGTGGTGCATCGCGACCTGAAGCCGGAGAACATTATGGTCGACGACCAGGACCGCGTCAAGATCATCGACTTCGGCATCGCCATGAAGGAGGACGCGCGCCGGCTGACGCACGTGAACGTCGCCGCCGCCATGGGCACTCCGGACTACATCTCTCCCGAGCAGGTCAAGGGCCTGCGCTGCGATCACCGCTGCGACATCTACGCGCTGGGCGTGATTCTCTACGAGATGCTCACCGGCCAGGTACCCTTTGCCAACGCCAACCCCCTGCTGGCCATGAACGACCGCGTCCTGAAGGACCCCAAGCCGGCGCGCAAGCTCAATCCGGAGATCTCGCCCGCCCTGCAAGAGGTGCTGGACCGCGCCCTGGAGCGCGACCCCCGCCATCGCTACTCCACCGCCGCCGATATGGCCTGGGACCTGGATCACCAGGAACAGGTGGATCTGCCTCCGGCGCAACGCAAGCCGCTGCTCGACAGCCTGCGTCTGCCCGCCAAACGCAAGCTGGCCCTCTACGCCGCCCTGGCGCTGGGACCCCTGCTGCTCTTCGCACTGATGATCGTGCTGTCCAGGCATTAAAGAGGCGGGGCCGCGCGCACTATACTGGTGGGCGTAGCTCACACCCGCTTCTGCGCGGCCTCAACGGCACCGCACTAACCCAGCGCGCTCGCCTAATACTTTCGCTCCAGTGGTGTCTGCAACACAGATGGTCGTTCATGTTTTGTGAAAGGGCATGACTTTAGTCGTGCCGCAAACGGCATAAAATGGGCTGGGCTTTAGCCCCTGAGGAAAGCTCTCTTTCGGATTTCTTCCATTGATGGTCATCGGAAAAGGAAACTATATGCGACGGACACCACGAGAGGAGTAAAAACTCAATCCACGCGAAACAAGGCCCGTTTCAATCGAGCAGATACTTAAACGGAAAGGTATTCGATGAACACAAAACTCGTTCTCCGGCATTTTCTTCTTTTTCTTTTTGCATGTGGTTGTTGCTTCTCACCAAGCCTGCTATTGGCGCAGAACAGCTCCGGCGCGGTGGGCATCTTTACCGGCCAGTTGGATGTGGGCAGCGTGACGCCGCCCGGCGCTTCGGTCTACGACGCCGCAACCGGCACTTACACAATCGACGCCGCGGGCACGAATCTATGGTCCACCACCGATGGTTTTCATCTTCTTTGGAAGAAAGTCAGCGGAGACCTCTCGCTGACCGCGGAGATGAATTTTCCCGTCACTGCAGGGAATCCCAGTCCCCATCGCAAGGCGGTTCTGATCTTTCGCCAGACGCTGGATGCGGACGGCGTCTATGCCGACGCGGCGCAGCATGGCTCCGGCTTGACGGCGCTGCAATACCGCCGCAGTAAAGGCGCAACTACCCAGGACATCGAATTGAACATCGCCGCGCCGCGCCGTGTGCGGCTGGAGAAGCGCGGCGACACCATCACCCTGTTTCTCAGCATGGGCAACGAGCCATTGCATCCGGTGGGCGCTTCCATCAAGATGCACTTCGAGGGGCCGTTCTACGCGGGAATCGGCGTCTGCTCGCACAATCAGGCAGTGGTGGAGAAGGCGACCTTTACGCATGTCGAACTGAAAGCGCTGACCCAGCCCACGGTTGCAACTGAAAAGGTTCTCTACTCGACGCTGCAAACCATCGGCATCGAAGACAACTTCCGCCGCGCAACGGTGATTGCCAACGAGCGCGGGTATCTGGAAGCTCCCAACTGGAGCCGCGACGGCAAGACGCTGGTCTTCGACCGCGATGGACGCATCTGGACGGTTCCTGCCGAGGGCGGGAAGCCCGCCGCGTTGGACACTGGCAACGCCATTCGCTGCAACGGCAGCCATGGTTTCTCGCCCGACGGCGCGCTGCTGGCGATCACCTGCGCCACGACCGAAAACCCCGACGCCCGCGTCTATCTCGTGCCCGCGGGCGGCGGCGCGCCGCGCATCTTGACCGCGCATCCGCAATCGTACTTCCATAGCTGGTCGCCCGACGGCAAAACCATTCTCTTCACCCGCCCCGATCACGGATCGCTCAATATCTTTGCCATTCCCGCTGCCGGAGGTGAAGAGAAAGCCTTGACCACGGGCAGCGGCACCAGCGACGACCCGGACTTTTCAGCCGACGGGCAGAGCATCTACTTCAACTCGGATCGCGCCGGCGGCCCCATGCAGATTTGGCGCATGAATGCAAACGGCAGCCACCCCGAACAGGTCACCCATGACAGCTTCAACAACTGGACCCCGCATCCCTCGCCCGACGGCAAATCCATCGTCTTCATCAGCTATGACAGAGATGTAAGCGGCCATCCCGCCAACAAAGACGTTGCCCTGCGCATTCTGAATCCGCAAGACGGACAGATTCGCGTGCTGGTGAATCTTGTCGGTGGAGCGGGGACGATGAACGTGCCCTCCTGGGCGCCCGACAGCAAGAGTCTAGCCTTTGTGAGCTACCAGATGCTTCCGGCGGCGGAGAGCGGATCGACCGAGTAGAGGAGCTGCGCTGGAATGTTGTTTGGCCTCTTCAACGCAGAACGGCCGCCCCTTGGGAAACTCAGGGGCGGCCGTTGCTGTCTTCGGTTGTCTTGCAGGTGCAACAGGGAGCTTAGCGCTCCGTCTTGCGCCAGTTGATGAGATCGCCCAGAGTGGTAGTCGAGCTGGAGACGGGCGCCTTGTGGGCCGTATCCTTGTAGTGCTCGACCTGGGCGCGGCTGGCTTCGTGGCCCACGGCGCGCAGGCTGAGGCCCACCTTCTTCTCTTCCACGTTGATCTTGATGATCTTGAACTCGTGTTCCTGACCCTGATCGAGCTTGCTGGTGCCGTCGTCGCCGGCCTCGGAGATGTGGCAAAGTCCCTCCACGCCCTCCGCGATCTCGACAAAAGCGCCAAACTGCGCGGTGCGCAGCACCTTGCCGTGCACCACATCGCCCACGCGATGAGCGGCGAAGAAGCTCTCCCAAACGTCAGGCTGAAGCTGCTTGATGCCCAGCGAGAGGCGGCGGTTCTGCGGCTCGACGCCAAGAACGACTGCCTTGACCTTCTCACCCTTCTTGACGATCTCGGAAGGATGCTTGACGCGCTTGGTCCAAGAAAGATTGGACACGTGCACCAGGCCGTCGATTCCGTCTTCGATCTCGATGAAGGCGCCGAAGTCGGTGAGGTTGCGGACGCGGCCCTCGACGATGGTTCCAGCCGGGTAGCGCTCGGTGAGGTTCTCCCAGGGATTCTCCATCAACTGCTTCATGCCCAGAGAGATGCGGCGATCCGACGGATTCACGCTGAGAACCACCGTCTCGACTTCATCGCCCGGCTTGACCAGCTTGGAGGGATGCTTGAGGCGCTTGGACCAGGTCATCTCGGAGAGGTGAACCAGGCCCTCGATGCCCTGTTCGAGCTCAACAAACGCACCGTAATCGGTGACCGAGAGAACGCGGCCATGGACGTGTGCGCCCACGGGATAGCGCTCGGTGGCGTCGAGCCACGGGTCGGGCGTGAGCTGCTTGAAGCCCAGCGAGACGCGCTGCTTGTCCTTGTCGAACTTGAGCACCTTGACCTGGATCTCGTCGCCGACGTTGACCAGGTCGCGAGGGTGAGTCAAACGGCCCCAGCTCATGTCAGTGATGTGCAGCAGCCCGTCGATGCCGCCCAGATCCACGAACGCGCCGTAGTCGGTGAGGTTCTTGACGGTGCCGGTGAGCACGGTGCCCTCGCCCAACTGATCGAGGGTGGTGGTGCGCTTGGCGTTCTGCTCTTCTTCCAGAATCTCTTTGCGGCTGACCACAACGTTGCCGCGCTTCTTGTTCAGCTTGATGACGCGGACTTCAATCTGCTGGCCGAGATACCCGTCGAGGTTGCGCACGGGGCGAATCTCGAGCTGAGAACCGGGCAGAAAGGCCTTGAGGCCGATGTCGACCGTCAGACCGCCCTTGACGCGGCTGACCACCGTGCCGATGACCGGAGTCTTGTCGGCGGCAGCCTTCTCGATCACGTCCCACACGCGCATGCGCTGAGCCTTGTCGAAGCTGACCAGGTAGCCGCCCTCCGGCTCCTCCCGCTCGATAACCACGTCGATGGTGTCGCCGGCGTTGAATTTGACCGCCCCGGTGTGATCGAGAACCTGCTCGATCGGCACCATGCCCTCGGACTTGAGGCCCACATCCACGATGAGAAACTTCTCGCTCTGCTTGAGCACCGTGCCGGTGACGATCTTGTCGCCATAGGCTTCGACGGCTGCGGCTTCGGCGGCCTGTTCACGCTCGAAGGCGGCCAGTGCGGCGGAGAAGTCTTCCATCGACTCCAAACCCTGCTCGAAGGCCACTGCATCCGCATGTGCGGCGGCGGCTTCCAGTGCAGGCACGTCGGCATCCTGGCCGGCAATTTCCTCGGCAGGCGCGTGGGCGGCTTCCACCACCGGCGCGGCAACTGCTTCCACCACGGGGAGTTCAGCCACCGGGGCTTCGACCACAGCCGCGACGACGGTCTCCAGGATGGGCTCGGGCTGCGCGGGAACTTCCGCAACGGCTTCCACCGCCGCTACCGGCTCGGCTGCGACGACGGCCTCAACGACAGGCGCGGCCACGGCTTCGACGGCAGGTTCGGCTACGGCCTCGACGACAGGCTCGGTTGGGGCATCGGCGTCCAGCGCGGGTGCTTCGACAGCAACAGCAGGCTCAGGGGTGGACGTGGATTCGGACGACGGCTGCACCAGCTCCGTCGCAGGTTCGAGGACTTCCAATTCGGTATTCAGGGTTATGCTCTCGGGTTCGGGATTGAGGACGTTTGCCATTACGACATGCTCCGCGATTCCAGGCTCCCGCGACGATCGAATGCTTGCCGCTGGGGTGCTCCCTCGACCGCGGTTGCCGCCAGCGAGGGAAAAGTGGCCATCTCCCTGCCGGTGCATCGTGTTGTCTACGCTGTGTTTCCGCAGAGACAGCCGCGCCCGCCAGCCAGGCTGACGGAAAAAAGGCTGATCTACTTGGGAAACACCCGGCAGGCAACGCTTTGCTGGAGGGCGGCCGCAGCTCGCTGCTGGAATCCACGCAGTAAGCCACGCTCCTGAGTGTAGCAACCCCCTCTCCGCCGCGTCAATGTAAACTCTGCGCCAAGATATTCGCGCAGCGAGCTTTGGAGCATTAAAAATGGCCCATTATTTGTTGAAACGGCTTTTCGGAGCGGCGGAGAATGGCCGAGTCAGAAAGCTCAAACGCCCAGCTCACCCTTGACCGCCCGCCAGGAACGGGAACGCCTAGCCTTGATATCACTCTCGCCGTGGAGGACCTGCGCTGCTTCCCGAACCGTGAGGCTATCGTCGTCTATGTCCACCAAGCGTTTGGGGTGCATCTCTTGCCATACATGTATTGCTATATCTTCCCGACGGCATCGAGCATGTGGCCAAAATAGTCGCGCGCTCGGAGCGGGTGACGGCTCAAATGGGAACGGCTTCAGCCAGCACCTTGCTGCGAAAGGCCGTGGGGAGGAACTTTGGCGTGCGCAGGTCGACTTTGACCCCGACAGCAGCCTCCAACTCGATTTGCAGCTTGGCAAGGTCGAGCAGGCTAGTCTCCGGCGAGGGATCGACGAGGAGATCAAGATCGCTGCCTTCGGCGTCGGCGCCATGCACCACGGAGCCGAAGAGGCGCGGATTGGCCATGGCGGAATCCAACACCATCCGGCGGATGGCTTCGCGGTGCTGCGGAAGTATGTCCGAGGGCCTCATGCACGCTATCTTACCGCAGAGTGGGATGATTACTCGGCTTTGAACGCCTCGCGCGCGGCGGCAATAGTAAGGGCGATTTCAGCCGCGCCGTGGGCCGTGCCGAGGAACATGGCTTCAAATTGCGAGGGCGGCAGCCAGATGCCCCGATCGAGCATCGCCCGATGGAAGCGGCCGAAGGAGAAGGTGTCGCTCTGCGCGGCTTCCGCGTAGTTGCGCACGGGGCCGGTGGTAAAGAACCAGGTCCACATGGAGCCGACGCGGTTGAGCGTCAGCGGTATGCCGGCCTGGGCGGCTTCGGCGGCGACGCCCTCGGCGACGGCTTTGGCCGTGGCTTCGAGCTGGGGATAGACCGCGGCGGCGTGCTCCTGCAAGTAGCCCACCGTCGCCAGCCCGGCGGCCATGGCCAGCGGATTGCCGCTCAGAGTCCCCGCTTGATAGACGGGGCCAAGGGGAGCGAGCAGGTCCATGAAGCGGCGTTTACCGCCGAATGCGCCTACCGGCAGGCCTCCGCCCAGAATCTTGCCCAGCGTGACCAGGTCGGCATCCACGCCGTAGAGCTCCAGTGCGCCGCCCAGCGCCACGCGGAAGCCGGTCATGACCTCATCCACAATCAGCAGCGCGCCTTCGCGCTGGGTGAGCGTACGCAGGCCGGCCAGGTAGCCGGGCGCGGGGGGAATGCAGCCGGCATTGCCGACGACAGGCTCCAGAATGATGGCGGCGATTGCGCCGGGGTGGGCGGCAAAGGCGGCTTCCACGGCTGCCAGATCGTTGTAGGGCAGCGCCAGGGTGAGCTGTGCGATCTCCTCGGGAACACCGGCCGAGCCGGGAATGCCGAGGGTCGCCACGCCCGAGCCAGCCTTCACCAGAAGCCCGTCGGCGTGGCCGTGATAGCAGCCCTCGAACTTGACCACGATCTTGCGCCCGGTGGCGGCGCGGGCCAGCCGGATCGCCGACATGGTGGCCTCGGTGCCGGAACTGACAAAGCGCAGCTTCTCGATGACCGGGTAGCAGGCGACGACCCGCTCGGCCAGATCCGCCTCGGCTGCGGTGGAAGCGCCAAAGCTGGCCGAGTTGCGCGCCGCCTGCTGAATGGCCTCGACCACCGGGGGAAAGGCGTGGCCCAGGATCATCGGTCCCCAGGAGCCGAAGTAGTCCAGAATACGATTGCCGTCGGCGTCGGTGAGCCAGGCGCCCTCGGCGTGGTCGATAAACGGCGGCGCGCCCCCTACGGCGCGAAAGGCCCGCACCGGAGAGTTGACGCCGCCGGGAAAGAAGCGCTCGGCGCGCTGTTGCAGGGCCTGGGAACGGGTGCGGAGAGGGGCGGAGATTTCGCTCATGATGGCTTAAGTATAAGGTGACGGCGTCTCCAAGCTTTACTCAGGGCTTCATGGCTTCCTCAGCCATTTCGCGCCGTACCTGCCGCACCAGGTTGACAACATCCTCCTCGTTCTGAACATTCGCCATCTTGGCGGACATTGTACCGTAGGAACGAATCTCTTCCCACGCTCTTTCTTGCTGGTAGTGGCGCAGTGCCTCGCGCAGCAGTTCGCTCATGGTGCGGTTCTCGGCTTTGGCAAGAGCCTGGGCCTGCTCGAAGAGGGCGGGGGGCAGCGTGATGGAGACAACTTTAGTGGTTCTCATGCCGCCACCATGACTCCGTAGGTCAAAGAAGGCAAGGGCAGCGCTCAGGCCGCCCTGCTTGCCCCCTCGCCTACTCTGGAGGCCCGACCGTAATCACAAAGTACGAGGCCGGATCGGTCTTGCTGGCGTTGGTGACGTAGTGGTCGTCGCCGGCGATGCACAGGCCCATCTCGCCAGCCTTGAGCGTTCGAGTGACTCCCGCGGTCATCAGCGTCACTGTGCCTTCGCGCACAAACCACATCTCGGAGTGCTTGTGGTGCTCGATGGGCTCGGCGGGTGCGCCGGGAGCGAGAAAGGTGACGTGCGCCTCCAGGCGGATGTTGTCGGGCAAGGCGCCGATCAGGAAGCGGTGCGAGGTGCGCGCCGGGCGCTGCGACCCATAGGCCTCGCCCCAGGCGTACTCGCCCGAGGCCAGTTTAGGCAGCGCGGCGGGTAGCGCGCCAGGTAGCGAGGCAGACTGTTCGGTTTTGGACTGGGCCTGTGCGGCCGGCGTCAGAGCGGGCAGCGCCAACAACATGGGCAAAAGTGCGGAAAACTCGCGACGATCCATGGTTCCTCCTGAGGTGCGAAGAAGATAGTAGCGGCAGCGGCAAAGAACCGGCAATCCCCGCCGATAAGAAGCCCGTTCACCGTTCGAAATCGGACAGTCCCTGGCGTGAACGGTCACCCGCGCCTGTGCTGTCGTCCTCGTCTTCCTTCTAACCCGTTTAGATTGAGTGAGCCCGTGCGCCCGTGCTGTGGCACAGCAAGTGCTTCTATTCAGGTCGATGGATATCGCACGCCCAGACTTATTGCTGAAGAGGAAGCGCCGCTTTGTGGCGTTTGTTGTAGCCGCGTTGGCGATGTTGGCGATGGCTTTGATCTTCGTCTATCGCCTCAAGCCGGCTGCTCCCACCGTGGACCGCTCGACAATCTGGCCGGATACGGTCAAGCGCGGCCCCATGATTCGCCAGGTGCGGGGTTCGACGGGAACCCTGGTTCCGCGCGAGGACCGGCTGCGGTTAATCCCTGCCGAGACCGAGGCCACGGTGACCCGCATTCTCGTCTTGCCCGGCACCCACGTCGAGCCCAACACCGTATTGATGGAACTGGTCGATCCGCAATTGACGCAAGAGGCCATGAATGCCGGCCTGGCGTTGAAGGCCGCGCAGAGCGAATACCACAACACCCAGGTGAAGCTGGAGAACGATCTGATGACGCAGAAGGCCGGCGCCGCCACGGTGGGCTCGGACTACAGCCAGGCCAAGCTGCAGGCGCAGACCGACAAGGCGCTCTTCGATCTGGGCGTCATCTCCGGCCTGACCTACAAAGCCTCGCAGAGCAAGGCCGACGAGTTGACCACGCGCAATCAGATAGAGGCCGACCGCCTGACAATGAATGAGAAGGTGATCGTATCGCAACTGGCGGTGCAGCAGACGCAGGTGGATCAGGCGCGTGCATTATTCCAACTCAAGCAGCAGCAGTTGGCCGCCCTGCACGTCACCGCCGGCATCAGCGGAGTGTTGGTGGACCTTCCCCATCAAGTGGGCGAGCACGTAGCCCCTGGCGTTACGCTGGCCAAGGTGGTGCAGCCCGACCAGTTGAAGGCCTCGCTGAAGATCGCCGAGACTCAGGCCCGCGATATTCAGATCGGCCAGCCGGCCTCGATTGACACCCACAACGGCGTCATTCCCGGCCGGGTGCAGCGCATCGACCCGGCCGTGCAGAACGGAACCGTCACGGTTGACGTAGAACTCACTGGGCCGTTGCCGCAGGGCGCGCGTCCCGACCTGAGCGTGGATGGAACCATCGACCTGGAACGCATGAGCGATGTGCTGTATGTGGGCCGCCCGGCGCTGGGCAACGAGAATTCGACGCTGAGCCTCTTTCGTCTGGACACCGACGGCAAGGGCGCAACGCGTGTGCCGGTGAAGGTGGGACGAGCATCGGTCAACAGCATTCAGGTGATTGAGGGGCTTAAGGAAGGCGACACCGTCATCCTCTCCGACATGTCGCGCTGGGACAACGTAGATCGCATCCGGCTGGAGTAGGAGCAGTAGTCAGTGAACAGTGGTCAGTAATCAGTTACGACCGCTATCTCTGACAATCAATCATCGTCCACTGTCCACCGGCAACTGAAAACTGAGAACTGACAACTGACCACTGCGAGGACATCATGGCATCGAACGGCACATTGATTGAGATTGAGGATCTGACCAAGGTCTTTTACACCGACGAAGTGGAAACGCACGCTTTGAGCGGCATTCACCTGAGCATCTCGCGGGGCGAGTACCTGGCCATGTCCGGTCCCTCGGGCTGCGGCAAGTCGACGCTGCTGTCGATCATGGGTCTTTTGGATACGCCCACCGGCGGCAGCTATCGGTTGCACGGCAAGCCGGTAGAGAACCTCAGCTTCAGCGAGCGCTCGCGCATTCGCAATCAAGAGATCGGCTTCATCTTTCAGAGCTTCAATCTGATCGGCGATCTTACGGTCGCAGAGAATGTGGAATTGCCATTGACCTATCGCGCCGGCATGGCTTCTGCCGAACGCAAGAAGCGCGTGAAAGAAGCGCTGGAGCGGGTTAATATGGCGCACCGCATGAAGCACTATCCCGCGCAGCTTAGCGGCGGCCAGCAGCAGCGCGTGGCCGTGGCGCGCGCGCTGGCTGGTGCGCCGTCGATTCTGCTGGCCGACGAGCCCACCGGCAATCTCGACTCCAAAAACGGAGAAGCGGTGATGCATCTGCTGGCCGATCTGCATCGCGAAGGCTCGACCATCTGCATGGTTACGCACGATCCGCGCTTTGCCAAACATGCTCAGCGCGAAGTACATCTCTTCGACGGCAAGGTGGTCAGCGAAACCGAATTGAAGAAGCTCGAAGAAGAAGTCGAGGCCTGAAGATGAGAAGTCTTCTACAGGATCTTCGCTACGCGTTGCGGCAGTTGCGCAACAACCCGGGGTTCACCGCGCTGGCGGTGATTACGCTGGCGCTTGGCATAGCTGCCAACGCCACCATCTTCAGTTGGATCGAGTCGACGCTACTGGACCCCATTCCCGCGGCTCCGCATACCGCCAACATGATCTCGATCATGCTGGGAGAGCGCAGCGAGCATCCGACTCCACCGTTCTCCTATCCGGACTACGTGGATCTGCGCGGCAGTGCGCGCAGCTTTACGGGCCTGCTTGCCTATCACGACGATTACATGGCGATTACCGGCTCCGGCAAGCCGCAGCGCATCTACGGCGCGCTGACTTCGGCGAATTACTTCGAGGTACTGGGCGTGCGGCCCATTCTTGGTGGAACCCTGATCTCGACCCAGGCCAATGAACGCCAAGGTGCGGCAGAGGCGGTGCTGGGGTACGATCTGTGGCAGAACCGCTTTGCAGGCGATCCCGCCATTGTGGGCAAAACCATTCAGCTCAACCTTCATCCCTACACCATCGTCGGCGTCGCGCCCAAGGGCTTTCAAGGATGTAAGTCGGGCTTGCGCTCGGAGATATGGATTCCCTTGGGGATGGCCCCACAACTTTGGGGTTACAACGGCGTAGCCGATAGACGCGGAGCATACTGGCTTCAGGTGCTGGGGAAGCTGAAGCCCGGCGTTGAACCGCACCATGCGGTCAGCGAATTGAATTTGCTCATGCAGCACATCGCCGAGAGCTACCCGGAGACGCATCAGGCCTCCAACGTCATCTCCGCCGATCCACTCTGGCGCTCGCCCTTCGGCGCCAACGTCTACCTTTACGGCACCCTGCCTATGCTGCTGGCGCTAGCCGCGGCACTGCTGTTGCTGGCCTGCGCCAACGTGGCCAATCTGCTGCTGGTGCGCTCGGTGGGCCGACGCCGCGAGTTTGCCATTCGTCTCTCCATGGGCGCAAGCCGTTGGCGAATCGTGCGTCAACTGCTGGCGGAGAACATGCTGATTGCCCTGGGCGGCGGCGGTGTTGCTCTGGCGCTCACTTTGTGGACGGCTGGCTCACTCTCTGCCTTCATGCCTTCCACAACGCTGCCGCTCTCGCTCAACGGCCATGTCGACGCCACCGTGTTTCTGGCTACTCTGCTGGTCTCTATTTTGACCGCGGCAATTGCCGGCGTCGCTCCGGCCATGCGCGCCTGCAGCCTGTCTCCCGTATCGGTTTTGAAGGATGAGGCGCTGAGCACCTCCGGCGGGCTCTCCAAGTCCCGCCTCACCAGCAGCCTGGTCGTTGCACAGGTCGCTCTTTCGCTGCTCTTGCTTACTTGCGCAGGCCTCTTTATGCGCAGCCTTCAGAATGCACAAAGCGCCGATCCCGGATTCGATTCCAGCCATGTGCTGCTGGCTACCTTCGACCTGGACCCCATGGGCTACAACAATGCGAATGGAATGGAGTTCGAGCGCCAGGTAGCGGAGCGGGTGGGGCAATTGCCCGGCGTTCAATCCGCAACCCTGGCCGACTTCTCGCCTCTCAACTTCACCATTCACTCCGATGGTGTGCAGCCCGAGGGCTATATGCCTCCTCCGCATCAAGCCGTCGAAGCAGATTGTGGAATCGTGGGGCCTGGCTATCTGCAAACCCTGCGCACTCCACTGATCTCGGGACGGGATTTCACTGCCCAGGACAATGCGGATGCCCAGCCGGTAGCCATCGTTAACCGGGCTTTTGTCGATCGCTACTGGCCAGGCCAGAATGCCATCGGCAAGCGCGTACAGACCGGCGGGCGATGGTACACAGTCGTGGGCGTGGCGGGCAACGGAAAGTATCGCCGCCTGATCTATCAAGCCGCACCGCTCGTCCTGCTGCCCCTGATGCAGCGCTACGAAAGCGAGGTGACTCTGCATGTGCGCACCAGTGGGGATCCACTGGCTCTGGCGTCATCTGTCCGGCAGACCGTCCATGAGATCAACAGCGACCTCCCGCTCTTTAACATCACCACACTGCAGCGCGACATGCAGACGGGCAGCGTCTTCGAGCGCATCGTAGCGGACTTCGCGGGCTGTTTTGGCTTGCTGGCATTGATTCTCGCGGCGGTGGGCATATACGGCGTGGTCGATTACACCACGCGCCAACGCACCCATGAGATTGGCATTCGCATCGCGCTTGGCGCGACGCGGCCGGTCGTATTCCGGCAGGTACTGCGCCAGGGCCTGCGCCTGGCCATGACCGGACTTGCTGTCGGCTTGATCGTCTCGCTGGCTTGCACACGCTTTCTGCGCGGCCTGCTCTATGGCGTAGGAGCCACCGACTGGTTCACCTACGTCGCCGTCGCGTTCGCGCTCTGCTTGGTGGCGCTGGCGGCCTGCCTTATCCCCGCCCATCGCGCCGCTTCCATCGAACCGATGCAGGCATTGAGAACGGAGTAAGACCATGATTGAATTGAAGAGCGTTGAGCGCAGTTACAAGACCGGACCCGCAAAAACATGGGTGTTGAGGCGCATTGGAGTGACCATTGCGGAGGGCGAGTTCGTCACCGTGATGGGGCCGTCGGGAGCGGGCAAATCGTCGCTGCTCAACGTGCTTGCGCTGCTCGACGATGGCTGGGCGGGCGAGTATTGGTTTGGCGAAACCGCTGTTCATAAGCTCAACCGCAAGCAGCGCGCCGATCTGGCCCGGCTGCGCATCGGCATGGTCTTTCAGAGTTATCATCTGCTCGACGACCTCACCGTGGCCGAGAACATCGACCTGCCGCTCTCCTACAAGAACCTGCCGGCAAAAGTCCGGCAAGGGATGGTGGCCGACATTCTCGATCGCTTTCAGATCGTGGCCAAAAAGGATCTTTATCCCAGTCAACTCTCCGGCGGGCAGCAGCAACTGGTGGGCATTGCCCGCGCCGTGGTTCATGCGCCCGCGCTGCTGCTGGCCGACGAGCCGACCGGCAATCTGCACTCATCGCAGGCGCGCGAAATCATGGAACTCTTCAGCGAACTCAATCGCGCCGGCACTACCATCGTGCAGGTAACCCACTCGGAGACCAACGCCCGCTATGGTTCGCGGATCGTCGAACTGCGCGATGGATGGATTACCCGCGATGAGGCTATCGCCCATGCGGTAACGGAGGCCATCGCACAGTGAACCCTTCCATTCAACGTCTGTTTCCGCATGTGCAGGTCATCGCATCGGTGTTTTTGTTGCAGGTGAATCTGGCTCTGGCCATCGATCCACCAACTGCGCCCTCCACCGCGGAGAAGACAGTGCCCTTCGAGCAACTGCTGCGGCCTTCTTACAACCCGATCAATGCGTATCGCGGCAAGATGGTAGCCGCGCCCAGCATGGCCAACTCGGCGCGGCTTGATTCGCTGGTGCGCGATGGCAAGATTTATCTCTCTCTGAGGGACGCCATCGATTTGGCGCTCGAAGACAATCTTGATATGGTGATCGCGCGCTACAACCTGCCCATTGCGCTCACCGATATTCAACGCACGGCGGCGGGCGGCTCGGTGCGCGGCGTCAATACCGGCGTGGTTTCGGGCACACCGGGAGGCGGCCAGGGCGGCTTCGGCACGAGCGGCAACGGCGCGGGGGCGGGCGGAACTACAGGCGGCGCAGGCGGCGCGGGTTCTGGAGCTTCTGGCATTGTTTCGTCCACGCTGGGTACGGGCACTTCGGTCTCGGGCTACGACCCGGTTGTCAGCGCCAATGTGTACGTGGATCACGCCTCCGAGCAACTGACCAACTTCCAGGTGGAGGGCGTTCCCATCTACAAGATCAACACAGCGGTGGCCAATGCCTCCTATAGTGAGGCCTTCCCTACCGGCAGCAGCGTGCAGGTGACGTGGGACAATAGCCGCGAGACCTCCAACGGCAAGTACGATTACTTCAGCCCTTCCTATTCCTCTTCGGTCCAGGTGGTCGCGCAACAGCAGCTCTTGGCCGGCTTTGGATTGGGGCCGAACCTGCGCTTTCTGCGCATTGCCCGCACCAATCGCAAGATTTCGGACATCGCCTTCCGCGCCCAGGTGATTGCCACGGTTACCCAGATCTGCGATATGTACTGGGATCTGGTCAGCGCCTATGAGAATGAACAGGTGGGCGAACGCTCGGTGGCCTTTGCCGCGGAGACGTTGAGCGCCAGCCGCAAACAGCTCGAGTTGCAGGCGATTCCGGAGATGGAAGTATTGAAGGCGGAGGGCGAGTTAGCCAACCGGCAACAGGACCTGACCATTGCCCGCACCAACCTCGAGTTGCAGGAACTATTGATGAAGAACGCAATCACCCGCACCCTCGACAACCCCATGTTGGAAGAGATGCCCGTAGTCCCTGTCGATCCCATCGGCACGCGGGTGCAAAGCGCTCCCGAGCCGGTACAGGATATGATCGCATCGGCGCTGAAGAGCCGCACCGAGTTGCAGGAGTCGAGCCTGGATCTGGAGAATCGCGAGTTGAGCCGCAAGACCGCACGCAACGCACTGTTGCCGAATCTCAGCGTGTACGGCGCCTATGCCGGAACGGGCGCGGCTGGCTCTATGAATCCGCTGTACTATAGCCCCTCTACGAGCACCACGCTGCCCGCGGGCTACGGAGGCGCACTGGAAGATGCTTTGAACAACACTGCGCCCGAGTATCGCGTGGGCTTTTCTTTGAACATTCCTCTGCGCAACCGCGTGGCCAAGGCCGACCAGGTGCGCACGGAGCTTGAATATCGCCAGTCGCAGGTCTATCTTGAAGAGTTGAAGAAGCGCATTCGCATTGAGGTACGCAATGCGCGCTATGCTTTGGAGCAGGGCGCCAGTCGCGTGGATGCGGCGCGCAAGGCCCGCGACCTGGCCCAGCGCACATTGGATATTATGCAGAAGGAACAGAAACTGGGCGCTGGATCGAACCAGCAGACACTGGCGGCGGAGCACGATCTGGCCTTGGCCGAATCTGCGCTGGTCACCGCCGAAACGGCCTATGAGAAGGCGCGCATTGAAGTGGGCCGCGCTACCGGTTCGGTGTTGGAAGAGTACGGCATCTCGATCGCCGACGCCCAGGCAGGCACTGTGGAGGCAAGCCATCTCCAATAAGGAAGCATCTATTCGCGTTCTTGTCGCCGACGATCAGCCGCCCATTCTTGAAGCGCTGGAGCTGCTGCTTCGTCCACAGGGCATTGCCGTCGATTGCGTGCGCTCGCCGTATTTGCTGCTGGAGGCGCTGGGCGAGCGCGATTACGACGTACTGCTGATCGACCTCAACTACACCCGCGACACCACCTCCGGACAGGAGGGCCTGGATTTGTTGGCCCGCATACAGGAGTTCGATGCGCGCTTGCCGGTGATTGTGATGACCGCCTGGGGAAACATCGATCTGGCGGTCGAAAGCATCAAGCGCGGGGCACGCGATTTTGTGCAGAAGCCGTGGGAGAACGAGCGTCTTCTCTCGCTGATTCGCGTTCATGCGGAGTTACACCAGGCGTTGCGCCGCGCTCGGCAACTGGAGATGGAGAACCGCCTGCTGCGCGCCGAGGGCATGCCGGAGTTCATTGCCGGCGCGGCATCCATGCAGAAGGTTCTGGAATTGATTGCGCAGGTTGGGCCGAGCGATGCCAACGTGCTCATCACCGGCGAACACGGCACTGGCAAAGAGATTGTGGCCAAGTTGCTCCACGCGGCCTCGCCCCGCGCGCGCATGCCGCTCGTGGCCGTGAATGCGGGCGGACTGCCCGAGGGAACCTTTGAGAGCGAGATCTTCGGCCACGTCAAGGGCGCCTTCACAGATGCGCGCACCGATCGCGTGGGCCGCTTCGAACTGGCCAACAACGGCACGCTCTTTCTCGATGAGATTGCCAATGTACCGCTGCGCCAGCAGGCCAAACTGCTGCGCGTTCTGGAGACCGGCGAGTTGGAGCGCGTGGGCTCGTCGCAAACCAGGCGCGTGGATGTGCGCCTGCTCTCCGCTACCAACGCGGATCTGCAAGAGGAAGCCAAGGCCGGCAACTTCCGCGAAGATCTGCTCTTTCGCCTCAATACGGTGGAGATTCATTTGCCCGCATTGCGCGACCGGCGCGAAGATATTCCCATGCTGGCGCAACACTTTTTGGCCCGCAACCGCGCCCGCTATCGCAAGCAAGTGAGCGGCTTCTCTGCTTCGGCACTGCAGGCAATGATGCAGTACGCATGGCCGGGCAACGTACGCGAGCTTGAGCACGCGGTAGAGCGCGCCATTCTGCTCTGCCGCGGCAAGGAGATCGAGCCCGCCAATCTCTCCATCGGCACAGTCCGCGCTACAGCACAATCGTTCGAAAACATGAGTATCGACGAAGTTGAAGCGCTGCTCATCCGCAAAGTCATGCGCCGCTGCACGGGCAACATCACCCAAGCCGCCGAAGCGCTCGGACTGAGCCGCGCGGCACTCTATCGCCGCATCGAAAAATATGGCCTATGAACATCGAGCACCGCGCCGCATCCGCTCGGCCGTGCGCCGGGCGCGGCTGTATTGCTTGCTACTGGCGCTGCCCGCACTGATTCTATCTGGATTTGCTCTTTACGAACATTCAGTTGGCACGGCGCCCGCACTGCTGCTGATGGGATGTTTGCTGGCGTATCTGCTGGCGTTTTCCGCAGCTCTTATCGAAGGAATCGAGCGGCCGTTACAGACGCTCTCAAACGTGATCTCTGCGCTGCGTGAGGGCGACTACTCTTTTCGCGCCCGCGGAGCAGGGGCGCAAGATGCGCTTGGGGAACTGGCTGGCGAGGTCAACGCGCTGGCCAATCTGCTGCAAAAGCAGCGGGTGCGTTCGCTGGAAGCAACCGCTTTATTGGCCAGCATTCTGGAAGTGATGAGCGCACCGCTCTTTGCCTTCGACCGCAGAGATAGGCTGCAATTGGTCAACAATGCAGGGGTGCAGATGCTGGGCAGGCCTCATGCGCGCTGCTTCGGGTATAGCGCGCGCGAATTGGGGCTGGAGGAGCTTCTGGCCGCGCCCGATCAGTCGATTCACGGCTTCACCGCCAATCCATCCGCAGCCAACGGGTCGACGCGATGGCTGCTGAGGAAGGCGGCCTTCCGCCAAGACGGCGCTCCGCATACGCTGCTGCTGCTGGCCGACGTAAGCCTGCCGCTGCAAGAAGAAGAGCAGAGGTCGTGGAAGCGGCTGATTCGCGTGTTGGGACACGAACTGTCGAACTCGCTAGCGCCCATCAAATCCATCGCCGGCAGCATGTTGGCGCGGGTCGATTCGCTCGGCGGTGACGAAGAGACCCTGCGCGACTTTCGCCGCGGCATGGAGGTGATTGAAAGCCGCGCCGAATCTCTGCATCGCTTTGTGCAGTCCTATCGGCAGCTTGCTCAGCTGCCTTCGCCGCAGCTCCGCCCGGTTGAATTGGGGCCGTTGCTGGAGCGCGTGGCGGCGCTGCAACGCGGCGGTCTAACAGAGCAGCCTCCCGCAATTCAAATCGATCCCGGCCCCGCGATTCTATTGAATGCCGATCCCGACCAGTTGGAGCAGATGATCATCAACTTGCTGGCCAACGCTGTGGACGCGGCTCTGACCAACGGCGCGCAGCCGGTGCGCATCGCTTGGCAGGTTGCGGATTCCGCCGTGCTCATCGCGATTGAAGATCGCGGACTGGGCATCGCCAACAGCGACAACCTCTTCGTCCCCTTCTACACCACCAAGCCCACGGGCAGCGGTGTCGGACTGGCGCTGGCGCAGCAGATTGCCCGCGCACACGGCGGCGAGATCCGTCTGCTCAATCGCGAGGATGGCCCCGGCGCGCGCGCCACCATCCGCTTGCCATTCACGCGAAGATAGAAAGCTCTGCCTTGGTAATGGGTCCTCCAACGACGCGATAAATACAACCGCAGATCCTTCGACTCGTGACGCTCGCTCAGGATGACAGGCGAGGGTGGGGCACCCTGAATTCTGTGGATGGATGCGCCGTGTTATTCGTCGCGTAGAGCGATCATGGGATCGATCCGAGCGGCCTGTCTTGCTGGGAGCCAGCTTGCCAACAGGGCGATGCCGATCACAATCGCAATGATGGTGGCAAAGATTGCGGGATCGTCGGGGCGCACTTCGTAGAGCAGATTCGCTACTCCATGGGCCAGCGCCAAGGCCAGCACCAGACCGATACACACGCCGGCTCCCGTGAGCCAAGCGGCGCGGTTCAGAATCATGCGCAGGATGTCTTCGCGGCGTGCGCCCATGGCCAGACGTACGCCGATCTCGCGGGTTCGCTCGCCCACCAGGTTGGCCATTACGCCGAAGATGCCGATGGCCGCGAGCAGCAACGCAATGAGTGCGTCCACACCGAGCATCCCCGCCACATAGATCATTCCGGTCAGCTCGATGTGGGTGTACTGCGCATAGGTCTGCATTGCGTCCAAAGGTTGATCGGGGTCCAGCGCCGCCAGCGCCTTGCGCACCGCCGGGGCATAGGAGAGCGGATCGCCCTCGGTGCGGATCGAATACATCGCGCCGTCCTGTGGTAGTTGCGCCGTGCTCATATAGACGGCGACAGGGTGCGCCCGCAGCCACAAATCGTAATTTGTCTCTTCGACCACACCCACGATCGTCAACCACGGAGTCTGATTGTTGACGTCGTTTCCCATCCGTATGCGGTGGCCCAGCGGATTTTCGCCTGGGAAGTTGCGCGCGGCAAATCCCTGGCTCACCACGGCCACCGGCTGCGCATGGAGATCGTCGCCAGCGTTGAAGGTGCGCCCGGCGATGACGGGAATCTGCAGCGCGCCAAAGTACCCAGCGCTTACCGGCAGGCGCAGCGCCGCAGGCGTTTGACCGGGCAGGCGGGGACGATTCTCCAACTGGCAATCGTTGATCCATCCATCATCGCTATAGGGCAGAGCGCTGGTCACCACGGCCTCTTCGACTCCCGGCAATTGGCGCAGCCGATCGAGACTCTGGCTATACCATGCGGCCATCTTCGCCGGAGTATCGTACCGCGCAGCGGAGAGGTGAACTCTGAAGGTGAGCGTCTGTGCGGGCCGATAGCGGTCGGCGATATGCAGCATGGCCAACATGCCTTTGCACATCAGCGCCGCGCCAATGACCAGAGCCACGGCCAAAGAGATTTGCGAGACGGCCAGCGTGTTGCGCAACTTGCGGCTGCGCCCCGCGCCCATCACCGAGCGGGAGCCGGACTTCAACTCCTCCACCAGATCGCCGCGCAGCACCGCCATGGCCGGGGCCAGTCCGGAGAACAGGCCGGCAACCAGCGCCAGAAAAAGGGAGTAGGCCAGCGCGCGGGGATTGAGCGCGATGTTGGACCAGCCCGACATGCGGCGGGCGACCTCTTCCGGCATGGTGATCTCGCAGATGTGGATGTACAGTGCGCTGACCAGCAGCCCGCCCGCGCCGCCCAGCAGCCCGAGCAAAATGTTTTCTGTGAGGAACTGGCGAAGCAATCGTCCGCGGTTAGCGCCCAGAGCCGTGCGCATGGCGATTTCGGGACGGCGGGCGATGCCGCGGGCAAATTGCAGGTTGGCGATATTCGCGCAGACCACCAGAAGCACAAAGAAGGTAGCGCCCTGCACCAGGCTGAAGTAGAGCGGAGTCAGATCGCCGTTGATGTCGGCGAGCAGGGGCACGACCTTGACCTGCCGTCCCTGATTGGTGGCGGGATAGCGTTGCTCGAGTTGGCCGGCGATGAGATTCATCTCCGCTTGCGCCTGGCTTGGCGAGACGCCGTTACGCAGGCGACCGATCACCTGATAATCGCGCGAAGTGCGATTGGCGAGTTGTTCTGCAACCGGCGCAAAGGGCAGGAAGAGATCGCCCTGCGAGGGATACTGCGCGGTCTTGGGCAGGACGCCGACGATGGTGTAAGTGTGCTGATCCAGCTCAATCTTGCGGCCCAAGACAGAGGCGTCGGCGCCGAAGTGCGACTTCCAGAACGCATAGCCCAGCACGGCAATGGAGTCTCGACCGGGTCCGATCTCATCAGGATGAAAGACGCGGCCCATGAATGCGTTGGCGCCCAACACAGTGAAGAAATCTGGGGAGACAGACTCGATGCGGACGCGCGCCGCATCGCCCGCGCCGGTCAAACTCATGTCGAGTTCGTGGCGCACGGCCAGCTCTTCAAAGGAGCGGCTCTGCCGCTGCCAATCGCTGAAGTTGGCCAGGGTGACCTGCTGCGGATCGCCGTGGTTCTGCTGCTCGTAGAGGGTGACCAGGCGGCTGAGTTCGGGCACCGCCAGAGGATGAAAAACCACCGCATCCATGACGCTGAACCCAGCCGTATTGATGCCGATGCCGATGGCCAGGGTGAGCACGGCGGTGATAGTAAAGCCGGGCGACTTACTCAGTTGGCGAAGTGCGTAACGAACGTCCTGAAGCAGCGTGTGCACGGAATCCTCCGCTGTTCTTCCGATCGGAAGAAAAGAATCCGCTTGTACTCAGTGCATTCTCGCAGCCAAACCTGCTCATTGGGGAGGTGCTCATTGCAAAGGTCTTGAGCAAATCATTCGAATGCCCTGCGCAGTTCGCGTGTTCAAAATCGCAACCCGGTGTTCGCGAACGGACGCTGCTTTTGCAACTCCGAAGCTGTGGGAAGGTGGACTCACTCCTCGCGCAGTAATAGCAGCGGATCGACCGAGAGTGCGCGCTGCGCCGGAATCCACGTAGCCAGCAGGCCCAACAAGGCCATGGCCAGCACAGCGCCGGCCAATACCAGCGGATCGCGGGGAGTCGCCTGATAGACGATGAAAGCCAGCACACGGGTAGCCAGAATGCCCAGCAGTAGTCCCACGGCCGAACCCAGCGCCAGCAATCGGATGGGCCGCCCCAAGGCCGCCTGCAACACTTCCCAGCGTTGCGCGCCGAGAGCCATGCGAATGCCCAGTTCCCGCAGCCGCCGGCTTACCGCGTACGCAGCCATGCCGAAGATGCCAGTGATCGACAGCATGGCGCCCAGCACACCGAGCACACCCAGCGATAAGGTGGCCATGCGTGCGGCGAACATGCTGAAGTCCAGTTCCCGGTTCCACATCAGCATATCCAGCGGCAGACCCGCATCCAATGCGTGCAGATTGGCTCGCACCGCCGCGGCAAGCTGCTGCGGATCGCGCGCGGAGCGCACCAGCATCCATTGCTCGGCCAGCGGCGACTGCTGCAAGAGGGGGACAAACAAGGCGGGCTGCTGAGCCTCGGTGATGCTGAGATACTTTCCGTCTTCTACAATGCCCACGACCTGGACGGGCGTTCCACTCGCCTCTTTGTAGGACTTGCCCAAGGCGTTGCTGGATGAGCCAAGAATCCTGGCGGCAAAGGCGCGATTCACGATGGCGACCGGCGGTGAGTCCTGATTGTCCTGCCATGTGAACGCGCGGCCTTCTAACAGTGTTGTTCCTGCGGCGTGAAGGTAATCGGGCGAGATCACGTACTTAAAGGAGTTGGCGGCAACGTTGGCCGGGCTCAGGTCCGTGGTTCCATCGCGAAAGACATCTTCTTTCCAACTGCCGCCGCGGCCCAGGGGAGCGAAGTCCACCAATCCCACATGCTCCACGCCGGGGATGGCCTCCAGCGCGGCGATCATGCGCCGCTGCAAGGCGGGAATGGTACCGTTGTTGTACCCCGCGGTCTTCAGGTCTGTCTCCACCAGTAAAACGTTGTTGGGGTCGATGCCGAAGTTGCCGTGCAGGGCGCGCACCAGCCCACGCACGGCAACCATGGAGGCTGTGACCAGAACGGCGCAGATGGCAATCTGCACCACCAACAGCATCTCCCGCACCGCAAGACGCCGCCCTGCCCGGCCCGTCGATCCCGCCTTCACCACTTCGTAGGGATTGGTTCCGAGCACCTGACGCACCGGCACGATGCCGAAGAGGAATCCGCTTACCAGGGCCAGAATCAGCGCCACCAGATAGACGTGAACGTCGGGCTGCACAGGCACATGGATGGGAACCCCGGAGAATGGCTGCCAGGTATCGAGTTGGCGCAACAAAACAATGCTGCCCACGAGTCCGGCCACGCCCCCGGCAAATGAAACCAGCAGGGCTTCGGTGAGCAGTTGACGCAAGATGCGGGTGCGGCTCGACCCCAACGCCAGGCGCAAGGCCACTTCGCGCGAGCGGTCGCTGGCGCGAGCCGCAAACAGGCTGCCCAGGTTGGCGCAAGCGGCCAGCAGAATCAGCCCGGCAAGCAGCATCAATGCAGACACAAATGCCTGAACCGGGCGGCTGAGTACACTGGGAAGGCTGGGGCGGCCCAAAGAAAATCTCTCCTGTGCATCCTCCTTTGGATAGGCCTTGGCCAGAGCCCCGCCGATAGTGTCCAGGTCGGCAACGGCCTGCTGCCGGCTCACTCCGGGCCGCACATGTCCCAGGAGTTGAATAATCCAGCGTTTCCCCCGATCGTTCAAAACACTTTGAACTCCGATGCGGTCGCGATTGACCATGGGGAGATAAAAGTTGGGAGTGAAGAAAATGAAGGTGCTACGAAAGTCGGGCGGGGTAACACCCAGGATGGTATACGGCTGTCGATTCACCCGTACGACACGGCCCACTACCCCTCGATCGCCCTGAAAGTGGCTGTGCCAATAGGCATAACTGAGCACAATGTAAGGCGCGCTGTCCGTTCCCCGCTCATCGGAGGGATGAAAGAATCGACCCAGATAGGGATGAATGCCCAACACATCGAAATAGTTCCCTGAAGCTTCAAATCCCCAGATGCGAGAGGGGTTCTCGCCTGTATCGAGCGCAACCTGGGAGAGGGCCAAGGCCGCAATTCCATTGAAACTGCGATTGCGATCGCGCAGATCGAGATAGTTCGGATAGGACTCCCAATCGTCGTCGTTCAGGTGGCTGATTGCATAGAGACTCTTTGCATCGGGCAGATTGGCGGGGTGCAGAATAAGCGAGTTCAAAACGCCGAAGACCACGGCATTGGCGCCGATGGCCAAAGCCAGCGTCAACACCGCGGCAACGGTGAATCCCGGCGAATGGCGCAGTTGCCGCAGGGCCAAGCGTACATCGGCCCAGAGCGACTCCAGCGTGGGCCACTGCCACACCTCACGGCTGCGCTCTTCAATCAGGGTGCGATTGCCGAAGGCGCGGCGGGCGGCGCATTCCGCCTCCTCGGGGCTCATGCCTTCGCTTCTCAACTGCTCCACGCGCTCTTCGATGTGAAGGCGCATCTCTTCGGCGAGTTCGTCGTAGAGCTTATCGCGACGGAAGATGGCGGAAATCCAGGGCATGAGCAACTCCTCCCCATGAACAGATCAATCCAGGGCAATTCACCGCGCCCCTACAGGGCGCGAGATTCGTTTTGGCCACTTTCCCAGGGCTGCGCTACGCTTGCCCTGGGCTACTTTCATTGCCTCCCTTCGGGAGGCGAAATAAACCGTTCACCGCTGGTCGCAACTCGCAAACGCGAGTCAAACTACTTCCTAAAGTGCAGGGGATTTATCTGGACTGAGAACCAGCGCAATGCCTTCGAACATGCGCTCGAAGCTGGAGATCTGCTGCTCCAGGCGGCGCAGTCCGGAGGCGGTGATCTGGTAGGTACGCACGCGGCGATTGGTCGCCGAGACGCCCCACTCGGCCTTCACCAGCTTGGCCTTGAGCAGCCTCTGCAATGCTGGATAGAGAGAACCCTCTTCCACTTGCAGCAGGTTGTTGGAGCGCTGCTGAATGTGCTGCACCAGCGCATAGCCGTGCGCCGGCTGACGGCGCAGCGACTGGAGAATCATCATCTCCAGTGCGCCGGGAAAAAGATCGCGAGTCGTGGTATCGGTCATAGGCCTGTTCGCTACAGGCATAGAGTAAACAAGTCTTCAGTTTTTTGTCAAGAATATTTTTTTGGATTCGACTGCGGGCCTCGCCTTCCGGCGAACGATGGATCGTCAGCTCATTGCAGCTTGTAGGGCACCGTTGGCGGCAAGATCGGATCGGGCACTTTGGGCAAATCCTCCGCAGCGATGGGCGTCGCTCCTGCCAGGCCGGTTCCGGTCACATGGGAGATGCTCAACAGCGGGCCCTCGAAGCCCGTCACCTTGATTCCCGAGAGGTGCGCGTTTCTGATGTTTGCCAGAGTGATTCCCTTTTTTGAGCTTCCGGTCAGGTTCTTCAACACCAGACCATCGAGCGGCTTGAGCGGATGAATCTCGTTGCCCAGCACCAGTTCCGGCAGATCGTTGACCTTGATGTTTCTGAACTCAAAGTTACGAATGGTTGGAATGCCATCATCGCCGGGAACCAGATTCGGCGTATCCGCAATGCCGCTGTTGAGAATGTTGAAGCGCAAGAAGCCTTTCTTTGCGCCCGACACATCGAGGTCGCTCATATAGATGTTCTCGATAAAGGCGCCGCGACCCGGCCGGCTCTTGATGTAAATGGCGAAGGTGCCCGCGCCCAAACATTTGCAATGGTCCACATAGACGTTGCGGATTCCCCCCGAGGTCTCGCTGCCGATGCCGATGCAGGCCCACACCTTGTCAAAAAAGGTGCAATTGGATATGTGTACGTCTTCCGTGACGCGCGCAATCGTGTAACCCTCGATGCCGCGCCCGGATTTCAGCGAGATGCAATCGTCGGTGGTATCGAAGTCGCACCCATCGATCGTCACATGCCTGCAAGAGTCGATATCGATTCCATCCGCGCCGCTCTTCACCTTGAGATTTACGAATGCGACATTGTCGCAATAGGCCGGATGAATCGACCACATGCCGTAGTTCTGCGTCGAGCAGTTGATTACGCGAATGTTCTTGCAGTTCACAAACTCCAGCAGCGCGGGCAGACGCAGCCCGCTGGGGCGCTCCAGCCGGCCCACAATCGTAGGACTGCCAACGATCTTGCCCGGTCCAGAAATGCCGATGTTCTCGGCGTCCACGGCCGAGATGAAGGCGCTGTAACCCTTGATCCAATGGCCCTCCCAACGCACCTGAGTTAAAGGATAGTCTGACCGATCGGGCGAGCCGTTCAGCGTCGCACCCTCGGCCACGCGCAGTGTGACGCCGCTGCGCAGCGTCAATGCGCCGGAAAGATAATCGCCCGCCGGCAGCACCACTTCTCCTCCACCCAATACAGCACAACGCTCGATGGTTTGTTGAATCGCCAGAGTGTCCTTGGTCTTTCCGTCGCCAATGGCTCCGTAATCCTTGACGTTCAAAGTCAACGCGGGACTGGGCGCCGGCTCTTTGCGCGCACCCCGGTTCGCGCCGCGAGTTGGCTCGGCATCCTGGGCCTCCGCCAGGCTGGGCAATAGAGCAAGCAGCGGCGGCGCCAGCGTGCACTGCGCCGCGCTCTTCATAAAACTTCTACGCGCCAACAAGAATTCATTTGCCAATGTAGCCTTCTTCGTCCTTCGCGTTTCCCATTGAAAGAATCAGTGCGGGTTTCAAAAACATCTTTGAACACGCGGTCTTTACATCCGCAGGGGCTAAAGCCCCAAGGTTCTATTAGGCATTGAGCGGTACGGCTAAAGCCATGCCCATTCAAAACAGAACTCAATCAGAGTTCTCCAAAGCTGCCAGTTACTTGGGACTTAGACCGATTCCTGGCGGAAACCGATCGAAGGTCTGGGCTGTCGGCTTGGCCATCAGAAACTTGTCTGCAAAGGCCAACAGCGCATCCCAATCTCCTTGCACCATGCCGTGGGGACGAGGTGCAAAGCTGACGCCCAGCCGGTCGGAGCCGTTGAAGAAATCGTAGGCCGGCCGCGCCGCGAGCAGCGATTGATAGACGCCGTTCTGGTTCACGTTCTGGTCCCGATCGCCTTCCAGCGAGAGGAACGGCCGCGGCGCGCAGAGCGCAATGAACCAATGATTATCGAAGGGCAGCTTGTCGGGCTGGCCCCAGAATGGGTGAAGATGATCGGAGAACCAGTTGGGATACTTTCTTAACATCTCCGTCAATCCTTCTTTGCCGCCGCGATCGGGAATCGACCCACTGAACCGGTAGGCGGGTGTTCCTCCGCCCGAACTTGCCACCGGGGCCACCAGTGCGATGCGATCGTCGAAGGCTCCCGCGATAAGCGCCGACTTGCCGGTGCGCGAGACTCCCGTGACGATCAATTTCGTCTTGTCCACGGAGGGATCGGTTTCAAGAAAGTCCACAATGCGCGAAACGCCCCAGGCCCAAGCCCGCAGCAATCCCCAATCGTATTGCGGATAGGCGGGGAAGAAGCGCGTGGTGCGATAGGCCCAGCTTCCATCCGCATTGCGCAGGGTCGTATCTTCGCCGCAATCGTTGTTATTGAAGATCACAAAGGCCCAGCCATGCTGAATGGCGGAATTGGTTTCCGCAATCTGAGCGGCCGTGCGGGAACCGCCCATTCCTGCCACCGGCGCGCCGCCGGCTCCATTGGGGAGAGGCGCTTGCGAACCGGCATGGATGCCGCTTCCCGGAGCCGCCGGCCCGGTCACCAGCAGCACATCCTCATTTTTTCCCTGATTCGCTCCCGGCGCGAGTCGCGAAAGCGCGGTCGCTCCCGGAGGCGTTCCCATAGGCGAAATCAGTGTGGGGACGTGCGCATCGCCCACCGGCGTAAAGACGCCAATATCCATCCCCAGGCTCTGGTTCGGGCCGAAACTCAGATGAACGAGCCGGTACTTCACCTTGCCGTTCAACAGCAACTCGGAGCTCAGCTCCTTGCCCTCGACATTGCCCGGCGGCGGCGGCGCCTGACCCACCGCGTACCACTCCAGGATTCGCTTCATCTCTTCGCGCCGCTCGGCCCACTGCTTTGCCGTCTTCACCTTTTGCCCGTTTTGCAGCGTCATCACCTCGGGCATCTCGGGGCGAATGGGTAACGCGTCGACGCCGGGCATTGGCGTCATGGAGGTTTTAATCGCTGGAAGCGGAATCTCCCTGGGGTCAGGCTTGGACTGCGCCTGCTGGCTCGGCAGGGTGGGCGGAAGCGACTGGCCGCTCAAGGCAGCGGATTCCGCTGCGAAGAGCGCCAGCGCAAGAATTCGATACAAACTGCAATTCATTTCCACCTCAATCACCGGGAGCTTGAGAATTCAAAACGATACTCGCTCCGAAGACCCCGACACGGGACGCGCTGAGTATACTGCCCCTCGCCCCAGCGTCCGCAAGGAAAATCCTTTGGAAGGTGCGGCAGCATCGCCAGTGCGCAGGGGAGGCAAGCGCCCGTTGAACCCGCGTTTACTCGATTGCGGGCACGAGCAACCGCCTGGCCTCTTCTTCGCCCTTCAGTACCCGGAAAGCGCCTTCGGCCAGAGCTTGCAGTTCGTCTTCGCCGGGATAGAGGTGAAGGGGGGCGATCCATGCGAGAGATCTGTGCAGACGGCCGGTCAAGCGCTCGGAGTAGGCCATGCCGCCGGTGAGCAGGATGGCGTCGACGGTTCCCTCGAGGACCACAGCCATGGCCCCGGCTTCTTTGGCGATCTGGTAGGCCATGGCCTCGAAGACCAGCTCGGCCTGGCGGTCGCCGGCGTCGATGCGGCGCTCAACCTCGCGCAGGTCGCGGGTACCGAGATAGGCGTAGAGGCCGCCCTCGCCGAAGACCTGGCGGTCCAACTCGCCGGCGTCGAGGCCGCTGGTGGCGCAGTGCCGCACCAGTTCGCGGACGGGCAGGAATCCGCTGCGGTCGGGACCGAAGGGACCTTCTTCGGGGGTATTGTTGTCGATCATGCGGCCGTCGCGGTGGGCGCTGACGGTGATGCCGCTGCCCATGTGGATGACGATCAATCGCAGGTCGGCGTAAGTGCGCTGCTGGGCCAGGGCAAAGCGCCGGGCGACAGCCTTGCTGTTGAGGGCGTGTCCCACGGCGTAGCGCTCGACGAGCGGCGAGCCGGAGAGACGGGCGCAGGGTTGCCACTCGTCCACGGTCACCGGATCGACGATGTAGGCGTTCACCCCGGCGGCCTGGGCAAAGCGCAGCGCCAGCACTGCGCCAAGATTGGAGGCGTGCTCGCCGCGCCGCGCCTGACGCAGTGTCTCCACCATCGCTTCATCCACCAGGTAGGTTCCGCAGACGGTGGGAGGCAGCAAACCACCGCGACCGACGACGGCCGCAAAGCGCTCCGCGGCCATGCCTTCCTGCTGGAGCGCCTTCTCGATGGCGGCGGCGCGAAACTCCAACTGCGCCAGCGCGGAGAGGCCGCGGAACTGGGAGAGTTCCTCGTCGCTATGGAGAAGCGTGCGCACCACCACCGCGCCCGCTTCGGCATAGATACCGATCTTGGTAGAAGTCGATCCGGGATTGATGGTCAGGACCCGGTTGTTCACGTTGGACAAGAATCATCCCTCCAGCATCCACGAGTGTATCGTGCGGACCGCGCTGGAAGACACAGCAAAACCGGCGCTGCCGAGGACAATTCGGCGCGCCGGCGGAAGCAGTTTCTGGGCTGGTGCGATCCTTGTGAGCCGGATCAGGAGAAGGGAAGTTGCCTCCCCCGCTGCCGTTTACTCGGGCAGTTCCGCGGCCAGCACTTCGGCGGCGCGGGCGGCGCGCCAGGCGGCCAGGCGGTCGTAGAGGGCCGGATCGTTCAGCGCCAGGATCGCGGCGGCGAAGAGCGCGGCGTTGCCGGCGCCGGGCTTGCCAATGGCTAGCGTGGCCACGGGAATGCCCTTGGGCATCTGCACCATGGCCAGCAGGGAATCCAGGCCATTCAACGAGGTCGCCGCGATGGGCACACCCAGCACCGGCAGCAGCGTCTTGGCGGCCATCACGCCGGCCAGATGCGCCGCGCCGCCGGCGGCGCCGATCAGCACCCGCAGTCCCCGCTCCCGCGCCGTTTCCACATAGGCAAAGAGCTGGTCCGGGGTGCGATGCGCGCTCAACACCCGCGCCTCGTGAGGAATGCCAAGTTCTTTCAGGATCTCAACCGCAGCCGAGAGCACCTCGTAGTCGCTCTTGCTGCCCATCACGATACCAACCAGGGGATGTTCGCTCATAGCTCGATTATAAGAGAAGATCGCTTGCGGATGAAGAGCTGCGGCGCCGGTTCAATGCCGCCGCCAGGCCTCGAAGGCCACCTCGACAACGGCGAAGATCACGCTGGCCGCGGCCAGAAATCCCTTGGCCCGCTGCCAGTTCTGTTCATGCCGCTCGATGCGCCGTTCCAGTTCCGCCAGGCGGCCGCCGTTGCCGTCGCCCATCAACCCGGTCATCTGGGTCTTGAGCACGTTCAGGTCGCTCAGCACCTGGGCCTCGAATTCATTCATCATGCGCATGGGCCGAACTCCGTCTGGCTATCAATTCATCCTGATTGGATGGAAACAAAGAGAGATAAGAACAACCGCAGGTGCTTCGACTTCGCTGCCCTTCGCGCAGGATGACGGCCTTTTGGTGCTCATGAGCCAACGGGCAGGTTGATGAAGAGCGCCGTGGAGAACTCCGAGTAGTTGGGCGGCGTGGACCCGTCAAACATGCGGATGTAGAAGCGGTCGGTGGCGGTCTCGCGGGCGATGGTGAAGGTGGGCGTCGTAGCCCGCAGAACCAGATCGGAGTCGACTCCGGCCTGGAAGGCAAAGTCGCGCCGCCGCACCTCGAATCCGCCTCCCGTGGGGGGCGTCGCGCCGGCATTGATGGTGACGGTGCTGCCGCTGAGCGCGGTCACGGTGAGAGCGTTGAGATTGGCCAGGAAGGTGGGCGCGATGGGCGCGGGCAGCCAGGTATCCGCGGGAACTGTGGTGCTGGTCTTGATGGCCAGATCGTCGGCCCAGTCGTTGGCAAAGGTAATTGCATACTCGACGAGATCCGGCTGGCTGGCGCTGTAGCTCACCTTCACGGTGCGGACAACTACCTGGGCATTCAGATTTGCCGAAGGGACTACGAGTTGCAGCGCATCGCCCGGCCAGACGTCGCTGGCGAAGCTATTGCGCACTCCCTTGTAGCTTCCGGCCCACAGCGCGCTGACCCCGGATGCGGCTTCTTCGATAGCCAGCGCGGCGTTGCGGCAGTCGGCCGAGCTGCGCGCCGCCGGATCGGTCACCGAGCCGATCCAGGCCGCAACTGAAGGCAACCCCGCCAGCGCCAGAGCTTGCTGGCTGGCGGTGTTGACGGCGCGCCCCACCGCCCGGCCGATGGTGCGATAGCTGACGGCAATCTGCTCGCCAGCCGGCGGCGCAAATCCGGCATAGAAGGCCAGCTTGCCGGTGCGGTTCAGGTGGCACTCGGCCGACTCGGCCAGTGTGCCCAGGCGGCGCGTATAGGCCGTGCCGCCCGAGGGCGTGCAAACTACCCATCCCGAGCCCAGATTGCTGAGATTGACGCCGCGCATCGAGCCAAACAAATTCGTGCTGCTGGCGGGGACGATGACACAAGTGACGGGCAAACTGGCCACCGCGCCGTCGAAGAGCGTTACCGGCATTCCCGCGACGCCATCGACGAAGGGTTGAATCTCCATCTGCACCAGGCCGGGGAGCGTGTTGGTTTGTCCTCCGCAAGTGATGGGCCCGCTGTCGCCAAAGGAGCGATAGATGGAGAGCGCGCGCTGGTTTTCGCAGCAATGCAGGCGCACGCGCAGCGCATACTGGGTCGATGCGCTCAGCGTGCAGATGGTTCCCACGGGATTTCCCGAGACGATCGGCTGAATGCTGACGGTCCCGGTCCCCGTCTGCGCTGTAACCTGAAAGCCGGCCACACAGGCGGCCTGCTTCACGATCCCGACATAAAGGCCGGCCAGGATGCCGGTGCTGCCTAGCGAGAGCGACACGCCGGTCGCCTCCAACAGCAGCGTGCCGCCTACCTCGATGGTCTCGATCCAGGAGATCAGCACATCGCCATCGATGCCGTTGCCGCCATTCATCGTCAGTCCGCCGGGACCTAAAAACAGATAGCCTTCTCCGCCCACGGCGCTCCACACCTGCTGGTCGATCTGCGCCCCGTTGAAGAGTTCATGAATGAGGGTGGACTTGGCAGCGGTCAATGCAAAGGGATCTGCGGAGAGATCGAACTCTGTGGTCAAGCCGTCGCCCAGAAAGTACTCGGTTGCATAAGCGACCGGCTCGTGCTCGCCGCAGACCGTGGCATCGTTGGCCAGCGCGCGTTTGACGCTGGCAGTAAAGCCCAGATTGGCCAAGGTGAGACTGCCGTCGGTTTCGTTCAGCGTATGCACGGCGCCCGGCACAGCGGCCAGCGTCAGCGCTCCATTGACGGCGCGATAGGCGGCCCGCGCCTGACTGGCCACGGCGCCGGCGGAACTGCTCCACGCAGCGCCCAGTTCCGGTACGAAGTTATTGACTGTGGCCGCCAGCGTCATTCCCAGTGTGGAAAGGGCCGTCGCGCCGACACGCGTCACCAGTCCCGTCAACAACACCGCCGCGCTCTGGTTGGTGCCGATGGAGCCGGGAGGCAAGAGCATTTGGTCCAGGATCAGCTCATCGCTCAGGGCCTGCAGGGCGATGCGGTAGCGCGGGCCCTCCAGCGCCAGCCCGGCATACTCCAGCAGCGGAGAAACGGCGATATAGCCCGTAAAGTAGACGGTTCCATCGTCTCCGGCGACCGTCAGGTATTGGTTGCGCAGCGGGGTCGTCAGCGTGCCATTGAACGGCAGGCTCAGCCAGAGCTGGCAGATGGAAGGCTCGTTGAGTTTGCGCTCGATGGTCAGCGGACGCACTGCATCGAGGGCCGCCGTGTAGTCCAGTCCTTGAATTGTGATCTTCATATCCCCTCGCCGCCGCGTTCACTCCGCTAACCCCGCTAACTCTGCTAGCTCCGCTATATTCGATAGCTTCATCACACCAGCGCATGGGCCGCCGGCAAGAAGCTGCGATAGCAAACCACACGCTCGCCGTCCAGCGGATCGATGACCGGCAGCGCCAGGAACTGCCCCTTGAGCAGCACCCGCTCCAAGCTGTTTTGCTGCTTGCCGCTCAGAGGCAGGCTCGACTCCTCCGCGCTGCTCATGGATTGCAACCGCGGGTAATGGAAGAAGATCCGCTCTCCCTGGCCGCCTTCCATCACAAACAGCGCCGACCACTCCTGATAGAAGCTGCCGCCCTCGCGGTCCACGAACCCCGTGACCGCTTGCAGCTTCATTCCACTGGCTGGAACTCCGCCGGGCAGCGCCTCGGCCAGCGTCAATCCGGTCGTCGTGGCCTGCGCCACCGGGGCCAGGTTGAAGGTCACGCGGCGCACGTAATCCACATCGCTCAGCGCCGAGCGTAGATAAGCCCCCGCCACCGGCGAGCCGACAAAGCCCGTCTGCCCGGTGTTGTCCACATCCACGGCTACGATCTGCCCGGCGCTGAATTGGGCCGCATCGGCCGTCGCCAGCACGATGGAAGTGGCCGTCGAACCGCTCTGCACCACCACCGCGGCGGCGGCCTGCGCTCCATCGGCAGCAGCAACCGCGCCACTGGCCGGGGCCAGCAGGTTCATATGCTGCGATCCGGTGGCCAGCGCCATGGTCAGCTTGGTCCAACTGAGAAATTGAAAGCTCACCTGCTCGCCCAGCGTCTCCCGCACCTGCTCCAGCGCCGCCGCGGGAATCCCGGTGAGCAGCGCCGCCGTCTTGCTGACCGGCTTGCGGCTGAACCCCTCGATCCACCCCAACCCGATCCACGGCGCAGGCGGCGTATCCAGACTGAACGCAGCTCCCTGCTCGGCCGGATCGAAGAGCACCGGCGTTTGCGCCGCACGGTTCACCGGGGCAAAGTACGCGCGCACCCGCCGTGTCACGGGCGCGGGTGCAACCCACCAATTGGACGCCATTTACTCCCCCTGCTCCTGATAGCTGTACACCGTCACGGTTGCCGACCGGCTCAGCAGATCGCGCTGCGTCACCAGCGGGCCGAAGCTCGGCTCGTCCCAAAAGACCTGGGTCAGCAGCGGCGCCGGCGGCGTGGCCGTGTAGTTGAGCTTGGGCGTATGGAAGGGCTGCATCATGGCCATCACTTCCTCATCCATCGCGCTCAACATGCGCCCGCGGTCCAGGCCGCCAAAGCTCTGCGTGCCACAGGTCGAGTAGAGCAACTCGCATTGCTCGGCGGCCATGGCGGACCCCAGATCGACATCCGTGCCCAGACCCAGCCAGCGCAGCACGTAGACATCGTTGGGAAGCTGACTGAAGGGCGCTTCTGCCTCTTCCACCAGGATTCCCGGACGCACCGAACCGCGCAGCAGGATGGTTCGTTCCGGATTGATCGCCGTCAGCCGCGTGCGCAGCGCCATATAAAACGAATCTTTCGCATTCTGCATGAGTTGCTCCGCAACAGGGAACAAGGGATCGAGGGAACAAAAACGCAAGAGCTGTTCCAGATATGTTTGAATGAGCCAACTCCGCTGTGTGCGATTTTCTGCGGCCAAATGCGCACTGCGCAGAGATGCGAAGCTGGTGTCCATTCGCTTCTGATCGAATCCAACGTAAACGCGAGTCCTTGTTCCCTTGTTCCCTCGTTCCCTCGTTCCTTCGTTCCCTTGTTCCCTCGTTCCCTCGTTCCCTGTTCTCATCACACTGCCTGCGTCCGCGCCTCGCGCAGCAGCAGACGGTAAAGGTAGACCTGTCCGAAGGCTTCGCTGGCTGAGATGGATTCGATCAGGTAGTCCTGCCCAGCCACGGTTACCGCCAAAGTCAAGGCGAAGAGCGCTTGCGCCGAGGCCAGATCCAGCGTATTGACCTGCTGCTCGACGCCGCTGGCCGAGACCAGCAACTCCCACCGGGATTCGCCGCCTTCCTTCCAGGTGGGGCGCAGCTTGCGCATTACCACCGGGCTGATGGCGACCTCGGCGAAGGTGGTGGCCACCAGCCCCACTTCGGACATGGCGGTGTCGGTATTGGTTCCTGTTACCCGCAGAAGGGCCGTGGTTCCCGCCACGCTGCGCAGCAGGGCGTCGGCCAGCATCTGCGGCGCACTTGTCGGGTTGCGCGGCGCCGTATCGCTCATCGTTCACCCCAGCCTGTTGGCCACGTAGGGACGCAGCCATGTTTGCACCGTCTCGTCCAAAAGCGAACTGGAGAAGTACTGCATCTGCATGGTGTCGATCTTGGTCTTGCTGGCGTTCAAGGCCGGCGTCGACTGCGCGTTGCGCACGATCTGCGCGCAGGCCGTCTTCACGTCGTCGCCAATCGCCGCCAGACCCGCCGTATAGGTCACGGCAACCTCGTTGTAGGGCAAGCCCAGCACATTGCAGGGCAAAGTCACTTCGCCCGTGCTGGGGTCGTAGTCCACCGTAGTGGGGTCGATCGCCGTCCACTGTCCCGGCAGGGAAAAAGCGAAGGCGATCTCCAGGAGCGGCTCGCTGGGCAGATCTCCGCGCCGCGGCTTGGCATAGCGCCCCTCGATACCGACGATGGGAGACGCAGCCGCGCCCAGCGGCGTCAGCGGCAGGTAGCTGAGCAACACCGTGTTCGCTCCGCGGGTCAGGCGCAGCCGCTCGGTGTACTGAATCACGTTCAGATCGGGCCGCCGGCAAAAGCTGTTGATCAGGGCTGTCGCCGCCGTGATCCAATCCGCCGTCGTGGCCGCCGGCAGCCCGTAGTTCGGGTAATCCGATGGCTGAAGATAGGCCATACCGTGTCCTTCCTGAAAAACAGGGATAAGGGATGAGGGGTTAGGGGTTAGGGAAGGCGAAAACACTAGGAGAGTTCGCTGCCTGCACACCTCTCCTAACCCCTAAACCCTAACCCCTCGGTTCTATCTGTCCACCAGCACCTGGTAGTGTGCGTAGTTGGCGCCCTTGACCACCGGCGCCCCGAACTTCACCGCCACGTATTGATAGGCCAGGGAATTCGGCAAACCCAGTTGGAAGACACGCGGCGCGGGATCGCCCAGCCAGTGGTACTCGATCAAATCCTCGGTCACGATGTAGGCCGGCAGCACCGCCGAACCCGATCCCGGCGTCCCCGTGTAGCTCAGGCTCCAATCCGGAATCAACGGTAGGTCGCCGGCCTGGGTCGAAAGCATCTTTACCCGGAAGCCGCCGGTGATCTGGTCGCTGTTCAGCACCACGTTGAACTCGGTCTTCATCTCCCGATCGATCAGGTCGAGCAGCACCGGGTTGGCATAGATGGCCGTGGGACGCACGGTGTAGCCGTTGCTGGCCACCATCTGCGCCACCGCCGATTTGATCCCGTCCACGATCGAAGCCGTCGTGCCGATGCTGACCGTGTTGCCGCCGGCCACGATCTGCGCCACCACGCCCATGTACTGGGTGGTCGTTGGCGTGCTCAGGCTGGTGTCGTTGCCGTTCCACAGCGCCACGTCGTGGGTCACCATCACGCCGCTGACCGTGTCCACCAGGTCCTTGGCCTGCAAGTAGGCGAACTGCTTCTGCTGATCGCCCAACTCGATGTCGAAGAGGTTGTAGTTGATCTGCGAGACGATGGCCTTCAGCGGCACACTGCGCTCGACGCGCGTGGGGCTGACCACGGTGGGCACGATGTTGCGCGGATTCACAAAGCCCGCCGACCCCGGATTGGGGATCGCCGTCTCCTCAAAGAAGCGCGAGGGATGGCCGGTGGCCGGAACCTGTTTGATGCGCTGTCCGAAGGGGCTGGACCGGCGGCAGATGTCGAAGATCTCGGTCTGATACAGCGGCACTTCGATGGCGCCCGGTCCGATGAAATCCGCCGCCGCATGAATGTCTGCAAAGGTTGCGTTCATAGTCTTCTCCACCCCCTCCATGGGGCTGTTTCAGTGATCAGTGATCAGGGATTAGGGTTCAGTGGTCAGTGTTCAGCGACCACTGTTCCCTTGTTCCCTCGTTCCCTCGTTCCCTGTCTTCAAGCAATTGCCCCTGCCCGCAGCAGTTGGCTCTTGACCGCGATGCGCTGTTCCAGGCTCAGCCCGGCCAGCGCCGCGTCCAGCGTCCGCACGTCCACCGGACCCTCGCCCAGGCCGTGCTTGGCCAGCATCTCGCTGGTCGCAGCAGGAACGGTCCGGCGCAGCGGTGTAACGATGCTCTGCGCGGCGCTGGCCCGCAACTCCGCCAGTTCGCGCTCCGCCGCCGCCAGCCGCTCGGCCAACTCCTCTTCCCGGCGGCTGGCTTCGACTGTGGCCGAAATCCTTTCCACCTGGCCGGCGATCTTCCCCTCGTCCAGCCGGCTCAACGTCCGCTCCAACAGAGCCGTCGCGTTCTCTAGCCGCTCTGCTATCGTTCTCTCTTCCGTCTCCATCGCAGTCCTTTCTTCAGTTGTCAGTTCACTGTTCACAGTTCTCAGTTGCCAGTTCTCAGTGGTCGGAAGGCAGAACGCGCTAACTCCGCCAGCCACGCTAACTCCGCTAACTCCGCTAACCCCGCTAACTCCGCTAACCCCGCAATCTCCCTCAACTCGCCATGCGGAATCTGGTGGCCCGGTAGGCCGCCTTCTCCCGCAGCAGAATGGCCGCCCCGGTGAAGGTCAAGCGGGTCAGCTTCCACACCTCGGCCCGCATGTCCTCCACCCTGGCGTCGGCCAGCTCGTAGCTCATGCCCATCGCCTCCGGCGCCTGCGCCTCGATCGCCTGAGTTACCTCGGGAAAGTCGCGCGCATAGAGATAGCCGCGCACCGCCAGCCGTTGCCCGTGCAGGTTCGCCTCGGTCAACAACCCGATCTTGCGCCGCGCGTCGTGCCCATCCCAGCCTGGCCGATAGTCCACGGCCATGCCCAGCAGCGAGGGCAGAGCCCGTTCGACCGCCTCCCGCGTCAGCATCACGCGGTGCCCTTGCGCCCCCGCCGGAGCCTTGTCGCTGGCCGCGTTGACCACCGTCAGCACCCCTTCGAAGGCCACCCGGTTGGGGTGCCTCTCCACGTGAGGAATCGTAACTGCCATCGCTTCCAATCGCATCCGCTTCACCCCTCCGCCGGTAAACTCGCTAACCTGCCAACCGGCTAACCCCGCTAACGCCGCCAACTTCGCTCACTCCGCCAACCGCGCCAACCCCGCTAACCCCGCTAGCCCCGCTGAATTGCATCTCCGCGGCCTGGCCGAAGGCCACTGGCCCCACCGCAGGTGGCAGACCACGCATTGCCCGCACTTCGTTGACCGTCAGTACACCCGCCTGCAAGAGCTGCACCTGCACCTTCAGCTCCGTCTCTTCGTCGCGCGCGCTCAGTTCGTTGAAGACGAACTCGAACTCCCGCCAACCGATGCACTTGGCGAAGAGGTCGCGGGTGATGTGCCCGGCCAGCAGCAGCGCCAGCGGCGAGATCGCCCCGCGGAAGGCCTCGTTGGCCAGCTCAGAAGCGGTCGACTGGTTCACATCCGCTTCCAGTCCCAATAGCAGCGGCGGCAAGCCGAAGGCGTTGGCCACCATGCGAATGAGGAATTCCTGCCAGGCCAGGCGCAGATCGGCGTCGGTGCCCGCGGCAAAGCGCAGAACTTCGGGCTTTTGTTCGGTCGAGAGCAGGGGAACGCGTCCGGTGCCCTCGATCTCGTCCTGCCACCAGCGGATCAGACGATCGTGCTGTGTGGGGGTCGCCTCGTTGAGCCACAGTGCATACTGGGCCACGGAGTTGGCCGCCAGCTTGCCCGCAAAGCGATGCGCGCTGAGAAACTGGTTGACCGTCTCGAAGGCCACCTCCAGCGGTCCCAGCCCGAAGGGCGTAAAGCTGCGCGGATTCATGCGTACATACATCAACTGGTCGTCGCGCAACTCCACCGCGCCGGACTCCAACTGCCCCGGCAGCGCCTGAGCATAGCGCGGCGTCTGCGCCTGCCCATCCCAGCGGGGATTGATGCGGATCGAGGCCCCATCCACCGCCCACAGCATCGCCGGCCGCTCCCCGTCGCCGGTGGGCTCCATCTCGATGGCCCCGAAGCCGCCGGTCAGCGCATCCTCGATAACCTGCTCGAAGAGGGTGCGGAAGCTGTCCATCTCGTTGGGCTCTTCCAAAACCCGCCGCAGCGCGCGCAGCTTGCGTTCCGCGAAAGCCACATCCTCGACGCCGCGCCGCACCCGCACCTGCCAGTCCATGGCCGCGATGCGGTCTTTGATGACATTGATGGCCCGCCGCACCACCGGCGTCTCGGCAAAGCGGCGCAGGTGCATCGGTGTCGGCTTGGGCAGGGGCCGGCCCGGAAACTGCACCGGGCTCAAAACCGCCGGCAGAGCCAGCGTCTTGCGTTCCGTCTCCGCCGCGCCCGCCGCCAGTTCCTGGCCTCTGCCTGCGCCGGTCGCCTGCCGCCAGATCTCCCGCAACTGATCTCCCATCCTCACGCGCGCCTTCCTTTCTCGCAAAAAAAGGCATGGCCCCCAGTTAGGGGGCCATGCCTTTTTCAGCTTCTAGCTTCTAGCTTCTAGCTGCCAGCCACTAGCTCTGTGTTCGACGAATGCAGCTTCAATCTCTCCGGAAGCTGTTCGTCACTCTCGAAACCAATCCTACAACAAACCTTAAAAACAATCTGCAAATCGCAGTCAAGAATCTCTTCATCGAAACGGACAAGATAACGGCTAGCAGCTAGAAGCTAGTAGCTTGCTGGAAGCAGCTCCCGCCGCGCCCGCTCCGCCACCCGCTCCATCTCCAGGGTGGTCAGCACGCGGATGCGGTTCTCTTCCATGGTCTCGACGCCGAAGCGGTAGAGTTCGAGCCGTTCCGGTTCGTCCTCGGTGGCGCCCAGCCGCGCCGCCGGCTCGATCACCGCCGTCAGTTCCAGTTGCGCGCCTTCCACCCGTTCCACGCCGCGATGCAGCGCGGCCGAGGAGAAGGCCAGCACCTTGGCCAGTTCCAGGCCCGGCTGGCCCGGCTCCAGGCTCACCGCATGGAAGATGCGAACCACTCCATTGGGCCGATAGCCCAAGTCCAGACGCAGCGGATCGCCCGGCCGCGTGTACTCCGCCGCTGCAATCCGCTTGCGCAGCAGGTCCCACACTCCGGCTCGCTCGAACTCCCCGCGCATCTGCGCCTGAATCGCCGCCCGCCCGCTCAGCCGCGGCAGCCGCTCCCGCCTGGGCGGCTCCACATACAGCCGCATCAGCTCTTCGAGTCCAGCCGGCAGGCTCTCCGCCAGATAGGCCTTGGGCTCGGTCATCTGCAAGCCCAGCGAGAGCGACTCTTCCATGCGCCGCCAGGCGCCTTCCGGCTCCTGTTGGCAGCAGCGCCGCAATTCGCTCTCCATGCCCTCCAGCAGCGCCGTATCCGCCTCTGGATCGAGACAGCGCACCCGCCGCCAGTCGCGGGTGAAACGCACCAGCGCCGGCTCTTCGTTGCCCTCTTCGCGCAGCACCACGCCTATGTGCACAAACTCGTTGCGCACCGCGTCCGGCACATACCGGAGCAGTTGAAATGCACATCGCCGCCGTCCGCCGTCCATCATGCGTATCGACCGTTGCCTTTCCTCATCCTCGCCGCCCGCCGCCTTCCTTCTTGTGATCGGCTATCCTCACGCTCTGCCTATCATGCCACTCCATCCCGGCTGCATCCACGCAATTTTTTCCGTTCTTTCTTCCCGCTCTCCCCATTGCGGAAAGGGATTCCTGCTGCTTTCGCGGAACTCCTCGATCAATGTGCGAATGCGGCTGCGCCGCGCCAGCAGTTTTTCTACCAGCGTCTCCAACTCGCCCAGGTCGCCGCCGTACCAGGCGGGAGGAATCTCCCCCGCCGCCGTCCACACCGTATCCGCGGCCATCGTCTCCAGCCGCGTCAGCCATGGCTCGAAGGACTCCCATCCTTCGATCTCCCGGTAGACGTCGTTGCAGAAATAGACCCCGCGCAGCGGCACATCCTCGAAGCGCCACGCCCCCGCCTGAAAGCAGTGCCCGAAGTCGATAAACACCGCCCGGTAGCGCTGCTCCCGCTGCTTGCGGACGAAGACCGCCTGACGGCCGTTGGCGTTGCCCGTCCACTTGTCCAATGCCAGGATGCCGGCAAACTCCGCCCGGTTTCTTACCTCCGCGAGTTTCTCCTCGGGCAGGAAGTCCATCACCTGACCGGGCATCAATCCGCCCACAAAGCGCGACCCGAACTGCAATCCGGTGGCGCAGGGAACTTTGCTCCGGCCGCGGTCGATCTCCATCTGCGGAGAATGCCGCACCAGCCATTCGCTGACCTCGACCAAATCCACATCTGGAACCGTCAGCCCCGCCGCCCGCGCCAGCCGCGTCGCCAGAAACTCGTTGGCCAGCACCCGCGCATGTTGCGGATTGTTCTGAAACTTCACCACATAGGCCTGGCCGTCGGCGCCCAGCATCAACTGCCCTTGCGCGCCGCCCTGCATCCGCCGGATATGCTGCACCGCCAGAACCGCCAATGCCGTCTCCCCGATAACAAGAGCATTCTATGCGCTCTCTTCGCTTCCAGCTACCTGCTTGCCGGCCTTTGGCCGTTTGTTTTTGCTGGTCCTATCCGGCAGCGGTCCAAAGTTAGAACCCGCTATCGAGCGAAGGCCAGCCAAAGGCTAACTCCGCGAGGGAAACCCCGCCCAGTTCGATGACCTTTCGCGCAATCTCGACGCCACCCAAATGCCGATAGAACGATACCGCCGGATTCTCTGCGAGAACCCACACCGCCAGGCTGGTAAAACCCTGCCCGCGCAACGCTTCCGCCGCGCCCTGCAATAACCGGCGGCCCATGCCTTGGCCTTGAAACTCGCGCAGCAGGTAAATCGCGTATAACTCCGCATCGTAGCCGCCAATGGCCGCGCGCAGTTTGCCGGCACAGGCAAATCCGCGGATCTCCCTGCCCCTCTCCGCGACAAAGAGTACCGCTTCGCCTGCTTCAATAGCCGCTTTCCAAAGTGCGCATCGTTCCGCCACACACAGCGATGCGAGAAAGGCTTCGGGGAGGGTTCCCGCATAGGTGCTGCGCCAGCTTTCGACATGGACGAACGCGATGGCTGCGGCATCCTCGACGGTGGCTTTGCGAATACTGAATTGCATACAACGCAATCTACTATCGGGCATCTGCGGCGTCCAGTTGAAAGTGTACGCGCCCCATCATTTCCAACAACTCAACTCGCGCCCCAAAGTCGATTTAACCGCTCTTTCATCCAGCCAGGCCGGCTGTCCGTTTATGCTTGTGGCGCAATTCCGGAGTCCCATACGATGCCCTTCTGTGTGAACTGCGGTGCGAATACGCCCGCCGGCGCCATTGTGTGCGCCCAATGCGGCGCTGCTACCGGCCAGACCGCCGGGCAGCAACGCCCCCGCGCCAACTGGCTGCGGACTGCCGTCTACATTGCCGTATTACTGGCTGTCGCCTTTCTCTTCTTCGTCGTCTATGCCGGATTTCACGGCTTTCAGCAGATGCAGAGCCTCTACCGGCACAAGGATGGCTTTTACCTGAGCGACCTGCCCTCGGGTGCGCGGGAGATGGCCGACCGCTATGGCGCAACCTTCATGATTCGCTGCGGCGGCGCCCCTTATTTTGTGCGCTACGGCAACCCGCAACTGGACGATTATGGCGGCATTGTCGTCCAGGCAGCGGAGATGAAAGCCACCTTCGTTCACAACGGCGTCGCCGACTATGAAAAGATGAACGGACTGCAAGACCGGGTCTCTGCGCAGTGGGCGCTCAACGGCATGGAGCGCCGCGCGGACTTCAAACATGGCCGGCGGGTCTCCGATTGGGGACCGTGGGGACCGGGCTCGTTGGGCACCAAAGCCAGTGTGATGTTGATCGAGAAGAACGATCAATGGAGTTATGTGGGCTACGAGCCGCAGGAGCAGGTGAAGAAGCCGCCCTTGGGTTGCGATGCGCTGGGCGTAGCGCCCTAGAGCGATTCCAGAATTGGAGTACCCAGAAACCATGCATTCAAGTCGGCGCGAGCCCCAGCGAGCGACGACCTGGCAAGAAGGTTGCAGGGTATAGCCATTCTGGAATCGCTCTAGAGCAGATCCGCATCGGGGCGAGTCGAGGGGCTCGCATCTGGAACCCGGATTGCCCCGGCGAACCTCCACAGCGGGTTAACGGAAGCCGCCATCGGCCTTGCGCCCCGTGAGCAGCTCCGCCCGCGCCGCCAGAGCTATGGCCATGGCCATCACCCGGTCGTCGTGAGTTCCGGCGCGCGCGCCCGAGCCTCCGTTGGGCAGGCGCACGAAGCTGCGGCACTCGGCCAACAGCCGCCGGCTTTGGAAGCGCTCCGGTTGCTCGACCAGCGCCGCGTCCAGCCGTCCCAGCATCGCCGGCCGGCTCAACGACGTGGTCAGCCACCCCGCCTGCCCGCTCTGGCGATAGATCTTCGCATAGCCGCAGACCGTCTCCACCAGCGCCAGCACGCCGCTGCCGTGGTTATTGCGCTCCACCACCAGCCAGGCCTGGTTGTACTCCGCGGCCAGCGCTACGATCAGCCGCGCCAGTTCCAGCCCGCCCACATGACCGGCAAACTCCGCGCATTGCAACCCCGTCTCCATCTCCACCACCTGCGCCGCCGAGTAATCCCCTTCGCTCCCGCCTCCGGCCGGGTCGGCGGCCACCAGGTAAGCCTTGCCCGGCAGCGGCGGCAGCCAGATCTCCATCTCCCCGTTGCTGCGCAGCGCCACCGGCTCCGGCGCCGTCGCCAGCCGCGCCTCAATGGCCGGCAATTCGAAGATCGAGTTCCCGCTGGCCAGAAAGCAGCTCTCTTCGTCCTCGGCATACTCCTGCCGCGCCAGCCCGCGAAAGTTCGCCCGAATCTGCCGCCGGTAGCCGATTTGCTCCAGATCCAGGTGATTGCGTTTTCGCAGGTCGCGCTCTTCTTCGCTCAAACTGGATTCATCCACAGCCTGCGCCCGGTAGCGCGGCTCCATCCACCAGGGGAAGAAATGCCGCACCATCCCCGTCTCAGCGGCCTTTTGCCACTCCTCGTGGAAGCATCCGCCCAGCCCGTCCGGCGTCGACTCCAGAATCAGCTCCCCTCCCGAGTCCGGTCTCGATTCGGTCGCGGGCGCCAGCGCCGCCCGCAACCCTGCCAGCGTCTCTGCCGGGTCTCCCGGCCAGCGCGCCAACTCCGAACAGTGCAGGTTCTGCACCGTCAGCCCGCGCCCAGCATTGCGGTCTCCCGCCGAGACCACCCGGTACTGTGTATCGATCTCAGGAAAGACAATCTGCCGCACGTTGCTGCGCGCCGTCCGCAAAGGCCCTTCGCGCAGTTCTTCCGGCAGCCAGTTGACAAAGCGGTGCACAATGCGGAAGATCTCTTCGGCCGCTTGCTGGTTGTGCGCCACCTGCAGCGTCAGCGTGCCGGGAATCGTAATCGTCTTGAGAAAGAAGCGCGCAGCCGCCCAGGTCGTCATGCCCATCTGCCGCGCCTTCAGAACAATGTTTCGTCCCCCCCGTCTGCGTTCGAAGGACTTTTGCGCAGCGTTGGCCTTCAAGTGCGCCGTCCATCCCGCTCGTGTGCGCACCAACAGAAGATCTTCCGCCAGCGCCATCCCCACCGTCCGGCCCCGCAGGCTTTTGGGCCGTTGATCGAGAATCCTCCCGAAGCGCCGCAACTCGGCTACGTCCAGGCCTTCCAGATGCAGTCTCCACTCGTCCGCTTCTCTCACCTCAGGCGTCACGTGTCTCTTTCTCCAGGGGCTTTTCTCTTGCCTGACCGGGCAGCAGCTTCATCCCATCAGTAGCCGCCGCACCAATAGCGAATCTGGTAGACCGTGCTCGCCGTCAGCGCCGTATTGGCGGTCAGCGTCAATGCCGTGGTGCTTTCGCTCCAACCGATCGTCGTTACCACTCCTGTGCCGCTCAGTGTCGGCGTCACCACACAGTTGGCGTTGTTGGTATGCGTATTGGGAAAGCCCAGCGTCGCCAGCGTCCCGGTCGTGGGGCTGGTTCCAGTGGTCAGCGTCACCGTACCGCTCACTCCGTCGCAGAGGTGGCTGCTGGCGCAGGCGATCGACGGACTCGTTCCCGCTGCGGCGCCCGCGGTCAGCGTCATCGTCCCCGACCCCATATAGAATCTGCCCGCCACAAACCCATTCGCGGTCAGATTCCCGCTTCCCGTCACCGTCAACTCCGCGGTTGAGTAATTCGTCCCGCCTCCATAGACGACCAGCCCTCCCGTTCCCGACCCGGAGGTATTGTTGATTCCCACCGGGCTGCTCCCCGCTCCCGAGTTGAGAATCGTTTCGGAGTTCTGGTAGAAGACCTCCCGATCCAGCCCATTCACCATATCCGTCAAACGCAGATTGTTGCTTGCATCCTTGCGCAGCTTCCACTCATCCGTGCCGCCATAGCTGTTGAACTCCAGCGCTCCGATCTGATCGGCGCCGGAGCCCGGCTGAATCGATACGTCGACTTCACTGGCCGCGCCGTTGGCGAAGGTGGTCGAATTGCCGGTAAACGTCGGCGCATTCACCAGTGCAACCGCCCCGCTGCCGCTGGCTCCATTACTCAGATTCGTGGCTGCCAACGGGCAACTGGCGCCCAAAGCACAGGCCTGTCCGGCGATAGTGATGGAAGCATTGGCCAGCGCGGCGTTGGGGATTGAACTCGCGCTGACGGAGAGAGCCGGCGTCGTGGCCGCATTGGAGACGCTGGGCGTCAGCCACGCCGGCCAGCTTCCCGGCGAGGCCTGAAAACTCGTCACCGTACCCGTCCCCGGTCCGCTTCCGCAATCCTTCATCGATCCAGCGGTATTGGAGAAGCAAGCCGCATCGTTGACCGTGGTCGGCGTGGTCACGGTAACCGATCCCGCCAGCGGCGAAGAGCTCCCATTGCAACTGAAGATTGACCCATTGTAAGCACATACCGTTGCCCCGGAGGAGGAATCGGTCAGCACAAACTGACCCGACCCATTGCTGGTTACATTCAAGTTTCCAATCTGTTCCAGATTCGGAAACTGCGGCCCGCGATTGGTAAAGTTGCTCGCGGCCCCGTCCGTATAGGTGACTGTTGCAATCCCAGCACTGCATCCTCCAAAGGAAACAAGCCCGTTCGGGCTGCTGTCCGTAAAAGATCCTCCGTCTGTCAGCAGATTATTGTAGAAGCCATGAACTTCAATACCGTAGAAGCCACTGTCACAGAAGATCCGTGTAGTACCCTCAAGCTGCAATGCTCTCCCTGCATAGCCGGGATAGTCCGATCCGGTCCCGGTTCCCCAGGTGTGGAACTGATCCGGCATGTAGCCGAGCACAATCTCGGCATCGGGTTCTTGTAGATTGGGGTTATGTACGAATGTGTACCCGGAATACCCCGAGGCGGAGGTTATATGCATATCTTGAATAGCAACCTGAGAGGTCCCCGGTGTGCTCAACCAAGACTCATTGACCACCGCTCCGGCAGGCCATGAATACGCCGTAGTTCCGCTTTGCGCGCGCGCTGCATACGCCGTATTCTGAACGAATACCGCCGTCACCTGTTCGTAATTCCCCTTGAGGATGCCGCCGCCCAGGCTCGAGGCCGCCGTGCTCCCATAGACATAATCCGGCGGATAAATAATATAGCCGGTTGGATTCACCGAACTTGCATCCAGCGCGTTTCCTGTGACGGAGTAGAACCACGAGGCGTTTGCCACCGTGAAATTTGTGGAACTCGTTGTCATGGCGGATGTGGTTGTAGAGATCTCATTCTTTCCGCCGATGATGAAAGACGGGTTGATGGCCGGTGAATTGTATCCCTCAATATAACCGTGCGCAAACTTTATATTCTCGCCAGACGTAACCCGAACTCCCGCGACGCCCTGTCCTGTTGGCTTGATCGAGAAGCCTTCCCATAGATTGTTGGTTGGGTCGGCAAGAAGCACAGCGGGATGCATATCGGCAATCACCGAACCGCTCGAGGGGAATGCGCCGCTTACCGCATTCACGTTGTAGGTATATGCGCCCGTGCCAGTAATGGTGTCCAGCGTCGTGCCGGGAGCCTGAATGAGCGTGTTGTAAAAATAACTCTCATTCTGCTGCCCCTCCCCACCCTGAATAAATGCTTGCCTGCAATTCATGTAGCGCAAATTGTGCGTAGATAGCCTCTCCCCGTGCTGTACCAGACAGCGTCCGCCGGTGCCTAGCATGTCCATATCTTCGAGCATTGTGCCGGTTGACAGGACTTCGAGCAGAGTTCCCGTAGTCGCCGTGCCGCGTCCCGCAAGAGTCACATGATCCACTTCGTATCTTGGGCCGTCTTGGGGCAAGAGGGTGAGCAATGGCGATGTCGAGCTGTTCTGCACGATGATTGAAGACTGCGCCCCATCGCCCGTTATGCGCAGAGGAAACCAACTGTAGCCATTCAGCAGGTAGGAGCATCCGCTGGTGTAGGGCTGATAGTTGACTCGCAAGTTGCCATTGACGAAGAAGACGCCATGGGGGAAGAAGATGGAAGCGCCGCAATCGGCGAGGCCCGCATTGATCGCATTCTGAATTGGAACGGTGTTGTCTGTTCCCACGGCCCACGCAGCATTCGACGATACCGTAGTACTGGCTGCGGGGGTGAAATTGACCGCCGTGCTACTGCTGCACGAGGTCACTGTCGCCAGCAGCATTGTGCCCGACGCACCCGCGCCGTTGATGGTAAGTATCTTGCTCACATCTGCCGCTGTGCAGGCAAGCGTTGCGGAGGTCATCTGCATTGCGCCCGCCGCCACCGCTCCGTCTTTGCCCGAGCGCGCATCGCCCAACACGCCATAGGCGCGCACATCGATGATAGGGGTGTTGGCAGAGATCGAATTCTGCACCGTCAAGGCGCTCAGACTGGTGTTGCCCGTTACCCCCAGCGTTCCCGTGACGGTTTCGTTGGTCGCCGTCAGTGGTCCCGTCAACGTGCCTCCGGCCAGGGGCAGCGCCCCCAAATTCGACAGAGCCCCGGCGGCCGTCGCAGCGCCGGTCCCACCCTGGCCAATTGCTACCGCGCCTTCTCCGGAAAGGGCCGCGCCATTTCCGGCGTAATACGCAATCTGCCCCAGGCTTCCCGCATTCACCGTGCCGTTGCTGCTGCCCGTCCCGCACGCTGCTCCCGTGTTGGTGATGTATCCGGAGTTGTCGATCTGCAGGCAATTGCTGCCGCTCGTCGCGGCCAGCCCAGGAAACTGAATCGATGTCGCGCCGGTGAAGCTTGCATACAATGAGCTGCTGTTGCCCCCATACACCTTGAACCCCGTGCCCGATCCCGTTTCGAAGTTCACCCGCACCACCCCCGACGGGTTCGACGCGTCGATATAGGTATCGCCGCTGTTTGTACTCTGGTATGCCTTGAAACTGTCCAGCCCGCCACTGGCGGAATTCAGCGCCCAGTTGTTGCTCGCATCCTTCACCAGGTACCACTGGCTATTGCCGTTCCAATCCTTGTAGGTGAGCGACTCTTTTTGACTAACCGTCGCTCCTGCCCAAAGTAACTGGTCGATCTCCGCGTCGGCCTGATTCCTGACCGTCGTCGATCCTGCAAAAGTGGATGTCCCGCCCACCTGCAGATTCCCGATAAACTGCGCATTCCCCGTGCCGCTGATGGTCGCAGAGGTCGTTATGTTGGTTCCCCCCGATCCCACGACCAGACCGCCCGTACCTGCGTTGGTCGATCCATTCAGAACCACCGCTCCGCTCCCCGCCGCATTGATCACCGTCTGGTTGTTGGTGCTCGATTGCCCATTGTTGTACTGCCCGATCGACACTCGATAGACATTGTTCAGCTCGTCGAGAATCTGATAGTACTGCGCGCCGCCCGTTGCATCGCTCAAACCCATCGTCCAGCGGTATCCATAGTCCGTTTGGTAGCGGTTGAGCAGTCCGCGCTCGTTGCCCGCCGCTATCCCCAGCCGATAGTGATTGGTCAGTGTAGCGTCCTGCTGGCTTCCGTACCAATCTCCATTCAAGCCATTAAAGCTGCGATGAAACGTATCCAGAAAACTATTGCGCGTGCCGTTGTCGGTCAGCTTTCCGGTGAACATTGTTCCCCCGGTGATCCAGTTGTTATAAGCGCTGCCCGCATCGGCCACAATCTGGTTCGTCGAGTTCTCGTTACGCAGGCCGACGATGGTGTTGTTTTGTGCATTCGGCCCCAAGTGCAGCGCCGTCGAACAGCTCTCCACATCGCCGCCGGTAAAGGTGTTTCCATCGCCCTGTTGCAGATTGATTCCAACCGTTCCGGCGATTGCATTTCCTCCGCTCGTCGGGCAATCGATGTGCAGGCGCACAAAGGTGCTTGCATTCATCCAGTCTGTCGTCGCCGCATTCGCCACCTGGTGCCCGATTCCATTCACCGCTGTCTGAAATCCGGTAAAGTCGTTATCGAAAAACGTTCCCCCGGTATAATTCCCCGTCCCGTCGAGTGTCATTCCCGTCTGGTTGGAATTCCCCAGAAAGTACAAGCTCTCCAGGTCCATCTCCTGGGTCCGGTAGGCCGCCAAGCCCTGCGCGCTCGCGCTCGTTGCGGTGGTGGTATTGATGGCCACATTGTCCAGATGGAATCCCTGCGTATCCACGGCATACGTCGGATCCCCCACCCGCACCATAGCGCCCGTGCCCGAATAGAGGAACACTGTTCCCCCCTGGTTTCCCCCGGCCGCACTTGTACCGCGCAAGGCGCATCCCCGCAGCGAGACATTTCTAGTCCCCGCCGTCACGATCACCTGATTCGCGGTGGCAATCGTCGCGCAGGGCAGCAGCACCGTCGCATTGGGCGTCGCAATCTGCACCGTCGACCCCATTGCCTGTGTGGCAGAGAAATCCCGACCGTCGCAGGTCCCGCCATTGACAGCGCTCAGTGCGCTCAGGCAAGCCTGCAGCTTGGCCCCAAAGTCCGCTCCGGGGAATTGGTCTACGCGACTCACGGTTCCCTCGCTCAGCACCGCCGACTCCGCCGAAGTAACAGATGTATCCACATAGTGCTTGTCCGCCGCCTGCAGCGGCTGGGTCGGGTCGCCGCTTAGATACAGCGGCCCGCTCAGCGTTCCGCCCGTGGCCGTCAGCAGGCTGCCGGTTAGTTCGGTAATCGCCTGGTCGACATAGGATTTGCTCACCGTCTGCACCGCCTGGGCCGCCGGCATCACCTGTGCCCGCACCGATCCCAAACTCGCCTGCGCCGCCGCCGGAACCACCCAGTATTCGGTGCTCGTCGACCCATTGTTCAGTTGATAAACCGCGGTGTAGAAAAGTCCTGCCGGGGTCGCTCCCTGGTTCGGCGTCAGATTCACACTCAGAAATCCATCCGTGGCGATGGGCACCGTGATAAGCCCCGCTGCCACCGCTTGATTGGTTGCTGTCGTGAATGCCGGCCAGCTCACCAGCACCGTTCCTGTGGCCGGCTGCCCATTGGCCAGATACACCGTCCCCTGTACGGTCGTCGTGCTAATGGACTGGGCCTGGGCGATTCCCGCCCACGCCATGCCCAGGCCACATACCGCTACCCCAATGCCGGCGCGCAATCCCTCACTCCACATGAGCTTCATCCGTCACTCTTTTCTTCCTGGGATCACTCCGAATCCCCGCCATTTCCATTCACTGGCTCGGCCCGCAGATCTGCCCGAGCCTCAACCCCGCTCGACCGCCGCTTCCGCCGTGCCACCTGCCCATTCAGGTTCTCCACGCAACTCCTCAGCCTGACTTGCCAAGTGCTTTTTCTTGTTTTTCCCCGTTTCGGGCTGTCTGTCCGCCAGTTTCACCAGCAGGCAAGCGCTGGAGGCATTTCCCTTCAAGGTTCCGTCCAAGAGGCTCTTCGTAATCTCGTCAATATTCTTCATCAGTGTCTTGTCGGCCGCGTTGCTCAACATCGTGGTTCCGCGCCGAGCTTTGGTTTGATTGCCTGCCCGTGGCTGTCTTTTTTTCGCCACTGCCGAATCCCCAATCGCCACGCCCATTTGCCCGCCATTCCCCGTCTCCTGCGCCATTTGCCGCGCAAAAACGGAAAGGGGCAACTCCTCTGCGGAATCGCCCCTTCACTACGCTGCACCTGCGAACCCGCAAATGTGGTCCAAAATGACAGAGAGCGACATCGCCCTCCTGTTTTCCTCCCTCTCCCGCCGTATACTCTGAGCTTAATCAATCTCATGAGAATTTCCAGCAATCCGAAGTTTCCACTCAAATAGTTTAGAATCTGCATTTTATAGAAGATGAAGTCCGTCCCAGCTTTGACAACAGCTCCAAATCGGGAGCTAACTCGCTCCATTCCGCCTCAACCCTGCCGATATTTACGTTCGTTTTGTGCTTGTTCGATCTGCCGCCGAACAACTCATTCCCAAGCTGATGCGCAAACCCAGCGGCTGGCTGCTTGGTCGAGCCGCAACTGCGCTACCATTAGCCGATGAGCCTTCCCACACATCGCTCTCCCATTTTGCTGGTTCATGGCGGCGCCTGGGCCATCCCTGCCGAAGCGGCTGCCGATCACCAGAATGGTGTCCGCAACGCCCTCGAAGCCGGCCACGCTGTCCTCTCTCGTGGCGGTTCCGCCCTCGACGCAGTGGAAGCCTCCGTCACCGTGCTGGAAGACGATCCCACCTTTGACGCCGGTCGCGGCAGTTTCCTCACCTCCGACGGGCGCGTCCAACTCGACGCCCTGCTGATGGACGGCGGCCGCATGAGGGCGGGCGGCGTAGCCTGTGTCGAGCACCTGCGCAACCCCATCCAAGCCGCCCGCCTCGTCCTCGAAAAGAGCCCCCACGTCTACTTTGTGGGGGAAGGCGCGGAGCGCTTCGCCCACGCTCACGGAATGCCGCTCATCGACAACGCCGTACTCGTCCTGGACCGCGAACGTCAGCGTCTGGCCTTTGCTCAGGCTCGCCAGGCCGCCGGCCTCGCCGACCAGACCTTCTCCGGTCCCCACGCCGAGCCCCACCCCACCCTCCACGACGATAAAAGCCCGGAAACCGCGGTTCTCTGTCCGCCCTCCGCCATTCCAGAAGAAGATCGCCCGTCCGGCCAGGGCTTCGGCCTCTACGACAGCCACGACACCGTGGGCGCCGTCGCCCTCGACATTCACGGCAATCTTGCCGCCGCAACCTCCACTGGCGGCACGCTGAACAAGACGCCGGGGCGTGTGGGCGATTCTTCCCTGATCGGTTGCGGCTGTTACGCCGACAACCTCTCCGCCGCCGTCTCGCTTACCGGCTGGGGCGAACCCATCATGAAGCTGGTTCTGGGCAAGTGGGCCACCGATCGCGTCGCCAACGGTACGGCTCCCGAGATCGCCGCCCGCGAGGCCATCGCCTACCTCTTCAACCGTCTCGGTGGCCACGGCGGCATCATCCTGCTTGGTCCCGACGGCCGTTTTGGTCTGGCCCACAACACCCCCGGAATGGCATGGGGACTGGCCACACCTGCTGGCCTTCAGACCGGTCTGTCCGTCTAACCCAAACACGCAATTGTTCTGTCTCAGGGGTTCGTTTCTATAAAACACCGTCATCCTGAGCGAAGTTGGGCGTGTTCTTTGCGCCCAACGCAGTCGCAAGACCTGCTTTTCCGTCGGAAATTTTTTCAGAGAAAGTACCGGGAGAGTCTTTAAAAATACGGTTTTTCCTAGCCACCTACCGGCTGCGTACGCCCGCGGAGGGGATGAAACAGTTTCGGCGGATGCCGCTGCTAACCTGCTAACTAGCTCTCCCCGCGAAGCGGAGGCCAACTTGCTACAGTTGATCCAGTTCCTTTCGCACCACTCCAGTATTTTTCATGGGAATGCGGTGGCCTTCAATACATCAAGAAATGTATTTCCTAAAACGATTTTAGACGGGAGACCGCTGGCCCAACTCAAAGGGATGGAAGCGAAATCTCCGCTTCACGGGCGGACGGACGCCGGCAATCGGCTCATCCACCCCATTGAAGGCAGCTACGCGCCAGGACTGAAGAAGTCGCCCAACCCGGCTCGCTGAGCGTGTGCGGCCATGGTCGATTGAATCTCCAACGCCAGAGCCAGGGCATTGCGCCCCTGGCGGGCAGTCACTTGTGGCGTAGAGCGCGTACGAACCGCATTCACAAACGAAAGCAGTTCCAGCTTCAGCGGTTCTCCCGGCGTCACCTCCGGCTTGACAAACGACAATCCCGGCGCGGGTCCGGTCTTTCCCCCTTGCAGCAGGGAACCCGCCATCGCCAGCAACGCCGGGTCGATCTTGCCCGATGCGGCCAGTTGCGCCAGCAGCGCAGGATCGATCTTTCCCGAAGCCAGCGCCGCGGCAACTCCAGCGGCCAACTCCGGCGGCAATTGGGCAACAATCCCTGCCAATGCACCCGCATTGGAGCCGAAGGCTCCGTCTGCCACACCGCAGGTGTCCATGCGGATGACGAGAAGATCCTGGCGCGCATAGTCAATCGAGACGTACTGCCGCGGCTCAAAGAAGCGCAGCTTGCGCACCCGCTCGGTCGAGACCCGCGAGGCGGTAAAGTTGGCCACACAGCCCGACTCGAACTCCACCCGCACATTGGCGATGTCTACCTTGGGTGAGAGAATCGGCAGACCAACCGCCCGCACCTCGCGCACCGGCGAGTGGGCAAAGGTGAGCACGATGTCCAGATCGTGGATCATCAGGTCCAGCACCACGTCCACATCCAGTGCGCGCGGCCCAAAGATGGAGAGCCGGTGCGACTCGAAGAACATGGGCCGTTTCAGTCGCGGCTCGACCGCCAGCACGGCTGGATTGAAGCGCTCCAGGTGGCCCGGCTGCAAGACGCGTCCATTCTTCTTAGCCAGGGCGATCAGGTCGTCGGCCTCGGCCAGGCTGGTCGCCAGGGGTTTCTCGACCAGCAGGTCCAACCCTCCGTCAAGCAGCACCGAAGCCGCCGCGTGATGATGCACCGTAGGCACGGCCACCGTGGCCGCATCGACTTTCACATCGGAAACGAGCAGCGCCTCGGGCGTAGCAAAGACGGGAATCGCGTATTTGGCCGCGGTCTCGGCGGCGCGCTCGGCGTTGGGCTCGACAGCTGCCACCAGCGCCACGCCCTCGCCTGCTGTCTCCAACTCGCGATAGACGCGAAGGTGGTTGCGGCCGAACGATCCGGCCCCGGCGACGGCCACTCGTACCATGGATCGGCTGTCGATTACGCGGCCTCGTTTCCTTTGCCTTGCACCGTATGCAGGCAGCGGCCGTAGAGATCCAGCAATTGGCTGACGTGTTCTTCGGGCTTGGTTGCGGGTGTGCCGCTGAACCCGGTCGAGGGCGCCGCGGGCCGTCCCACACCCACCGTCACCGACACAAACTTCAATAAATCCAAGGCGATGTCTTCATCGCGCCGAGCCCCGAGGCTGGCGCCGGTCAATGCGTCCATCCGTACACTCTCCAAAAAAGGATGCTATCAGAATTCGGCCCCCAAGGTACTCTGGAAGGAATGCACACCGCAACCATCGCCTTGGGCGCTAACCTGCCCAGCCTTGCCGGGGAGCCGGCCGCCACGCTGGCCGCGGCCGCCACCCGGATCGCATCGCTGGGCCGCATCCTGGCCCGTTCCACGCTCTACTCGACGGCCCCGGTGGGCCTCGTCGATCAGCCCCGCTTCGTCAACGCCGTGGTGACGCTGGAGACAAATCTGAATCCACAGGATTTGCTCCGCGCCCTGCTGGCCATCGAGCAGGAATTCGGCCGCGACCGCTCCGCGGGCATCGCCAACGGACCGCGCACGCTCGACCTCGACATTCTGCTTTACGACGATCTCACCATCGAAGCACCGGAGTTGCAGATTCCTCATCCCCGGTTGCCCGAGCGTGCCTTCGTTCTCGTCCCATTAGCCGAGATGGCGCCGGCAGCCCTCGACCCACGCAGCGGCAAGACGGCAGCGGAATTGCTCGAAGCGCTGCGCGCTGACGCTCCCGAGGAGTTCTCAACGATCCATCGCTACGACCATCGAGACTGGTAAATCCATCGCGCCAACTTGCTGACTTGCTCTTCGTGCGAAGCACAGGCTGACTTGCTAATTTTGTCCCTGACCTCTTCGATCGGCACCCCTTGTTCCTAGGTTTTTGGACGTATAGCTTTGTACCACTGAGGGTGCCCCCGGTCTCGATTTTGAGACCGGGGAAAGAACGAACTGAAATACATCTTCAAGCGGCCGGAGACCTAACAGACGCAGCGCCCGGTAGAATCGTCAGGTGGGTCTAACTTTCAAAACCATCGCCACCACCGCCTCTGGCGGTCGCCGCGGGCAGATCGATCTGCCTCATCGCGCCGTCCAGAGCCCGGTCTTCATGCCCGTCGGCACCGCCGGCACGGTCAAGGCCGTTCCCCAGGACGTGCTCGAGACGCTAGGCGCCGAGATCATCCTGGGCAACACCTATCACCTTTACTTGCGCCCCGGCCACGAGGCCATCCGCCGCATGGGCGGGCTGCACAAGTTCATCAGTTGGCCGCGCGCCATGCTCACCGACTCCGGCGGCTTTCAGGTTTTCAGTCTGAGTGCGTTGCGCAAGGTGACGGATGAAGGCGTCCGCTTCCGTTCGCATTTGGACGGCAGCAGCCATTTTTTCACTCCCGAGCACTCCATGAACGTGCAGATCGCCCTCGGCGCAGACATCACCATGGCCTTCGACGAGTGCACCGAATACCCCGCCGATCGCCAGCGCGCCGAAGAGAGCCTGCGTCTCACCCTGGCCTGGGCTCGCCGCTCGCTCGAGCACTTCAGCGCCCATTGTCATGAGGTTCCCTGGTATGAAGAGCGGAACGGCCGCCGCCAGTCTCTCTTCGGCATCGTCCAGGGCGGCATGTTCTGCGATCTGCGCAAGGAGAGTGCCGAGCGTCTGGTCGAGATGGACTTCGACGGCTACGCCATCGGCGGTCTCAGCGTCGGCGAGCCCCGCGACCTGACTCTGGAGATGATCAGTGAGGTGCTGCCCCTACTGCCTGCCGACAAGCCCCGTTATGTGATGGGCGTCGGCTACCCCGACGAGATCGAGCAGTACGCCAAACTCGGCGTCGACATGATGGACTGCGTCCTGCCCACCCGCGCCGCCCGGCACGGCCTGCTCTTCACCAGCGAGGGCCGCATCAATATCAAGGGCAAAAAATACGCGGAAGACCAGGGCCCTCCCGATCCAGCCTGTACCTGCATGGTCTGCCGCCGCTACTCCCGTGCCTACCTGCGCCACCTGATGCACTCCGGCGAGGCGCTGAGCGGTACGCTGAACTCCATCCACAACCTGGCCTACTACCTGGGCATCATGCAACGCGTCCGTACCGGTATGGAGCCGCAATCCGCTACTGCGCCGGTTGCCGCGCCCCGAGAAGCCCCATCACCAGCGTGATCGCCGCACTGAGCCACAGAATGACACCGGTTCCCAGCGCCGCGGAGCCTTGCAGCTCTCCGGCCGGCACGAAAAGAATGCCGGTCCCAACCCAGAGGAGCAGCAGAGCTCCCGTACCGTAGTGCAGCGGATTATGAAAGAGCCGCGCCAGGGGAAACAGGTGCAGTCCTACAATGGCGGTTATCGCTGAAGGAATGTAGGCGTCCAGATGCAGCCTGGCCAGCGTAAAGGCAAACAGACCCACGGCGATCCACTGCGCGGTATTGACCCGGTTGAAGGTGCGGTTCACCGCCGGATCGTCGGCCACACGGGGCCAGCGCTTGGCGGCGCGCAGCAGCAGAATCGCCGCCAGCACCAGCGCCGCCAGCCCTGTGAGGAGGCCGGCAATCACAGCCCTGTGCAGTTGTTCCCGCACATACAACGCCAAGATAAACCAAAGGGCGCCAAATCCCGTGAAGAAAAGGGCGCCCGTCGCCCTGCCGCTGAGCTGATTTGCTGTTTGCATCTCGCGCATATGATTCTTCCCTCGTTCAAAGACGCAAATATAAAGCAGTTGGATGCATTAGTTGCCCATAGCCCCGCCCAGCAACAACTTCAGCGCCTGCACATACTCGCTCAGCGCACAGCGTCCGTTTTCGGAGATGCGATAGATCGTCTGCGGCTTGCGTTGCACAAACTTTTTCTCCACGGCGACGTATCCGGCCTCTTCGAGCTTGGTCAGTTGTGCGCCCAGGTTGCCGTCGGTCGAGCCGGTCCGGGAGCGCAACCAGGTGAACTCCGCCTCCTCGACGCCGGCCAGCAGCGAAAGCAGCGCCAGCCGCAACTTGCCGTGGATGATCGGATTCAACTCCGGAAGCTCAGGCATGGAGCGCCCCCTGCCTCCGGGCGCGCGCCTCGCAACTCATCGCATAGGCGCCGAATACGATCTGGCAGAAGAAGATGGCTACCAGAAAAACCACCGTACTCTGATCGACCGTGGCAAAGCAGGCCGCTGCCGCCGCCGCCCACCACACCAAAGCACAGGCAAACTGCGCCTTCCAACGGAGAATCATGCCGCTGGCCGCGTTCGATGTGCCCAGCATCGCACCCACCACCGCGACAAACATCTGTGCATTGAACCTGCCGCTGAAGCCCATGGCCGTCAACAGAACACTCATCGAGATGCCCATGGCAATCCAGATGGAAAAGATCGCTCTGCCGACGGTGGTATCCGGTTTTTTCACTTCCGGCTTTTTCGTTTTGCTCTTGACGATGGCCCACATCAGCAGAGAAGCGCTCACCATGGTGATGAGCCAGGCTAGGCCGTAGTGGGTCCACGCTGTCCAGCCGATGGCCACATAGTAGGCCACGCCCCAGAACAGGAAGGACCATCCCCAACTCTCGGTTGTCCGGCGTCCTTCGAAGATCATGCTTTCGATCAACTGCACTCTTTCTTTCAGCTCGCTTTCGCTCATATCCGATGTCATCGCGCTCCCCTTTCAGTCAATTCTTGGCTCTTAGAGAAATCCTCTCTGTGGAGTACTCTATAAAATAGAGTTTCAGAAGTCAAGAAGATTCTGCGCAATTTTTTTATTCGCCAGCGTTGCCGGCCTGAGAAGGGATGAAACAGCTTTCGCCAATACCGCCGCTAACCCACGAACTCGCCATCCTCGCAGCAGCGGGTGCTGACTCGCTGAATCTTTCTAAAAGCCACGCTTCCTTTTTGGATTGAGCAATTTGCAACCACGCCGAAAAATGTGTTTTTCGATGCGGTTTCAGGCTGGAATGGCCAGGAACTCCCCAAAGGCCTCTTCTGAACCCACGTTGGAGGGTGAGATGCGCTTGGCAACCACTCGGTTCAACTCGCCGGCGGCCCGTTCCACCAACTCCGTCCAGTCGCCCTGCGTCCTCTGCCGCAGCAGGCGTGCGGTGGGGTACCAGGGAGTGGTCTCGACGTGGCGCATCCAACGCCAATCGGACAGGTGGGGCAGCAGAATCCACACCGGCTTGCCCATGGCTCCGGCCAGGTGGGCGATGCAGGTGTCGGTGGTGAGCACCAGGTCGAGATTGGCAAGGGTGGCGGCGGCATCGGCCAGATCGCGGTCCTGGCTCGAGGCGTCCCAAACAGAAACGTCGCTGGGCAGCTTGGCCAACTGCTCGGCCGGCTCGCCCTTTTGCAGCGAGACCCAGTCAATGCCGGGCAGACGCAGCAGCGGCAGCAGGGTCCGCAACTGAGTGGAGCGGTGCCGGTCGGCCCGGTAGCCGGGATTGCCCGCCCACGCGATCCCCACGCGGTACGGCGCACACGGCGAGTCTTGCGGCCACCGATCCAGGAATTGCGCCTTTTTTTCTTTCACCAATTCCGCATCGGCGAAGAGATACGCTCCCGGCCAGGGAACCGAATCGATCCTGGTTCCGAAGACCGAAGGCAGGCTCATCAGCGGGCACTCCAGATCGAATTCCGGCGGCTTTATGCCCAACTGCGCGATCTCCGCCTGGCCGCCGCGCACCGCCTCGAGCGAAGCCAGCAGCCGCTTCACCCCGGTCTGCACCTGCAGCAGCGCCGACCCGCCCCGATCGATCACTCTTTGCACGTAGCGGCTGAACTGGATCGAGTCGCCCAGTCCCTGCTCGGCGTGCAGCAGCACCCGTCGGCCTTCGAGCGGTTCGCCCTGCCAGCGCGGCTGGCGGAAGATGCGCGCGTGGCGATGCACCTCGCGGAAATCCCAACGCGCCTCGTAGCCCGCCCAGCCGCGCTCGAAATCCCCCACCCGCAGGCGGGTCATGGCCAGGTTGTAGCGTGCTCCGGCGCACTCCGGATCGCGCTCGACGGCCTTTTCGTGCGCCCGCAGCGCCTCTTCCACGCGGCCCAGGTCCAGCAACGAATTACCACGATTCGATGAGGCCGCCCGGTTGCCCAACTCTTCGGCCCGTTCAAAAACTTCCACAGCCTCCTCGAAGCGTCCTTCGGTGTGCAACAGGATGCCCTGCATATTGACCGCTTCGGGGTTCTTCGCATCCCGCGTCAACGCCCAGCGCAGCCATGCCCAGGCCCCCGCCAGGTCTTTTTCTCCATTGCGAAACTGCGCCCAGGCCACCAGCGTGTCCGTGCGGTTGGGATCGAGCACGAAGGCTTTGCGCAGGTAGGCCTCGGCCTTTTCTGGATGGCGCCGGTCCCGCTCCAGCAACCCCAGATTCAGCCAGGCGCTGATCAGGTCGGGCCGCAGTTCGATGGCCCGCAGCAGCGCCGCCTCGGCGTAGATCTCGCGTCCCTGTTCGCGCAGCAGGCTGCCCATATTCAGCCAGGCAGCGGCAAAATCGGGCCGCTCGGCCAGCGCCCGCCGGTAGCGGACCTCGGCTTCCTTGGGTTTGCCCATGCGCACCAAGGCAAAGCCCGAGGCAAACTCCGCCTCGGCTAGACGCGGGCTCAGCGACAGCACCTGCTGATAGCGCTCGAAGGCCTCCTCGAAGCGCCCCATGCAGGCCAGCGCATGCCCCAGTCCCAGGTGCGCCGTCACCAGTACAGGATTCTTCTTCAGTGCCAGTTCATAGGCGTAGACGGCCTCTTCCGGCCGCTCCTGGGCGATTCTCAGTTCGCCCATTCCCATATGCGCCAGCGGATCCATGCCGTCCATCGAGATCGCATGTGCATAAGCCGCCTCCGACTCATCCAGCCGGCCGCAGCCTTTCAGCGCTTGTCCCAGCGCCACCCAGGCCGGACCCATGCGCGGCGCCACGGTTACGGCCAACTGGGCCAATCCGACCGCTGCCTCCGCCTGCTGGCTGGCCAGCGCCACCAGGCACATCCCCACCAGCGCCACAGGATTGCGCGGATCCCGCTCCAGTATTTGCTGGTAACCGCGGCCCACCTCATTCAGGTTGCCGGTGAGGCTTTTCGGCCGGGCTGAGGGCGGCTGGGCCGCGGGAGGATCGACCAGCGGCTGGCTCAACTCCCGGGCTGCCGTCATTGGATTGCCGACAATCAAGCTCCCTCTCCCTCACCCGCTTGGATGCAGCGCTGCACACGCGTCTCTTAAGCGGTGGCGCGAAAGCAAATGTTGCAAGCAAGGGGTAAGTACGGAGGCGGGATGGATGAGAGCTTCCCAATGGAGAGAAACAGCGCTCGCGGGGAGAGCGAACTCCCACGCGCGTTGATTGAGAACATTTCTCCCGTTGATGGTGTGATCGGGCGCCCCACCCTCGGCGCGTTCTCGTCTTTGCGCTTGGGGTGGGACACTACACAGCATTAGGAAAAGGGCTCTAAATTCTCATTGCTGGCTGACCGGCGCCGGCGCGTCCTGTAGGGGACCCCGCTGAAACACCAGCGCCGCCGCGCCGCGCAGGCGGGCAATCTCCCCCTCGTGCGTGGGCAGAATCCGCGGAGAAACGCCGCCCACCATTACTTGCGCCGCTTCCTTCTCGATCAGCGGCGCAAATCGACTCCAGGCTGAGGTAATATCGCCGGCCATCAAAATCACGCTGGGGGCCAAAGCGGTGATGATCATGCGCAGCCCTCGACCGATGGCTTGCGCCTGTTTGGCCAGTGCCTGGGCGGCGTGCGCATCGCCATCTTCGGCCATATTGAGCAGTTCATGAAAGGTCACGCGGCTGCCGCTGGGTTCCAACTCCTTGTAATAGCGCAGCGCGGCGCGGCAACTGGCAAAGGTCTCCCAGCAACCCCTCTGACCGCAGGCGCAGCGTGGGCCGGCGGGGTCCAGCACGACGTGGCCGAACTCCCCGGCCATGCCGCTCTGGCCGCCGATCAAGTGCCCGTTGGCAAAAACACCCGCGCCCACACCCTCCGAGATCGTCACCAGCACCACGTCGTAAATGCCTTCCATGTGCCCGAAGGTCAACTCCGCCAGCAGGCAGGCGGTAGCCGCGTTTTCCATTTTCACCAGCAGGCCCATCTTTTTTTCAATCACCCTCTTCAAGTCGAAATCCGGCCAATGCAGGTTGGGGGCGAAGATCAAGCGCTGGCTCTCCGGGTCAACCCGGCCGGGCAGGCTGATGCCGATGCCCTCGATCGACTTGCCGGGCAGCGCCTGGCGCATCCGCTCCATGCACTCGGTCACCAAGGCCACCGAGGCGGCTGGATCGGAACTGAGCGGTACCTGTGCACGCGACAGCAGCCTGCCCTTCAGATCCACCGCGGCGACGGTAGCCAGTTTGGGGTGAATGTCCACCGCGAGGGCCACCAGATTCTCGTTGAGTTCCAGCATCGTGGGCCGCCGTCCCCGCGGCGGAGAGGCTATCGCGCCCTCGCAAACCCACTTCTCCTTGATCAACTGTTCGACAATCTGCGAAACTGTGCTGCGCTGCAAGCCGGAGTGGCGGGAGAGATCGGCGCGCGAAACCGGCTGATTGGCCCGGATCAGTTCCAGCACGATGTCGCGGTTGATGCGACGTGCTGTCTCGCTGCTGGCGAGCTGCACATTCGTCAGGTCGATCCGTCTCATCCCTCTTGCCCGTTGCCCTGCTTGCACTGAACCCACCCTTCCGCCGATTCGCTGCTCGTTTGCATCCCCATTATTGAATTGGACGCAATATCGTCCCAACTACATCTCTGACCATTTGGGAAGATTCCAAGAACGGGTGCCCCACCCTCGTCAATGGGTGCCCCACCCTCGGCGCGTTCTTGTTTTTGCGCCTAGAGCGATTCCAGAATTGGAGTACCCAGAAACCATGCATTCAAGTCGGCGCGAGCCCCAGCGAGCGACGACCTGGCAAGAATGTTGCAGGGTATAGCCATTCTGGAATCGCTCTAGGGTGGGATAGGCGAAACTCCATTGCAACCCACAAATCATGAAGTCAGAGCCCTGGTCTGTCCAGCCCTTCCATTCCTGCCGAGGCTCTACCGCGTCAGTTGCCGCACAAAGAAATCCGCCATGGCGCGGTTGGCCTCGATCGATTCCGGCAGCTCCGAGCCGTACCAGAAAGCGTGCGGCAGTCCATCGTAGACGATCAGCCGCGCATCCACCCCGGCATTCAGATAGGCGCGATGCAGGTTCACCGTCCCGCTCAACAGCAAATCGCGTCCGCTGCTGACGAACAGCGCCGGCGGCATCCCGTGCAGATCCGCGTAGATCGGCGAAATCACTGGGTCCCGGGGGTCGGCGCCGCGGAGATAATCCGCATCGTGCGGGCCGCCATTCGGCGGGTCCAGGTGACCCGCCAGGCCGCGCAACGCATACAGCGCCATCGAATCCCCATCGCGGGCAAAGTCGCCCATGCCGCTGAAGATGCCCAGCGCCGCCGGCTCCGGCAGACCCAACTGCTGGATGCGAACCGCCACCTCCGCGGTCAAAATCGCCCCCGCAGAGGTTCCATAAATCACAATGTGTTCCGGCTTGTAGGTCTTCAGCAGTTCCTTGTAAACCGTGATAGAGTCGTCCACTGCCGCCGGGTAGGGATGTTCGGGGGCCAGCCGGTAGAGTGCGGCGACAACCTTGATCTTGCTATACCCGGCGATGGGAATCGACTCGGTATAGGAGCCGGAGTCGGAATTGAACCCGCCTCCATGCAGGTTCAGGAGCACTTTATCGCGATTGCTCTCCGGCATTCCCTCGGGAGTCACGATGCGCACCGGAACCCCCCCGATCTTGTCCTCGACCATCTTGTTGGGGCAGAGCTTGCTCCATTTGGCGCCGGCGCCCACCGCCCATGCGTCGGTACGGCTGCGCCGCGCCGCCAGAGGCTCGGGCGGGCCCTGGTCCGGCTCCGCACGGGCTAGAAACCGTTTCGCCGGCTCGCTGATGGACGCGGGAATCGGAACCACACGCGTAATGTGCGCCGTGCCCCGCTCGTCGATGAAGCTGGTGTCCCGCTGGGGCGCTTCGGCGGCGGTCGTAGGTTGCAGTGGGAGAGGCTGCGGCGCGGCAGGCTGGGCATTCGGCTGCTGAGCAGCCATCAGAACCGGCGTCAGAAGAAACACTAGGGCGGTCAAACGATTTTTTCGAGTCATAGAATCGGCATCCTCGCGGGGAAAATCGATTCTACGGCATTTCCTTTACGATCGATAAGTCCATCCCCGCAAAGATCGACCCGTCCACGAAGAAAGGCCCGCAGCGCGCCTCCCTTCGTGGACGGGCGTTTTGGTTCAGTTTGGCAGCACCAGCAGGCCGCTCTCCAGCAGTTTCTCCGTCAGCCGGTCCACAGCCTGCGGAAACTTGTAGCTGATGGCGCGCACGCTCATTCCCAGCAACGTGGCTGCTTCCGCCTGGGTGTACTCCTGGATCACAATGCGGTTGAGCATCTCCCGGTCCAGAGAGTGCAGTTGGCTGAGGCACTTCTCCACGTCGAGAACGAAGATCACTGCATCCTCGAAAGTGCGCACCGGGCGGCTCGACACCCAGCCGCGCGCAATCGGATCGCCCAGGATCGACGGCGCCCGCCCCACCTGCATCGAAGCGTAGAGGTAGCGCCGCAACATGCTCTCGGTGTGTTTGCGATAAAACCCCAGGCTCTCCAGCGGGCCTTCCTTAACCTCCTTCTTGACCGGCTTGGTGACCGGGGTGGGCGCTTGGTTGTTTTTCCATGCTCGCTGCGCCGCGCCGCACAGAGCCAACGGCGGGGCAACCTCGAACGCCAGCGGTAAAAGCAATGCGGCGCTCACAATCCACCTCCGGCCGCAGCCACCGCCCATACCTTGCTCAAGATGGGATTCGGTGGCCGTCCGCGACGTTTGCGGCTCTGCGGCGTGGGAAATTCCCGCAGCCGCTCCTCACATCCCTGGCAATAAACAGCCTCCTGATTCTGAGCGCGGAACCAAAGACAGCCGCACCCCTCGCAAACCTTCAATTGCACGCACAATTCCATGACAAACTCTCCGTTGTTTCTCCCGCCGGTTTTCCTGTTGAAATCTCGTAGGGCGGGGTAAAGAGAACCAGACAGGACGACTCAGGTTTCTTCTGCCCTGATGGGGGATTGTCTGCCGCGTTCTCTCGTTTCCGGTCATGCTCATGGCGCGCAGATACTGGAGGTACCGCATGGATCTTTCCTGGACGCCGTTCGGCGGCGTCTCGGAAGTGGGAAGGAGGCACCCTGAACCATTCCTGGCTCATGGATCGTTGTTCATTGGCCGTTGCAGGGGGACAGACAACCGCCCCGCTTCAACCGTGCGGCAATGAAGCGTCTCGCAAAAGATTCCCACAAACCCATGCGCGATTCGTAGGGTCAATCTAGTGGGAGGCATCTCTAGCGTCAATCTCCCGCTGAGGTTTTCGTTCTTTGCTCTTTTCAATCTCCGCATAAGCGCCCAGAATGAAGGCCATTCCACCCCGCCAGATTTGCTCACAGAATACGAGGCCATCGCCCACCGTTTGCCGGCGGCGAATTTTCCACAATGAATATGACCCAGATGCATGAACGGCTGAGGCTGGAACTGCTGCGTAGAATACAGCGGGGATCGTTGAGCATCTCTCTGCTGGCCCGCCAGACGGGCTTCGGCCAGGCGCATCTTTCCAACTTCGTGCGTGGACGCCGCCAGCTTTCGCTGGAGGCCATGGACCGCATTCTGGCCTCCCAGCACCTGAACGCCGCCGACCTCCTGCCGGTCCTCAGCCGCCCCGGCCTACCCTTGGACAGCGAAACCGAGAGCGCTGTCCCAGTCGTCTCTCACTCCGCGGCGCTCTTCGAACCGTACATCCGCAGCTCCGCCGTGCAATGGATGTGGCCGGTTCGATCCAAGGAGTTGCAAGCCTACCGCACACGGGTCTCGCAGCATCGCCGCTCCTGGCAACGATTCGTCGCCGTCATCCTGCAACCCACCGACGCTCTGCCCATGGAGCCGCTCCTGATGCCCCAAGCCGTTGTGCTCATCGACCGCCATTACAACTCTCTTTTGCCCTACAACAGCCTCCGTCCCAATCTCTACGCCGTGCGCCATGAGGCGCATCTCGCCATCCGCTACGCCGATTTCACCGCCGGCCGGCTGGTTCTTCGCCCCCATAACCTGGCCTACCCGGTGGATCTGATCGACGTCGAACCCGATCAATCCCCCAGCGACCTGCTCGTCGGCCGCATCGCCATGATTCGCAATGAGCTGTGACGAACCCATTCTCCCCCTGCCGTTGCTCTCCATTGACGACCGTCCGGCGCGGATGTTACCGTTCCCATCGCGCCCTCTGCGGTCGCGAATCGGCTGCCGGCCAGACCCGCCGCCCGTTCGGAATGAAGAAGGGAATACCCTATGCTCAATCGTTTCAGCAAGTTTTGGAGGTTCGCTTTGTTGGCTTTGGTATCTGCTGCCGCGCTGCACGCCCAGCCGTCTACGCCCCTGGGGATCTTTGAGAACCATGGCGACATCGGCTCGGTGCTGCACGCCGGTTCCGCCAGCTTCGACTCCGCCCGCGGCGCCTACACCGTCACCGGCAGCGGCGAAAACATGTGGTTCGGCATCGACGACTTCCACTTCGTCTGGAAAAAGCTCTCCGGCGACGTGGCTCTCTCTGCCGACATCGCCTTTGTCGGCGAAAAGGGCAGCAACCATCGCAAAGCCGTGCTCATGATCCGTCAGAGCCTCGATGGGCACTCGCCCGCGGTCGACATCGCCCGCCATGGCGACGGCCTCACCTCGCTGCAATTTCGCGACGCCCAGGGCGCCGACACCCACGAGGTCGGGTCCAACGTCAGCGCCCCGCAGCGCGTCCGGCTAGAGAAACGCGGCGACTTCTTCTATGCCTTTGTCAGCGGCAAGGACGGCAAACTTCACCCCGCCGGCGCCTCCATCAAGCTGGCCCTGCACGGCGACTTCTACGTCGGCATCGGCGTCTGCGCCCACGATAAGGACGTTACCGAGAGCGCCGTCTTCAGCAACGTCAAGCTCGAGCAGCTAGGCGCAGCGGCCTCTGAACCCAAGCTCTACAGCACCCTCGAAACCGTCTCCATCGCTTCGACCGACCGCCGCGTCGTCTACACCGCCCCGGCCCATTTCGAAGCCCCCAACTGGCTGCAAGACGGCAGTTCCTTCCTCTTCAACCAGGAGGGCCACATCTATCGCCTGCCCGTGACCGGCGGCGAGCCAGTACTCATTCCCACGGGCTTTGCCGCTCATTGCAACAACGATCACGGCATCTCCCCCGACGGCAAGACCATCGCCATCAGCGATCAGACCAAAATCGGAAAATCCATCGTCTACACCTTGCCCATCGCGGGCGGCGAACCCAAGCAGATCACGGTGAATGCGCCTTCTTATTGGCACGGCTGGTCCCCCGACGGCAAAACGCTGGCCTTCACCGCCGAGCGCGGCGGCAACTTCGACATCTACACCATTTCCGTGAACGGCGGCGAAGAAACGCGGCTCACCAGCGCGCCCGGTCTTGACGACGGCCCCGAGTATTCGCCCGACGGCCAATGGATCTACTTCAACTCCGAGCGCACCGGAACCATGCAGATCTGGCGCATGAAGGCCGACGGCAGCGAGCAGCAGCAAGTCACCTTCTCTGAAACCAACGACTGGTTCCCACACCTCTCGCCCGACGGCAAGTGGATGGTCTACGTGGCCTACGAGAAGGGCGTCACCGGCCATCCGCCCAACAAGGATGTCACTTTGCGCCTCATGTCCCTTGCCGACCGCAAGGTGCGCATTTTGGCCACGCTCTTTGGCGGCCAGGGCACCATGAACGTGCCGTCCTGGTCGCCAGACAGCGCCAAGGTGGCTTTTGTCAGCTATCAACTGCTGCCCGAAGGGCAGCGCGATTGACCATGCCGGTCAGCGTACTCTTTGGGTAAATGCTGGCTCATGCCGTCCCGCCAACTCGCTAACCCGCTTCTCCCGCGCTGCGGGAGGCTGACTTGCTGTATGGAACCGGAATTTCCTCGCTTCGCTCCGAACCCCTTCAACCGGAGCGAAGCGTAGCAGAATCGAAGAATCCACATTTTCTCTTGCAGCAAGATGCATGGGAGACCCGGAAGCCTTGCACTCTGGATGAATCGACTTTTAAAGCGAAAGAAGAGGAACGCGAACATGTTAACTCGTAGAAGTTTTCTGCAAAACTCGGCGCTGCTGGGTGGCGCGGCGCTCACTGGCGCGCACAGATTGCTCGCCACACCCTTCAATCTGCCCATAGGCTTACAACTCTTTTCGGTGCGCGAGTTGATGCCGCGCGACTACGCCGGCACGCTCAAGCAGATCGCGGCTCTGGGCTACGGAGAAGTCGAAGCCGCCGGCTATTTCGGCCACACGGTCAAGGAAGTCCGCCAGGCCCTGGATGACGCCGGCCTCAAGATGCCCAGCGCCCACTATTCCTACAACGACCTCACCAAGGACTTCGACCACATCCTGGCCTTCAACAAGGAACTGGGTGTCCGCTTCATCATCTGTTCGTTTCCCGGCTTCAAGGACCCCTCGCGCCTCAAGGACAACTCCTTCCGCACCCAGGTGCAGTCCTTCACCCTTGACGACTGGCGCTGGAACGCCGATCGCTTCAACGAACTCGGCGCTAAAATCAAGGCTGCCGGCTTGGTTTTCGGCTATCACAACCACACCATAGAGTTCACCCGCCAGCAGGGCGTAGTTCCTTTCGACGAACTGCTCCGCCTGACCGACCCCAATCTCGTCACCATTGAATTGGATTGCGGCTGGGTCACGGTGGGCGGCGCCGATCCCGCCGACTACATTCGCCGCTATCCCAAACGCATCTCCATGCTGCACATCAAGGACTTCCAGAAGGCCACCAAGCCGGCCACCGTCGTCGATCCTCCCCCCGCCGCCGAACTCGGCGCCGGCACGGTCGACTTCCACGCCATCTTTGCCGCCGCCAAACAGGCCAGAATCCAGCACTACTTCGTCGAGCAGGAGGAGTTCTATCGCCCGCCCATGGAGTCGCTCAAAATCGACGCCGACTACATGAAGAACTTCACCATCGCCTGATCCGCACCAGGTATTTGACCGCATAGTTCTGTACCACTGAGGGTGCCCCCGGTCTCGATTTTGAGACCGGGGAGGGGATTTCTCCGCACCATCGCAGTATTTGGGTGGGATACGATCTCACAATCCAATCTGGCCGGGTCGATAGTTAACTTACTTGCTAATAATCGATCTGCTGTTATCGTTGCCTGCCGCCTCCCGCACCGGGCGCACGTGTTGCTTCTTCCCGCCTCCCTTCGAGTACAATCTCCGCAAGCTGTAGGTCGAAAGAATTGCGATTTCTATTTCAAGGAATTAAAGATGCGGACGCCGAAGACTCTTCGCCTTATTCTCCTCCTTCCCTTTGTCTGTCCTTCCGCCCTTTTGCTGGCGCAGTTTCAAGATCCCACCCCCGATGAGCTGAAGATGACCTCCGACCCCAAGGCGCCGGGAGCGTCGGCTGTCTATCTTTACAGCGAACAGACCTCCAACGACTGGGAGCACTTCATCGCCTACTACGAGCGCATCAAGGTGCTGACCGAAAAGGGTAAGGAACTGGCCACCGTCAAGATCCCTTATGAACCAGAGGACTTCAAGGTAACCGATATCGCCGGTCGCACCATTCACGCCGATGGAACCATCATTCCCCTCACCGCCAAGCCCGCGGACCTGATGGACTTCAAGGCTAAGGGTTACCAGAAGAACATGCTCGTCTTCACCCTGCCCAGTGTCGAAGTCGGCAGCATCATCGAGTTTCGTCTGAGGTTAAGGTACAACGGCGAATGGTCCTATACCCCGACCTGGAATTTGCAGAAGCCCTATTTTATCCATCACGCCTTTTTCTCTTACCATCCGGTGTTTCCCAACGGCTGGTCGAAGCTGATGTGGGCACGCAATTTGCCGGACGGCGTCGAATTGACGCAGGGCAAAAAGGACATATTCAGCCTTGACCTAAAAGACATTTCACCTTTTCCCGACGAAGACTGGATGCCGCCGCTCAACACCATTCGTTATCGGGTAGAGTTCTATTTCACTTCGTTTTCTTCCGGCGCGGATTTCTGGAACGCTGCGCGCAAGAGCTGGAAGACCTGGGTCGATCAATTCATCTCTCCATCCAAGACGATTGCGGAGGCAGCCGCCGGTCTGGTTGCGCCCGCCGACTCCAGCGAGGTCAAGGCGCAAAAGATCTATACCGCGGTGATGAAAATGGAGAACACCACCTATACGCGCTATAAATCCTATGCCGAGCGCAAAAAGGAGAAGATCAAAGATATAAAAAAGGCCGAGGATGTGTGGAAGCAGCAATCCGGTAATGCCAATGAGTTGGCCCTGCTCTATGTGGCCCTGGCCCGCGCCGCAGGATTGACGGCCTATCCCATGCAGGTGGTCGACCGCGATGGCGCCATGTTCGATCAATCCTACCTTTCTCTCTATCAACTGGACGATTACATCGCCATCGTCTCCTTGGGTGGAAAGGATCTGTACCTGGACCCCGGCGCAAAAATGTGTGCTTACGGGGCCTTGGCATGGCGGCACACCGTAGCTGGAGGCTTGCGCCTGAACGACAAGGAGGTTGAGCAGGCAATTACCCCTGCCAGCACCTACAAGGCCGCCTTCATCGCGCGCACCGCGGATCTGGAGATCGCCGCCGACAGCGCCTTGCTGGGAACGGCCAAGATCGTCATGACCGGGCCGGAAGCTCTGTATTGGCGGCAGTTTTCCGTTGAAAATGACGCAGGCGAGCTGCACCGGGCGCTCAAAGAATCCTGGGAGAATATCGTGCCGGAAGGCGTGCAGGTCGACTTCGACCATTTGGACAACCTTGAGGCCTACGATCTTCCGCTGACCGCCGTCTTCAAATTGAACGGAAATCTGGGCACGGTAACCGGCAAGCACATCTTTCTTCCCGGCCAATTCTTCGAATCCCACGCCAAGCATCCTTTTGTGGCGCAGGACAAGCGCCTCACGCCCATCGACGTGCACTACCCCAGTATGGATCAGGACAGCGTTACCTACCATCTACCCGAGGGTTACATTGTGGAGAGCGCGCCCAAGAATCCCGATCTGGTCTGGCCGAATCACGCATTGATGAAGATCGATTCCAAGATCGCCGAAAGGTCAGTGAAGGTAATGCGCGTATCGGCGTACAACTTTTGCCTGATCGAAGCCAAGGAATATGCGGATTTGCACGGCTTTTATCAAAAGCAGGCCATGGCCGATCAACAGCAGTTGGTGCTGGTGCGGGCTGCCGCGCCGAAGGAAAAATAGACATGCTCTTTGCGATCGCTTTAAAACGAATTCTTTGCCTGCTGACGATCATGCTGCTGGCTCTGGCCTCCCACCCCGCATGGGCCGGTCTCTTCGGACCCAAGCCTCCGCCGCAATGGGCGCTGGATGCAGCCAAGTCCGAGACGCCCGCCTCCGCCGGCGATGCCGGATCGGTAATCCTCATCTCTGAAATCGTCGTGAGCTTTGACAGTTCCGGCCGCGCCATTGAGCACATCCGCGAGGCGCGCCGCATCCTCAAGCCCAAAGGCCGCGACGCCTTCTGCTCGGCCAGCTACAACGCCGACCAGAAGATCATCTCCTTTCACGCCTGGACCATCGCCGCCGATGGCCGCCAATATCCGGCGCAAGACACCGACATCGCCGAAAAAGGCGATACCGACGTGCCACAGATGCTATCCACCAGCAAGACGCGCGTCGCCATCCCCCCAGCCATCGACGTGGGCGCGGTCCTGGTCTGCGAATCCGAGGAGTTGCTGGAAGCCTATCTCCAGGAGACGACCTGGCACGTGCAGTACGGGATTCCCGTTCTCAGCGAGGCGCTGGAGATCGATCTGCCTCCTGGACGCGCCTACACCGTTGCCTGGCATGGCCATGAACCCGTCCAGCCGGTCGAGGTCGCTCCCAACCATTGGCGCTGGGAGATCAAGAATCTTCCCGCACTGGATCTGCGCGATCTTCCCCTAACGCCCGCATGGGAAGCCCTGGCCGCGCGCATGACCGTGCAATGGGGCGATGCCGCGGTACAGGGAGCCGAGAACCAGTGGCGCATACTGGGAAAATGGGTCACCACCCTTGAGGCGGACCGGTCCAATCCCTCGCCCGAGATAACCACCGCCGTCCAATCCATGGTCGCCAACGCGCCCGATTTCTACACCAAGCTCAGCCGCATCACCAGTTTCATTCAAAAAGACGTTCGCTACTTCATCGTCATGCGCGGCATCGGCGGCATGCAGGCCAATTACGCCCAAGACATCTACCGCAACCGCTATGGCGACTGCAAGGACAAATCCACGCTGCTGATCGCCATGGCCCAGGCCGCCGGACTACATGCCTTTTACGTTGCTGTCGACACACAGCGCGGATTCGTCGATCCCGCGCTGCCCTCTATCGACGGCAATCACATGATCGCCGCCATCGAGGTTCCCGCCGGCGTTCAGGACGCTCGTCTTAAGACGGTGATCGCGGGCAGAGAAGGTAAGCGCTACCTCATCTTCGATCCCACCGACGAACGCACCCCCCTCGGCAACCTGCCTCCTCCCTTGCAGGGAGGCTATGGATTGCTCTGCGCCGGCGAGGCCAGCCAACTGCTGGCTCTGCCCGTGCTTGACCCCTCCGCCAATACCTCCGATCGCAAAGGCAGTTTCACCCTCACTGCAGACGGCACACTGGCCGGCTCGGTCGACGTGCTGCGCACCGGCACCACCGGCGCCGATCAGCGGCTTTACGTCAAATACACAGAAGAGAAAGACCGCCGCCAACAGGTCGAGACCGCGGTGGCCCACGATGTGCCCGGCGTGGTGCTCAGTTCTGTCCGCTTCGTCGAGCCATCGGAGCTGGACAAGCCCATGGAGTTGCATTACTCCTTTAGCGCCGCGCAGTATGCCCGCCCTGCCGCTTCCATGCTGCTGGTGCGCCCGCGTGTGATCGCCACCTATGGTGAGTTCACCGCCAACAAGCCGCGCACCATCCCCATCGAATTCGCCGCCACCGGCCGCTGGCATGACAGCTACGAGATCAAGCTGCCCGATGGTTACATCGTGGACGAGACCCCCGATCCGGTGGACCTCGATCTCGATTTTGCCAGTTATCACTCTGCCGTTACCGCCAAGGGAAATCTGCTGCGCTTCGAGCGCGAGTTTGTGGTACGCCAGTTGGAGCTGCCGGCTACCCAATGGCCGGCTTTCCGCAAGCTGGAGAGCGCCATCCTCAGCGATGAAAAAGGCACGGCGGTGCTCAAAAAACAATAGACAACTCACCGAATGGGCGCCCCCGGTCTCGTTTTTGAGACCGGGGAGGGAGTTCCTCCTCGCGGTCACGCTCTTAAGGCGGGTGAGCGCCATTCGATCCGAGATTTGACAAATCCCCCGCGTTTCGTTACCTTCAAATCCAGATGCAGAGCCTCCGCCATCACGGCCATCACCACCATCATGGGCAATCCATGCCGGCGGACTTGCATGGCCTGATGCTGTAGAAGGCCAACGAGATCTTAGCAGTACCCAAGCCCGCCGGCGAATCCGCCAGCGGGTTTTTTGCGTTTTCCAACCCCCCACACGAAGCAAGGAAGATCATGACCACCCAGAACCCGACAATCGACTTCGACAAGATGGACGGCCTCGTCCCCGGCATCGTCCAGGATGCTGCTAGCGGCGAAATGCTGATGCTGGGCTTTCTCAACCCCACCAGCTACGCCAAGACCCTTGAATCCGGCTTCGTCACCTTCTGGAGCCGCACCCGCCAGAAGCTCTGGATGAAGGGCGAATCCAGCGGCAATCGCCTGCGCATCGTCTCCATCGCCACCGACTGCGATAACGACACGCTTCTCTTCCGTGTTGTCGTCGAGGGCGACGGCCTGGTCTGCCACGAGGGCACGGTGAGCTGCTTCACCAAGTCCATCGCGCTCGACGCATCGGCCAACACTTCCAACCAGTAACTCATCCAGACGGAGAATAAGATCGTGGCCAACAAGCTCAGACTCGGCATTCCCAAGGGAAGCCTGCAAGACTCGACCATCGCCCTCTTTAAGCGCGCCGGCTGGAACATCTACGCCGACGGCCGCTCCTACTTTCCCTCCATCGACGACAGCGAGATCGAATGCATGTTGATCCGCGCCCAGGAGATGGCCCGCTATGTCAATCACGGCGTCCTCGATGCCGGCCTTACCGGTATCGACTGGGTTAAGGAAAGCGGCCTCGAGGTCACCAGCGTCACCTCTCTCACCTATGCCAAGCAGAGCCGCCGCAAGGTGCGCTGGGTGCTGGCCGTCCCCGAGGGCTCCGGCTTCGAGAAGGCCGAGGATCTGGAAGGCAAGATCATCGCCACCGAACTGGTCGAGACCAGCAAGCGCTACTTCGCCGAGAAGGGCGTCAACGTCAAGGTCGAATTTAGTTGGGGCGCCACTGAAGTCAAGCCGCCCATGCTCTGCGACGCCATCGTCGAAGTCACCGAGACAGGCAGTTCGCTCAAGGCCAACCGCCTCAAGATCATCGACACGGTGATGGAGAGCGAAACCCACCTCATCGCCAACGCGCAAACCCTCAACGACGCGTGGAAGAAGGCCAAGATCGATCAGATTGCCCTTATGCTGCGCGGCGCCATCGATGCCCAATCGCAGGTAGGCCTGATGCTCAACGTGCAGAAGCCCGATCTCGATGCAGTGCTGGCCGTGCTCCCGGCCTTGAACTCACCCACCGTCTCCCAGTTGAGCAAATCCGACTGGGTCGCCGTCAACACCATCGTCGAAGAGCGCGTGGCTCGCGACGTGATCCCCAAACTCAAAGCCGCCGGCGCCAGCGGCATTGTCGAGTACCCGCTGAACAAGGTCGTACTTTAGAAAGAACACCGTCTTTGACCGCATAATTTCGTCCCACTGTGGGTGCCCCCGGTCTCGTTTTTGAGACCGGGGAAGGTGCGAACTGAAACACATCGTCATGCGGTCAGAGTCTTAGTCCCACAGTCCCTAGTCCCTTAGTCCCTACTCGGAGTCATTTGATGAAGACCATCCGAACCAAAGGCCGCGGTGCAAAAGAGGCCGCAGAAACAATTGTTGCTCTTGAACGCCGCGGCGGCACGGCTCTCGATACTGTCCTTCCCGCCGTCCAGCGCATTGTCAACGATGTGCGCAAACAAGGCGACCGCGCTCTGCTCCGCTATGCTGCCAAATTCGATGGGCTCTCCGAGCCTTCTGCTCTTCGTATCTCGGCGGAAGAGATGGCCGAAGCCTGGGAGGCCGTCGGCGATGAGATGCGCAGCGCGCTGACCACCGCCGCCGGGCAGATTCGCAGCTTTGCCGTCAATCAGCTACCTGCTTCATGGAGCGAGACCAGTGCCGACGGCTTGCTCACCGGCCAGCTTGTGCGCCCTCTCGGCTCTGCCGGATGCTATGTGCCGAGCGGTCGTCATCCTCTGCCTTCGACACTGCTGATGACCGTCATTCCCGCGCAGGTCGCGGGCGTCGCGCGCATCGTGGTGGTCTCACCCAAGCCTGCACCCGAAACCCTGGCCGCCGCGCACATGCTGGGCATTACGGAGTTCTATCGCCTCGGCGGAGCCCACGCCATAGCCGCGCTGGCCTATGGGACCGAGATCATCGCGCGCGTCGACAAGATTGCCGGCCCCGGCAACCTCTACGTAACCGCCGCCAAAAAGCTGGTGGCCTTCGATTGCGCCATCGACCTGCTCGCCGGCCCAACGGAAGCCATCGTGACCAGTGAAAAGGGCCGTCCGCAGGATATTGCCAGCGATCTCGTCGCTCAAGCCGAGCACGATCCAGAAGCCCTCTCTATCCTCATCACCACCAATGCAGCCCTGGCAAAAGAAGTTGTCGCCGAGTGCAAGGCGCGCAGTTGCAACAATCCCGTAGCCAGCGCCTCGCTCGATCGAAATGGTCTGGTCTTTCTCGCCTCGACCGTGAAAGAAGCCCGCGCGATCACCAACAAACTTGCCCCCGAGCATCTCACCGTCGATGCCGCCGGCGATCTCGATTGGGTGCAGAATGCCGGCTCGGTCTTCATCGGCCGCTGGTCGGCGCAGCCCATGGGCGACTACATCAGCGGCCCCAATCACACCCTTCCCACCGGCGGCATGGCGCGTGTGCGCGGCGGCCTCAGTGTCAATGACTTCGTCAAGCTCATCACAGTGCAGCAATACTCCGCCCAGGCCTTGCGTGCGCTGGGCCCGGACGCCGTTCTGCTGGCAGAAGCCGAAGGCCTCACCGCCCACGCCGAAGCGATTCGCGTGCGCTTGCAACGCCGCCAGGCAAAAGGTGGATCGCATGAATAATCGATCGATCGAAGCTCCCCAACCGCGTTTGCGCGTACAAGCGATGAAGGAGTACCACCCTCCCCTCGGTTGTCGCGACACACTGCGCCTGGACTTCAACGAGAACACGGTGGCTTGTTCGCCCGCGGTGCGCGAAGCGCTCGCCCGCATCACCACTGCCGATCTCACCCGCTATCCCGAGCGCGCCCCGGTCGAAGCTCTCGTTGCCCAGTCGTTGGACCTTCGAGCAGAACAAGTCGCCCTCACCAACGGCGTGGACGAGGCCATTCATGTGCTCTTCGAGACCTTTCTCGAAGAGGGCGATGAGTTGCTGCTGCCTGTTCCCACCTACACCATGTACGAGATCTACGCCTCGGCCACCGACGCCCGCTCCGTCCCCATTCTGGCCGGCGACGACCTCGCTTTCCCCTACGAGCAACTGCTTGCCGCAATCACTCCGCGAACCAAAATCATTGCCATCGCCAATCCCAACAGTCCTTCCGGCTCTGTGGCCACCCGTGAACACCTGCTTGAAATTGCCCGCCGCGCCCCGCAGGCCGTGCTCTTGGTGGATGAAGCCTACTTCCACTTCCACGGCGAAACCATGGTGGACCTGGTGGGCACAATTCCCAATCTGATTGTCGCTCGCACCTTTTCGAAAGCCTATGGACTGGCCGGCCTGCGTCTCGGCCTGCTCGCCGGCCCCGTCGAATTGATGCGCTGGATCAAGCGTGTCCTCTCGCCCTACAGTGTGAACCAGCTTGCATTGGCCTGCCTGCCGCCTGCGCTTGCTGACACAACTTATCTCGACTGGTACGTAAGCGAAGTGCTCGCCGCACGAACGGAATTTGAAACAACTCTCGACGCTGCCAACCTGCGCCGCTGGTCCAGCCGCGCCAACTTTGTCCTTGTCGACATTGGACCGCAGCACCAGCAGTTCACTCGTTTGATGAGCGCCGCCGGCGTTCTGGTCCGCGACCGCTCCAGCGATCCAGGCTGCGAGGGCCGCGTCCGCATCACTATCGGCACCCGCGAGCAGATGAGACTGGCCGTCCAGGCGCTCAATGAGACCTTAACGGCATTGTCCGGCCCAGCGAAACAGGCACAGACGCGTTGATTTATGGGAAAATCGATGCGCGGCGCGATGCGTGTATCGATGTTCGTATCAATGCGCGAGAGTCTCAATGAGCGAGAGTTTTGATCCGTCCCGTAGGGACGGAAGGATAATAGCCCAGGACAAGCACAGCGCAGTCCTGGGAAGGGCCGCAAAAAATGACCTGCGCCCCGTAGGGGCGCTGCGAAACTCCAACTGGAACGTAGATCCTTCGCTTCGCTCAGGATGACAGCGTGATGGATGGAATCGGAACCAAGTGTAGCATCGAGGAACACGCCTATGAAGATGGAAGCCTTCAATCAGCCGAGTGCCCCCGCTCCCGATTCTGGGACCACTGGATCCAAGCGCGCCGCGTCTTTTTCCCGCAACACCACCGAGACCAAAATCTCCATCGCCCTCACCATTGAAGGCGGCGGCCATTACAAGGTCTCCACCGGCATCCGCTTCTTCGATCACATGCTGGAACTCTTCACCCGTCACGGCGCCTTCGATCTTGAGTTGACCTGCAAAGGCGACCTCGATGTCGATCAGCACCACACCGTCGAAGACGTGGGCATTGCCCTGGGCGAAGCCTTCGACAAGGCTCTGGGCGACAAGCGCGGCATCCTGCGCGCAGGTTACTTCCTCATGCCCATGGACGAAACCCTGGCCATCGCTGCTGTGGACTTGAGTGGACGCGCTGCATTCGCCGTCGATGCCAAGGTCCGTACTCGTCTGGTGGGCGACTTGCAGACCGAGTTGGTGACGGACTTCTTTGAAGGATTCGCCCGCGGCGCTCGCGCCAACGTCCACGTGAAGACCATGTACGGTCGCTCCAACCACCACAAGATCGAAGCCATCTTCAAGGCCTTTGCTCGCGCCCTGCGCGTGGCCTGCTGCAAAGACAAGCAACTGGGCGAGATGCTGCCCTCCACCAAGGGCTTGCTGTAGCCAGAATTCATCCTCGCCAACTTGCTAACTCGCTAACTCGCTAACTCGCTAACAACGCTAACCCCGCCAACCCCGCTAACCCCGCTAGCTCCGCTAACACCGCTAGCTCCGCTAACACCGCCAACCCCGCTGCTTTTCGAGGTTCTCATGCGCGTCACCGTCATCGATTACAAAGCCGGCAATCTGACTTCGGTGCTCAAGTCGCTGCGCCACCTGGGCGCGCAGTGCGAGGTCACCGAAGATCCCGCCGTAGTTGCCGCCGCCGAGCGCATCGTGCTCCCCGGCGTGGGCCACTTCCAGGCTACTGAGCGGCTTGACCGCCTCGGTCTCACCGCCGCCGTCTATGCCGCCATCGCAAAGAATGTGCCTTTCCTCGGCATCTGCGTGGGCATGCAGTGGCTCTATACCGGCTCCAGCGAAGCCCCCGATCAGCCCGGCCTGGGAGTCTTTGTGGATGGCTGTTCGCGCTTCCCAGAGGGTAGCGAGAAAGTCCCTCATGTGGGCTGGAACTCGCTCCACCCCTGCGCCGATACGCCCTTGCTGGCCGGCGTGGAAGCTGGGGAGTTCGTCTACTTTACGCACTCCTACCGGGCGCCCATCACCACCGACACGGCGGCCATGACTAACTATATTTCCCCCTTCGCCTCCGCCGTCGTGCGCGGCAACGTCATGGGCGTACAATTCCACCCGGAGAAGTCCGGCGAAACCGGATTGAAGATCCTAAGAAATTTCCTGGAGATAAGATAATGACCTTGAACTTTCAGCTTTCTTATCGGGATTTCAAAAATGCCTTCAATCTTCATAGAAGGCAGAAGTTTCTAAAACGGTTCTCGATACTGCTTTGGCCTCTTTTGACGATTCTATTTCTGGCGTTAGCGATGTGTTCTAATCCTCGGTCAGGTTTTTTCGCCCAATTTTTTGCGATGGGAGTAACGACATTTTTTGCTTCGATCGGTTTGCCTTTTTTAAGGTCAATAAATGCGCGAAAATGTTATCGGCGTTTCCTCCCAAAGGGAAAAACAAATCGGAGTTTCTTTTCGAATGTCGACGAAGAGTGTGTCATTACAGGTGTATCCGGTGTAATGGAGATGAAATATTTCTGGGAAGGGATTGTAGATTTTGCCCAAGACGAGAAATCTACCTTGTTCTATACCAGCAACGATGCATTTCTTTTTTTACCAACTCAAGCCATGACCAAGGCCCAACGCGCTGAACTCAACGATCTCATCGCCCGCCACGTCACAAGGAAGAAGCCATGATTACCAAGCGCATCATCGCCTGTCTCGATGTTCACGGCGGCCGCGTCGTCAAGGGCGTGCAGTTTGTCGATCTGATCGATGCCGGCGATCCGGCCACGCAGGCCGCGCGTCACGCCCGCGAGGGTGCAGACGAGATCGTGCTCCTCGACATCACCGCTACCCACGAGGGTCGCGCCACGCTGCTCGATACGGTCCGTCGGACAGCGCGTGAGCTGTTCGTCCCCTTCTGCGTGGGCGGCGGCATCCGCACCGCCGACGATGCCGCGCAGGTCTTCGACGCCGGGGCTGACAAGATCAGCGTCAACTCCGCCGCGCTTCATGATCCCACGCTCATCGACGCCATCGGCCGCAGCTTCGGCGCGCAAGCCGTGGTAGTAGCCATCGACGCCCGCCGCGACCCAACAGCCCAAGACCCCATCCGCGACGCAATGGTCTACGTGCAGGGCGGGCGCAAGCCCACTGGCCGCCGCGTCGTCGAGTGGGCGCGCGAGGCCGAGCAGCGCGGCGCCGGCGAGATCCTGCTCACCTCCATGGACTCCGACGGCACCCGCGCCGGCTTTGACTGCGAGTTGACTGCTGCGGTCAGCGAAGCGGTGAGCATTCCCGTCATCGCTAGCGGCGGCGCGGGAACCGTTGAGCATTTTGTCGATGTCTTCAACCGCGGCCGGGCCGATGCCGCCCTGGCCGCGAGCATCTTCCACTTTGGCATTTCCAGCGCCCGTTCGCTCAAACAAGAGCTGGCCAAAGCCGGCGTATCCGTGAGGTTGCCATGCTGATTCCTTCTATCGATCTGCTGGGCGGGCGTATCGTCCAGCTTGTACGCGGCGAAAAGCTGCGCCTGGCTTTCGACGACTTCGAATACTGGATTGAGAAATTCGCCAAGTATCCCCTTGTCCAGCTCATCGACCTCGACGCCGCCATGCGCCAGGGCGACAACTACGCGCTGGTCTCGCAGATCGCCAAGCGGCTGCCGGTGCAGGCCGGCGGCGGCATTCACTCCATCGACCGCGCTCGCCAGGTGCTCGAAGCCGGTGCGCGACGCGTGATCATCGGCTCCGCGCTCTTCTCCGCGGAGGGCGTCAACACCGAATTCGCCGGCGATCTGGCCGATAGCGTGGGCGCGGAGAACATCGTCGCCGGCATTGACACCAAGGGCGGAAAGATCGCCGTCAAGGGCTGGAAGGCACAGATCGCACTCACTGCCGAGGAGGCGATTCCGCAGCTTGAGCCCTTCGTCAGCGCCTTCCTCTACACTCATGTGGATGGCGAGGGCATGTTGGGCGGCTTTCCCATCGAGACCGCGGCTCGTCTGCGCACGCTCACCCAGCGGCAGTTGATTGTGGCCGGTGGCATTCGCAGCCGCGAAGAGGTCGATGCGCTCGACGCTCTGGGCGCGGACTCGGTGGTGGGCATGGCCGTCTATACCGAACAGATGGCGGTATGATTCCAGCCATTGCTGCAGCGGCATCGGCACTGTGCCGGTAGTCACAGCGGCGTAAGACAAACGGAGGTGAAGCTATCTCCCGCATCTTCAAGTTGCAAGGAAGTGCATCATGACGAGCAAGAGAAGCGCAATCCGCCTGGCGCGGCGCATGGAAGAAGTTGGCTTTTCCGACATCGTGCAGATTCGCAACAAGGTCGCGCAGTTGCGCGCCGAGGGCGTTGCAGTGCACGCCATGCATGGCGGCGAACCCTTTTTCGAGACGCCCGATGCCATCAAGAACGCCGCCACCCGCGCTCTGGCTGAGAACCAGACGCACTATGCGCCTTCCAGCGGCCTGATGGCGCTGCGCCAGGCACTGGTCGGGAAGCTGGCTCGCAAGAACCGTATCGCCGCCACACCCGAGGATGTCATCGTAACCGTCGGCGGCATGCAGGCGCTTTTCGCGGCCTTTCAGGCGGTGCTTGATCCCGGTGACGATGTTCTGGTCTTTTCGCCCTTTTGGACGCCCATCGGCGATCTGGTCACAGCCGCGCAGGCGCGTCCTCTGGCAGTGGCCACGGTTACCGCGCGCCGTCACGGCATTCGCCTCACGTTGGAGAAGTTTTCCACCGCCAAGACCCGCGCCATCTACTTCAACACCCCGCAGAATCCCAATGGCGTAGTCTTTACCCGCGCCGAGACGGAAGCGGTGGCCGCCTTTGCCGTCAAGCACGATCTGATCGTCTTTGCCGACGAGGCGTATGAGGACCTGGTCTACGACGGCGAACATGTTTCTATCGCCTCGCTGCCGGGCATGGCCGAACGCACCATCAGTTGCTTCACCTTCAGCAAGACCTACGCCATGACCGGATGGCGCGCCGGCTACGCGGTGGCTGCGGAGCCCTTCATGACCGGCATGCGCAAGATGGTGCTCTACTCCACCAACGGCGTTGCGACTCCCGTCCAGTACGCCATGATCGAGGCCCTCAAGACGCCCGAGTCCGAGATTGCCCGTCGTCGCGAGGAGTATCGTCAGCGCCGCGACCTGCTAGTGGCGGGCCTCAACCAAGTGGGGCTGCATTGCGATCCCCCAGCCGGCGCCTTCTACGCTTTTCCCAACGTCGAGAAGATTCACAAGCTCAGCCGCGCCGCCGCCAAGATCCTGCTGGAACAGGCGCACATCGCCACCGTCCCCGGCTCGGTCTTCGGCGCGCAGGGCGAGGGCCATCTGCGCTTCGGCTACGCCGTCAGCCTTCAAGAGATCGAGGACTGCGTGGAAGCCCTGCGCACCTTCTTCGCTTAGTCTCTTGGGCTCTGATCCATCGCAATACACAAAGCGGGTGCATAGCTTCGCCGCGTTCGTGGATCTCCACCCCACAGATCTTCACGCGCTTCCGTAAACTTGGTAGTCCTCGGCAGCTATTTCTGGTCTTGCGGGCGGACAGTATCCACTTTCCGCGGCCCTCGGATGGCAGATCGCTGGCATACTTCGACTGGACGCTGATACGGTCCCGCAACGTAATCTCAGTGCTGAAGAATCCCTTCTATGCCGGAGCCTAAGCGAACGGCAAGAGCGAGAAGCGGACCGCGATTCAGGATCGAAGCGCTCACAGGAGCTATGGCCATGGCAAGCCGTCCGACAACTGTGAATTCTCTGTGGGTTGTGTACATGACAACGACTCAGGGGACTATTGGATCGTCCCCTGAGTCGTAATTGGCGACCCTGACAAAGGTTTTCCCTTTTGTCAAATCGGGTAGGATATTTCAGCGAGAAAATCGCCTCCAGCGCAGTTGAGGCAAGCATTGCACAAAAGTGGAATCAAATTGATCGTACCGGCCCTCCCGCAAATCCTCCGGTAGACACGCCAATCCACAACCGACTGAATCCCATATAAACCCTGCGGCACAATGAGCCCTACGCCTAGTCGCTCAAAAAGGCAAGCGACTGTAGAGCTGTGATCTCAAAGGGCTTGCGGCAGCGAATGTTGGTGCAGGCGAGCTTGTCGTCGCGCCGCACCATATACGATTGCGCCTTGGCAAAACGGGCGCGGTCCCGCTCGTCGGCGCCGCGGGGGATCTGGGCGCGCTTACGCCGCACCACCCAAGTGACTTGGTATTCGCCAGTCTGGCCGCACTTGGGACAGGTCAATGTGTGGGTACGCTGCTCGGTCGTCTCATTAAAAAAATCGCGTTCTTCCATGCCTCTTGAACTCCTCGGCTCCGGCCGTCCTGAACTGTCACTCTATTATCTCTCTGAAGACCGGGCGTAAGCCTACAGACGCAGGCATTGGTCCGAAGATTGTCCTGAACGGAAAAAACAGAACACACCACTCAGAATCTGGCCCTATGCAGCGATCGAACAGGCCGGTATGCCTTCTCTCGATCCTAAAAAAATTGAAGGGCTGGCCAAATGCCAACCCTTTCTTCCATACTCATCGTTGCCATGAAGAAACGCAAACCAACCCAATTCTCTGTGACCAAGGCGGTAAAGGCAAACGCACGGGAGCGCGTCGGCCAGCCCAAGCCGGCGCGAGTGGTAGAAACCGAGCCTCGCACAGGGCGCGCCGCCAAACATAAATCCACCCTTAAAAAAATTCTTGACCAGAAAAACGAATAAGTAACTGGTCGCTGCCGCCTCAGAAGGCTATTCCGCGCCGGGCGCCGTGTGAAGGGCTCTTGCAGGAGATCTTTATGCAATCAGGATCGAGGACTTGATTTCATTCTCGCCGTGGCCAAAAAACCAACCAACGGGCTAAAGCCTTTTGTGGGAGAGAGACCAGTCTTTTCGAACGAAGACGCTGAATGCTGTCTGGCCGGGGACTCATTCCTCGTAAATCCCTGTTTCTCTTCCCGACACACCCACGGACACTCCCAAAATCCATAAGGCTCGTGTTGTCTTACCAATTCCTACGCTTTGTAAGACGGTCTTACGAGGATTTTGCCCGTAAGACAACTGTCCTGCACATGTCTTACGGCTGTGAGACGTTTGCAGGACCGTTTTGGGGTGGTGAGAAGCCGATTGTCTTACAACCGATTCGCTGGAAGATCGACTTGAACGCCTGCAAAGAGAAGATGACGAGTTGGCACTCTGGTTGGGGGGCACTTTCAAGCGCTCTGAGGGCGCGATTGGGATCGTAAAATCGGAAATCTGAGCAAAAAGTGGAACCGGCGTCAGCGGAGAAACTGTAAGACGGTGCAAAAATCTCAAAATTATTTCTTCACACAAGACGCACGGCCTCGGTCGTCCCCTGAAAAGCGGCCATACATGGTCACCTAAAGGGCCCTTCCTCACTTCTGATGAACCAGAATTGGCACTTCGCCGGCGGCAGGGCTTGGGGATAAATGGGGGGACAGGTTCTGGCGATTCTGCGCGACTTGCTACGGGACAGAGAAATCTGCTGCCTGATAGCGGCGAGGTTGTACTGAATTAATTGCAGGTTCAGGGCCGAGATCGGATACTCATGATCCTGCGGCCGCCAGAAACGGCCAACAGTTGTCCTGTTTGCCAGCGGCGATCTGACCGGATTCACAGTTGGTATCGGCGTCGGCTGAGCGACCTTCCCTGGAAGAGCATTCCAGTCCCCATCGAGTTTCAAGTGCCGCGAGTTTTCTGCAAATCGGACGGATGTCTGCAGCGGATCTTTACCGAGCGGTTGCCGAAGACGGCTCCGCGTTAAGTGCGGCGCACTCCGAGCCTGAGTGTTGCGATCGAGCAGATCACTCTGGCGTTGGGCGGATCTGCCAGATCTCGCCTGGCTGAGCAAGGTGGCATCCTTGCATCGGACTCGACTTTGCTTCGACAACTGCGGCGCAAGGCCGCCGGTGAATTCGTATCGCCACGCGTGTCGGGTATCGACGATTGGGCCTGGCGCATGAGGCGCCGCTCTGCTGGAACGATTCTTTGCGATCTAAACCGCGGCAAGTTGATCGATTTATTGGCAGATTGCAGTTCTGAAAGCACCGAGCGCTGGTTGCGTGCGTACCCAGGGATAGAGATCATCAGCAGGGATCGCGCCAGCCTGTACGCCCAGGCGGCAACGAATGCGCGCCGGGTGCCCTGCAGATTGCCGACCGATGGCATCTGCTGCACAACCTGACCGGAACGCTGATGGAGGCGAAGACGCCATATTATCGCCTGTTCAATGAGGTGGTACGAGCGGTCGTTCAAGTGGAGAATACTCGGGAACAAGCGCTGGAAAAGAACGAACCCGTCGCGCCTGTCCCACGGACGCTACAGCGTCGACAGCAGAACCGCCAGCGGCGCCTGGATCGCTACGAGACCGTCATGGAGAAGGCGCGCAATGGTCTGTCACAACAATGGAGGATGTTTACCAAGTCCTACGCCGAGGAGGTGGCGTAAGACAGAAATTTTCATGAAAGGCGGGCTGTTGCCTATGGTGGCGCAGCCCTCGTCTTACGCGCAGGCGAGTAGCAAATCCAGAGTCGGTGGCCCTTGAATTCACAGAGATGAAGCAGACGCCACTCTGAGAGTACGGAGACCCTGGAGCAAACCAAATAGAAAACGGCAATTTCTGTTTCGGCGATCAATGGGGGATGCTGTAGGGTCCAGGCAGTTGCGTCGGGGCGGGCTGTGAAGAGTCCTTTTCGCTGGGATCTGCGGGCCCGACGGCTGCAGTGCGCTGCGAATAAATACGAAATTGCACCACCAGATCCAGCAAAACAGAAACAGGCTTGCCATCTTTCACTGCTGGTTCGAATTTAGCTTTGCGGATGGCCTCAACGGCGTTTTCATCCAGTCCGAAGCCGATGGGGCGGGCCACGGCAATCTCGCCTGGCTTGCCGTCAGGACCAATCACCACGTGGTAAAGCGCCATCCCGGCAACGGCGTTGGCCTGAGCGTATTCGTTGGAGGGAGGCTCGAAGTTGGTCTCCAACCGTGCTTTGCGGTCCACTGCGTTTTGGCGCAATACGGCTGGGTCTTTGGGTCTGTAGTCGACGCCAGCGCTTGCAGCTCGGTAGTAAAGCTGCCAGAAATCGGGCAGCGAGGCAACCATGCGCTGGTCGAGACCAGGAGCAAAGACTGCGTCGAGGGCCTCCCGCAGCAACTTGGCCGCATGTGCGGGTGAGGTGGTGGTGGTGATGCTGGCTGGTTCTGCAGGACGTTCATCTGGGAGAGCGGCGGCAATCTCTGCCTTGGCCTGTTCAGCCGAATTTAACTCCGTGGGAGGGGAAGGAGACTTGGGATTTTTGTGGGATTCCTTTTCTTTTTTCTTTTTTGGAGTGATCACCAGCTCGCGGTCGATGGTGATGCGAAACATCTTCTTGTTGGGTGTGATGCGCACCCGGTCGACGGCTTTGGAGGGGTCCTCGTAGGCCAGTTGGCCGACAAAGTGCAATCCGTAGCGTGCGCCTTCCAACTCGAGTTTGTGTTTGGTGAGGCGTACTCTTTCGATCTGAATGGCATTGAGCGTATAGGAGCCCTGCGGCGAGTGGCCTATCAAGAGTCCGTGTTCATTGAAACTGAGGGAGTTATCCAAATACCCGGAGCGCAGGTAAAGGGGCTTGCCCAGCAGCATCTGACGGATCTCTTCTTCGGTAATGGCCCCCGTCTGGTCGGGAGCGGGAGCAGCGGCGACGGGAATCGTCCGTGCCTGCGAGGCTGGCAAAGGGGCGCCGGCCGCAGGGGCGGGCGATTGCGCCAGCCCCTGCTGTATCAGCATCATAGAGGCACAGAGGGCGGAAGGAGCGAAACGAAAATGGAGAAAAGCTCGGATGCGAAGGTTGGTCATAGGGGAAAACCTGGGCGAACCTTTGAACGCCACTCTAACAGGTGCGGGTTACGGCAGCAAAAAATAATCATAGGTGTATGTTTTTGAGTTCATTGCGGTCTATCAACCAAAAACCTTGGGGTGACGCAGACGCCATAAAATGCGGCGAAATAGGCCCAACATGCGACGCGTATCCTCGGCGCCGGGGGCCAAGCGGCGAAGGATAAGGCGCAGGTCGTAGCGGTTGGCGGCCTGCATCGAGCGGGGCGAGTAGCCGGTAGCGAGCATGGTCTCTTCGATCAATCCAGTCAGGATGTCGAGATGGCCGGAGCTTGTCGGGAGTCCATCCGCCGCGCACCGGTTCTTTTCAACTTCGGGCTTAAATCCTTCCGATTCTGGCAGATTGACGCGTGCGGCCAACTCGTAAAGACAGACTGCGGCGGCCTGTCCGAGATTCATCGAGGGCTGTCCGGGGCTGGTGGGAATGACGACCAGACAGTGGCAGTGGGAGAGGTCGTCGCGGGTCAGGCCGTGCTTTTCCGAACCAAAAACGAGAGAAATGCGCCCGCTGCGATCAAACTCGCGGTTGGCTAGGGGGGCCAGATCGGGCAAGGAAACCACGGGCTGCTCGGGCTTGCGATAGGTAAGGCAGCCGGTGCCGATGACCAAGGTAGAATCCGCGACGGCCTCCGCGAGGGTGGGAACTTCTCTTGCGGATTCAAGAAGTTGCGGGGCCCCAACGGCGGAGCGGGCGTCGCGCCAGGGAGGTGCATAAGGGGCGACGACGGTCAGCCGGGAGAGGCCGAAGTTGGCCATGGCGCGGGCCACGGCGCCGATGTTGAGGGGGTTGCGGGGGCTGACCAGCACCACTTCGAGGCGTTCGCATTGGGCGGCGTTGAGCAAGCTCCTATTGTAGTGTGCGGCGGGAAAGGTGCAGAAAAAGGGTTGGGAACGAGCGACGACCGGGCACGAAGGGTGCATGGCTTAGCCATTCTGTAACCGCGCTAGCCGCCCACCGGCGTTGCCGATCCATGGGGAATGAAACAGGATGGTTTGTTTCGTTGTTGCTCCGCTTGTGCGGAAGAACAACTTGGCAAGTCCCATCTTCCCTCAGTGGCAAGGGATGATTGAATCCATTGGCTTTATGCATGGGTTGAAGCCCATACCCTGCATACCTCCGACTCAATCCGAGGTTCCTTCAAGACAAAAAGGGCCTGATCCCAAGGAGCAGGCCCCTTCTATGGTTAGGCTATTTCTCCTTGGCAGCGGGTTTTCGCGACGCAGTCAGCACGCAGGGTGCTTGATTGGGTGGAGTCGATCCCGCCACATAATCGGCAAGGAACCAGGAGAAGTCGGTTGTCGTTTGGCAGTCGTAGAAGACCCGATCGTCGGCCGGGTTCCAGACCGAAACATAGGACGTGCCGCCGGCGAAGGTGAGGTAGCCGAAGTTATTGCGCGGACTGCGCGCCGCAGCCAGCGAATTCGGGTTATTGCCGATGGAGGCCACAGCGTGGCAGGACATGCAGTTCGACTTGATCCCATGAACGGGCAGCTGCAGACCGGTCTCAAGGTAGGGGTTATAGCACTGGGTGTTGGTTCCATTCGGACTATTCGGCGGGTCGACGGTCATCGAATAGCCGGTGCACATGGCGTAGTTGTTGAAGGGTGCGGGCACCGTGCTGGGCGGCGGGCCGTAAGGGAAGGATTGGTCATAGTTCCACCAAAAGGACTGCCAGGTCCAGTTGGGGTCCTCTTTGGTGGTGACGTGCATGCCGACGAGAATCCCGTAGTCGCCTTCTTGAATTTCGCAGGGGCTGGGAAGATTCAACGCGGAACAGACGGCCTGCGCTTCGGCAGCGGACAACTGGTAATTGTAGAACTGGCTCACCGAAACCATGCCGTTGGCCTTTGTATTGCTGCCGAAGCAGGTGAGGTTGCCGGGGTTGGGCGTCGAGCCGGTGCTGACCACCACGCACTGCTTCCAGGTGCTGGGGTCGGGGGTCACGGGGTTGGTGGAGTTATTAGGGCCGGTGGTCAGATCACCCAGCCAGTATTTGACAGTGGTAAGACCGCCGTTGTGGTTAGGTCCATTAACAAATTGGTAAACGGGCTTGAGGCCAACCGAGGGAGGCGCGAACGGTTGGATGATGCGCTGGGAGACTGGCCTGGTTCCCCAACTGGCCTGCAGGTTCCAGATCGTCGAGGGGTTCTCGTAGTTACTCGACCATACGGACCGCGCGTAGTCTTCGTTAAACATCATGGTGACAAGCACCTGGGCGTGCACATCGACGGCGCCGCCGGCCGTTAGACCGAGATACTTGATCTGGATGCGGCGGTGGTGAAACTGCTCGGGCGCCTGGAACTCGCGCTTGGGGTGACCGCTGACTTGCATCATGTTGAGTTTAAGGGCCGCTGACGGCCCGCTCTGGACCTGATTGTTGCTGTACCAGGTCTCGTAGGTAGGCAGGCCGCCAGTGTTACCGGTGATGGCGTTCAGACCGGCCCAAAGGCCCCAGCCGTGCTCGCGCATGGCGGCGGTATTGCCGGAGGAAACCCATCCTTCGATGGTGGCAGCGGGGAAGGGAAAACCAGGCAACTGGATGGGCTGCGGACCCACAGCGCCAGCAGCATGAACGGTGCGCAACGAAAGCACCTTGTGGTACTGGTAACCCGCAATGGAAAGGGTGGCTACAAAGAGCGCAGTGAGCGCCCAGGCACGGCGAGAAAAGGTCATCTTGCCCTCCTTCATGGTGGAGAAGTTTTGAGAAGCAATCTAGGGCCCAGTGTTTAATCAGAATCGGGAAAAGCGGGGATCAGGGTTGATAGCCGCCTGCAATCCAGTCGCGGAAAAGCTGAATCTGGGACTGGGGCCAGGCGCCGTTGGGCGGCATCAGGGGTGGAGTGCTGCCATCCAGGTGGTTGAGAACGCTTTGCGCGTTGGCGGGCACCGACATATAGCTGTACTCGGAGAGCATGACTCCGATCCGACCCATGCAGGCTATGTCAGTCGGTGTAAAGAGCGGGGCAATGTCTTTGGAGAAGGAGACAGTGTCCGGCATAAACCTCCTTTGTTTATTCCTGAGCAAACCCAGGTAGGACCACTGCGGACACTTTGCTTGCTCAGGGAAGATCGTGCGCCGCGATCCATCCAAAGGTTTACGGCAGATTTATAGTTAGCGCTCCGTTAATTGTCAAGAGAAATCCGAGGGCCAACAGCATATTTCCGATAAAACTTGCCGCCAAATTCAAGACAAACGTTTAAGTTTCCAAATCCAGCCATTAGAGAACTGAGTCATAGGCCTGTTACCCACCCGGTTCGCCGGGGAATTCAGCCCGCTGGCAATCCACCAGTTGGGCAACCGCAGCGCGCGGGGATTGCCAACGATCCCAATCGCGAGGACGACCATGAATGCCTGGTACAGCTGATCTGGCAGGAGGTGACGTTCAGCGTCAAGATGATGCGGCTGGCGGAGGTGTTGGCGGCGGTGGAGATCGGGGCGGCGAAAAGACCGCGGGTGAATTGCGATAGGATGCAGGAATGATCTGGAGCAATCCCGCGGCGACGGCGTTGAATGCACTGAGCACGGCGCCAGTGGTCCGCTTTTCGGTGCTGGCACTGAGCTCGATCTTCTTTCTGGTCGATCCCTTTGCGGCCATTCCCTCCTTCTTGGCCATTACCGAACACGCAGACGCGGCGCGGCGGCGACGGATGGCGCGCAAGGCGTCGCTGACCTGCTTTATCGTTTTGACCGCCTTCGCCCTGGGCGGACAACTGCTCTTCCGCATGTTCGGGATCACGCTGCCCGCCTTTGAGATCGCCGGTGGACTGATTTTGCTGCTGATCGGGCTGGATATGCTGCAGGCCAAGCGCTCGGCGACCCAGGAGGCGATGGGAGACACCGAAGAGGCATCCCATAAAGAGGACGCGGGGATCGTGCCGCTGGGGATTCCCATGCTGGCTGGGCCGGGGGCAATCTCATCGGTGATGGTGCTTGTGGGGCAGGCGCCGGCGCTGTGGCATTGGCAGATGGCAGCCATTATAGGAGCGATTGCGGTGACGGCAGTGATCTCCTATGGAGTGCTGGCTGCGGCCAGCCAGGTGCGCTCCTTTATGGGGGAGACCGGAATTCGCATCCTGGTGCGCATTATGGGGCTGCTGCTGGTGGCTTTGGCGATGCAATTTTTCGTCAATGGAATGATGGACTTAGGTGTGATTGCGCGGCCCTGAGAGGTGACGCCGGCGGGGTTTCCCACAAAAAGCCAGGCTTTCCACAGGCAGGGAGCTTGCAATAGTTCGCAGGGGTTGCTATTCTCGGAAAGTTGCAACCGGGCGGGTAGTCAACAGTAGCCAACCGGAAGCGGCGGGAAAAGCAGTAGTTGTACCTTCATAGCTTGAATGGCAAACCTGGAATACGGACGCCGCTTGCAAAGAATGTAACGCTGTGTTAATCTCGGAAAGTTGCGACAAAGCGAAGCAGAACGGAATCGCTAAGGTTGCGGAAACAAACAACTTGTGGTAGAGTTAAGAAGTTGCAACCGGGGCCGGCAAGAGCAGTAATCGCCGGGCTTGACAGTCAAGAGGCGGTTTGATACTCTTGAAAAGTTGCTGATGAGCAGTGGAGCCTCCCGGTGGCCATAGGGCCTGCCCGAAGAGGGAAGTGGGAAGCTGGTTCGTTGGGTCTGGTGAACACCCCCAGAGCCCCTGTAGGGAATCCCGCAGAGAACAAGCCATTGCAAGACCCAGGAGGAAACTCCTGTAAGCCCAATGGGCTTAGGCGCTGTGCGCTGGTCGCTCTTGGACATTTATGCGCAGTGCGACGCTTCAAGATGGGCTTCAACCCTTCAAGAAAGATCGTAACCGCTATGAGGAACCACCGCAAACATTGAGTTTGACCGGCCTGAAGCGAAAATGATCGAGCTTGACAGTGATGTGAATGTCTGGTAATCTTAGAAATGTCGCGCTAAGGACAAAGGACAGCGGTGAAACGCTAAACCTAGTCAGCGCAACAAGTTCGAGGACACCCGAGCCGAAAGGCAAAGGCCTCGATCCAAACAGCACCGCTCAGGCGGAAGGCTGTACGGATCTTTGACAATAAGGTTGAACATGCCAGTCGTGAGAACGAATCAAGTTTGGTTCGATCATTCTCACAAGGTAAGGCGCAACATCTTCGGATGATTGTGCCGCCAGACCAGACCGACCTCCGTCGGCGAGGAATGGCAACAGGTTTCAAACGAGAGTTTGATCCTGGCTCAGAATCAACGCTGGCGGCGT
>CAZBPD010000012.1:0-87989 GCA_964493705.1 uncultured Occallatibacter sp.
CCTTCCGTCGCCTAAAGGCGAGGGGTTTACGGATCCCCTATCGGGGACTCTAAACTAGCCCCGTTCCAACTCCGCAAACAGTTCGCTGAGTACCACGCGGATGGGCGTTTCCGGCACGGTGAGTTCACCGCTGGGGGGGATGTGCAGGCCGAAGCGGTCGGCGAACCAGGCCACGCGCCGCTCGGGGTCGAAGATCCAAATATGTTCCACGCCAAAACCGAGGTAGTCGTCGATCCGTTCCTGCAAACGGCTCAGACGGTCTTCGGGAGAGAGAATCTCGATGACGATCAACGGCGGACGAACCAGAATGCGCTCCTCCGGCTTTCCTGTCACCAACACGGAAACGTCGGGTACACGGAACCTCTCCGCCGCGATCTGCAAGCGCACATCGGTGAAAGCCAGCGTTCCCCAAGTCCTGCGGTTGTTCAGAAACAGTTGCGCCAACAGCGCCTGCAAGAATCCATGCTCGATCTCGCCCACATTGCGCTCCTCGATGCCTCCGTCGACGAACTCGCAGTCGGGCCGGTAGCTGGTCTGGAGATACTCCTCGACCGAGACCAAAGGCTCAACGAATTCGGAGACGGGCAGCGTGGCCATGGCAACAGTATGCGCCGAAGGCGCGCGAATGCCAACAAAAACGCTTCCGCAGACCGGGAGCGGCCACGGGAATTACCTTTTCGTGGGCTGATCGAAATCCTACTCGGGCTTGGGCGTCTCTTCTTCATCGCCTTCGACGGCGATGCGCAGGGAGCGCAGGAAGCTGAGGTCGTTGGGAGTGAAGGGGCCGTCGCCGGCTTCGGCGGCCTCGCCAGCTTCCAGCTCCTTGGTGACCTCGTTGAGGCCGATGGTGGCCTCGAGCATCAGCAGCACATCGAAGCCGTGCTGGCGAATGTCCTGGACCACGCCGGCAATCTGCTCGCTCTCGATCACTGATTCGTGGATGGCTTCCCCCAGTTGCTGGATCAGTTCGCGCAGGCGGATCGAATTTCTTGACGACATGGCTACCTCCAGGGCGGCGCCGGACCCGGTAAAAAACTGGCGCGGCAGGGGATTCCTCTACCTTAATTCCGAACCCTTCCGGGAGCAACAGGCAAGCAGCCGCAAAGACGAAAAATGCGGCGGGGCAAGCCACGCTGCTACCATCATATCGAAATGAGACCTCACACCATGGGACGGGCGCTGGGCATCGGATTGCGTGTCGCCGGGCGCATCGTCGGGCAAAAAGTTGCGGCCAGCGCCTCCGCGGCCAGTAGCGCGCCGCCAGCCGCAGCGACCGCCAACCGTTCAAACCCCGCGGCTTCTGGCCGCGCCGCCGGTCAGGCCACCCGCGGCGTGGCCCGCGGCGTGGGCGGATTTCTCCGTCCATTTCGGCGCGTGGGCGGCATTTTGTGGCTCGAGGTTACCGGCGTCTTCTTTCTGTTGCCCGTGGCGGTCTACGCGCCCGTGCTCTGGCGCAACCGGAGCAGTTACGCCCAAGGCCCAGGCCACCGGGATTTTCTCATCTCGGCGGTGATCTGCGCTGTCTTCCTGTACTTAGGGGTCAGCTCCTTCTGGCGGGCGCGACGTCGGTGAGAGCCTTTTTACGGAAGCGAACCGTGTAGCGGTCCATCAGAGCAGCAATTACTCTCGCGCCTCGGCGAGTGTGATGTCGTCGCCGGGAGAAAGCTCCAAATCGAGCAGCCGCTCGTCCAGAATCTCCCTTTGCCAAAGGGGAATCGACAATAGAGGCGCTTCATCCTCCTGGCGCGTTCGATCGAAGCTCTCCCACAGCGCATCGATCAGCGCCATCCGCTCCTCGGGGCTGAGGGCGGAGATCTCGGCTTTGCTCAGAACGGCCATGGCGGCAGTGTAGCGCAAATCGCGCCGCGCCGCACGGCTGCTTTGAGGTTTACTTGGACTTCCGCCAGTTCCTCACCCGCACCCAAATATTCGGCGCGGCGTTGCTCTGACCGATTTCCTTTCAGTCCCCGACCGTATTTCGCCGACCTTCGGGGCCAGAAACTGTAGCGCTGGCCTCCCGGTCCACGCTTGCTTCTCACTAGAGGAACTTGCGAATGACCGCGCCGAAGCGGGTGTAGAGGAACGAGACGGCCACCAGCGCCAGTCCCAGAACGATCAGCGTCGGATAGCGGTCGGCCAGCGGCAGCGACCAGACGTCCATGAGAAGAATCTTGGCCACGGCGACCAGCAGCAGTCCCAGCCCGGCGAGCCGGTAGCTGCGCTCGCCCACCAACAGTGCAAAAAGAAAGACAAGCAGGCCCAGCACGCTCCAGGCGATGGTGATGTGCCCCGAACTGAGCCGCGCCGCCAGCGCAATCGCCATCGAGGCAAACGGAGCGAAGAAGAACCACTGCTCAGGACGGCTGAGCGCGTTGTCGATTGGGTCAGGAAGCCTTACCGCGTCGGTCCAATGCTCCCCACGGCGCAGGCGGAAGGCGAAGAACAGCCCGGCCAGCAATAACAGGGCGCATAGACTCAGCCGGGTGAGCGGATCGTTCCAGAATCCGGTTGGGGATTCGGTAAAAAGATCGAGAAAAACTCCGCGCAGCACGGCGGCCAGGGCCAGCGCCACCGCCTGGGCCAGAAAAATCTTGCGCCGCATCGCCCAGGCCAGCGCCAGCATCAACAGCGCCAGAGCCGCCCAGATCGACGTCACCCAGCACTCGCCGCCGGCAACGGGAATCCAGTCGGAGGGGAAGCGATAGGCAAACCAAACCGCCAAGGAGAGCGTACCCAGCGCCTGACCCAAAGTCGCGACAACCTGCTCGGGGCGGGTGCAGCGTTCGCCGTCCCTGGTCCGCTCCAGCAGCCAGAAACCTGCGGCGGTCAGCAGCAAAACCTCCAGCAGCAGGGATTTGGTCCACAGAAAAAGATTGACTGGACCTTCTATCCACACAAGCGAGGGCAAATCGAAGAAGAAATAGACGATAAACGCAAGGGCAGCGGCGAGCAATCCCTGCCAGCGCAAAAACCCTCTGCGAAAGAATCGGCCGGTCTCGAAGAGGGCTAGTCCCAGTCCCAGCCAAATCGGCCCCAAGCCCAGACGCGGAGAGAGATCGTAGGCCGCGAAGACCAGTAGGGCAGAGGCCGTCCAGGAATAGGCTGCGGGGATATAAGCGAGCTCGCCCGATCCCGGAGTCTTGCGCCGCATCCCCGCGTAGAGCAGAGCGACGGTGGCCAGCATTGGCGCCTGATGATCCCACCGCCCCCCGCCGGTCCAGAAAATCCAGGAAAAGAATCCGCACACGGCGGCGATGGCCAGCGCGTCCGCTTGCAGCGCGAGTTGGACCTCGCCCACCAAATCGGCAGCGCCGCCCACAGCCAGCATCAGCGCCAGCCAGCCCACCGGAACCCAGGGAGCAGGCAGCACCACCCACAGCGAGGCAGCCGCGGCCGCCGTTCCCAGCCAACTGTGCAGCGGCGCAGAGACCGCCTCCCATATCTCCAGTTGCAGCGTGAAGGCTTCTCCGCCGAATCGCTTGAGCAGGCGCGGATAAACCTCGCCGGCGGTCCAATAAGCCAGCGCCGCCAGCGCCAGCAGGGCGCTCAGCGCGCGATGCGGCGCGGGATCGGGAAAATCTAGCCGGAAGGCGGCCAGGGGCAAAACATGATGGAAGACCAGCACCACCGCCGCCAGCAGACCCAGCGCCCCAGCCTCGAAGACCGGCAAAGCAGCAGAAAAGCGGCGGCCTGCCAATCCCAGCGCCAAAGCCAGCGCCAGCCAGCCTGCGGGCAGCCAGGCGTCGGGAAGAGCCACCCAAAGCGCCGTAACCGCCGCCAGCCAGCCCAGCCAACTGGTGGCGCGCAAGGCAAAGGCCTCGTTCTCGTCGGCGGCGATCTGCGGCCAGCGGCGCGGATAGATCTCGGCGTGCACCCAGTAGAGCGCAGCCGCCAGCGCCAGAGCCGCCGTCAGCGAAGCATGGCTGCCAAAATCGGGACTAGTGAGGCGCAGCAGGATCAGCGGCAGCACATCGTGCACCGCCAGCACCGCGCCGGTCAGAATGCCGGCCAGCAATCCCAGGCGGCGGAAGACCGGCTCGCCCAGGCGCAATCCGCAGACCGCCAGCACCTGCGCCTCCACCAGCCAGAGCATGGGCCAACTCACGCCGTGAAACTTGAAGGGAACCGCGGCCACCAGCAACACGGCGGCGATGGTCGAGAGCACCACAAAGGCCTGCCGCCGCCGCGCCCGCACATGGAAAGCCAGAGCCATCTCTACCGCGCCCAGCGCCGCCAGCGCCCAGAAGGCCCACTCGGGGTGCGCGGATTGCAGCTTGAGCAGGCCCAGCACGCCGGTCGAGTTCAGCACAGCGGTCAGGCTGGAGAGATTCTCCTCCTGCGCATCGAGTGGTGTGCGGAAGACGTAGGCCATGCGGAAGATCAGCCAGTAGAGAAGAATCAAAATCGTCGAGGGCCAGAACTCCGCAAAGACCGTAGGCTTGGCGGGCAGAACCCGCGCCAGCCAGACCCAGTGGGTGAGATAGACGGCGGCCAGACCCACGAGCTCCAGTTTGGCCCAATGCCGCGCCGTGGTGACGGCAACCAGTCCCAGAGCCAGTACGGCGCTGGCCGCCAGACTGAAGACCAATGTGTCGTTGGAGGCTTCCAGGTGGCTGGTGAGCAAGGTGGCGAAGCCCAGCAAAAAGGCCAGTCCGGTAACGGTCTGCGAACGGTAGCGCAAGGAGTGGGTTACCATGCAGGCGGCGACAATGAGCATCAGAATCAGGTCTGCCGCCAGCGAATTGAGCACCCGCGCCGCGGGGATGTGGTGCAGGGCGAAGGTGGTGAAAAAAGCCAGCGCCCAGCCGCCGCCCAGACCGCCGCGGGCAAAGATCCGATAGGTGGGCTTGCGCTCCAGCCAGACGCCCGCCGCCAGCAGCGCCAGGCTCACCGCATAGCCGCACAGCACCTTGCCCGCCGGACCCCAGGTTTGCAGCTTGAAGGCCAAAAACGAGGCCACGCCCAGAACCAGAATTCCAATGCCCAGCTTGTTGAGCCAGTTTCCGCCCAGCGTCTCTTCAAAGGAGAAGAGGTTGCGCGGAGTTTCTTCTTCCATCTCATTCGCTGTCACAGAGAGCGCCGGCGCTTTCATGGGTAGTGCAGGAACAGGCTCGCGGGCCAACGGCGGAGCGGGCGGCGCGATGCGCGGCGGCTCTGCGGGCAGCGAATGCGGCGCTTCCTGAGCAGGAGTGAAGGCGGCGATGGCCGGAGCCGGCTGATACGCAGCCGCGGCCTTTTCCGGCTCGGCGGGAGTGGGTGGTGGTGGTGCGGGTACTTCAACCTTGATGGGCGCAACCGGTTCTGCCGCCGCCGGCTGGGATGGCTGCAGGGTGGCGATCATGGTTCGCAAGTGGTCGATGGTGCGGGAGAGATCTGCGACCTCATCGCGCAGGCGCGCGGTCGCATCCTTGCCGCTCTGCCAGATTCCAATGACAACGATAGCCAAAATTAGAATGAGAAAATAGTCCATGCGTTCAACTCGGGGGAATTATACTCAATCCGCTAATTGAGAGGAATCGAACCCGACGCGCACGGCGCCCCAATGCCTGCCTCCAATGAGGATGGGAACAGAGAGGTCGTTGATAACCTCGCCGGTGTCTCGCAAATAGGTCTGAAAGAGGTACGGACGTGTGTTCGTCGCCAGCTTTTTGCCCACCGGATCGTCGAAGATGCGCTTGTGGCGGCTGAAGTTGATATCCACGGCCGGGTTCCCCGTGGGCGGCTTGGAGAAGCGGCTGTTGTGCGCCGGGGCATAGCCCTTATCGTCCACAACGAGAGCATACAAGCAGCCTTTGACCCTGCTCAGGGTTTCATCATAGATCGATTGCAGGCGTGCTTCCACGCCCTGATCGTATGCAGTGGAATAGCGAGCCGGGTTGGAGTTGGGAATCTGGCGATAATTCCGATCCCAGATGTTCAGGCCTTCCCCGAGCGCTGAAGACAGGCTCTGCGTCACCTTGCCTTCCAACTCGTGTGCGATCACCAGCAGTGTGTCAAACGGCGTACCGCCAGTGCGGAAGTCGGCCAGAAGATCCTGAACTTTTTCCGTGTTTCCGCGCAGCGCCTGAATGGACTGGCTCATCTCTCCGGCGGCTTCGCTGGTGCGCGCCGATTGGGCGCGAACCTTCTGTGTGCGAGCGACAATATTCTGCGTGGTCGAGTCCATCCTCTCGACGGTTTCGTTCACCGAACCGATGGCGGTGAGCAGCTCCTGGAAATCGGCGACGAAACCGCCAAACTGTTTCGATGTCTTCTGCGCGGATTCATGGGAGGCCTGGATTTCGGTGCGAATCACCTTGTTCTCGCTGGTCGTCTGATTGACCAGGGAGATCATTGCCGCAGCCTGCTCCTCGATCTTCGCCGTAGCCTCACCTGTGTTTTCGGCCAGTTTGCGCACCTCTCCGGCGACCACGGCGAATCCCCTGCCCTGATCCCCTGCCCGCGCCGCCTCGATAGCCGCATTGAGGGCCAGCAGGTTGGTTTGCTCGGCGATGCCGCGAATCAGGCGACCCAGGTTGTCGACCACCTTGGCGCGCTCGGAAAGGTCTTCCACCACCGCCGTAAAACGCTCCATTTGCTCATGAACGTGGGCAATCTGCACCTGCATTTGCGCGAGTTCCGAACGCGTCGTCTCGGCCGCATCCAGATTGCGCTTGGCATTCACCTCCATACCCGCGGCCTGTTGGGCCACAGAAGCCGAGAGTTCGGCGACGGAATCGGTGGCCATGGCGATATGAACCACCTCCTGCAACTGGCTCTCGGCGTCTGCCGCTACCGATTTTGCGTGGTGATAAAGACGGGCCGTATCGATGGCAATCCGAATCGAGACACTGCGCGCCGAGACGATCAGATCGCGGATGCGCTCGGTCATTCTGCAGATGGCCATCAACAGCGGCGCGACGATACGGGGAGTATCTGCCGCCTTGAGGGCGTCGAGTGCTTCCTCGCCAGCAGAAATCGCATCGATCCGGGACGCTGCCGATGAAATCCACTTGGTAAAGCCATTGTTTACTATTCGCATGGTGCGATTCACCGTCCGTCAACTTTTTTCGTCAGGCTTTTGCTTGCGCGCGCTTCGGCTTCTGTCCCTTGCTCATCAACGGCCAGAGGAGCAAGGATGCCTTTCCGGACTTGTGGAAATGGTAGGAGCACCTGCCAGGCCTTCCAACAGGAAAAACGGCTCCCTAGGCTAGCCAAGACCAAAATGGGCTTTTCCACCTCCATGATTGAGTGAAGCCCAAGATCGCTACTGCTGGAATGAGAAAAACACGCAGGCACTCTTCATTCCGCCAAGAATCCTCCCATCTACTTCGCGCAATTTGGAATCAGGCTTGCTAAATACCATTGCGTCGTGCGCCAGAGAACGGGAACCAGACACAGGAATGCCCGGCACGACAGCAGCGACGACGCAATTAAGGCATTCTCGAAAGCAGTGTGAGCTTTCTAACAGAAATCCCGATCGTCATTCGCTGAGGCTTGCACCGAGCCAGGGGGCTTTCTCCGGTCCACAGTATGGTCAAAATGCTGCAGAGGCCCGTCACAAATCGAGATTTCGCAGAGCCGCAGAACCAAGCGAGTGGATTCTTCGCCGATCTCCGGCTTCTGCAAGGAGCGCTAACATGGGCGGTTTCTACACTGCAATGAGTGGATTGAACGCCGATTCCACCAGCCTGAACACCATTGGCAACAACCTGTCGAACATGAGCACGACAGGCTATAAATCGTCGAACACCGAATTCAGCACGGCCTTTTCCCAGGCTCTGGGCATGAATGGAAACGGCGAAATCATCGGGGTGGGAACGGGCGTGAACGTGGCCGCCAATTCGATGGATTTCAGCGCCGGCGCCATTAGTTCGGCCTCATCTGCGGCGGATATGGCCATCCACGGCTCCGGGTTCTTTGTGCTGAACGATAACGGCACCATGCTTCTGACACGGAGCGGCGACTTTCAATTGAGTTCGACCGGAATCCTGGAGAGCACTTCGGGCGACGCCGTCGAGGGTTATGCGGCCACCAACGGGAGCGCCAAAACCGGCACCACGCTGACAGATCTTACGATTCCTGTCGACTCAACCGTTCCCGGCACCGCGACTTCAACCTTCAGCTTTACGCAGAACCTGAACGCCGCCACGCCGGTGGGCGGTTCTACGACGAGTTCCGAGACCATCTACGACTCCGACGGCGTGGGCTACGCGGCCAATGTGACGTACACCAATTTGGGAGCAAACCAATGGTCCTATAACATCGCGGTGCCGGAGAACCTGACCCCGTCGCAAAGCACGAATGCCTCCGGCGATCTCAGCTATGCCTACAAGTTCGGCGCCTCGTCCAGCGGCGTCACCAACACCGTGGATACCGGCACCAATCTGACCATCAGCGGGACGAACTCCTCGGGCAGCGCGGCGACCATCACCGCACCGGTGGTCACTTCGGGCGAAACCGTGGATCAATATGTCTCGGCCTTGAACAACGCCCTGAGCGCGGCCGGAATCACATCGGTGACGGCAACCAACAACAACGGCGTGTTGTCGATTGCGGAGAGTTCTTCTTCAGCAAATCTCTCCGTTGGCGGAGTCGTGGCGCAGGATCTGACCAACGCCAACGGTACATTGACCTTCGACAGCGGCGGCAATCTGGTCAGCCCCTCGACCTCGGTAACCGGAATCGCTTTGTCCGGCATGTCGGATGGCGCTGCCGCGCAAAACATGACGTGGAATCTGACGAACAGTTCGGGAACCCCGTTGATCACGCAAACCGCGGGGAGCAGTTCCACCACGGCTGATTCGCAGAATGGATACCGGAGCGGAACCTTTTCTGGATTTGCGGTCGGTCAGAACGGCACGATTACCGCGACCTTCAGCAATGGGCAGATCGACACAGTCGGCCAGCTTGCCATCGCCAACGTAGTCAATCAACAGGGATTGCAGGCGGTTGGTTCCACCGCTTATCAGGCCACTGCAGCCTCGGGCGCGGCAACCATCGGTACGGCCAATGCCAACGGCAACGGCGCTATTCAGGATGCTGCGTTGGAGGGTTCCAATGTGAATATCTCCTCAGAATTCGCCGATCTGATTGTGGCCCAGCGCGCCTTCGAAGCCAACTCCAAGGTGGTTACCACCCAGGACAGCATGGTTCAGGACACCATTAACATCGAAAAGTAACTGCCGCGAAACCCTGAACTCCCGGTCGATTCAGGGAAAGCGCGAGCAGGCCGGAAGGGTTTCCCCCAAGAAATGGGAACTGCAGCGATTGCAGAATGGGTGTTTCCAGGAAACCATGCATTCAAGCCGGCGTGAACCTCGCCGAGTGATGACCCGGCACGAAGGTTGCAGGGTATAACCATCATGGAATCGTTCTAATCCCTGATCTCTCCGTTGTACGCGGCCTTGTGCAGGCGGTCGCGCAGAGCCGCGCCAATCCCGGCGGCTGTGGGCAGCGGGGCCAGAATCACCGTGCAGCCGGCGGCGTCGAGCGCTCGCAGCCCGGCATATAAATCGCGCGCCATCTCATTCGGAGCAGCCCAGCGTCCCCAGGAAAAGAGCGCCGCCGGAGCAAACGAAGCCTCCATATCCGCGGGTAGCAGCAGGCCAATGCGCTCATTTGGGCAGTTCGCGGCCGCGGCGGCGAGCTTCGGTCCCAGCTCCTCGAATTGCCCTTCGATCAGCATCAGCCGGGCCTTGGGCGCGTAGTGGCGCAGACCCACTCCCGGCGAGGGCAGAGCCGCGCGGGGGGTCTGCGTTACCGTCTTTGAATCCTGTTCCGAATTTCCTTTAAGTGAAGAATCCAGCAACGGGCCAGCGGGACGGTAGATCTCGACCGCGCCCGCCGTCCTCTCGATCTGCTCCGCGGTCACCGCGCCGGGGCGGTAGATCACCATGGGGCTCTGGTTGGGATCGAGTACGGTCGACTCAACCCCATGTTGCGTCGGCCCCGCATCCAGCACCGCTTCGATCCGTCCGTCCAGGTCTTCCAGCACATGCGCCGCGGTGGTGGGACTGGTGTGGCCGAAGGTGTTGGCGCTGGGCGCGGCCACGGGAACTCCGGCGCGGCGGATCAGTTCGAGGGCAACGGGATGGGCCGGCATGCGCACCCCCACCAGGGGCCGGCCGGCGGTCACCGCATCCGGCACAGCGATACTGCGCCGCAAGAGCAGGGTCAGCGGACCGGGCCAGTAGGCTTCCATCAGCCGCCGCGCCGCTGCTGGAATCTCCTCCACCAGCCCGTCCAGCATGGCGAGGTCGGCGATATGCACAATGATGGGGTCCCAGGAGGGGCGCTGCTTGGCGGCGAAGATGCGCTCGACGGCCTCCGCGTCCAGGGCGTTGGCGCCCAGTCCGTAGACCGTTTCGGTGGGCAGCGCGACCAGGCCCCCCGAGCGCAAGATCTGCGCCGCACTTTCCAGTGCCTGCGCCGCCTCATCGGTTTCAAGATGGGCGGGGTCGACCCTCAGTCGTAGTGTCTTCACGCTCTTATTGTCGCCGGTCTGCGCCGGAGGCCGCCACCGGAAGCAACGGAGCGCTGCTGCCGTCCTCTTCGCTCAAGGCTCGCAACACCAACGTGATGCCCAAAGCCGAGACAACGCCGATCAGGGAGAAGAGAAAGGCGCTGGCGTAGCCCCACTTGCCAATCACCGCGCCGGCCAGAGGTCCGGTGAGAAAGAAGGAGACGTCGGCGAAGGCGGTGTAGACGCCCAGAGCGGCGCCGCGGTTGTTTTCCGTGACCCGTTTGACCGCCTCCACGCCCAGCGAGGGAAAGACCAGCGAGAAGCCCAGGCCGGTGAAGGCCGCGCCCAGCAGCGCCATCCACGGCGCAACCGATTGCCACATCAGGATCGTTCCCACCGCCTCGATAAGCAGGCAGGCGATGCCCACCGGGTAGCCGCCAAAGCGGTCGATAGCGTGGATGAAGAAGAGGCGCGCCAGAATGAAGGCGGCGCCAAAGGAAGTCAGGCACAGCGCCGCTCCGTCCCAGTGGCGGCTGGCGTAGAAGAGCGTGATGAAGGTGGCGAGAACGGAAAAGCCGACACCGCCCAGCGCCAATCCCATACCGTGCGGGGCGACGCGGCCCAATACGTGGCTGAAGGGCAGATGCTCGCCATGCACCACCGGAACCGGCTCTTTTCGGGTGGCGCGCCAGAGGCTGTAGCCACAGATCAGCAGCGTAAGCACGCCGATCGAGCTTAGGCCCAGGCGCTGCTCCAGAATCACTCCCAGCGGCGCTCCGATGGCCATGCCCCCATAGGTGCTGATGCCGTTGAAGGAGATCATTTTGGCGGTGAACTCGGGGCCGGCGCTGGTGATGCCCCACAGCGTCGATCCGGTCGAGCCCAGGCTCTCTCCCGTGCCCAGAACCAATCGGCTCAGAAACAGCAGGCTGAGGCTCAACCAGGGCAAGGAATGAGCCAGGGCGGCCAGCACCAGCACCCCGCCGCTGACCGAACAGGCGCCCATTCCCCACAGCACTGAGACCTTGGCGCCGTAGCGGTCGCTGATGCGCCCCGCCCAGGGCCGGCTGGCCAGCGTGGCAATGTATTGAACACTGATCACCAACCCGGCCAGCGCCGCGCTGTAGCCCATGCGCAGATGCACAAAGGGCGGCAAAACCGCCAGCGGCAGGCCAATGGAGAGATAACAAATGAAGGTGAAGTAGGCGAATCCGGCCAGATGCCGGTTGCTGCCTCGGGAGACAGTGGGAGGAGCGGCAGGGCGGCTGGCGTGCGTAGATTTCATGGTTGGCGAGCTGACCTGCGGGGCGAAGTGGTCAGTCCACAGTATACCGGAAAGGCTGATCGCAGGAAAGCGAGCATTTTGGAAAATCGCTTTTCTTGGATGCTTCAATTTTTCTGGGTTGCTGAACGCCAAATTCCCCAGCCGGCGCGCCGCCGAAAAAACCGCTTCCGCCTACACTGAATGCATGGCTTCGTTTCATGTCGAGCATTTCGGGTGCCGGGCCGCTCGCGCCGATGGCGAGGCGGTTGCCGATCGCCTGCGCGCCGCCGGGTGCTGCGACTGCCAGCCTCTTGAGGCCGACGTTGTGGTGGTCAACACCTGTAGCGTCACCGCCGAAGCCGACCGCACCGCCCGCGCCTTCATTCGCCGCACCCATCGCAACAATCCCGCCGCCCGCATCGTCGTCACCGGCTGCTACGCCCAGCGCGCTCCCCAGGAGCTGGCGGCGATGGCCGGCGTGGCCGCGGTGGTGGGCAACAGCCACAAAGCGCTGGCCCCGCAGATCGTTTTGGATTTGGCCGCCCAGAGCGGTGCACCCTCCAACCAGGCCTCCATGCAGGCGCCCGGCTTCGTCGCTGTTGAGTGGCTCCTGACCGGGGGCGGTGTTGCCGGCCAGGCGCCGATCTGGGCCGACGACCGCTTCGCCCACTCCTTTCTGGAAGAGGCGCAGCTCACTCCCGGCGCGCAGACCCGGCCCAACCTCAAGATTCAGGAGGGCTGCGGGAACCGCTGTTCGTTTTGCGTCATTCCCCAGACCCGCGGCTCCTTGCGCAGCCTGCCCGCCGTCGCCGTTTTGCAGCAAGTGAAGGGATTCGTAGCCGCCGGAGGCCGGGAATTGGTCCTCAGCGGCATCAACCTGGGCCGCTGGGGCGCTGGAATCTCTGACCGCCCTGCCGGCGGCGTCCCCCGCACTCTGGCCGCGCTGGTGAGGACGATCTTTTCTGAAACCACCCTGCCCCGCCTGCGCCTCAGCTCCATCGAGCCCATGGATTGGGACGCGGAGCTGCTGGCCGTACTCGCCGAATTCGCCGGGCCTGCGGTCGTCGCTCCGCGGCTGGCGCGCCACGCCCATCTGCCCCTGCAATCGGGTTCGGACGCGGTGCTGCGCCGCATGTTCCGGCGCTACCGCCCCTGGCACTATGCGCAGAAGGTCGAAGCCTTGCAGGCCGCGGCGGGAACAGATTTAACCCTGGGGGCGGACGTGATGGTGGGCTTTCCCGGCGAGAGCGATGCTGAGTTCGCGGAGACGCTGGCGCTGATCCGCTCGCTGCCCTTCGGCTACCTGCATCTTTTTCCCTTTTCTCCCCGCCCCGGCACTGCCGCCTGGGCAATGCATGAGGCAGCGCCGGTGAAGGCGAAGATCGTGGAAGAGCGGATGAGCCAACTGCGCGCTCTGGCCGCCGAGAAGACCAGCGCGCATCGCAGCGGTTTCATCGGCCGGGAGCTGGAGGCCATCACCCTGCACACCCCGGCGGAGCTGGCCGCCCGCAACCGCAGCGCGGCGCTGTCCGAGAACTTCCTCCCCGTCGAGTTGGAAGGGCGCTACCAAGCCAACCAGATGCTGCGGGTGCGCGTCAACGGAATCGCCGCTGAGAGTGCAACCATGGCCCTTCAGGCCTCCATCGAGCTTGAAAGTCAGTACCTCTTGAATAAAGAGCTGTCCTCCTGATAAAGAGCTGTCCTCCTGAGCGAAGCGAAGGATCTGCGGGTGTCTTTCGCAGCTTTGACTTTCAACAGCGCGCTCACGGCCCAGGCCGTTGCGGATCAGTAATTCGCGACGGCAATGTCCGTCTGAGCGAAGTCGTTGCCCTTGAAGAGCAGTTCTTCGCCGGTTGCTTTGGCTGCTGCATAGCTCATGCAGTCGCCAAAGTTGAGCTTCGCAGGATGCCGTCCCTTGCCGTAGCGTAAAAATGCCTCGCGCGCCAAGCGTGCCTGGAATTCCGTGAAAGGCAGTACCTTCATCCTGCTGCGCAAGAGGAAGCGATCCAGCGATTGGATTCCCTCCAAGCCTTGTTTTTGCACCAGAACCATCGCGGCTTCCAAAAGGCAGGATGCGGGGAGACGCCGCGGGTAACCATTGCTGATCGCCCTGACCAGCCGTAGGGTATCTTCCTCTTCTGACAAGATGGCCACGATTGCGGACGAATCGACGATCATGTTGGAAGCCCATTTTCGTCCCAGCCCATGATCTCGTCCGCGCTGCGGTCGTCGAGGACCGGCAAGGAAGCGCAATGGTGAGCGATGGCCATCAAATCGGAAACCAGGCGCTCTTTGTCTTCGACCTCATCCGTGCTTCTGGTTTGCCGTTCCAGCCGTTCGCTCAACGCGTTGACGACGGCAACCGGAATCGATTCGCCGGTCATAGAGGCCAAGTCCCGGGCCAGACGGTCTGCTTCAGGGGCGTCGATGATAAGCGCCATGGGCAAATGCCTCCTACAGACTGCTTCTACAATAACGCCATTTCAGCCTATCGTCGCGCGGAATCTTCTGTCGCGCCCATTCGCCACAGGCCGCCTCCCGGAACCGTTGTAAAAATCCCCTGCAACTGCTTGATCCGGTAGATTCAACCCGATGCTATACTCGGAGTGCGTCTGTTTGTCCGCGGCGGGCCGGGAAGAGGCTATAGGCGGACACGGCGACATCTGGAGGAGCACCATCGCACTCGACAAACGTACGGCCAAGTCCTTTATTCGCATCAACGACCGCATTCGCGCACGCGAGATCCGCGTCATCGACGAAAACGGCGAACAGCTCGGCATCCTGGCGCCCTTCGAGGCGCTGAAGATCGCCCGCGAGCGCAGCCTGGATCTGGTCGAGGTCTCGCCCAACGCGGTCCCTCCCGTCTGTCGCATCCAGGACTACGGCCGCTTCCTCTACGAGAAGGAAAAGAGCGACCGCGCCGCCCGCAAGAAGCAAAAAGTCATCGTGGTCAAAGAGGTCAAGTTCTCCGTCACCGTCGACGAGCACGACTACCAGACCAAGAAGAACCAGGCCGTCCGCTTCCTCACCGAGGGCGACAAGGTCAAGGCCAGCCTGCGCTTCCGCGGCCGCCAGATGGCCCACCGCGAACTGGGCTACGCCATCATCAACCGCCTCATCCAAGACATCGGCGAGGCCGGCATCGTCGAGTTCATGCCGCGCATGGAAGGCACCATCCTGCACGCCATCGTTGCTCCCTCGAAGAAGCAGGAAGCGCCCAAGCCCAAGGCTCCCGAAGCGCCCAAGCCACAGGTTGCGCCCCGCCCGGCGCCAGCGGCGGCTCCCGTTGCCCCTGCTCCGGCGGTTGAACCGGCGCAGTAAACACTGCATCTTCATCGAAAAGGCCGCCCCTATGGGCGGCCTTTCTCAGCAGTAGTGCATCCTTCCTGATTGGTGTGTTTTAAACAGAGGATCGTTGATCCGCTTTGAAGGGTACGGGCTTCAGACCGTACATAAGCCCAGCAAAAATCAAGGGGGATTTAGCCCCGGTGCAGTATTAATTTCAAGTATTTGCAGCCTCTTATCGGGTCTTGCCCAAAATTTTGTAGACCCGCACAAAAAATCAAACCAAGCACGACCCCGGCCGGATCTCCTAGCCGCTCGATGGATTAAGAATAAGTATTGATGAAATGGTAATTGCCGGATAGGCGGTCAACCGACCAGAACTAGGAAATCGGGGCACCATTCCGTTTCCTCACTTGAGACCGATTCTTGAGACGCGCAAGCCCCAGTATTTCAAGAGCCTGTGAGAGTCTCAAATCTTACCCTTTGTGAGACTGCGGAGATGGCAATTTGGTTGCTCATCACCACCATTCATCAACGGCTATTCAAGGAAAACGTTAGGTCCACCACTGTTTCAAACCGTACTCGACTGCCCTTCACTAAATAGGGGTTGTATACCCATCGTTTAACTGCGTCGATTGCCGATTGTTGAAGCATCGCCGGACCTTCGACCAACCGCACTTCCTCAACCCTTCCGTCTTTATTAACCACAGCATGTAAAGTCACCGTTCCCTGAACGCCACCCACTTTGGCGAGTGGCGGATAAATTGGCGGGACTTTGATGACCAATAGATGTTGTGATTCTTCTGGCGAGACCTCGATGAGCATCTCGGGCTTTAAGGGGATTACAGCTTGCTGTTCCTTATCCGCTTCTTTTGCGCGCCGAGCCTCGGCATCCTGAGCTTGTGCGAATTCCTTTGTCCCCGGAACGACCGCGCAGGACATTTTACTCATGGGCTTGGGAGGTTGGTCCCCAAGTAGGGCACCATGATGAATAAATTTAGGTGGCATAGAATCTAAATCAACCTCATCGACACTGCCAAAAATATCCGTTTGACTAAAATGCCAGTGTCCTTTTAGCTTCCACATACGCCACGACAGGACTACATTGTTTGCGCCACTCCCAAGCGAATCCTTCGCGCTGTCTTGCCATTCATCCCAACGAGCATTCTTTGAACTGTAGCTCCGATATATCTTTCCTGTGACGACGGCCCACCCACGCCAAGTGTACCCATTCTGGCGATCCGCTTCGGATATTCTCGTTGCGATTGGCAAAGGAAACGAGGGAGCCTGATACTGTTCAAATCCACTTCCATCGTCGAATTGGAAGTAATATGAGTCGCCGCAATGCGCTAGGATTAAATTCCATAACCGGTCAGCGGCCACGTGTGCTTCGGCGGTAGGAGAGACAGCCTGGGCCTTTGCATTTGGGCAGGCGATGCCCATTAAGCAAACGGAAAGAATAGCGACCTTCACACACATGTCTTGTTTCATGCGCAACATTCTAGCACCGCGCGGCGGCGTCCGAATGAATTGGATCGCCGGGCTGCTCCCGTAGGGAGCCGCAGAGAATAGCCCAGGGTGAAACCCTGGGTAGGATTCGTAACGAAAGGATTCCGCCCTGAAGGGGCGGACAAAATGGAGGCTTGTTGTTGGATGGCCGCCAACTTTCTGTCCTCGTTTCTCTCCGCCCCACCGGGGCGGATGGCTTCAATGGGAATGCGTCCCCAGGGTTTCACCCTGGGCTATTGTCTTTCCTTCCCTCCGGGAAGGAAAAGCGACGCCACTATCCCGCAATGGCCTGATCGATACGACGCCGAACTATCTCATAACTTAACCTTCTTGAGACAGATTTTGGCCACCCTTCGCGTCCCAAGAGCCGCGAACATTTGGTGTGGATTTGTGCAATAAATCCTGCCTCGGCAGCAGCGAGCGATTGTTCGCCAACCCGGAAATCGCCTTGTAGTTAACCCAGCGCGCACGGCAGAATCCAGGCAACTGCGGAAAAATTTGCTTCTTGTCCAAAAGCCATGGTTTTTAGGTAAAGCGCCCTGCAATCGCTAAGGCCAAAGTTTCTAAATCTTGCCTTGGCGCCGCCCACCGGCAAACTCAGTGCAGCCAGCGAATGGCGGGAAAAGGATTGGGCGGAACGGGCAGAACAATAAACCCCTCGCGCCAGTGTCCCTCTTCGCGGCGGGGCGGGTGGCCGAAGATGCGCGCGCCCGAGGAGTCGCGCTCGTCCAGCGCCAGACCGGGCAATCCGCCGACGATGGCTTGCAACTGGTCGTGGTTGGGCGGATGGTCGACGCTGAGGGGCAGGAGCGAACGCAGCGCCGCGAAGGCCTCGGCCAGATCGCTGATGCGCGCCCGGCGCTTGGAGGGCAGCGGCTTGATGCCCAGCGACTTCCAGGCGGCGTGCGGATAGCTCTCCACCAACAACCGTTCGGGGGCCGAGCCGGGCTGGCTCTGGCTGTCCAGCCTGTGCCAGCCGCGCCGCGCCAGGGCGTCGTAGACGTCCAGGCAGAACTCGGCGAAGGCGCGGTAAGTGACCGGTTTGACGATGCCCGGCAGGCCGGTTTTGGCGGCGGTGTTCAGTTGCCGCTCGCTGACCCGCGCGTGTTCCAGGCCGTTGTGGCGCGACTTCCAGGCCTGCGGGCCGTCCAGCAGGATGATGCGGATGTTGCGCAGGTTGCAGAGGTGGTTGAGGCGCCCGGCCAGCACTTCGGGATCGACCCGCTCCAGCTTTGTTGGCGCGGGGCCGGAGTTCAACACGGATTCCTCGCCGGAATGGCTCCAGGCGATCGTCTCGCAGCGAATCTCGGCGGGAGGCTGGTCCTTGTCGAGCGCCGCGGGGAGCGACGCCGGGTTTAATTGCGGCGGGACAGTGCGATCGAGCACAACGATGCCCAGATCGGACCAGCGGCGGTAGGCGAGATCGACAGAAAGGACAGCCATCGGGACAAAAATAGTCCTTTTCGAGTGCGATGAACAAGCAAAGAACGCGACAAAACCCGCAAATGATGATTGAAGAGGCAGCCCGCGATCCAAAACGGAACCAATGTGCACTTCGGGAAGTGCATTGCGCATCAAGCACAGTTCTCAGTTTCCAGTTCCCAGTTCTCAGTCCCTTAGTCCCTCGGTCCCTGAGTCCCTACCCCCTGACCCCTGCTTCATTTGCTGTATACTGGTTGAAGCGCCGAGCGGGCAGGGAGACCCCTGTCTGACGGCCAGCGCGGCTGGGCCATCGAGGTCTGGCGCGACGACGAGAAGAAAAATGCCCAAGTTGAAAACCCATACGGGCGCGAAGAAGCGCTTCAGCAAGACTGGAACCGGCAAAATCAAGCGGGGCCAGACGAAGACGCGACACATCCTGACGTCGAAATCGCCGAAGGTAAAGCGGAAGCTGGGCCGGACCCTGCTGGTTTCCGATGGCGATTACGCCAAGGTAGCGCGCATGATTCCCTACGCCTGATCGCTGTGCTGCCTCCGCCAGGAGGTCGTGCTTCCGGGCTTCAGCGAACGCGTTGCGCTGGCCCCCTGGTTCTCTGGACGGGATTTCTATGGAATCCAGCCAGAGAATGAGAGAGATCAAGGCTTGCAATAGCGAGTGAAGAGGTTTACCGCGCCACCCCTTGGGGCGAGCGCCTCCTGCCTCCAGCCGCAGAACAGACAAACGCAAAATGGAGAAACAACCATGCCCCGCGTAAAGCGCAGTACCAAGCGGAGTGACCGCCGCAAAAAGATTCTCAAGAGGGCGAGTGGATACTTCCTTACGAAGTCCAAGCTCTACCAGGCAGCCCAGGAAGCCGTCGAGCGCGGCCTGAAGTTCGCCTACACCGGCCGCAAGCAGAAGAAGCGCCAGTTCCGCTCGCTGTGGATCGTGCGCATCTCGGCCGCCTGCAAGCTGAACAACACCAGCTACTCGCAGTTCATCAACGGCCTCAAGAAGGCGGGCATCGAGCTGGATCGCAAGATCCTCTCCGACATCGCCATTCAAGACGCCGCCGGCTTCACCGCCCTGGTGGCCAAGTCCAACGCCGCCCTGGCCGCCGCCAAAGCCGCAATCTAAACAGCATCTCGCAGCACCTTAAACGGCCCGGAATCCACGTCTTCTACGTGGTTCCGGGTTGACTTTTTGTGGTCAAAGCGGTAAACAGAGTCCACAAAGCCTTTCTTTTTGCGACCACGTTCGAGTTCAAACGTCTACAGTGATAGCGAGGGAGTCCCATGAATTCCGCCATGCTCGACTACGACAATTTCGATCTTGAGACGGAAACGGCGGATCGTTTCACGCTTCCTGAGGCTGTCAAGAAGGCAGAAGGGATTCGCAGCACGGAGCCGGAGACGTTTGCTCGAATCAAGCGTATTGGGATGGATGAATTTATTGTTGTGAGAGTGCCTGCAAGAGAAGTCTATGCCGAATGGACGGATCGCATGAGGCAGCGTTTAGCGAAGTTCTCACGCAGGAGTGCTTCCCGATGATGCAAGAGGGGGAAGGTCTAAGTCCACATCTTGGCAATACTTCCAGTATCGAAGGGCAAACGGCTCAGGTGTCCGCTCACGTTGAGAATGATCGACTCAGAGGTGAGCTTGCACTGCCTCCCCAAGCTGCACGGATTTTGATGGAATTGATAGAGACGAGAACCAGTTTTGGACCCGATCCTGAGACAGCTAGAATTATTGCTGAAACGGATCGCCATGCGGAAGAGAAGAAACTTGAAGGATATAAGGCGACCCTGGAACATCGGGATCATGAAAACGAAAGAAAACATTTACGCCAGATCAAGAGAATTGGAAACGAATCTATCCGTGCCTGGGTAGTCTTGGTTTCCTCGATCGTCGGGGCTGCTGTGGGGATTTTCTTGTCTGTTACAGGAAAGTCAAATTTGGGGATTCCTCTCCTCTTGTTTGCGGGAATTTTGATCAAGGATTTGGCCGGCAAGCCGGGCACTTCGGGTGATTCGGATTAATTGATTCTCAAAGTTCAAACGGCCCGGAATCCACTGGATTCCGGGCCGTTTTGTGTTTGAATTGCTTTTATTTTGCCAGAAACTCGCCCACTGCCTTGTGCCACAACTCGGGCTGGTCGACGAAGTTCATGTGGCCGCTGTTGGGCAGGACGACGAGTTTCGAGCCGGCGATCTTCTCGTGCATCTCCTTGCTCAGGCTGGGGTCGCACTCGTCGTGATCGCCCACTACGATCAGCGTTGGAACCTTGATCAAAGGCAGCCGGTCCACATATTCGACCGATTTCAGGTTCCCGTCGATGACGAACTCGCCGTGCTCACCCCACATGGCGCGGTAGAGCTCCCAGTTGGTGGGGGCGTTGCCGGCCGAGGGGTCGTAGTTCGAGTCGGGGCGCGCTCCGTAGAGGAAGGGGAAATAGCCCGTGCCCCAGGCCAGCGACTCATATTCGGCTGGATAGCGGCCCCGCTCCCAAAGTTCGCCCTTGCCAAAGAGGCCGGCCTGCTCCAGTTCGTTGAGCCGCGCCAGTTTGGCCGGAGGCATCTGCGCCTTCTCGCGGGCCAGCACGGCGTTCATCTCCTTGGTCGAGGCGAAGGTACTGTTGAGGATCAGGTGGCTGAGGTTCTGCTGGTATTTCAGGGCGTAGGCCTCAGCCAGCACGCCGCCGCAACTGTGGCCGAGCAGCGAGATCTTGCCCAGGTGCAGGGCCACGCGCACGGCTTCCACATCTTCGACATCCTCTTCGACGGTGTAGCGGCTCACGTCTTGCAGGCGCTGCGAGCGGCCCGAGCCGCGCTCGTCGATAAAAATTAGCCGATGAGTGCGGGCCAGGGGCAGCAGGTGGGGTAGAAAGTAGTCGTGGCTGGCGCCGGGTCCGCCGTGCAGAATCACCAGCGGATCGCCCTGGCCGATATCCAGGTAATAGATCAGCACACCGTGGGCGTCGACGAAGCCCTCGTGCTGCGGAAGAACAGTGGTTTGGGCGCGGGCGGCGGGTGAAAGCGGAACGGCAACAAAAGAGAGTGCAAAAATCGCGGCGAAAAGAGCCTTTTTCATGTTCAAAAGAGTACTACAGAAGATGCAGACACCGTTTCAGCCTGCATCCCTGCAGCGTTCATAAAGGCGAACTGCGGATCAGTTTGCGGACGCGGCGATGCTTGAGGTCTCCGGCAGTTTCAGCCCTTTGATCAGGATCCAGGCGCACAGCCCGAGGCCGAAAAACATAGACGGCATCTCATAATAGTTGACGGAAACAACGTTTCCGAAACCGGGATAGAGGAGGTAAACACCGCCGCAAACCCCCTCGAAGAGCGACGCCACAACGCCCAGGCCGGACAGAACGCGTGGGATGTAGCGGGAGCGGAGGAAGAGATAGCAGAAGAGAGCCGATGAAACGCCGAGAAACGCCAGACCGATGTAATAGAGGTCCCAGCCCGAGGAAAGCTGTAGTCCGGCCAAAGCCTGCAACTGTTGCGGGTCCATCTTCTGCAGGGCTCCGGCGGCGTGCATAATGCGCAGGCCGAAAAGTTGTTGGGCGATCCACAGCAGCCACATAAAGGCCCAGATCAGGTTGCCGAGCGCGGCAAACAATGCCAGGCCGCGGCTGACAGGCCGAAGTACAACGTAAAGCGCGGTGAGCATGGCTAGGCTGCCTATGCCGTACACGAGTTCAAAGGTCATGAAGTAATGAAAGACGCTTTCATGCGCCAGAATATTGCGGGCCGTCTCCGCCTGGTTGGTCCAGATCAGATACGACGCAAACCAGTGCGGGAAGGCATACATCATCAGAGCCAGTGTGAGAAGATTGGTCACCGCGTAGACCCGCGCGGCCATTCGTTGGGAACGATCTGTCATGATTCACTCTCCAGTACATAGAATTTTTGATTGATAACGACAAGAGCTAGGACTGCCGGGAAACGGGAATGGCCATCCGTAAGCATCGGCCCATGTACTCATGAACGCTGGTTGACCCAGATGGAACTGTTCTCACGGAAGCTCCGGCCGCAAAACGCAAATCGGCCTGAAACTGTTTACGGGAACAAAAAACCGCAGGTTCCCTCGATTGCAGCCCGATCCCTGTATTCTTTGGAAATCCCCGGGATTTTTCCGCACTGGATTCTCTGCGCGGCATCTGCATTTCCGCGCAATCGGCCCTCGCAGCTGGATAGGGAAACGCCTTCCATCCCGAAGCGCACAAAACGGTGCGATATTCTGTAAGGTGTACATGGACAACGAAGCGATTCTCAATCTGACGGCATTTGACGAGGCCGCGCTGGACCGGGCCTTCGCCCAACTGGAAGCCCAGGCGCGCTCTGCGGCGGCAGCGGTAGACACCGAAGCGGCGGTCGAGGCTTTTCGTCTGCAATGGCTGGGCCGCAAACAGGGCCTGCTCAACGAGGTCTCCGGCCGCTGGCTGAAGGCCGCGCCCGCCGAGGCCAAAAAGCTGCTCGGCCAGCGCTTCAACGCCCTCAAGGCGCTGGTGGAGGGCCTGCTCGATCAAGCCGCCGGAGCCGGTCCCAGTGACGCCGCTCTGGCCGCCGAGGCCATCGACATCAGCCTGCCCGGCAGCCGCCGCTTGACCGGCGCCGAGCACCCCATCACCAAGACGCTCAACGAGATTGTCGGCGTCTTTGCGGCGCTGGGCTACTCGGTGGGCGTGGGGCCGGAGGTCGAGACCGACTACTACAACTTCGAGTGCATGAACTTCCCTCCCGGCCATCCGGCGCGCGACACCCAAGACACGCTGGTGGTGGCCAATCAGGAAAAACGCGCGCAGCGCGACCGCCTCTTGCTGCGGACGCACACCTCGCCGGTGCAAATGCGCACCATGGAGGCGCAAGCGCCGCCGGTGCGGATTGTGATTCCCGGCAAGGTCCACCGCAACGACGCCGCCGACGCTACCCACTCGCCCATCTTCCATCAGGTCGAGGGGCTGTGCGTGGACACCAACATCACCTTCAGCGACTTGAAGGGCACGCTGGACCACGCCATGAAGGCGCTGTTCGGCTGTTCGGTGAAGACGCGCTTCTTCCCATCGTTTTTCCCCTTCACCGAGCCGAGCGCCGACGTGCAGATCAGTTGCATCTTTTGCGGCGGCAAGGGCTGCCGCAAATGCAAAAACTCGGGCTGGATCGAGTTGCTGGGCTGCGGCATGGTCGACCCCGCGGTTTTCGCCTTCGCCGCCGAGAAACAGCCCGGCTACGATTCCAAGAAGATCTCCGGATTCGCCTTCGGCATGGGCGTCGAGCGTATCGCCATGATGAAGTACGGGGTCTCGGAGATAGGCCAGTTTTACGCTGGAGATATGCGCTTTCTCAATCAGTTTTTGTAGGAAGCAGAAGCAGGGTTAGAATAAGAACCGCGAGTTGGCGACGCTTAGGCGTCGTATGCGAGTTAGCAGGTTAGTGGCTGGGAGGATGAGAGATGCCCAGAACCCGTTATTATCGCGACCTTGTGGTTTGGCAGAAGGCGATGGAGTTAGCCCGCGAGGTGTATGCGCGGACCGAGGAGTTTCCCCGCACTGAGACCTTCGGGTTGAGAATGCAAATACGAAGGTCGGCGGTAGCCGTAGCCAGCCATATTGCCGAAGGCCACGGCAAGTTGACCGATGCCGATTTTCGCAAATCATTAGGCTCGGCGCGTGGTTCATTGTATGAGTTGCAAACGCAGACCGAACTGGCCTGTGACATGGGTTTTATCGAGGCGGAAGCGGCGGGGAGGATGTTGGAGATGAGCGTGGACACCGCCAAATTGATCAATGGACAACTGGGCGTTCTCACTCCTTGATCCGCAAAACATTACGCAATTGACCGAACCCGCAAACCTGCGAACTTGCAATTTTGCGCCAAGCGCATCCAAACCGGCGAAAACGCAACTTCGCTCAAGAAGAAAAATTCCAGGAATTCCAATGAAGATTCTGACAAAGTGGCTGAGAGAGTACCTGCCGGGCTTGCCGGTGGATGATGTTCAACTTGCCGAAGATCTGACCCTGCGCGGCATTGCCGTCGAGGGCATCTTCGATCTCGGCGCCGGCAACGGTTCGCTCTACGAGATGGACATCACCACCAACCGCGTCGACGCCATGAACCACTACGGCGTGGCCCGCGAGGCGGCGGCGATCTATGGGCTGGCGCTGCCTCCACTGGCCTACCTACTCCCAAAAGCTCGCCCGTCCGGCAAGGACTACCCGGTGCAGATCGAGGCCCAGGACGCCTGTGGCCGCTTCACCGCCCGGGTGCTGCGCAATATAGCCATCGGCAGCTCGCGCGATTGGTTCCCTGGCGCCGAAGTTTCCACTTACTTCGGCCTGCTTGAACAGAAGCAGATTTTGAACGCCGTCGACGCCAGCAACTACGCATGGCTGGCAATGGGTCAGCCCACTCACGCCTTCGATCTGGACAAGATCGAGGGCGGCATTATCGTCCGCCGCGCCAAGAAAGGCGAGAAGCTCAAGACGCTGGACGGCGTCGAGCGCACCCTCGACCCCGAAGACCTGATCGTAGCCGACCACGTCAAGGCATTGGGTCTGGCCGGCGTGATGGGCGGCTGGGATACGATGATCACTCCCGAGACAACGAACGTGCTCGTCGAGGCGGCCTGGTTCGATCCGGTCGCGGTGCGCCGCACCGCCCGCCGCCACGGTCTGCACACCGACGCCAGCCATCGCTTCGAGCGTGGCGCGGACTTCAACGCCTGCCCTCTGGCTTCGGATCTGGTTTGCGCCATCCTGCTGGCCAACGGCGGTTATATCGAGGGTGAACTCGTCGATGTGCAGGTTCCCGCGCTGGCCGCCAAGACAGCCCATCGCGCCCCAGTGGCGTTGGCGCTGAGCGAAGTCCATCGCATTCTGGGCGCCACCATCGACAAGAACGGAATCGACGCCCAGACGGTCGAAACGGTCCTGCTGGCGCTCGGTTGCAAGTTGGCCGGCGCGGCATCGATCGTGCGGGCGGTGGGCGCGGAACCAAGCTGGCTGGTCACCCTGCCCAGTTGGCGTCTCGATCTGGAGCGCGAGATCGACCTGATCGAAGAGGTGGCGCGGGTTTACGGCTACAACCGCTTCGCCAACACCCTGCCGGCCTTCGGCGAGGGGGTCAAGGCGCTGCCCTGGGCCGAGGCCGAAGCCTCTGTTCGCCGTGTACTGCTGGCGGCCGGCTTCCACGAGGCCATCGCCAGCACCTTCTGTTCGGCGGCCGAGGCGGCCATGACCGCACCGCAGCCGGGGCTCTCGGTCCCTCTGGGCAATCCCCTCAGTGAAGAAGCGGGTGTGCTGCGCCCTTCGCTGGTTCCGGGAATGCTGGGGATGGTGGCCGGCAATCTGCACCGCGATGTGAGCGATGTGCGCTTGTTTGAAGTGGGCACGGTCTTCAGCGGCAGCACGGAAAAGGTCGAGGAGCACCCCGCGCTCAGCTTCGCAGCCGTGGGCAGCATGGCCGAGGAATCTCCTCTCTCCGCGGCCCGGTCCATCGAATTTCACGACGTGAAGGGCGTCGTCGAGCAGCTTTTGGCGCGCTTTCAGACGCGGGCAGTTTATTTTGACCGCTTTCCTGCTGAAGCGGGAATCACGCCTGCGTGGCTGCACCCTTACCGCGCCGCGCGCATTGTTGCCGAGGGCGCAACGGTGGGCTGGTTCGGCCAGTTGCATCCCAAAGAAGCGGCGGCGCGCAAGCTCAAGGAGCCTGTATTGGTGGGCGAAATCTACCTCGACCGCCTCTACAAGCTGCCGCTGCGCAAGCCAGCCTGCCGCGAGATCTCGCGTTTTCAGCCGGTGCGCCGCGATTTCTCCCTGGTTCTGGACAAGAGCATCGTCTGGGAGACCGTCGACCATGCGTTGGCCGCCCTGCAGATTCCCGAGCTGGTCGAGTGGAGGGTGCGGGAGGTCTTCCACGACGCCAAGCTGGGCGCCGGCGAGTACGCACTGCTGTTGGGCGCGACCTTCCAGGCCGCCGACCGCACCCTGCGCGAAGAGGAACTGCAGAGCTTCCAGGTGCAGGTCGTCGAGGCCGTCGCCAAAACCGGAGCGCGATTACGCGGTTGAAAACGCGCCAGCGGCAAGCAGGATATACTGGCTCGAAACGTGTTGCTGGAGGCAGTCGTGATGTCGCAATCGTTATGGGATACCGAGCCGCAAGAGGAGCCAACGGCCGCCGAGCAGGAACGCAAGCAATCCATCCCTTCTGCGGAGCCGGGGGAGCCCGAACCTCAGGAGCATGAGGAGCCGGAGAGCCTCGATCCCGAGGAAGCCGAAATGGAAGAGCCCGAAGAAGCTTTCGAGCCGCAAACGGTCGAGCCTGCGGACGAGAAGACGTCGGATGTTCTGGTTCTCAGTTCGGATGAGTTCACGGCTCTGGAAGAACGGATTCTGCGCGCCGTCAATCTGGTCAAGCGCGAGCGTCTGGCGCGCGCCGACGCCGAAGTTCGCGCCGACGCAGCCGAGGCCCGTGTCGCCGCGCTCGATGCCCAACTGCTCGAGCAGACGCCGCAGGTCGATCGCCTGCAGGCGGAGATTCATACCCTGCGAACCGAACGCGATCAGGTAAGGCAGCGCGTCGAGCGCCTGCTCTCCCAATTGGATGCTCTGGAACTGTGAGGCCCCGCTTGGCTCAGGAAGAACCCCGCACCGGCTTTGTAACCGTCAATATCTACGATCAGGTCTACCACCTTTCCGGCCAGAACGCGCCGCACATCCGCAAGCTGGCCGAGCGGGTCGACGCCAAGATGCGCGCCGTGGCCACCCATGGCCGTACCGTGGATTCGCTGCGCGTGGCCGTGCTGGCCGCCCTCAACCTGGCCGACGAATTGACTCAGGCCGAGGGCAAACCCAAATCCGGCAACCTGCGCCAGGGCCGCGCCCGCGCCGCCAGCTTGCGCGGACTGCTCGACGAGGTGCTCATCGAAGAACGCAAGACCGGCTCTTGATCTGCGTTTCTTCGATTCTGTCTTTTAATCCCGTTTTCCTCCGGCTGTCCGGTCCTTTTCCGAAGGAGATGCCGTATGTCCTATCGATTGATTCTGCGCACTTTCTTTTTCTCCCTCATCGCTCTTTCCCTTGGTTTTGGCGCTATGGCGCAAGGCGATTTTAAGCCCGGCGACGCGCCCAAGCCCGGCGATCCCACCGATCCCAAGGCGCGCAAGACCTACGCTTCGGCGCTTGACTGGGAGCGGCGCCGGGCCTACGACTCCGCCATAGGCGACTATCGCAAAGCCAACAAGCAGGACGGAGGCAAGTGTTTTGAGTGTCTGAACCACGCCTACCGTTTGGCCTTCCAATCGGGCGACTTCAAGGCCGCGGCCGATGTTGCCCGCGAGTGGCTGCCCGCGGCCCAGAGCGACGCTGAAAGAGCCGTCATTCACTACATGCTGGGCCGCTCCCTCTTGGAACCCGCTATTCGCTCCAAGAAGAACAGCAGCGGCTTGGCCGATTGCGTCGCGGAGTTCAAGACCGCGCTGCAACTTGACCCCAAACAGAGCTCGATCCATTACTATTTGGGAATCGCGCTGGCCAACATGCAGCAAGACGACGCAGCGCGCGCCGAGTTTCAAACCTTCCTCGATCGGGACCGCAAAAGCCCGGACCTGCATCCTCGCGCCCAGCGCTTTGTGGAGCGGATCGATCTGGCGCGGGCGCGCATGGCGCCGGCATTTACTGTCACCACCCTCGATGGCCAGCGCGTCTCCATGGACGGCTTGGCCGGCAAGGTGGTGCTGATCGATTTCTGGGCTACCTGGTGCGGTCCCTGTCGAGAAGCGCTGCCGCACATCAGCAAGATCGTCAAAAAGTTCGACGGACAGCCCCTGGTGGTGCTCAGCGTCAGCCTCGACGATGAGGACGCCAAGTGGAAGGAATTCGTCGCCAAGAACGGCATGACCTGGCTGCAATATCGCGATGGAGGCTTTACCGGCCTGCTCTCCAGGCAGTTCGGGGTGACGGGCATTCCCGCCACCTTCACCATCGATGCCGATGGGGTGCTTGAAGATCAGCACGTGGGCGACGCCGACATCGAGGGCAAGTTGAAAAAGCTGGTTGCCCAGGCCGCAGCGCGCAAGCCATCCTAGAGCGATTCCAGAATTGGAGTACCCAGAAACCATGCATTCAAGTCGGCGCAAGCCCCAGCGAGCGACGACCTGGCTAGAAGGTTGCAGGGTATAGCCATTCTGGAATCGCTCTAGACCTACACCGCGCGCAACTCGAGCGTCTTTCCCAGTGCCTTGAGGGCGATGGCGATTCCGTCGATCCGCGAGGTATGGCGCAGATTTGTAAGGCGGTTGACCTCCTGCGGAGTTGTCCCTATGCGTCTGGCTAATTCGGCAGGTTTGATCTTTTGGCGGAGCATTTCATTGAGTAGAAGCACCTTCGCCGACAAACTCGCCGACAACTCAATCATCGCCTGACCGCGCTTAGCCTCGGATGGCTTCGGAATCGGACGTCGGTCCTCAAAGTAAAACTCCAACGCGCATTCAAGAGCGTCCTTGGCCATAACCAAGGCTTCGGCCTCATCGACCCCTTGGGTAAGTGCCTCGGGGATGTCAGGAAAATTGACCTTGATAAACTTGCCATCTTTGCTGAACTTTGCCGGGTATGCGAGCATACTTCCCCTTATTTCTTCGGCTTAAGGCCGAGTTGCTTCTTGATGTCTTCAACCAAGCCTGTTCCCATGTCGGCGTGGTGCATGGGGATAATCGACTGTTTGCCGTTCAAGAACACTCTGAAATGCGAACCGCCCCTGGTAGGTTTGAAGGTCGCGCCCTGGGCCGCCAGCCAGCGTTTGAATTCGCTGCTCTTCACCCCTCCATTATAAGCATTTTTGTTTATTCAGAATGAAATAATCGGCGCATTCTTACCAGCTTTCTTGCACTTCCCTGATAGCATTTGCCTATGTTGCCGGGTCGCAAATCCGTTGTTTCCAGTGCCGGAGCGTTGCTGCTCGGCGGGTCTCTTTTCCTTTCTCTGCTTACGGTTGCGCAAGGGGCCGACGGGCAAATTGCGGATCGCCCCAGCGAGCAGGCAGCGGTGCAGGCCAGCAGCGGCGCAGCCCTCCAGCCCCACGGCCACGCGGTGGGCCAGGTGGCGATTTCACCCGACGGCAAGTTGCTGGCCTGGGTCGAACGGGCCAAGGACGGCACGGAGATTCGTCTGGCCGCGATCGGCGACCTTAAAAAAAGCGCGCGCATCACCGCCGCGACGAAAAGCGAAGATCATTGCCAGGAGTACGATCTGGATTGGTCGCCCGACGGCCAGGCATTGGCCTTCTTCTCCGACTGCGCCCACCCCGAGGAGCAGAGCGATCTTTACCTCTTCCGCCTGGACGTAAAGGCAGACGGCGCGCAGGACGGGAAATCCGAAGCACAATCTGGCAAGCTGACTGGCACGGTGCGGCAACTGACCGAGTTGCATGGCTACGCCGAGGCTCCGGCTTTTGCTCCCGATGGCAGCCGCATCGCCTTCCTCTTTGTCGAGGGCGCGACGCGGCCGGCGGGGGCGCTGGCGGCCATGAAGCCCTGGGCGGGAGTGATCGGCGAAGACGGCATCGAGATTCAACGGGTCGCCATAGCCCGCACCGATGCAACGAAGGCCCCGCCGCAGTGGGCTACGCCGGCTCGATTGCACGTCTACGAGTTCGATTGGCGTCCGGATTCTCAGGGCCTGGCCTACATCGCCGCCGATCCGCCCGGCGAGAACAACTGGTGGGTAGCCAAGCTGTACACGCAATCGCTGGGTGCGGCGCCAGCGGTGGTTTTCGATCCGGTAAAGACCGCCGGTGCGCTGCATGGGTTGCAGATCGCCGTTCCGCGCTGGTCGCCGGACGCCAAGAAGATCGCCTTCATCGGTGGTCTGATGAGCGATCAGGGCTCGACCGGCGGCGATGTGTGGATGCTTCCGGCCGAGGGCGGCGAAGCATTGAATCTCACTCCCCAGCGCCCTACCTCCGCGGCCTGGATCGACTGGGCGGGCAATGAGGAGATCTTTGTCAGCGAACTGGCCGGCGGCAGTGCGCAGATGGTCCTGGTGCGCTTGCAGGCGAAGAGCGGCTGCTCGGCCGGTGTGCAAGGGCCGATTTACAGCCTTCCCGCAGGCGTGGGCGACGGGCGCATGGAAATGAGCCTCTCCGCGGCCAGGGGCCATGAACTGTTTGTCTTCAAATCCAGCAGCTTCGATCGGCCCGAGGAGGTCTACGCGGTGCGCACCGGCGGCCTGCTCCCGGCCTGTGCGGGCAGCGCCGCGGGCAAACTCACCCAACTCACGCACTGGAACGACGGCTTGAAGCCGGAATGGGGTAGTTCTACTTCTTTGACCTGGCAGAACGAGGGCTTCAACGTGCAGGGCTGGCTCATGCTGCCCAAGGGATACAACCCGGCCAAGACCTACCCGCTGATTGTGATTGTGCATGGCGGGCCGGCGGCGGCGGCGACCCCGCAATGGCGCACCAGCTTCGGTCTGAGCGCGCAGGCCTTCTCGGCGCGAGGATATTTTGTGCTGCAACCCAATCCCCGCGGCAGCTTTGGCCAGGGCGAGGCCTTTACCCAGGCCAATCGCAAGGACTTCGGCCACGGCGATCTGCGCGACATTTTAGCCGGCGTCGATGCGGTGCTGGCCCAATACCCTGTCGATCCTCACCGCCTGGGCCTCACCGGATGGAGCTACGGTGGATTCATGAGCATGTTTGCCGTCACCCAGACGGGGCGCTTCAAGACAGCGGTGGCCGGCGCGGGCATCTCCGACTGGCAGTCCTATTACGGCGAAAACTCCATCGATCAGTGGATGCTGCCCTATTTTGGCGCCTCGGTCTACGACGATCCGGCGGTCTATGCGCGCAGTTCGGCAATCGATGCGATCAAAAACGTCACCACGCCGACGCTGGTGGTGGTGGGCGACCGCGACGGGGAATGCCCGGCGCCGCAGTCCTTCGAGTTCTGGCACGCCCTGAAGGCGCGGGGAGTGCCCACGCAACTGGTGGTCTATCCCAACGAGGGCCACGGATTTGTGGACCCCGAGCACCGCAGCGATGTGCAGGACCGGGCTCTGAGCTGGTTTGAGCGCTATCTGACGCCGGCCCCCGCGCCAGCGCCCTCGGCTGCGGGCAACGCCGCAAAATAGCGTTGGCGAGAGCCAACGCCAGCCGCTACCCAGAAACCGGGCCAGCGGTGATTTTTCTGCTCTCCCCGGCGGCTGGGGAAAGTCTATGGATAGAGCGGGACCGGCTCCGCCGTCGCTTGCCGGGCGGCGGGAGTACGGATTGAGCCGCTGGGCCTGATACACTTTTCATTGGAGTTTTGGAGCGCGTTTTGTCCCCCCGTTGGCCGTGGCGTTTTACGCCGAAAGCCGCATCGCTGCACGGAATCTGCGGTCGAAAGACCGCTAAAGTGGCTAGGGCAGAGCGCTCGCGACCTAGGTTTTTAACGTATGTGGAGAGACCGTTCCGCAGATCGAAGCGGCGGGGCGGGGAGGATTCATGCGGCGGTTTTTAACGCTTGTCTGCTTGTTGAGTTTGGCCATTCCTGCCGGGATTTCGATCTCCGGCTGCACCCGCAACCCCGGTGCGAACTACTGCAACGGCCTGGGGTACGGGCTGAAGATCACCGACGTGGACGCCATTGCGCTGTCGCCGCAGACGGGGGGTCTTTCCATGGCCTTCGGTCAGACCAGGCAGATCTCCGCACCCAGCGCGACCACCTGCAAGGGCACCTCTGCCGCAGTTCCTAGTTTTAATTACGCCACCACCAACAATCAGTTGGTGGATATTTCGCCGGGGGGCGCGATATGCGCGGGTACCTGGAACCGGAACACCGGCGGCGGTATTGGCAATTACACCATTTGCACGCCGCCTAGCCCGCTGCCTTCGACCAATGGGCTGCCCTTCAGCTCGGCTTATATTTCGGTCTCGGCCTCGGGCGTGACCTCGAATCCGGTGCAGGTCTTTGTCCACGCGCCGGTGACCGCCTTGAGCCTGGTCGGCCCGTCGCAATGCCTCTCCCAGGGTCAGATGTGGCAGACCCCTCTGGACGTGCAGGCTTACTACGCCACCGGAAACCCGGCGAATCCGCAGGGCCTGCTCTGCGCCCCCAACTCCTCTACGGTTCCGGAGTGCTTGAATGCCATCGGCGCACTGAACTTTTTCGTCGGCACCTCGTCGGTGGCCACCATCAACAACACCACCAACCAGATCACGGCCAATCTGCCCGGCACCACGCTGATCACGGCTTCGGTGGCGGGTACGTCCTCCTCGGCCGGCTACTTCACTACCTGCCCTCCGGCCTCGATCTCGGTAACCTTGGAGAGTGGCGGCACCAGCGGCCAGATTAACCAGGGCGCGACGCCGCAGAATCTGGTCACCAACGTGATCGATACCCAGGGCAATCCCCTCACCGGCTTATCGCTGGACTACCAATCGACGGATCAGATCGACATCACTGCCGGTACCGGCGGCTCCGTGAACGCCGCCTTTCCCGGCGTGGCTTCGATCTATGCCGTCTGCCAGCCGCCCAGTTGCAACTCGGCGCCGATCAATATCCTCGGCCAGTCAGGGACGGGACTGGCGATCACCAGCAACCCGGTGCAGATCACCACCCCCGGCACCGCCAGCCAGTATCTCTGGTTCGCCGCGCCCGGCCAGTCGCAATACTTCGTGCCCATCGAGTTGCTGACCGGCACGGTGGGCACCTCGGTGCGCATGCCCTATGTCCCTAACTCGGCGGTGATGGACAAGGGCGGCAACAACCTCTACTTTGGCTCCTCGCACGAGTTGATGGTTTATACCGCTTTGACCAATTCCCTCTCCAAGCAGGACACCTCGGTTCCCGGAGTGGTGCTGGCGGTAGCGCCGGACAACTCGCAGATCCTGATCAACGATCCAGTGCGCCAGTTCTTGTATCTCTACTCGACCAGCGGCGGCGTCATCGCCAGCTTCGGCGGCATGGGCGCGGCGGCCGCCTGGACGCCCGACGCCAAGACGCTCTACGTCACCGATAGCGCGGCACTGGGCGGCAACCACACGGACGCCGTGTATGTGTACAACGCCAACACCGGTTGGTCTACCTTCACACAGCCCTGCACCGGTTCCGTCACCTGTTCGCACAGCGCCAACGGCGGTCAGAGCCTGGCGATTACGGTGCCCAGCGTGGGCGCCTACTTCAGCGGCGCATCGACGGTTTCTCATACCTGGTGCCCCACCGGGACCGTGGGCGGCATTCTGGCGAATGGAACGACGGTGAACAGCATCCTTTCTGCCTACTATCCGCAAGCGGATGCGGTGACCGCGCCGACCAGCCTGCTGGCGGCCACCACCGACGGCAACCACATCCTGGGCGCGTCACTAGCGGGAAGCACGATTTCGATCTCCGACATCTCGGTTTCGATTCCGGCAACCGCTTGTCCCTGGACGGAATCCGCGGCAAATAAAGCGGCGAACAGCCAGCCTGAAACGGAGCCGCATGCAGGCGATACGCTCAACCTGCTTACGACCAAGGGCAAGCTGGCGGCCACGCTGCCGGTCAGCCAGGTAACCGTGGACAGCGCCACCAATCTGAATCAGATTGTGGTTTCGCCCTCCTCCAGCCTGGCCTTCTTGACTTATTCGGGAGATACGGCCGGCGCCCCACTCCCTTACTACCTACCCGACGCAACCACCCTTCCCAGCGGTGGTCATTGCACATTGGCGTCCGGCGGAACGGGGGCGCTCTGCTATCTGACCTTGACCGACAGCACCCCGGCAACCATCACCGGACCGGTTGCCGGCGCTTTCAGCCCCGACAACAAACTCTTCTTTGTCTCCACCGCGGGCGACAACAAGATCCACTACCTCGACCTCACCGGCGCCACACCCGTTGACAAGCAGCAGATCACGCCCAACCTGCCGGCCTGCGCCAGCAGCGATCAGGGTTGCGCCAACCCGCCGAGCGGCCCTTCGGTCATTCCCGCAACCGTGATTGCCGTTCGTCCTCGCTCCACTACCTAGTCCGGGGTGCATCCTCCGCAAGCAAAAAGACCGGCCATGCGCCGGTCTTTTTGTCGATCGGGAAAATCCGCCTCCAGCCCTGGACTGGCGGATCGATTCGGCACGGTTTTCTGCTCTTTTCATCGACAAACGATGCACCGCGCGCACTGGGACAAGTAGAGTAGAGGTACGAGGCCCCGAAGGCGATGCCCAGGAAGCTCAGCATCAAATATTACGTAGAGCCGGACGCCGCGGCGTTGGCGCGCCGATCTGCGCAGTATTTTGCCGAGATGATCGAAGAGGCGGTGGCCGACCGTGGCCGTGCGCGCATCGCCATCAGCGGCGGCTCGACGCCCCGCGCGGCCTTCGAGTTGCTCGCCGACTCCCACCAGCCCTGGCGCGCCCGCGTCCCCTGGGAGAGCCTGGAGCTCTATTGGGTGGACGAACGCAATGTCTCCCCAGATCACGCCGAGAGCAACTATCGCATGACCCGCGAAGCCCTGCTCGAGAAGGTTCCGATCGATTCCAGCCAGCTTCATCGCATCGAGGGCGAACTTGACCCGGAGGCCGCGGCGGCCCGTTACGAGTCGGAGCTGCGCAACAGCTTCCGCCTGGAGGGCGCCGAGATGCCGCGCTTCGATCTGGTGGCGCTGGGCATGGGCGACGATGGCCATACCGCTTCGCTCTTCCCGCACACCGCGGCGATTCACGAACTGGGCCGTCTGGCTGTGGCCAACCATGTACCGCAGAAGAATACCTGGCGCATTACCCTCACCTGGCCGGTGATCAACCACGCCAGTTCGGTCTTTTTTATGATCGGCGGAGCAGAAAAGGCGGCAATGTTGAAGGAGGTTTTCCTCGGTCCCCGCGACCCGGAGCGCCTGCCCAGTCAACTGATATGGCCCGCAAGCGGTATACTCACTTTGATCCTGGATAAGGCAGCCGCCGCACTTCTACCGCCCACGAACGGAGAAGCCGGTGGCGTTTTGGAGAGAGAAAGATGATTCTGGCGGGCGACGTAGGCGGCACCAAAGTTCACTTGGCGCTGTACGATTTTTCTGACGGTAAACTGGCATATGCGCGCGATCAGCGCTTCCCGGCCAAGGACTACACCGGGCTGGAAGCGATCGTCAAGGAGTTTCTAGGCAGCGACAAGGTATCCGCCGCCTGCTTTGGCGTGCCCGGACCGGTGCGCGACGGCCGCCTGCGGCTGACCAACCTGCCCTGGACCCTGGATAGCCGCGAGCTCTCCGTAGCTCTGGGCATCGACCATGTCTTCTTGATCAACGATCTGGAAGCCAATGGCTACGGCGTCGCCGAACTCTCTCACGACCAGATTTTGACCCTCAGCGAGGGCGACCCCAGCCAGATCGGCAATCGCGCCCTGATCGCCGCCGGCACCGGCCTGGGCGAAGGCCTCTTGATTTGGAATGGCCATTCGCACACTCCCTATCCCAGCGAAGGCGGCCACGCCGACTTTGCCCCGCGCAATGAAGACGAGATCGACCTGTTGCGCTTTCTGCAGCAGAAGTACAACGGCCGCATCAGCTACGAGCGCGTCGTCAGCGGCATGGGCATGACCAACATCTACGAGTTCCTGCGCGAGGTGCGCGGCGTCGATGAACCCGCCTGGCTGGCCGAGCGCATGACTCATGAAGATCCCAACGCCGTCATCACCGAGCTGGCCCTGGCCGAGAAGAGCGAAATCTGCGAGAAGACCCTGGATATGTTCGTCTCCGTCTACGGCTCCGAGGCCGGCAACCTGGCCCTCAAGCTGCTCAGCGTGGGCGGACTTTATGTGGGCGGCGGCATCGCTCCCCGCATCCTCTCCAAGCTCAAGGACGGGACCTTCATGAAGGCCTTCACCGACAAGGGCCGGCTCAGCCAGTTGCTCGTCAATATGCCGGTGCGCATCATCCTCGAGAGCCGCGCCGCCCTGCTGGGCGCCGCCGCCTACGCTGAGACCCGCGCCGCCGAACTCAGCGGTGTCTCCCCGCGCGCCGCCTCGGTCAAGTTCTAGACCCAGCCATTTCAGCAACAGCAAGGGCGCGGCTTCGGTCGCGCCCGTGTTGTTTGTTTGCACCGATCCCGCCGGCTACTGCACCAGGGAAATATCGATCTTGCGCAGGATCACGTGGGGCTTGGGTTCGGAGCACTTGGTCAGAGCCTGGTCCTCGCAGATGCGTTCGATGGTCTTGACCGGGTTATCCATGGTGGCGCTGAGAATCTTGCCGTCAGCGAGGCTGAGTTTGATCTCGACGGTAAACGTCTCTTCGCCCACTGCGGCAGTGAATTTGCCGTCCTGGCCTTTGCTCACGCCGACCCAGTTATTCGGCTTTTCGCCGACTGGCGTTTGCATCCACGCAGCCGGCAACTGGATGGTGGACTTCGCCGGCGGCACGTGGCGCACCACCAGCACTGCGGTCTGGCTGGCTTTGTCGATGCTCTTCAGCGTCAGGTCGAAGTCGATGGCGCTCTGCCCCACCAGTACATACGTCCCATCTGCCCAGGAATTCGGCATGCCGTTGGGAACATAGAAATGATCTCCGGGCTTGGTCAGTTGCCCGGTCTTGATGGCCAGCCACAGATCGGAATAAAAGGTCATGAAGTCGGCGATAGGCCCAATGAGCTTGGGGTCCACCTTGGTGAAGTCGGGAATCGATGGGTTCTGGTTGGGGTCGAGCGAGAGGCGCTGACGGAACTCCGCGGTCTGCGGCGACAGCGGCATGGGCTGTCCGCCGCTCTCCATCTTCGACCAGCGATACTCCTCAAAGTAGGCTCCGGAAGCGTCTTTCTTGACGACGCCGTCGGCTTGAATCGTGTAATGCCACGACTCGTTGATGCCGTTCATGCGATAGACCAGCGTCTGGCCTTCGCGATACTGGCGCTGCAAGGGGTTGGGAGCCAGGCTCTGACCGGCCAGCAACTCCACGCCAGCAGAGAGAACCAATAAGGCTGCAAATCTCTTCACGTTCATCGGTATCCTTTCTTTCATCCGCGGTTAACACTGCATGGGTGGCGCGGCGCCAGCTTCGCCGAGCAAAGCGCGGGCTCGCCGCGCCCAGTCGAGTTGGGCTTCCATCCCCTCAATCCCCGATTGAAAGGCCAGAACGCCGGTGTGGATGGGAAACGAGGCACGCATCTGCTCCAATTGGCCGCGCAGTTCCTCAACGTAGCTGCCCAATTCCCGCTCAAAATCTTCAAGAAAACGGAGGGCCGTGGCGCGGGGCACGTTGCCGTCCATAAAGGCGAAGCGCAACATCAACTCGGGACCCTGCCAGATGACGTCTTCCCGTGTCACCGGCAGCGAGATCCGCGCCACCAGTGCTTCCTTTCCTGCCGTGGTAAGCCGGAAGACACGCCGCCGGCGCGAGTCCGCGGGCTGGGTGGGGTCTTGGGCTGCGATCCAGCCACGCGCTTCCAGCCGGCGCAGTGCCGGATAGATCGAGCCTGGGCTGTCGCTATAGTGGCGCATGGCCGTGGTGGCAAAGGTCTTGCGCAGGTCGTAGCCGGATTGCGGCCGCTGCTGGAGCAATCCGATCAGAGCAAATTCGAGGCTGGAAATCTGATTCATTGTACGAAACGTACTATAGTACGACGCGTCCTATGATTCAACAAGAATCTGCGTTAATTTTTAGTGGCCGATGGCCGCCGCAGCGCCCTGCTCACGTCGGCAATGGTTCCGTGGTAGAAGAACTCTCCCAGGCCGACCGTGAACATCCAACAGCCGTACAGCGCGTGCTCGACGCTGGAGGTAAACAGAGACCCGGTCTCGGCGTAGCGGAAGGCGAAGAGCAGACCGCCGGCGAAGGTAAGCGCCACGGCCAGGCGGTTGCGGAAGACGATGTGCAGAAAGGCGAAGGCGGCGGCGCTGGCTATAATCATCCCCCAGCGTTCGGGAAAAAGCGCCGCATAACGCTCAAAGAAGAAGGCGCGGTAGAGCAATCCCTGGGGATAAACCGAAAGCACGGGGTAGACAAACAGTACCACCGCCCAAAGGATAGGACGCTGGCGCACCAGGCTCCATTCAAGCTGGGGGGCGAAGCGCCGCACTCCCAGCCAAATCAACAGCGCCACCAGGGCAAAGATAAGCAGGATGGAGCCGGTGTGGCCGATCAGCGGCGCAGGATTCCACAACTGGGCGCGATCGAAGCGCGGGTCGCGCAGCAACTGCCAGAGTGCGTAGCCGCAGACCGCCCACAGCAGCGGCAGCGCCGGAATCCGCAGCGGCGAGAAGCGGTAGGCCAGCGGCAGCGCCAAAAAGAGCGCCAGGAACTCGAGCAGCAAGGCGAAGTGCGACATCGGGAACCGTCCTGGCTCAAAGCATACCGTCCCAGCCGTGGGCGCTGCGCAGGTTCTTCTTGCCGTGACTTCAGAATTCGAGTGCTCCCATCCCGATGGCCCGCATCTTGTTTTCCAGGGCCATGCGATCCAGCGTCCCGATGGGGAGGCTGAGGAAGAGCTGCACGCGGTGGCGGATCTGGCGCAGAGTCTGGGCGAAAGCGGCGCGCTTCACCTCGTCCGAGCCCGTGACGGCGGCGGGATCGGGAAAGCCCCAGTGTGCGGTGATCGGCTGCCCCGGCCAAAGCGGGCAGACTTCGCCGGCGGCGTTGTCACAGACGGTGATGACGAAATCTAACTGCGGCGCGCCGGGCTGGGCGAACTCGTCCCAGCTCTTGCTGCGCAGGCCCTCGGTGGGGTATCCGAGCGCCTGCACCTGCTCAATGGCGAAGGGGTTCACGCGCCCCGTTGGGTGGCTGCCCGCGCTATAAGCCTTGAAGCGGCCCCCGCCCATGGTATTGAAGAGCGCTTCGCCCAGAATGCTGCGCGCCGAGTTGCCGGTGCACAGTACCAGTATGTTGAAGATCTTTTCCGTCATCTGTTCCTCTTCATGGCGCAGCGGATGCGCACCGTTTGAGCCTCTACCGCAGCGTGGTCAGCGTTTCCGCGTTGCAGCAGCAAGCGGGCTCCGCGCAGGCTGCGCCCGGTTTGGTGGCGCGGATGAAGGCGCTCATGAACTTGCCCTCCGCCAGCGGTGCGACGGCGTCCACATCGATTCCGGCTTCGGTCAAAAAGCGACGCGCATCCTCGATGGAGTAGACCCGCGTGGGCTCGATCGAAACATTCCCGAAACCAGCCCGAATCAATTTGGCCGCGTACTCGCCCTCTTCCAGCGCTCCGGCGATGCAGCCCACCCACAGCAACATGCTCTTGCGCACTTCGTCTGGAACCTCGCCGCGCACCACCACATCCGAGACGGCAAAGCGCCCGCCCGGCTTGAGCACCCGGAAGGCCTCGCGCAGCACCCGATCCTTGTCTGCCGAGAGGTTGATGACGCAATTGGAAATGATCACATCCACCGTGTTGTCGGCGAGCGGAATCGCTTCGATCTCGCCCTTGAGAAACTCAACATTCTCCACCCCCGCCTGACGCTGGTTTGCGCGGGCCAGGGCCAGCATCTCGTCGGTCATGTCCAACCCGTAGGCCTTGCCCGTGGGTCCCACGCGCTGGGCCGAGAGCAGCACGTCGATGCCTCCGCCGGAACCCAGATCCAGCACCGTCTCGCCTGCCGTCAGCTCGATCAGCGCCGTGGGATTGCCGCAGCCCAGCGAAGCCAGCACCGCGTTGGCCGGCAGCCCGCTCTTTTGCGTTTCGTCGTAAAGATTGGTGGTGATGGGATCGCAGCAGGTAAAGGCTGGATTGCAGCAGGCCACCGAACCGCTCTCCTGCACCTCGCGCGCCGCCGCGCCGTATTTTGCTTGAACCTGAGTCTTCGTATCCATTGCCAGCGCCTCACATACGCTAAAGCGAATATATTCTTGCTGGATATATTTGTCAAAGCGAATATAATAAAAATCATGCCAAAGAAGAATCAGGCCGAGGGCTGGGCGCAGGTTTTTGCGGCGCTGGCCGACCCCACCCGCCTGCGCCTGCTCCACCTGATTGACGGCCAGGAGGTCTGCGTCTGCCATCTGGTCGAGATCCTGCGCCAGACCCAGCCCAAGATCTCCCGCCATCTGGCCTATCTGCGCCGGGCCGGCCTGGTGGCTGCGCGCCGCGAGGGCAAGTGGATGCACTATCGCTTCAGCCCGCCCTCTGACCCGGCCGCGGCTGCGATACTGGCTCAGGTGCTCGCAGCGCTGGGCGGAGGCGAACCGATGCACTCCGACCGGGCGCAACTGGAGCGCTCGGCCTGCGCCACGCAGGTGCTGGTCATGCCCAGGGAGGTTCGATGAAGCGTTGGATGGAGAGAGTGCTGGCCGTCTTGGCCATCGCCTTTTTGGCGGTCTATGGCGGCGATTGGGCCGTCTTCAAACTGCGCGGCTCGCCCCAGGACAAGGTCACGGTCAACCGCTACATGGCCATTCCCCTCAAGGGCAACAAGCAGGAGTTCGACTTTCTGGGAACCCAGGACGCGCCCTGCTCGCTCTCCCTCTTTCCCCAAGCGGGCCTGACTCCCTGCTGGCAACTGCGCCGCAACCCCAACCAGGGATTGAAGATCTCCTGACTTTTCTCCACAAGAACCGGGCCGCCGCGGGGATAGCGCAGCAATCCAGTGATATGGGTCACTTGCTGAGCGCATCGGCGCGGATAGCATGGAAAAATCCTGTCCATTCCGCCCGTTTCCATGCCGCGAGGATCGATGTACAACCGCACCCAGAACGAGAACGGCACCTACAACACACGCTGCCTCTACTGCTTTCTGACCGTGGCCTCGGCCGTCGAGACAGAGGCGCAGTTGGACAAGCTGGAGACCCGCCACATCTGCCCGGAGCGCGCCCTGGCCGAGCTGCTGGAGCAGGAGAAGCTCTCCGCGCCGCAAGCCCCGTCGCAGCCCCCCACCCGGCCAAACTGAATTTGGACTACATTTCCCTGATCGCCGCCGAACGGCGAGGTATATCCGTCCTGCACATCTTGGGAGAATTGGAATCCTCTCACAGCGTGCTGAAAATGGCGTTCGCCTCAAGGCATGATTCTCTTCTTTGAAAAATCGCTTCTGCGCTACAATCGCCCTATGCGGCATACCTATGAGGAAGTCCAACAATTCGCGCGCGAACTGCCGGAAGATCAGCGGATTCTGCTGGCGAATTCCATATGGGAGAGCGCCGGGGCCGACGGGGAAGAGTCCTCCGAGGCGGAGATCGCCGCGGCCTGGGACCCAGAGATTGCCCGCCGGGTTGAGGAGATTAAGGCTGGTACTGCGGTGACCTATTCGTTGGCAGAAGTTGAGTCGGATTTGCGAGTCGTTGTCGACCCATGAAGGGTTTGCGGATTCACGAAGCCGCCCGCCGCGAGGCCAATCTAGCGACAGTCTGGTACGCCGAGCGAAGCATTCCCTCGGCGCGACGCTTTCGCGACAACCTGCTGGCAGGTTTCTCCATGCCGCAACCGCTCCGCTTCGTTATCCCACATATTTGCACGGAACCCGTCGCGTCGTGCTGCGCAGGTTCCCGTACTTTATTGTCTTCTTCGATTGGTTGGACGAAATCTATATCGTCGCCGTCACCCACGCCAAGCGCCGCCCCGGTTACTGGATGGGGCGAGTCTGAATGAGAATACACTCCCAAGTCCGAAAATCCGGGCCTGGGTCCCCCGCCAATCTCGAATCTGCGCTATCATCGTGCCATGCCGACCGTACACATCACCGAAGCGGAAGCAGCGCGCGACCTTACTGCGCTCATGCTGCGCGTCTATGCCGGAGATGAAGTCATTATTGACAACGGAGCGTTGGCGGTTGCGGTCGTGCCTTCTCCTTTGCCTGTGCGGCGTTCCGTCAAGGACTGCATTGCGCTGGCCCGCCAGCATGAAGAACTGACCGGGGAGGCTCCCGTCCTCGACCCAGACTTCGCAGCGGATGTGGAAGAGATCGTGTGCAGCCGCAAACCGTGGAACCCGCCGGTATGGGACTGATCCTGGATTCCAGTTATCTGATCGCCGCCGAACGGCGGGGTGCATCCGTCCTGCAAATCCTGGAAGAATTGGAATCCACCTATGGAGCGGTGGATATTGGCATCTCCGTCATTGCCGTCGCGGAGTTGATGCACGGCGTTTACCGCGCACAAAACGAAGTGCGGAAGCATCGAAGGTTGGCCTTTGTTGAGCGGCTTTGTTTGGACATTCCCGTCTATCCGATCACACTGGGGATTGCCCGCCAAGTGGGCCGAATCGAGGGCGAACAGGCCAGCCGGGGCATCGCCATCGCCTTCGAGGATCTTGCCATTGGCGTCACCGCCCTGCTACTTGGCTTCGACGTTGCCACCGCGAATATTCGGCACTTCCAGCGCATTCCCGGCTTGAAAGTCATCGCAGTCTGAATTGTCCCGGATATAAAGGCGAGACCAAAGGCAATCAGCAAATATGTCTATTCCTCTTCAATTATCCCTTCACGCTCCAAGACTCGCCTGATCTCTTCAAAACCGGAGGAGATATTGTCTTTCGGAAATCTTATCTGGCCCAATCCATGAATATTTGAAAACTCCTCGCATCCATCCTCCAAGAGAATGATCGCCTTTGTAAACCCCAGGCGACCTTGAAATAACCCAGCCTCATGGATGACATTCATGCGCGCACGGATCACCCCATCGAGTTGTTCATCTTCTCCTGTCATGACAATAAACGCTATAGCTGCGGCCTCCAGCATCTCGGATAGACGCGCAATGTTCGTGTTTCCCGCAATCGGGACACGATTGAACTCATCCCACTGAAGATGAAGTCGATCCTGTACAAAGTCTTTCAACTCCTTCCATGTTTTGGAGCCGCCGTGCCCGATGAAGATGTTTGTGCCGATGCGTGCATCACCCCTCATTTTCTTTTGGATTCGCTCGAGATGTGAGAAAGTCTTGCGAGCGACGATAGCGAGTCTCTTGCATGCAATAGCAGGACCTTCAAGTTCCGCGACTTCACCCAATACAGCTATATGTGGAGGGGTCCAGAGCCCCTGCGACCCTGCAAGAGAATCACGCGTCACGAATCTTCCCTCGGGCATCAAAGCTTGAATAAACTGTCTCTTAGTGATGCAAATAATGGAATTCGCTTCATCTAATAACTTCTGTATGTAAGGATCTATCGAATCAGTTGCATGTAAAATTGATAATATTGTTTCTTGCATTTCCAAGAAGAGACTATGGCCGGCTTCCGCGATCTCTTTCATTGATGAAAGATCAGGATTTCCAGATCGGCGATGGATCTCTGTCTCGACTATTCCAGCCTTGTATTCCATCCATCCACCGGCTGTGTCACCGAATTGATCGAACCCCCATTCACTACTAAAATGACGACCGGGAGGAGGCGGTTCTAGACCGTTATAGTAAACGTTGGCGTGATAACCAATACAGGAGCGGCTCCAGGATTGACTGATCTCTCCACACTTTGCCTTCAAGATCTCAAGCGACTTGTAGGAATCCTCCGATTCGAAGGATTCGTAAAAAGTAGTCAATCTCGATGCGATGGCTTTGAGTTCCTCTATTGGTTCGCTCATGATGAGGAAGTCTATCATTTGATAGTCCTGTAATGCTGCGAATCTTTCTCTTTTGGCTCATGAGAATGGACGACCCAACGCACGGAGCGCGGACCTTGCGGCCTGCGCTCGGTGTGGTTGGGTTGTGGAGTGGGTTATGCCTTGGGGGGAGCCGATTTCGCCAACCGCTCCATGACCAGTTCCGCGTAGCGGCTGTAGAGTTCTTTGAGCGGCAGCTTGCCGGCGTCCACATCGGCCAGGATGGACTTCTGCGCCAGGTACTCGCGGTTGACGATGCCCGCCTTGGACTGCAACATGCGCCATGGCTCTCTCCGCTTCTCAACGGAAAACTGGAATCTTGCCACGGTGGGACATTCACAGCGTCCAGTCCTCGACGATGAGTCCCTTGACTCTGGCGAATTCGCGCGTGTTGGCGGTAACCAGAATCAGGTTTCTGGCATAGGCTTGCCCGGCGATCAGGGTGTCGTATTCACCGATGCGCTGTCCTTGCCCTTCCAAGGTGGCGCGAATCTCGCCGGCGGCTCTGGCATCTTCCGCCGAGTATTCGAGAATAGGCACCTCACGGTCACGAAATGCCAAAAGCGCACTCGCATTCCGAGCGGCCAATTGGCTCTTGGCCACGCCGTACCATAGCTCGTGAACGACAATCGCCGAGGTGGCAAGCACTGCCTTGCCGCGGACCGCCTGCATGAAACGCGTTCGCACTCTGCCGGAGCTTTCGTTGATCAGCGCGATGCAGATGTTGGTGTCGAGCAGGTAATTCATTTGAAATACTCACGGATGGGAGCAAGGTTCTGCTTCCGCCCTTCCGGGAAGAGGGGATCGCCTTTCATTGCATCGATGCGCGCAAACCATTCCTCTACCGTTTCCTTTTCGGCCGCGGCAATAGGCTCCAGCAGGATTCCAGCACCCATGCGCGTCACGCGCACCCGGTCGCCTTCGAAGCGGAACTCCTTGGGCAGCCGCACCGCCTGGCTACGGCCATTCATGAACAGCTTGGCTTCCGCCGGCGCTTGCCCTGCATTTGCGTTTGTCGCCACTGCGTCCTCCCTGGAGTATCCATCAAGAGTATAGACCAAATGCAGGTAAGGAACTCCTTCAATCCCCATACCAAATGCCCCAAGTCTCAAAGGGAGCCTTGGGGCATCGGTTTGCATGGGCTGAAGAGTGGCCTAGCCTTTGGCTGGCGCCGCCAGCCGCTCCTTGACCAGTTCGGCGCCGCGGCTGAAGAGTTCTTCGAGCGGCAGCTTGCCGGCGTCCACATCGGCCAGAATGGCTTTTTGCGCGACGTATTCGCGGTTGAGGATGCCGGCCTTGGACTGCAACATGCGCCACGCCTTGCGCCGTTCCACGCAGAACATCACCAGTTGGCGAGAGATGGCGTAATACGTATCCTTCTCGCCGTCGGTAACCTTGATGCACACGCCGAAGTCGGGAACATAGGAGCGGTGCGCCGGGTTGAGGGTGTAGCGATAGATCGCATCCTGCTGCGTAACCCGCACCAGCATGTTATCGAGGGTAATGAGCTTGGCCGCCGCCTCCGGCTTAATCTTCTTCAAGTGGTTGCGGAAGCGCGCTTCAGTGGTGCACCAGTGAGCCACGGTGTAGCGAGCGATCTCGCCGGTGACCTTGTTCTTGGTCTCGTACCAGTCCAGATCGATGGAAGGATTGCCCTTCAGATCCAGCGCCTCTTGATAGCTTTCGCCCAGGCGCGGGTTGAAGACAAACTCCGGCACGCCGCGCGAGTCGCGTACGCGCTGCGCCTGGAAGAGCGCCATATCGTCGGGAACGCCGTGCTCCGGCTGGCAGGTGGTGAAGGCCTGCAGGTACATGGTGCCGCGATACTCCAGGCCGTCCAAAATCGCCCGGTAGAGCTTGGGTGCGTTGGCCATCGAGACTTGCGCGACGAAGGGCGATCCGTGGCCGCCCAGGAAGGTCTCGGCTACGGTCTTCTTCTCCGTGGTCTTGCCCTGCGTGGCTGCGCCGTAGGTGTTCATGTCGCCGCCGCCCAGCATAGGCGAGGAGTCGGAGTTCTGCCCGCCGGTGTTCGAGTAGACCTGCGTGTCCAGCATCAGCACCTTGACGTTGGGCCGGTTCTGCAGGATAACCTTGGACATGTTCTGATAGCCGATGTCGCCCATGCCGCCGTCGCCGCCCACCACCCAGACTTTAGGCAGTTCTACGATCTCAGCATCGGTCATCAGCGCGTCGGTGAAGTGGCTGAGGTGGTAGTACTGTTCGGCATCGATGACGTTCGACTCACGAGTCAGCAGCATGTCGGCCAGGCGCTCGGGAACGACGGAGCGGCGGGCGTGGTCGACGATGAAGCTCTCGCCCATCAGCCAGCCAATTGTGACGCCGTCCTGGAACAACGAGTTCATCCACGGATAGGGATGGGGATTGTTGGGCGCGGATGACCCGTAGACGGTGTTGCAGCCGGTGTGCGCGGCCATGGCCATCACGCTCATGCCGTTGGCAGCGCGGCCGTCGACCGATTGCAGATTTTTGTGGTTGAAGGCCTCGGTGAGCAGCACGGCGGCGATGGCCTCGACCAATTCGGCGTCGCTGATGGGTCCGTTCTGCTTCTCGTAGGCGGCGATGCGGGCCTTGGTGTCGACTTCGTCTTCGCCACCCAGGCCCAGGATGAGATGAGCGATGGCCTGGCGCAGCAGATCGTACTCGGCCATATTGCGGGCCTTGAGCACGGCCAGCTTGGTCACGCCGGTCTTCTCCAACTCGCCGGCCTTGGCCAGGAAGCGATCGCTCTTGGCGTGGAAGACGGGGCGCATGTAGGCCTCGGTAACGGCGGCAATGGAGCGCAGCACGCTCTTCTCTCCGCAGCCCGCGCAGGCGCCGTCGCCCGAGACCAGCGCGTCGTAGGTCGAGCGCTTCATCAGCATGTTGCGCAGCGTGGCCGTCTTGGAATCGGCCGGGTTGGCCGCGTTGTACAGGCCCAGATATTTCTGCGAAGTATCGGAAAGCAGATCGAGGAAGGCGGTGCCCGACTCGTGCTCGGCGTTGATCTCCAGCGTTTCCGGAACCATCTTCAGTGCTTGGTGATCGCCGCAGGCGGTGACACAGGCCGCGCAGCCCTTGCACAGATCGCTGACAAAAATCGAGAAGATGCCGCCCGCGCCGGGGGCCTTGCGCTCCGGCGACGAGAAGATGGCGTTGACCTTCTGATAGGCCATCGGCACCTTGTCCAGAATGGCAAAGAATTGCTGTTTGGAGGCGGCCGAGAAGCCGTCCACCGTCTCCGTCACCTCGCGCAGAATGGTCTGCAGCGGGGTTCCGGTCTTCATCTCCGCGACCATGCGGGTGCGCGCCTGCTTTTCGATCTCCGGCAGCGCGGTGAGGAGCTTGACCCGATCTTCCGTTCCGCCCACATAGTGCTTGACCGCGGTCGTCAGCAGGGTGCTCAGGTCCTGCGCGGTGTTGGGCAGCGCGGTATCGGGACAGACGCTGATGCACTCCATGCACTGGGTGCAGTTCTCGGGAATGTAAAGCGGTGTCTCGTGGCGAGCCACATACTTCGAGGCGGTGTCGCCGGTTGCGGCGGCAATCACACCCATCGCAGCCAGCGGAGTGGCCGGCTGGTTATAGCCGTAGTTGGAGCGGAACTCGGCGTCGAAGTGGGCCACGCTGGCCACTGGCGTACGCAGAGCCTGACCGGCGGGCATGGCCGTCGAGCGGCAGCCCGTTCCGCAGGCCGCGCCTTCGCCGGCCGGAACCGTCTCAAGGATGGGCAGCAGCGCCTGGCCGCGCAGGCTGGAGTGGTCAACGGCGGTGAGCGCGCCGATGGCGATCTCATGCACCTGCTCGAAGCCGGCCAGCATGACTTCCATGTTGGACTGCACCACGGCCTCGCCCAGCTTGCCGAACTTCTTCACATACTGCTTGTAGACCACCTCGCGATATTGCTCGGAGGTGATGCCGAACTCCTGCAGCAGGGTGCTGACAGCGAAGAACGCTCCCAGAAATGCGTTGCCCTGCATGCGCAGTTGCAGATCGCCACGATCGGTGGCCTTGCGGGCAATGGCGAAGCCGGGCAGGGTGAAGACGCGAATCTTCTTTTCGATGATCTGCTTGCGCGCCCAGGTGGGCAACTGTTCCCAGGCCTGTTCGCCCTTCTGATCGGATTCCCACACCAGCGAGCCGCCCTCGGCCATGCCATCCAGCGGATTGCAGTGCGTAAAGGCCTTGGGATCGCAGCAGAGCACCACTGTCACATGGCGCAGATCGCAGTTGACGCGAATGCGGTCCTTGGCGGCGACCATGAAATACGAAGTTGGCGCGCCCTTCTTCTCTGAACCGTACTTGGGATTGGCGCTGACGTGAATAACTTCCTTGGGATTGCCAAGTTCGTCGCGCTCACCGTCGCGCTCGAAGATCAGATCGTTGAGGTCGCCCAGAATGGCGCCCAGGTTCTTGCCGGTGGTGATTGCGCCCCAGCCGCCAATCGAGTGGAAGCGCACCGCGACCGCGCCCTCGGGCAGCAGCGACGGGGTCTCCTCGCCGACTACGGCGTAGGGGTGGTCGATTCCCGAGACAAAGAAGCTGACGCCGTCCGCGGCTGTCTTGCCGTCGGTGCGGGCGCGGCCTGCGGTGGCGAATTCGTAGGCGCCCAGCACATGCTCGGGGCGGAAGTCGCGCGAACCCAGCCCATAGGAGCCGGAGAAGATGCGCGGCACCTCGGCCAGCGTCAGCGCGGGCAGCCCTTCCACACCTTGCAGCGCCTTCGAGACGGCGGTACGAATGTCGCGGGTGAGCGGGTTGTCGCCGGCCAGCGCCTCGTCGGTGCGTTCCAGAATGATGACGTTCTTCTTGCCCTTGAGCGCGGCCACCAGCGCCGCCTCGGGGAAGGGACGAATCACGTTGACGTGAATCGAGCCGACCGAAGCCCCGCGCGTCTGGCGCAGGTAGTCGACGGCGGCCTCGATGTTCTCGGCAGCCGAACCCAGCGAGACAAAGACCGTCTCGGCGTCGTCGACCTTATGGGCGCTGATCAGGCCGTAGCGGCGGCCGGTGAGCTGGGCGAACTCTTCATAGCTTTCTTCGAGGAACTGCAAGATCGGCTCGGTGAAGTTGTTGCGCCGGGCGATCACGCCGTTCATGTAGTGTTCCTGGTTCTGCACCGGCCCCAGCAGGATGGGGTTGGTCAGATCCATCATCTTGGGAACGCGGCGGCGGGTTGCGCCAAAGAGACTGCGTTGCGCCTCGGTCGGGCAGTCGATCACATCCTCGGGAGAGCCCAAAAATTCGCGAATCAAGCCGGATTCATGCTTATAAAACGTACGTTCCAAATGGCTGGTGAGGAAGCCGTCCATGATGTTCATGCCGGGGGTGAGGGAAAGCTCGGTGACCCGCCGCAGAATCAGCGCCTGGTCGGCAGCCTGCTGCGCGTCCTTGCCGAAGAGCATGATCCAGCCGGTGTCCAGCGCTGCATAGATGTCGTCGTGGCCGCAGTGCACGTTGAGGGCGTGTTTGGTCAGCGCCCGCGCGCCCACTTCCAGCACCATCGTCGAGGCTTTGCCGGGAGCGTGGTAATACTGCTCCACGCCGTAGACCACGCCCTGGCCGCTGGTGAAGTTCACCACCCGCTTGCCGCAGACCGAGTGGGCGATAGCGCCGCCCTGGGCCGCATGTTCGCCTTCCGTCTCGATGGCGATGGTGTTGTGGCCGAAGACATTCAGGTGGCCCTCGGCGTAGGCCTGTTGAAAGAGCTCGCCGCCCTCGGTCGAGGGCGTAATGGGGTAGAAGACGCCGGCGTCGGCAATGCGCGTCTCGGTATGGTACGAGACCAACTGATTTCCGTTTGCGGTGACCCGAATGCCGGGATAACGTGCTGCAACCGTCATAAACATTCCTCCTGCGAGCGGTAGTTCCGAGATGCGTCTTCCGCGGACTGGCGACGCACCAAGAGCAAACTGGTTGCGGCGCTCTGATTCGTTCTGGATGCGGCCGCGCTGTCGTCGCGCCGCGGGGGCGATTGGGGAAAGCAAACTGCGCCGGCTACAGCCCTCCGGCCGGGGAGCAAAAAGGAAGCCATACCATCTTAGCCGCGCTTGCCCAACCCTCGTCAAAGCCGCGACCGCCGCCCTGCCCTCATCCCTGCAAATGCTTAACGTTGGGGCCGGCGGGGAAGCCAGGCGAGAGGGGCCTTTGCTTCAGTATGCGCCGAAGGTGTGAGACTTGGGACCGCAATGCGGTATTATTCGGACTATTTTTGTCCAGTTTTACTTCGGCCGCTGCGCTTATAGTTTCTGTGAAGGAGATTGCTCATGCGCACCTGTCGATTCATGCTCGATGGTCTGATTCATTACGGGAATGTGGAAGAGCGCGACGGACAGCTCTGGATCGTCGATTTGGCCGAGGCGCCCGAAGAAGATCTCCTCTTTCGCCTGGATCACGGCCGCTCCTGGGCGCTGGGGCTTGGATTTGAACCCATGCCGCTGAGCGAGGCCGAGTTGCTGCCGCCCAGCGCGGCCTCGAAGATCGTCTGCGTCGGCCGCAACTATCGCGCCCACGTCAAGGAACTGGGCCACGAGATGCCCACCGAGCCGCTGATCTTCCTCAAGCCGCCCTCGTCACTGCTCGCCCCCGGCGGCGTGGTGCGAATGCCCAAGATCTCCCAGCGCGTAGACTTCGAGGGCGAGTTGGCGCTGGTGATCGGCCGACGCGTGCATCAACTCCAAGAGGAAGACTGGCAATCCGCTCTGCGCGGCTGTACCCTGGCCAACGACGTCACCGCCCGCGACCTGCAAAACAAGGACGGCCAGTGGACTCGGGCCAAGGGCTTCGACACCTTTTGCCCCGTCGGTCCATTCGTCAGCGACGAACTCGATCTGGTGGCCGGTGTGACCATTGAAACCCGCGTCAACGGCGAACTCCGCCAGCACGCGTCGACCAGCGACTTCATCTTCCCCATCCCTCGGCTGCTGGCCTTCATCACCCAAGCCATGACGCTGGAACCGGGCGATCTGGTGCTGACCGGCACCCCCTCCGGCGTGGGCCCGCTCAACGCTGGCGATGTGGTCGAAGTGAGCATCCACGGGCTGGGAATCCTACGCAACGAGTTTCAGCCGGAATAAAGATGGGTGCGATTGGCCTGGCAATCATCTCCCGATCTCGATTTGCATCGGCGAGTTAGGGTAAACCATCGCCAATTACGGGCAAACCATCGCCAATTAGCTGCAAAAGGAACAAGTTGCTCCCTGATCTGCCCCGGAGGGGCGTTACGAAAATAGCCCAGGACAAGCGCAGCGCAGTCCTGGGAAAGGGGACAGAATCAATCTCGCGCCCCGTAGGTGGCGCGGTGAAGTGCGGCATTTGAATGCTCGTTCATCCTTCGCGCAACGGAAAACCTGCGGCCTCACTTCTTAAATGAAAAACCCGAGTCATGAATCTATGTCTTTGTCCTCCACCCCTAGCCCTAAGCCGGTAAGTGTATTGATGCTGGGCTCTTTGGGGTCGGGACGAGCGCGGTCTGACCGGTCATCTTCAAGATCTGGATTGGTGCGCGCCATACGATTGCAGAGATAAAGCGAAAGCCAGCAGAAAAGGGAATCGGCCAGCAGCAGAGTCACTCGCCACCAGTGTCTTGTGGTGTCGGTATAGAAGAGCTGCCGCCCGCTGCCTGGATCGTCGATTTCAACAATGGGATGCGCAGAAATACTATATGGCCCGACGTCTGCCGATTCCTGCCGACCTAGGTACACTACCGTCAAATCCTCGCCGATGGGAGCGGGAGAAAATTCTCCAAAGATCCCGGGATCGAACTCCAGCAACGGAGCCTTCTGGCTACAGTCGTTGATACACCCCAGAAAGCCATAAATATCATCCTGATGCCTCCGATGTATGGCATATCTTTTGACAAATTGCACGATTCCGGTGACGCGAATGTGGGGTTGATCGGCATCAAGGCAGTATGCATTCCAAACTGGAAACAAGCAGGCAATCGACAGATAAATCAGTATTGTTCCCTTTCCAAACACCTTCATTCGCCAGCCATTTTTGTAATCGCGCCAGGTCAATCCGAGCAACGTAGGGCCAAGTACCAGCACCAGCGCCGTCATGATCCATGTTGTATTGTCCAGATCAGCCAAAATATTCATCGCAATTCATACTATCGAAGCCGGAAGCGAAATGTAGTAAAGAAAGTAGCTGGATACACAGTGCGCGCACCGTTCAGGAAGCGTTCCAGATTAAAACCCTCGGCAAATTCGATGGCCAAGCGGAGATTGCGATCGATGTCGCCCAACGCTGACAGAACATTTTCCGGTAACCAACCGGGCGATGATCTCCTCGCGGTTCATAAAGCCGATTCCTCCCCTCCAGAATACGACTGAGGTTATCGAGGAAAGCTGAAAACGCAAGGAAGAGGATGCGAGATGAAAGCCGAAATCGAGGGGCTGGGAGTTCTCCACAATCCCCTGCGGGGAAGAAAAGTGAGCCGGATTGCTCATGAATTCCCAAAAAACGTAATGCGTCACAGACAAAACGCGGCGCTCTGTGATTAATATTTCCGGCTTGACGCTACAATGGCCTTAGAGATTGGGCGCGTCGCCACTCTCTCGGAATCGCAGCTCTATGCCGTCTCTTGTTGTCGAACCTCCTCTCGCAGTCGTCTTGAGCCTTCCCACCCACCCAGTTTCCGCAGCCGACGAAGGTTCTGCCCCGGTTCAATCCCCGGCGGTGGCGGCGCCCGCCGAGATCATCCTGGGCCGCGCCGCGGCCATCGGCCAGGGCGTCAACTGGCTGACCTTGGGGGTCCTTGTCGCCTTTCATGTGGGCGCTTTGGCCGCCTTTTTCTTCTTCACCTGGCAGCGTTTGGTGGTGATGGTCGCGCTCTATGTGGTGGCCGTCAATTTCGGCATCGGCATGTGCTACCACCGCTTGCTCACCCATCGCGGCTACCGGGTTCCCAAGTGGCTGGAGTACACCCTGACGGTGTGCGGCACGCTGGCGCTGGAGGGCGGGCCGATCTTCTGGGTCTCAACCCATCGCCTGCATCACCAGAAGTGCGACCGTCCCGGCGACCCGCATACGCCGCGGGAGGGTGGATGGTGGTCGCATATCGGCTGGCTGCTCTTCGGCAATGCCCTTCATGCGCAAACCCTGCTTCTCAGCCGCTATGTTCCCGATCTCAGCCGGGTTCGCTTTCACCGCTGGATCAGCAAGTATCACTGGATTCCACTGACGGTAAGCGGGGTTCTGCTCTTCGGGCTGGGATGGCTGACGGGCGGACCCAGGAATGCCGTCGGGATGCTGCTGTGGGGCGCGTTTTTGCGGGTGACGCTGGGCCTGCACGCCACCTGGCTGGTCAACTCCGCCACCCACATGTGGGGCAGCCGGCGCTTCGATACCCACGACGACTCGCGCAACAATCTGTGGGTAGCGCTGGTCAGCGGCGGCGAAGGCTGGCACAACAATCATCATGCCCACCCCGTCTCCGTGCGCCACGGATTGGCCTGGTATGAGGTCGACTTCAACTACTGGGGCATCTGGCTGCTCTCTAAACTCGGCCTGGCGCAGAAGATCCAGGTTGCCTCGCTCGATGCGAAAGACCCCGCGCCGGACAATCCGGCGTGAAGCGGACGCCAGAAGACCGGCGCTTCCATGACCGCGCCCTTACGCAACCTTAACGCGGCATTCGTTGCATTGGCGCTAAACTAAAACGAAACCCGTGCGCAGGGGAGCCTCATCCCCAGGAGGAATTATGCCGCAGAATCTTCCCAATCTACTGACCCAGTTGCGCCAGTTCACCATCGTCGTTGCCGACACCGGCGATCTCGAAGCCATCGGCAAGTTCCAGCCCCAGGACTCGACCACCAACCCCTCCCTGATTACCGCCGCGGCGCAGATGCCGCAGTACCAGCCCATTGTGGATGGGGTCTTGCTCGAAGCAAGGCGGGAGTTGGGCGCTGGCGCCACTGACGAGGCCGTGGCCAACCTGAGCTTTCAGCGGCTGGCCATCGCCTTCGGCAAGAAAATCCTGGAGATTGTGCCCGGCCGCGTCTCCACCGAGGTCGACGCCCGCCTCTCCTACGACACCGACGCCACCATCGCCCAGGCCCACGCCATCATTGCCGAGTATGATGCCGCCGGCATCGGCCGCGAGCGGGTGCTGATCAAGATCGCCTCCACCTGGGAGGGCATACGCGCCGCCGCCGTGCTGGAGAAGGAAGGCATTCACTGCAACCTGACGCTGCTCTTCGGCATGCATCAGGCTGTAGCTTGCGCCGAGGCGAGGGTGACGCTGATCTCGCCCTTTGTCGGCCGCATCCTCGACTGGTACAAGAAGGACACGGGCAAGGACTATCCCGCCGCGGTCGACCCCGGTGTCCTCTCTGTGACCCGCATCTACAACTACTACAAGAAGTTCGGCTACAAGACGCAAGTCATGGGGGCGAGCTTCCGCAACCTCGGCGAAATTACCGAACTGGCCGGCTGCGATCTGCTGACCATCTCTCCGCAACTGCTCGCCGAACTGGAGTCGGCCACCGGTAACCTGCCCCGCAAGCTGGACCCCGCCGCCGCCCCGGCGCTGCACATCGAACGGATTCCCATGGACAAGGACACCTTCCAGTGGCTGCACGACGGCGACCGCATGGCCAGCGATAAGCTCAGCGAAGGCATCGCCGGCTTCTCGGCTGCCCTGGTCAAGCTGGAAGCTCTGCTGGCCAAGCGGCTGGCGGAGTTGGAAGCGCGCGTTCCCGCGCAAGTGTAACCGGTCCAGGCAATTTCAACGGGAAGAGGAAGAGAAAAAGCAAGGGAGCAGCCGATCCGGTTACTCCCTTTTGCGTTGAAGTGTGCCGTTCGTCTCCAAATTGGAACGGCATAAAGAATTTACTCCAATCAAGCCGCAAGAGATTTTCTTGCCTGCCGATAACCTGAGCGTGATGGCAAGCAGAGGTGAGACGCGTCGGCCTTTTTCCCGTGCTTTTTAGGAGCCGCAGGCCGCCGTCTCCGCGGCTGTCTGCGCGCCAGAACCCACGGGAGGCACTCATGCAAGCTCAGCTACATCCGCTCGAACCCTTTTTCCGCGAGGCGGTCCGCGTCAGCTACGAAGAGACGCTGGGGCTGAACGATCCGGAGTTGACGGCCTACGTGGCGCAGATGCTCTGCGGCTTCACCCAGGCGAACGATCTTTACAAGATGCGCGACGAGTTGGGCCGCCCCATCGAAGATCTGGAGGGGATGCTCAAGGCGGCGGACCCGGTCTACGGCACAGCCTCTTCCTTCGATGCCGAGCGCGCCGCGCGCAAAGCCATCGGCGACTACACACTCTTTGTGGCCGGCATGTATCCCGAGGCGACGCTCGCCGGGCCGCACTTCCATCCCAGCGTGGGCGAGCTGATTCAGGTGGGCAAGGAAAGTTATTCCATCGTCAGCACATTCACCCTCTTCGAGTATGAGGAGGAAGCGCCGCTCTTTGCCCGGCTGGCGGAGGGATTCGAGCGCTGCGTGCTGGGTCTGGCGCTGGTGCGCGACCAACTGGGAGCCAGCGATCTGCTGCCGCGGCCTGACCGGGTTCAGTAACGCCCGGTTACTCCGACCAAACGCCCAGCACGTTGCCCGCGCCATCGGAGAAGTGGAAGCGCCGTCCGCCGGGAAACGCGAACGTGGGCACCACGATGCTGCCTCCAGCGGCCAGAATGGAGGCTTCAGTGGCCTCCAGATCGGCCGAGTAGAGCACAATCACCGGCGCGCATTGACTGAGCGTTTGCAGCGGGTCGCCCTTGGCGAAGCCGCCTTTGATGCCGATGCCGTCGAAGCCAAGATAGTCCGGCCCCCAGTCCTTGAACTTCCACCCGAAAACCTGCGAGTAAAAGCGTCGCGTCTGCTCGATGTTGGGGGTCGTGAACTCGATGTAAGAGATGGTGTGGTGCAGAGCGAAGTTCTTCATCCAGGCTCTCCTTTGTGCAGCCTCGCTGGGAGAAAAGACGGGGCGTGGCGCAAGGCACGCGTTTACCTTAACAGAGATGCGCCCCCTCTGGCTCGGTCATTTTCTCTTCTACCGGCTCAGCCAAAGGCTGACGCCGCCGGCGACGGCGCGTCCTGGCATGGCTACGCCGGCAATCTCCTGGTAGCCGGTGTTGCCCAGATTGCTCAGGCGCAGATAGGGGCGAATCCGCCCCGTGTCGCGGGTCAGGGATGCGTTCCACACCGGGTAAACCGTTTGCTGGTAGCGCTGGGCGATCTGCACCGCGTTGCTGAGGGTAACGGCGTGGCCCAGCGCGGCGGTCCAGGTTGCATGGACGTTCTGCACCGGGTAGTTGAAGATGTACTCCGATTGCAAGCCGTGCAGTGCGTCCTGCGCGCCGTGCAGCGCCGTCCAGGCAATGCGCACAGTTTGCCCCTTCGCCGCCAGCCAGGTCAGCGACGACTCGGCCCCGGCAAAGTGCAGACCGCTCAAATTGGTCGCGCACCAGGTGTTGGCCGGGCAGCCCGCGGGTAGATACGCATTGGGCAGGGACGCGGCGCGCACGTAGTCGATGGTGTCGTGCTGCCGGTTGTAGAAACCTGTCAAAGAAAGTGAAAGCCGCGCAGAGCCCCAGTCTGCGCCGCCCTCGCCGCTCCAGGCCAACTCCGGCTTGAGCTTGGCGTTGCCCAGCGTGGCGGGGTCGGAGTAGTAGAGGTCGGTGTAGGTGGGCAGGCGGAAGCCGTAGCCGCCCGCGGCGCGCAGCTTCAGTTGCGGCTTGAGGCGCAGGCTGCCGGCCAGGTGCGGGGCCAGCGCCGATTGTAGCCCACCCGAGAACATCTCCTCGCGCAAGCCGGCGGAGAGATTCCAGCTGCTCTTGGCCGGGCGCAGATCCAGATCCACGTAGCCCGCGCCCTGATTGCGGGCGTGCAACCCCAGAGCCAGCGAGCGCACTCCCCCGGAGAAGTTGTAGCTCTCAATGCTGTCGCCGTCCGCCTCCAGCCCGAAGAGCAGCAGCGAACTCTGCGCCACAGGTACGGTGCGCCGCAGCGAGGCCTGCCAGGAGCCGTCGATGTGGTTGTTCTCGTAGACCGCGGGCGCCTCGCGCAGCAGCACAAATTCATCGCTATGGCGGCGATAGCCGAAGGCGGCCACGGTGCGCGCTCCCAACTCCTGGCGGACTGCGGCAAACCAGCCCTTGGTGCGCTCCCACGAGTCGTAGGGGCCGTAGAACTGGTTAGCGCCGAAGGAGCGGTCGCTGGCGGCTACCAGCAGGTCGCTGACCCCCAGCCGCGAGCCCAGCCAGTTCTCCTCTGAAGCGTCTTCATTGCGATAGTCGCGGTCGGTCATGAATCCGGTGGAGAAGTTGCGGCTAGCCGTCAGGCGGCTGCTCCACTGCTTGCGGGCCAGGGCGCCCAGCAGCGATTCCTCGTTTGCGCCAAAGCTGCCCCCGCCGGTGCGCAGGCGCAGCGAGTCGGTTGCGGGCGCGGCGGTCAAAAAATCAACCACGCCGCTCAGCGCGTCTACCCCATGCAGCGTCGAGCCGGCCCCGTGCAGAATCTGGATTGAGTCCATGGCCTCGAGCGGGATAGGCAGATCGAGGTTGTGGTGCGCGCTCTGGCTGTCGTTGACGCGGAATCCGTTGACCAGCACCAGCGTCTGCTCGAAGCTGCCGCCGCGCAGCGCCAGATCCGCTTGCCCGCCGCCCGCGCCGCGCTGCTCGATGAAGACCGATGCGTCGCTGCGCAGCAGATCCTGCGGCGACTCAACCTTGAGCGACTCGCTCTCTACTGGAAGAACCAGCACGGAAGACGACGACTCCGCCAGCGGCGCCGGAACCGCCGCGCCCAGCACCACCATGGTCTCAAGGGGATGAGGAAGCTGAGTATTGGCGGGCGCGCTGGGCGTCGTTGCCTGCGCCGCGGGAGCGTTCTGCGCCAGCACGGCATGTGTGAATACGGTCAGCAACAGCGCGGCAGGGAGCGATATGGACTTGCAAGATTTCATCGTCACTGTTTCATCGTGAGACCCGGCCTCTCGCAAGACAAGCATGATTTTGTATTGTCTTGAATAGTTGATTGAGTAAACTAAAAGTATGCGTTATGGCGTCGATGAGCAGGCATCGCCTCCCGTAGGGAGGCAAGGAAAATAGCCCAGGACAAGCGCAGCGCAGTCCTGGGAAAGCGGACAAAATCAACCTCGCGCCCCGTAGGGGCGCGGCGAATCGCAATCCAACTGGCACTCGTTCATGGAGAACGCATGCCAAGGATCTGCGGTGTCTTTTTACTTTGTCAAATCAAACCGAGAGAGCCGGGTAAAAAACCGAGGCAGCTCGAACTTCGAAAGGAACGATCCATGCGTATCGCTGCATTTCTACAGCAAAGCCCGATGTTTGCCGTCAACCGCGCCGCCCGCCGCTTCGAGGCGTTGACCGCGCAGGTGCTCGCGGAAGATGGACTCGGCTTTATCGAGGGACTGTCTCTGGCGGCGATCTTTTTCGAAGCCCCGCTACCGGTCAAGCCCTCGCAACTGGCCGAGGCCTTCGGGACCACGCGCGGCAACGTCAGCCACTGCGTTTCCTCGCTGGAGGGCAAGGGGCTGTTGCAGCGCCGCATCGATCCCCAGGACGCCCGCGCCTACCTGCTCACCCTGAAGCCGCAGGGCAAGCGCTGCGCTTTGCGTGTCATCGCCGCCTTCGACAAGCTGCAAAAGGAGTTCGAAGAAGAGATCGGCAAGAGTGCGTTGAGTGAGATGCTCAGGAGCCTGCGCAAGCTGGAAGCGGCTTGTTCCCGATAGATCGCAATCTCCAATTACATGCAGATAGGCTAGTCGCGGGGATGACCCCTTTGTTTGGCAAAAGTCATAAGTTGGTCGGCGGCTGGTTTGAGAAGAACGGGGAGTGAAAGGCCAATGTAGATTGCATCGATGGGCGTCAATGGGTTTGCAGGGAGACTCAGATCGCGCGCCCAGGAAACAATCCCGCCAGAAAGGGTCAGACCGGCAAACTGGAGCCAGTATGAGAGGTCAAAGATAATCTTATACAGTTTTGGGTCCAGAGAGGCCAGCAGGCAGCGAGCGATATTCACCGACACCCCTCCAAACATTCCGAAGAGAATGATTTGAAGCTCGTGCCCGTTCATCGCTCAAGCCATCTTTCCTGCGATCGCCCCCAGGACACGCCAGCCCAGTGACCGTTTTTTCTGGTAATGTCTTCGTGTGGTGAATAACTCCCTGTCCTTATCGTCGCGATAAGAAGATGCAATTGCATTCACCGCATCGTCCCAGAGAGCGGATTTGACTACCTCTTCCGGCAAACCCGTATCTTTCATAATTCCCGGAATCGTCCGCCAGACATAGCGGTCGTTTTCCAGCGCGGCGATCACCTTCTGCCGCTCTTCAGCGGAAAGACTCGAAGTATCGACAGGGGCCATGATTTCCTCCATAGTACACATCGAAAGTGTACTCCCGTTCGAGATTCGGGTTCAATCCGCTTTACAAAATGTACCGGCTCAGGTCCTGGTCCTTGACCACCGAGGCGACCATCTGGCGCACGTACTCGTCGCTGATGAGGAAGACCTTTTCCGGGCCATTGGCGGCGGCTCGTTCTTCATAGGGCAGGGGCGTCGATGCCTCGCTCTTGATGGCTTCGGCCAGCACGGCGGCGGCTTCGGCGTCGGGAGCCTTGCGGGCCACGTCGGGGGCCAGGAAGCTGACGTCCTCGAGCACCCGTTCCATGATGGTGTGCAACCGGCGGGCGCCGATGTTCTCGGTGGACTCGTTCACCCGGAAGGCAAACTCCGCCATCTCCCGCAGCGCCGCGGGCGAGAACTCCAGCTTGACGCCTTCGGTCTCCAGCAGCGCGCTGTATTGCTTGGTCAGCGAGGCCTTGGGCTCGGTGAGAATGCGCAAAAAGTCGTCTACGGTGAGCGAATGCAGCTCGACGCGGATGGGGAAGCGCCCCTGCAACTCGGGAATCAGGTCGCTGGGCTTCGATACGTGGAAGGCGCCGGCGGCGATGAAGAGAATGTGGTCGGTTCTCACCATGCCGTAGCGGGTGTTGACCGTGGTGCCTTCGACGATGGGCAGAATGTCGCGCTGCACGCCTTCGCGCGAGACATCGGGGCCGTGGCCGCCCTCGCGCCCGGCGATCTTGTCGATCTCGTCGAGAAAGACGATGCCGTTCGATTCGACGCGCTCGATGGCCGCGCGGGTCACCGAATCCATGTCGATGAGGCGGCTCTCTTCTTCCTGCACCAGGTATTCGAAGGCCTCGGAGACCTTCATCTTGCGCTTCTTCGAGCCCCCGCCGAAGATGTTGGGCAGCATCTCCTTGAGGTTCATCTCCATGTCTTCAAGGCTCTGATTACTGATGATGCCGAACTGCGGCATATTGCGCTCGCGCACGTCGAGCTCGACCATGCGGTCGTCCAGCTTGCCGTCGCGGAACTGCTGGCGGAGCTTCTCGCGGGAGCGGTGATGGCTGTCGCCCGAGGGCAACTCGTGCAGGTGTTCCGGAATCTGCGTGTGGCTCTGCACCGCAACCGGGCCGGGTGCCGGCGCGGGTGTCGGCGAGGCGGGCGGCGGCGGCAGCAACACGTCCAGCAGCCGTTCCTCGGCGTTCATCTCGGCGCGGTCTTCGACCTCTTCCAGCCGCTCTTCGCGCACCATGTCGATGGCGATCTCGACCAGATCGCGGATCATCGATTCGACATCGCGGCCCACATAGCCAACCTCGGTAAACTTCGAGGCCTCGACCTTGAGAAAGGGCGAGCCGGTGAGCTTGGCCAGACGGCGGGCGATCTCGGTTTTGCCCACGCCGGTCGGCCCGATCATGATGATGTTCTTGGGCATGATGTCGTCGGCCATGTCGGGGGGCAGTTTGAGGCGGCGCTGGCGATTGCGCAGGGCAATGGCCACCGCGCGCTTGGCGGCCTTCTGGCCAACCACGTGCTTGTCCAGTTCGGTGACAATCTCGCGGGGAGTCAGCTCGTCGAGCGACAGGTCCTGTTCTTCGGCGGATGCGGGCAGATAAATAGCCATGTCAATCTATTCTCTCAGGGTTTTCTGCCGCGTGCGAGGCCTAGGCTGATCAGCAGCGCCCGATCCACCTTGCGCATGGTTTCGGGGAGAAGAACGCCAAAGAAACGGCCAAATCGCTGTTGGTCGACAGTGCGAATCTGGTCGCAAAGCACAAGGCTGTCCTTCTTCAGTCCTCCGTCCCCCCTCGGTGCGAGAACATAGAGCGGCGATTGGTGTGCGAAGTTTTTTGCGTCGGTCAACGGAACCACAATCGTCGTGGAGGCAAAACGATTGCTTACATCGTTTTGGACGATCACGCAAGGACGTAGCCGGCCCTGTTCGTGCCCCACGACCGGATCCAGATCGACTTCGACAATCTGACCTCGTACGGTGCGCGCCATCACGGAAGCGCCTCCCATGCCTCGCGGTCGACGTACTCGAATTCTTTGAGAAGTTCCAGATTGCGCTGGGAATTTGCGATGCACGCCTCGGCCAGTTCGCGCTCGAACTCCGCCTCGGCTATAGCGTCCAGACGCTGTTCGACTGCGCCGCGGACAAACTCGCTGCGGCTGATGCCGGCGGCGCGGGCAGCCTCTTCGGCGCGGCGCAGCGCTTCGGCGGGAAATTCGATCAGAATACGCTCTTTGGCTGGCTTGGCTGGGGTCTTCGGAGCCGACGCCTGGCGTTTCGTGGTAGACCGGGCTGCAGCGGGTTTGCGGGAAATGGCTAAAGTGCCCATGATGCCTCCATGCGGGCCTGCATATACCTCAGTATATATCGAAATATATTCAAACGCAGGAGAGGCCCTGCGAGAAGACGGCGACGCCATCCACAACGGGAAATCTCGCTTTCCGAAAAATGCGGAAAGGCAAGAAGATCCCAGCGGCAGCTGTGTTGCGCTAGCCCTTCAACTCCTCGATGGTGACGCGGTCGTTGGTGTAGATGCAGATCTCGCCGGCGATCTTCATGGCCTTTTCGGCGATGGTGCGGGCGTCCAGATCGGTGTTCTCCATCAGCGCGCGGGCCGCGGCCACGGCGTAGCTGCCGCCGCTGCCGATGGCGGCCAGGGGCTCGTCGGGATCGATGACATCGCCTGAGCCGGAGATCAAAAATGTCTGGTTCAGGTCGGCCACCACCAAAAGAGCTTCCAGGTTGCGCAGCATCTTGTCGGTGCGCCAGTCCTTGGCCAGCTCGACCGCGGCGCGGTTGAGGTTGCCGGCGTACTGCTCCAGCTTGGTCTCGAAGCGGGCAAAGAGGGAAAAGGCGTCGGCGGTGGAACCGGCGAATCCGGCCAGAATCTTCTCCTGGTAGAGGCGGCGGATCTTGCGCGCCGAGTGCTTTAGCACGTGTTCACCCAAGGTGACCTGGCCGTCGGCGGCCATCACCACCAGGCCGTTGCGGCGCACACAAATGACCGTAGTCGAGCGAATCCTGCCGCGTTCTTTGCGGGAATCCTGTGCCGGGTTGGTACCAGTCTGCAAAGCCAAGAAAAACCTCCCCAAGCGAGCCTCCGGCAGGCCGGAACTCCTTCCCGGAACTCCCTCCCGGAACTCCCTCATGGTGCAGACACGAGTATATCGCAGCGAGAATGCAGGGAGCGGCCTTGTTCGGCTTTCGTCCAAGCCAGTCGCGGGCTGCGGGAAGCGCCCGAAGCAAGCATTCCCCGCAGGCCACAATTCTCGCCTTGCCCGGCGTTTTCGCCGATGACCGATTCCCGCTGCGGTATTCTCTAGTTGAGAGCAGCAGGGGCGGCGGCGCGACAGATGAATTATTTCTTCACCTATCCTTGGGAGATTGGCGCTGGATTGGCGCTGCTGACCGCACTCATTGTGGTGGTGATCTGGCTGTTTCTGCACAAACGCCCCACGCCCGAGGAACTGGAGCGGGAGCGCCGCCAGTTTCTCTCCCAATCCGGCCGGCTGGTGGACGGCATGTTGCTCGATATCTGCGAGGTCGAAGCCCTCGACGGCCGCACCCTGACCATGCTGCTCTTCGATTACCGCATCGGCGGAGTCGATTACGAGTGCTCGCAAGACATTACCGGGATGCGCGAGGTGGTCGACGCCACCCAGATCCGCGCCGGCTTTCCCTGCTCGGTGCGCTATCAGCCCGGCAACCCGCAGAACAGCATCGTCATCGCCGAGCATTGGACCGGCCTGCGCGCCGGCCTCCCGGTCCTGCCCGCTTACGACGATCCCGACCCCCTCGACCTCAGCCACCTCCGCCCCGGTCGCGGCTAGGCACCCGCGGTGCGGCAATCGCCTTCGGCGGGTAGTCAAGAGATGATGCGAGATCTTTCTATACAGCGTCATAGAAGATGGCTTGCCCTCTGCCCTCGAGTTGCATGAGCAAATCGAAACCCGAGACGTTGCGCGTGAGCACTGTGCAGCCATGCTGCGCCGCGCTGAGAAAGATCAGCGCATCGTTGAGCGCCTTGCGCCGTTCGCTCTTGCCGTACCGTTGCAAGCGCGCCAGCAATCCGGCCAGAATGCCGGCTTCGCGCCAGGCTTCCCGGTCGGGGGTGAGAATGCGATGCGCCGGCCGCAATTCAATAGACGCACTAACCTGGGCGATTGCACGCGCACTATCCACGTGAGCCGGGTCGAGCAAACCGGCCAGTGCAGCCAACTCCGCTTCTGTAACCGTGGAGTGCCACAGATCACCGCTCCGCAGGGCTATCTCTGCACCATCCGGAAGCCTTCCCTGCAGGGCGTCGATATAAACAGTGGTGTCCAGCAGCAGCTTCGGGAAGGGAGGCTTGATGTCGGTCAAAAACCGCAACTGGGAGCGATCGCGATAGGCCAACCCCTTGAAGCGCTTCTCCGGTTTCAGCCGCCGCAGCGATTGTTGGAATGCCCCTTTAGAACTCAAGGTCGAGATCCCTGCTCACCGTACCCCGCTGGGCAAGCAGCCAGTCGGCGTAATCGTCCGCAACCACGATGTGTGCCAGCGCCGCCTCGATCAGTTTGGAGTCGGATTGGATGCCTGTCTTCTGCTTGGCCCGCTCCACCAGAAGCGTGGGCATACGGCCCCGCACCGTGAGCGTCCGGCCGCCGCTCAGCAATCCCTGCTGCTCGGCGATAGAGAGAGCATCGCCGATTCGCCGGCTGCTCCCCGCCGCGTGCGCTCGTTTTGCGCCGCCGGGAACCTGGGTTGCTGCTACCTGACTCATAAAAATCTCCACCAAATCGTAGCACGGAAATGGCATATTTGTGACACATTCAGTTCGACCAAAGGAACGATTGCAAAAGCGAAATCGCGCAAACCGGCAACCGCTTCGCTCTCTGTTTCACACATCGTTGCCGCGAACACCCGCATCCCCAGGGCAATCGCATCTTAATTCCGCTGGCGTACCAGTTTTGGATTGCGAATCGAAACAACGGGTAGTTTGGGGAGGGAGCAGGGGCCTTCAGGCCCCTGAATAGGGCTATGGATGGATGTGCCTTCAGGCACGGGCCATTTTGCAACTGCGAGCAAAGACCCGAGGCTAAAGCCTGTCTTTTTTTGCCGCTGCTTCAGGGGTCTGAAGACCCCTGCTCCCTCCGTAAAAACAAACAAAAGCAATGGTGACAACTGTTTCACTCGGAAAACGGCTGATCGATTAAGATGCGTTTGCTCTACCCACATCCCTTTGCCGGCTGGCGCTCGATACCCTACCCCGGTATACTTGAGGAATGCATGTTCATGCCGCGCCCGCCGCCGCCGGACGCACTCAAACCGTCCTCCGTTTTTCGCTGGCCGCCACCGCGGCCTATGTGGCGATTACCTTCGTCTTCGGCCTGCGCGCCCATTCGCTGGCTCTGCTCAGCGAGGCCGGGCACAATGTCTCGGATTTTCTCGCCCTTTTGCTGAGCTTCGCCGCCGTCTACCTGCAGAGCCGGCCGGCCAATGATAAGAAGACCTTCGGCTATCAGCGGGCCGGGGTGCTGGCGGCCTTCGTCAATGCCGCTACGCTCATTGTGATTGCCTTCTGGATCGCGCTGGAAGCCGTTCACCGGCTTAGTGCACCGGTACAGGTGCAACCGCGGCTGATGATGATCGTAGCCGCCGCCGGCGTCCTCATGAACGGCGTTATCGCCGCCCTGCTATGGGGCGTGGCCCGCGACGTCAACCTGCGCTCCAGCTTTATTCACATGGCCGGCGACACGCTGTCCACCGCCGCGGTCATCGCCGGCGGCGCGGGGATATTCTTCACCGGCCAGAACTGGATCGACCCCGCCCTCTCGCTGCTGATCGCCGCGCTGATTCTCTGGTCCAGCTTCGGCATTGTGCGCGAGACGCTGAATATCCTGCTTGAAGGCACCCCGCGCGGTGTCTCGCTGGAGGCGATTCGCGCCGCCATGGCGGCCGTCGAAGGGGTGGTCAACGTCCACGATCTGCACGTCTGGAGCCTGGGCTCGAACTCCCGCGCACTGGCCAGCCACGTCACCATTGCCGACATTCCGCCCTCGGAGAGCGCGGCGATTCTCGACCGCTTGAATCACATGCTGCGCGGCGAGTTTCAGATTGCCCACGCTACCCTTCAGTTCGAGCACATCGGCTGCACGGGCGTCGAGGTCTGCGTGGTGCCCATGGAGGAGCTGGCCCATGGCGGCCAGGGATGCGGCCCTGGGCATGGGCACGCGCACTAAATCCAGGACAGTTACTCGACCGGTGCAGGCAAGTAATAGGGGCTGTACACGCCAACTGGCTCTCAAATTGTTTTGAACCTAAATCAGGCGATTCCTTCGCCGCCAAAAGCCCGATCTGGAAGGATAAGAAACTCATAATCAATCAGTTGTCATCCTGAGCGAAGCGAAGGATCTGCGGTTTCACGCTCTCCCATTGGGTGACGCCGAAAACACAGATCCTTCGCTTCGCTCAGGATGACAAGTACTTCTTACAATGGATGTTATATTGCAAAGGAGAATTCTGAACATGGGGGGCTGCCGAATTTAGGTTGGATGCAAGCTGCGAAACCGTCCCTCCACAAAGCGGTCTTTCTTGCCCTGCGCCAAATGGCTGCTTCATAGCCTCCAACGGAGTCGATTTTTCTGAAAGCTGAATGGATTCTCGACCTTCTATCGTCACGAGAATGCCGATTCGACAAAAGATCGATCAGCGCTTGTTTCTACTTAAGAATCTTGACGCACTTCCGAATAAGTCTCTGCGATTGGACGGTCACTGAGATCTATCCTCGCGTGCTCCTTGAGCCAAGGGCGGGATACCAAGATCCTGGATAGCCTTGTTCACGAGGAGAGCTGGGGGTCTCCCTTTGGATGGGCGAATCCGGACGGTTCGATTCTCAGAGCGTTCTTGCCGATAGCTGATGGGGGCGCTTCCAGTCCCCGAGCCGGTTATGCTAACTTTATCGCAATGCCGCTACAGTAAGGAAAGTGATCTTATGACGCGCTTTATTCGTGCAATAGTGTTTTTGTCGTGTACCTTCAGCATTCTGACCCTGTCCATGCCCTCGCAAACAACACCCCAGAGCACCCAATCCCCTGCTACCCTCTTCACGGGCGGGCCCTTCACCTCGTCGGTTGCCGAGTTGAGAAGCGCTTCGGCAACGATGCCCGTAGACAAAGAATACGGGGCGCAGATTCTCTTTGAAAGCGGGACGTATCGCATCGCCATCGACGGCACTCTGCAATATGAGCACCGGCTTATCTATCGCGTCGATACTGAAGCCGCGGTGAAGGGCTGGTCGGAAACCTCTTCGTCGTGGGATCCGTGGTATGAAAACCCCTCGCAGTTGCGGGCCCGGGTGTTACAGGCGGATGGAAACTTTATCGAGTTGGATCAGAAGACGATTACCGACACGCCGGTGAAGGCCGAGGATAGCGAAACGTTTTCATCCCGCCATGTGCGGCGCGCGCCGTTGCCCGGGATGGCGGTGGGCGCCATTGTCGAAGAGACCCAGTACCTGGAGGGGAAGACAGCATACTTTTCGGGTGGAGCACTCTATCGGTTTTTCTTCCGAAAGAATGTGCCTGTGGGACGGGTTCGGGTGGTCGTCGAGCTGCCCGCGGCTACGCCCTTCAAGGAGTTGGTTCACGACCTGCCCGGTCTTTCCGTAACCCGCAGCGAGCAGAATGGAATCCGGCGTGTGGTGTACGAAGCAACCGGTCTTGCCGCGGCGCATAACTCCGACATCGATCTGGCGACGAATACGCCTGCCATGCCCATGGTGGAGTTTGCCACCGGGCAGTCGTGGGGAGCTGTTGCCAGCGGATATGCGGCGCTTGTCGATCCCCAGACGGTGACCGCCGAAGCGCAGACGATTCTTCCCAAGGAACTGCCCGCGGCGCGGCTGGCGAAGATTCAGGCCATCGTGAAGCAGTTGCATCATGAGGTGCGGTATACCGGAGTGGAATTCGGCGCTGCGCAGCTTACGCCGCGGCGTCCGTCCGAGGTGATTCAGCGGCACTACGGGGACTGCAAGGACAAGGCTACGCTGCTGGTGGCCATGCTGCGCGCCGTGGGCATCCAGGCAAACCTGGCTCTGCTGTCGACCGGGCCGGGGCTGGATGTGGACCCGGCGCTGCCCGGCATCAACCGCTTCGATCATGCCATTGTGTATCTTCCCCCCGCGGGAAAGGGTTAAGATCCGATGTGGATTGACGCCACCGCCGAGCACTTTGCCGTGGGCAGTTTGCCCTATACCGACGAGGGACGGAATGCGCTGGTTATCTCGCCGGAGACGACCGCGCTGACCCAAACTCCTCAGCCTCGGCCGGAGGACTCGGTGCTGGTGGAGACAAGAACCTTCACCCTGGCGGAGCTGGGTCCCTCGCATGTGGAAGAGATCTCGGAGACGCATGGACAAATCGATGCAACCTATCGCGCCGATTACAGCGCGCCGGAAACGCCCAAGATTCATGAAGAGATGGAGAAGTACGTCAAGAGCGCGTATCTGGCCAAGACACTTACCACAATTGAATTGGGAGATGGCGCGGACTTCGATCGTCCTTTCAGCCTGAAATTGGTTGCGGACGGCGCCAAGCGCGGCCTGACCTCGCAGATTGACGGACTGGTGGTGATCTTTCCCGCATCGACATCCAACAGCCTGCCCAAATGGTTTTCGACCACACCGCAGACGCCGGGCCCAGAGATGTCAGCCGAGGCCAAACACAACCTGGAGGTTGCCGAGAAGAGCCGTCCGGCGAGCTTTGCCTTCCGGCCGTACATCTCTGAACAGCGGGTGCGAGTTTTGATTCCGAGCGGGTTCGCACTGCGCTCGCTTCCCGAGAACAAGACCACGCAACTGGGAACAGCGACACTGACAGAGAGCTATAGCGATGCGGAACCGGGTGTGGTGGCGGCCACCTTCCGCTTCAGCAGCGGTCCGGGAACCCTCAGCGTGGAGCAGGCGTTGGCGATGCGCTCGGCGATTCTGGAACTGCACAAGCGCGACTTTGTGGGAATCTATTTCGATCAGGCCGGCGTGAAAGCATTGACCGCGGGTCATATTCGCGAGGCGCTGGAGATCGATCGCAAGCTGATTGCAGAGGCGCCGTCGGATGCGATCCATCACCTGCATCTGGCCCGGGCCTTGCTCGACGCCGGGATCGGCGCCGAAGCGCAGGCCGAGGCGAAGCGGGCCACCGAACTCGATCCCAAGCTGGCGGCGGCCTTTGCAGATCTCGGCTGGGCGCTGGAGCATAACGCGCTGGGAGAGAGATTCGGCAAAGGATTCGATCTGCCAGGCGCGATTGCAGCCTACAAGCGCGCGATTGAACTTGACCCCCAGGACAGCGACCATCGCTTCGATCTGGCGATTCTTGAGGAATTCAACGCGCGCGGCACCCGTTACGCGCCGGACGCCGACATGGAAGCGGCGATCAAGGGCTACAAAGACCTGATCGAACTGAACAAAGACAAGGGCGAAGACGCACTCGCGCAGTATCGCGAAAACCTGATGTATGTGCTGCTGTACGCAAAGCAGTTTGCTGAATTGGACAAGATGATCGCCAGTCTGCCTGCGACCAATGCCCACCGGGTTTTGGCGATCACCTCGGCGGCGGCGCAGCATGGAGCGGCGGCGGGAATCGCGGAGGCCGACCGCGGCAACCACGCTACCAGCGACCGCAACAACAACCTGCGCACGGCAGGATCGCAATTGGCCAATCTTCACCAGTACGGCCTTGCCGCCGAGGTGATGAGCGCCGGCATGCAAGGTGGCGACGATGCGGCAACGGCAGCACGCCAGATTGAGCTGTACAAGACATTGAAACCCGCCTCGCTGGAGCCGCTGCCGGCCACCAATCCTGCAGCCCCCGTACAACTGGCCTTTGTGGGGATGATGGCGGGAACGCTCACCCGCGATCGGATGTTAAGCGTAACCAGCAAACACGCCTATTCGTCGACTCAAGCCATGGAGCGCGACATCGACAAGGGCATGGCCGGCGTGGGTTTCATGCGGCGGATGGCGGCGAAATCGGATATGACCGAAAGCGTGCTGCTGGACCTGATTGCCGGCAACACCACGTTTTCGGCCAAGGGCGATGACGAGCACGGCTGGTCAGTGCTGGCGCAGATGCCTGGCTCGGAACCCGATCGTGCCTTCGTGCTCAAGGAAGACGACGCCTATCGCGTGGCTGCCGGAGATAAGGACAGCTCGGACGACAATCTCGCTTTGGGCAATGTTGTACTTTGGGCGCTCGACCACGGAATGCCCAAGCTGGCCAAGGCGGCGCTGGACTGGAAGCGCGATCTGACCCACAAGCAGGGTACGGACGACCCCTTTGTGGGGCCGCTCTTGCCGCGCTTCTGGAGCAAAGGCAGTTCAAAGCCGGGGGCAGATTCGCCCGAGGCCATGAGGCTGGCTGGCCTCTCGCTGCTGGCGGGATCGATGGATGCCAAACCGTACCTGGCAGAGATTGCCGCGGACCGGGAAAAGGCCAGCGGGCAGCGGCAAACCGACCTGGACCTGCTGCTGGCGGTCAGTGCGATGGGCGCCGAGCAACCGGCGATCGGAATGCCGGCGGCCAAACGGCTGCTGGAGCAAGAGCCGGATTCGGTCCTCGCCCTGAATCTTGCCGGGCAAGGCTTTCAGTTGCTGAACGACCCCGCGGGCTGGCAGGCCATGTTGGCGCCGCGGCTGGCAGAAAAGTCCGGTGATCGCGACCTGCTGACGGCGCAAGCGCAAGCTTTGGAACTCGCACATGATTTCAAATCGGCACAGGTGGCGGAGCAGAAGGTTTTGGATTCCGGCAAGGCCACCGTCGCCGACTACAACCACTTTGCGTGGCTGGGGCTCTTTCACGACGATCTCAGCGAAGAGATTCTCAAAGCCGCGCTGCAGGCGGCGCAGATGGGAAACAACTCCGGCTTTGGCGAGTTACACACCCTGGCCTGCATTTATGCTGCCCAGGGCAAGACGACCGAGGCAAGACAAGTCCTCCAACAGGCGATGGACGCCGGGAACATGGTCGAGCCGAACTCCCCTGTCTGGTACACCCTCGGGCTGATCTACGAACAATACGGAGCCAAAGCGGCGGCGCTGGATGCATTCCGCCGCGTGAAGGCCCATGAGTTTGACGATCATACCTACATCGATCCTGTTTCAACTTACGTGCTGGCGCAAGACCGGATTCGAGCCTTGACGAATGCGGGTACTCCAGCCGGCCCAACCAAGTGAAAGCCGCGGCCGGAGCACGTCCGCATCGCCGGTCAGATGGAGTGAGTAGCCGTTGCCGCGTGCGCGGAGCCGCTCACCGATTTCGCCGCTCCAGCCCACGCCCCGCACAATGGCCAACCGGCAATGAGCCCTGCCCCGCCTTCAACCTTTTCAGCAGAGTGTGAAAGGGCTGCTTCATAACCCGGCCGCAGCGGTCTGCTCGTGGGCATGATAACTGGAGCGCACCAGCGGGCCGCTCTCGACGTGTTTGAAGCCCATCGCCAGCGCCGACTGCTTCAGTTCGGCGAACTCGCGCGGGGTGTAGAGCCGGGCCATGGGCACGTGGTCGCGCGAGGGGCGCAGGTATTGTCCGATGGTGAGGATGTCGCAGCCCACCGCGGCCAGGTCGCGGAAGACCATCAACAGCTCCGCCGTCTCCTCGCCCAGCCCCACCATCACGCCAGATTTGGTCAGCCCCGCGGGCCGCAGCTCCTTGGCGTAGCGCAAAAGCTCCAGCGAACGCTCATAGCGCGCTCCGCTGCGCACGGCGCGATAGAGGCGCGGCACCGTCTCCGTATTGTGGTTCAGCACGTCGGGCTGGGCCGCGACGACGATGCGGATGGACTCCACATCGCCCTGAAAGTCGGGGATCAGCACCTCGCTGCCGCAGCCAGGGGCCTGGCGACGAATCTCCTCGATGACCATGGCGAAGATGCGCGCCCCGCCCTGCAGATCGTCGTCGCGATTGACGCTGGTGAGCACGGCGTATTTCAGGCCCAGCTTGGCGATGGCCTCGGCCACGCGGCGCGGCTCGTCGAAGTCGATGGGCTCGGGCCTTCCCTTGAGAACGGCGCAGAATCCACAGCGGCGCGTGCACAGGTTGCCCAACAGCATGAAGGTGGCCGTCTGGTGCTGCCAGCACTCGCCGATATTGGGGCAGTGCGCGCTCTCGCACACCGTGTGCAGATTGAGCGAACGAGCCAACTGCTTGAGATTGTGGTAGTTTTCGCCCACCGGCGCGCGCGCCTTGAGCCACTCCGGCTTGGCCGCCGGCAGTTTGCGCACGGGCTCGATCTGCACCAGATCCATCACTCCTTCATTGTAGCCGGGGTTCTGAAAACTGCGGCGGAAAGGAGGCTGAATCCCCGAGTCGAAATGACCATGGACAGATGACCATGGTCAGGAGCAGACTGAGAGAGAAGGGGATTCTTATGCGCACCATGGCGGCAGGTGAGTTCAAGGCCAAGTGCCTGGCGGTGATGGCGGAGGTCAACTCCACCGGCCAGCCCCTGCTGGTCACCAAGCGGGGCAAGCCTCTGGCGCGGATTCTGCCCTTCGACGATCAGCCCGAAAAAGAAGCGCCCGAGGCGATCTTTGGCTGCTTGCGGCATATGGCCTCCATTGATGGAGATATCGTCTCGTCACTTTTTACGGACGAAGAGTGGGAGCGCATGTTCAATGAGAAATGGGATCGATTCGAGCAGGGCTCAGCCAAATGATTCTGCTCGACACTCATGCCGTCCTCTGGCTGATGATCGCCCCGGAGCGATTGTCGCTACGGGCGCGGGAGGCGCTTCTCACCGCTCGTCAAACGGGGGAACAAATCGCCTGCGCGCAGATTTCGATCTATGAAATCGCCTATTCCGCTTTCAGAAAGCGGCTTGATCTTCACACCTCGAGCGAAGATTTTGCTGCCGCCATTGAAAGCAGGATCGATGTGCTTCCTCTCACTACCCGCATCGCTCTTTGTGCGGCGGAGCTTCCCGCGCCCTTTCACAGCGACCCCATGGACCGGCTGATCGTCGCCACGGCCATCGTGGCAAACTGCATACTCCTCACCAAAGACGAGCAGATTCGCCAAGCCAATCTTTGCAGAGTGCTTTGGTAGGAGATCTCCAGCCTTTCGCTCTGAATTTCTTTACAGCGTGTGCAGATAGGCCAGCAGGTCGCGCATCTCACCGTCGTTCACCTGCGCCGCGGGCATAGCGCGCCGGCCGTGCTGGATCAATTGTGTAATGCGCTCGTCGGAAAGAGGCGCTCCGAAGGGTGGCGCGCCGATCTTGGTGATGGCTTGCAGGCCGGGTCCCTTCAGCGTGCGCGTGGTGGTGGGCAGATGGCAGCGGGCGCACTTCTGGGCGAAGACCTTTGCACCCCGCGCCTCTTCGGGCGTCCACTGCGAGGCGGGCTTCGACGACGGCAGTGCATTGCAGCCGGCCAGCGCCAGCAGCAAGACTCCAGCGAAAGAAGAAAAAGCAGAGAGAAGACCACGCATCTGCTCCCGATTCTACAAGGCTCACTCCGCCGCGGCGATGGCCTCGCAGATGCGGTCGATGGCCTGGAGTTCGGCCTCGCTGTCGGGGCGGTGTCCGTTGACCAGGATGGAAAAGACCAGTGTCTTGCCGCTGGCCGCCTGCAAATAGCCGGAGAGCGCATTGACCTCGCTGAGCGTTCCGGTCTTGGCCCACAGGCGCCCCTTGAGCGGGGAGTTGGTGAAGCGTCCGGCCAGGGTTCCATCCACGCCCGCCACCGGCAGCGTCGCCCGCCACGACTCGCCCCAGGGCTGCTTTGCCGCATAAGCCAGCAGTTGGGTAAAGGCGCGCGGCGTCATGCGGTCCTGGGGACTCATTCCCGAACCGTCAAAGAGGAAGAAATCCTCGTCACGGATGCCCGCATCGGTCAGAAACTGGCGCACCACGCGCGTCCCCTGCTCCAGGCTGCCGCCGGTCCCTTCCATCTTGCCCAGCAGGCGCAGCAGCAATTCGACGTGCAGGTTCTGGCTCACCTTGTTGATGACGGTTCCATCCAGGGCCAGCGCCGGAGAGGTGTGGGTGGCCAATACCTTGCGCCCTTCGAGCGGCGCTTCGATGCGGTCCTGCTCGCTGCGCTTCAGTACGAGGGGCTGGGCGCGCTCGGAGGCAAAATCCCCCGTGCCGTTCCAGTAGAAGTGCCGCGAGGCCGTTCCATTCGCCACCCGTACTCCGCGGTGCAGCAGGGCCAACTGAAAAGCCGCTGCAGTGAACTCGGCGGGATCGTCGGCTGCCAGACTGGCGTGGAAGCCCGCTGCCGCTGCCGTGCCCCAGGCGCGCACGATGCGGCTGCCGGGCCTGCGCTCCAGGCCGGGGTTGGCTGCGGCGCCTTTGTCCGCCATGGTCATAGCGCCGTCGAGTGTGTAGTAGTCCACCGCCGGAGTCCACGCCGCGATGGTCTTGCCGGGCGCATCGGGATCGGCGGTGACATTCAGTTCGAGCGCATTTTCGTTGAATGTCAGCGCGGAGACCGGCGCGCCGTAGCTCCATTGCAGATCGTCCCAGGCCCATCCCTGGCCGTAGGGCTCGTCGAAGTAAAAACTGTCGTCGCCCACCACGCTGCCCTCGACCGAGCGCACCCCGGCCTGTTCGACCTCTTCGGCCAGCAGGTCCAGCAGATCCATTGCCCGGCGTGGCTTCTCGGTTTGCGCCGCGGCCTGCGCCTCCGCGGGAGTGCGGTAGGGAAAATGCCGGGCGCTCAGCGTCGGGTCGCCCGCGCCCAGCAGGATCAGATCGCCGTGCAGCACACCCTGGCTGTCGATCGGCCCTCCGGCCACTGCGTTAGTGGTAAAGGTGAGCGTATCGACGGGCAAGAGCGCATAGGCCGCGGCAGTGGTGGTCAGCTTGACGTTCGAGGCGGGAATGAGCAGTTGGCCCTCGTTGAGTCCATAAAGAGTCTGCCCATCGAGCCCGGTGACGCTGATGCCGAACTCCGCGTGGCCCAACGCCGGATCGGCGAGAATCGCCTGCACCCGCTCGGCCAGCGGTCCTGTCGCCGCCGGGTGCGCCGCCGCTTTTGCAGGATGCGTCTGCGCCGGCAACAGGCCGGGCAGCGCCCCAACAGCCAGGAAAAACGCCAAACAGATTCGAGAAAACTTCATGCACGGAGTGTACGGCATCTATCTGCGGCAGAAAAGGGACCGAACACTGTCACGAGAATGCTCCTTGCTCCCAAGGTGGGAGCAGTGTACGCTTATCTGGTGAGAATCATCACGCGCGGCACGTTGAATGGGTTTGTTCGCAACCGGGTCGAACCGCGTTTGCAGCGGCTTGTGAAGAGCCATCTGGACGCGTGGTATGCATTGGTTTCGCGTGCTGCGTGGGAGGATTCCAGCGATTTGAAGCGTCATTTCTGCAGCGCCAGCATCGTTTCCGCAGAGCGCGTGGTCTTCAACATCGAGGGAAACAAATACCGCCTGGTGGTTGCGGTGGACTACAAGAACGGGTTCATCCTTGTCTTGTGGCTGGGAACCCACCGGGAGTATGACCGGATCGACGTACGGCAGGTGAAGTTTGAGAGGGAGCGCTATGCAGATCCATCCGGTTCGCACTGAAGCCGATTACGATGCGGCGGTTGCTCGCATCGAGCAGTTGATGGGCGCTGAGCCCGGCAGCGAAGCCGGCGACGAGTTGGAGATCCTGGTCACGCTGGCCGGCGCCTATGAAGCTCGGCATTTCCCCATGGATACGCCCGATCCCGTCACCCTCATCCAGTTCCGAATGGAACAGCAGGGATTGACGCGTAAGGATTTGGAGCCCATGATTGGCAGCCGGGCGCGCGTCTCCGAGGTTCTGGCCGGCAAGCGCCCGCTCACCTTGGCGATGATCCGGCGCTTGCATCTCGGACTCGATATTCCGATCGATCTTCTGGTCGGCGTGGAGAGTTCTCCTGGCTCACAATTGCCGCGCCCGCAACCGGTTTCTGCCTTGACGAACCCTCCGCGCGAGGCCCAACTTGCCGCACACTGACCCTCCAGCTAAGATCGCTGCGCGCACGATAACCCTTTGGAAGCTGCGCAGCTGCGCGGTGAAGTTGGGGCGCCGCACGCTGGTTATGGGCATTATCAACATCACGCCCGACTCCTTCAGCGACGGCGGGCGATTTCTTGCTCCCGAAGACGCCGTGGCCCGCGCCTTGCACTTGCTGGACGAGGGCGCCGATTTGCTCGATCTGGGCGCCGAAAGCACCCGTCCCGGCTCCCGCGCCGGCGGCGCAGTCAACACGGCACAAGCGCCGGCGGTCAGCGCCGCGGAGGAGCAGGCGCGGCTGCTGCCGGTGATCGAGGGCATTTTGCAGGAGCGGCCGCAGGCGATTCTCTCCATTGACACCTACAAATCCGCCACGGCCCGCGCAGCCTGCCGCGCCGGCGCCGAGATCGTCAACGACGTCAGCGGCTTCTTGTGGGACCCGGAGATGGCGTCGGTCTGCGCCCAGGCAGGATGCGGGGTGGTCCTCATGCATACGCGCGGGCGGCCCGAGGAGTGGAGCGCGCAGCCGCAACTCTCCGCTAGTGAATTGCTCGCCGCGGTGCGCTCGGGCCTTGAACAAAGTCTGTCCCAGGCGGCTGCGGCGAGGATCGACCCTGCATCCATCGTGCTCGACCCTGGCTACGGCTTCGGCAAGCGATTTGACGAGAACTACGCGCTGCTGGCCCGGCAGCAGGAGTTGCTCGGGCTGGGCCATCCGCTGTTGGTAGGCCTCTCGCGCAAGTCTTTTCTGGGCCGCACTTTGGCTCCGCTGCATAAAGGCGTGGACGCTCCCGCCGCGGAGCGCGAGACCGCCGGCATCGCCGCGCTGGTTGCGGCCATTCTGCACGGCGCAGCCATCGTTCGCGTGCACGCGGTGCGCCCCGCCGTCGAAGCTGCCCGCATTGCAGACGCCCTGCTTGCAGCCGCTGGCGGGGAGTGATTTCCTCTTTTCTTGGAAGAAAATCCGACCTACACTGAGCGCATGGACAACGAACGCATTCGCGAGATTTGTCTCTCTCTGCCGCACACCGCCGAGACCCTCAACTGGGGCCATCATCTGGTCTATTGGGTGGGCGACCGCGATATGGGCGGCAAGATGTTCGCCATGACCGACGTGGACGGTATGGGCATCGGCGTTCTCTGGTTCCATTGCGGCCCGGAGCGCTTCCACGAGCTAATGGAGAACGAAGGTGTCTCTGCCGCGCCTCATCTGGCCCGCGCCTATTGGGTCGCGCTGGAGCGCTGGAATGCTCTGCCCGCCCGCCAGATCGAAGACGAACTCAGCCGCGCCCACGCCCTGATCTACGAGAAACTCTCCAAACGTACCAAGACCCTGTTGGCGCTGCCCAAAAAGGAGCTGGCCAGCTTTCTGCGCGAACGAAAGAAACTGCTGGCCGCCCAGGGCAAGCTGCGCGGCAGCGGAGCCTTTGGCCGCTCCGCCTGAATCTTTGTCTCACCATTAGAAAGCTCGGGGATTTCCTGGATGCGCCGATAAGCTCATCGAGGACTCCCTTATGCTCCGACCCTCAGCGCTGATCGCCGTTGCCGGACTGGCCCTGCTGGCCGCCCTGAACGCCCGCGCCGATGAGACCTTCCCGGTGGCGCACGAGGAACCGATCTCCGTCCGCATTCTCAACGGCAAGGACGGCAAGCCGCTGCCCCACGCGCACTTGCTGCTGATAGCCGGCTACGACCCGGAAGAGCTGAAGATGCAGACCTGGCAGGAGGAAACCCTCACCGACGAGCAGGGCACGGCCCGCCTCTCTCAACAATTCGCCAATTTGCCCTTTTTGCAGGTATGGGTGCTCAAGCAGAAGACCTGCCAGTCGAACCCCCGTGGCGAGAGCTTCAGCGTCGAGCGCATCCGCCGCGACGGGCTCAGCACGCCCAACCGCTGCGGCATCGCCACCGCAACCGCTACTCCCGGCGTCTTCACGGTCTTCGTGAAGGGAAAGATCGCCCCTCCCAAGCCGGCCGCTCCTGAAGCAGCGCCGCCCGCCGCCGTCCCGGCAAGGCCCGCGGCCGATCTTGCTCCCGCGGTAATCCCGGCTGCTTCATCCACAACCGCAAGCGAGGCCCCGGCCGCCGCACTGCCCGCGCCGGTCAAGACTCCGCAACCAGCGTCTTCCTCTGCCGCCGCTGCGCCGGCTCCTCCCGCTGTTTCTGTCGCGCCGGCTGCGCCTACAAAGGCATCGACGCCGGCAGCGACGACACCGGCGGTTTCTTCCTCGCCGGTCAGCGTTCCAGCGCCGCCGTCTCCAGCAAAACCCTCTTCAGCGCTTCTTGCGCAGCCCCCAGCACCGGCAATGACGGCGGCAGAGCTCGCGGCTGGGACCGCCAATCCATCGCCGCTTCCCTCATTGCCCCATGCGCAGCCTCGTACTGCGCCGGCGCACGTCACTGAGCCCTTTGTCCCGCCTCTGCTCCCGCAACAAAGACGGCACCCTATTCCTACCTACCCCAGACCCGGTGCTCCGGGAGCCAAGCCGCGCGCCGGCAGGCCGGTTGAAACCAAACCTGCTCCCGCACCCGCCAACAAACCGTAGGGTGTTGCTTCACCCGTCGATTGAGATTGAGTGCCGTTATCCTGTACAAATGACTCGCGTTCAGAGTCGTTTGCTCAGGATGACGGCGCGTGGGTGGAGATTGCCCGGTCAGCGAGTTCCGCAAGCGCCGCCGGTGCATTGCTACAGAGAAACATGCGTGGACCGGGAGGCCAGCGCTACAGTTTTAGGTCCCTTGGGCCGGAAACGCCGGTGGAGAACGAGGATGGTCTTCACCCTCGAGGTTCTCGCCATCGTCGATCTCGCCGTCGTCCAATTCGATGGAGTCGATCTCCAGTTCCTTGCCCTGAAGCAGATCGACGGCCACGCCGCCGCACTGCGGACAGCGGAAGCTCTGCACCCCCGCCAGTTCCAGATCCTGGGCGCATGCGCCGCAATGCAGCACCACCGGCAGCCGATGCACCACCAGGCGCGAGCCGGCCAGCGCCGTGCCCTCGCTGGCCATGCCGTAGCAGAATTGCAGCGCCTCTTCTTCGACGGCGGCCAGAGCGCCCACCCGCAGGCGCACCTCCAGCACGCGCGCGGCGGGATAGGCGGTCAGCGAGCCGCTTACCGTCTCAACAATGCTCATTACCAGGGAAAGCTCATGCACAAGGGGATTCTACCCCGCCAGAGGAAAGAACGGCGCGGCAGGAATCTCGCCCCGCCGCGCCTGCGTTCTTTCAGCATTGTCGATCCCATCTACTTCAGCCGGCTGCGACGGTTTCTTCGCGCTCCTTGAAGGCCAGGTAGAAGAGCGCCAGAATCAGCGCCGAAAGGGCGGCGGAGATCAACCAGATCGACCGCCAGGCGTGGGTCGCCGAGCCGTCGGCCGCGACCGTGGCGTAGTGGTCCACCACCACTCCGCTTAGCCAGGAGCCGAGCAACATGCCCGCGCCATAGGTAATCAGCGTCAACATGCCCTGAGCGGCGGCGCGCGAGGCGGCGGGCGCCTTGCGGTCCACGTAGATCTGGCCGGTTACGAAGAAGAAGTCGTAGCAGATGCCGTGCAGCAGAATGCCGCCATAGAGCATCCACAGCCCCGCACCCGCGCCGCCAAAGGCGAAGAAGGCGTAACGCAGCGCCCAGGCCGACATGCCGGCGATCAGCATGTACTTCACCCCCAGGCGGCGGAAAAACCAGGGGATCAACAACATGCAGAAGAGTTCCGACATCTGCCCGCCGGTCATCTTGCCGGCTGCGTTGTGGATGCCGATCTCGTTGAGGAACAAGTTAGTGAAGGCGTAATAGAACTGCAGCGGAATGCAGATGAGGAACGAAGCCGCCACAAAGACGGCGAAGGAAGGCTGAACGAGCAGCCGCAGGGCCTCGGCGGGCAGCAGTTTGCGCAGGCCGAAGCCGCCCTCCTGCTTCATCGGAGGGGTGTGGGGCAAAGTCAGCGCATAGAGTGCCAGCACCAGTGAGCAGCCCGCGGCCAGGCGCAGCGGCGCGGCGGTAGCCTCCAGCCCCAGGCTGCCGACAATCAGGCCGGCGACGATCCAGCCGGCGGTGCCCAGCACGCGGATGGGGCCAAACTCCATCTTGGGGTCTTTCATCTGCCGGAAGGCCAGCGAGTTGGTCAGCGCCAGCGTGGGCATGTAAACACAGGCGTAGGCGATCACCAACCCATAAAGCGGCGTGAAGGCGGTGCGCTGCGAGGCCAGAAAGAGCAGCACTGCGCCTGCCGCGTGGAGTGCGGCCAGCACATACTGGGTGGCGAAGAAGCGATCGGCAACCCAGCCAGCCAAGAAGGGCGAGACAATGGCGCCGATGGCCGTGGCGCCTGCCACCAGACCGATCTGTGCGCCTGTGAAGTGCAGCGTCCGGCCCAGCCAGGTTCCCACCGTGACGTACCACGCCCCCCAGATGAAGTACTCCAGGAACATCATTGCCGCCAGCCGCACCTTCATCGAACTCATTCCCGACTATCCTCCCCGCACCGCAATTCAGCGTTGGCTCAAACGATTCACTCCGCCGCTTGCAAGCATACGGCATGAACTGCGCGCGATGCATGTGCAATTCTTCGCGCCCACGGGCGGCCGCCTCCAGTAGACTGGGAGGGCGATGAGGATAGGGCAGGAATTCGCGCGTGAATTGGGCAGGGCGGGATGGACCGCGGCCCGGCGAGCGGCAGCCGTTTTTGCAGGCTCCGCTGTGCTTTTTGGCTCCGCGGTTGTATTTTGCTTTTTGTCGGGCTGCGGAACTCCCGGCGCGCCGCTGCCACCCTCGCTCAATCTGCCCGCAGCCGTCGCGGATCTGGCGGCCACCCGCACCGGTAACCAGGTCGCGCTGAGCTGGACCATGCCCCGCCGCACCACCGACAAATTGCTGCTGAAAGAGAAAGTTCCTGTCCGCGTCTGCCGGCAGACGGCGCAGTCAGCCTGCGAAACCGCTGCCGAACTACTGGTGGCTCCTGCAACCCAAGGCAGCTTCAGCGAGACGCTGCCGGCGCCGCTGGCCGCCGGCGAGCCGCGCGCGCTGAGCTACTTTGTCGAATTGAAGAGCCCCCACGGCCGCTCGGCGGGGCTTTCCAATGCCGCCGTAGTGCTGGCCGGCCACGCGCCCCAGCCCATCGAAGGGCTGAGCGCCGAGATGAACAAAGAGGGCGTTCTCCTGCGCTGGTCCAGCGGGAGCGGAGCAAGCCAGAATTCGGCGGTTCGGCTGCACCGCACCCTGTTGTCCCCGCCCTTGCCAACCACCAGAAAAGACCAAAACGATCTGCTGGCCCCCGCGCCCGAGCCGGTGGAACAGAATCTCTTCATCAAAGCCGCAGAGGCCCGTGGCGGGCGCACGCTGGACGCCGCCATCCGCTTTGGCCAGACGTATGAATATCGCGCCCAGCGCGTAGCCCGCGTCACCGTCGACGGCAAGACGCTGGAGTTGGCCGGGGAGTTTTCCGCGCCGGTGCGCATCGCCGCGGTGAGCGCATTTCCTCCCGCCGTACCCAGCGGACTGGCCGCCGTAGCCTCCCAGAGCGAGAGCGGAAGCTCCATCGACCTGAGCTGGCAGCCCGATACCGAGCTGGATCTTGCTGGCTACATGGTCTATCGCCGCGAGGCCGAGGGCGATTGGAAGCGCCTCAGCGACAAGCCATCTCTCGCGCCCGCCTTCCACGATGCCCAGGTCCAGCCGGGGCACAGCTACCGTTACGCTGTCAGCGCCGTGGGCCAGAACGGCCACGAGAGCGCCCGCTCTGCCGAAGCCCAGGAGAGCGTGCCCGAGCGCTGAGGCAAGGCGAGCGCGGCTTGTACAGATCGCGAACAGGCATGTTCTTCTGTTGGATTTCCACCCGGCCCGCGGTTCTATACCTTGGCCGAAGAGCGGCTGCATCGACATACTCACTTGAAAACAGGATTCTGCGAGAGGATTGCCCTCGCATGGGTCCGCACCGGTGTGATTCAACGTTCGGGAGTTACCGATCGACAAGGATCGCACATTGTGCGGGTCACACGTCCAAAGCAAAAGGACGTGGTGTAATTGCCGTGAAGGGAAAGATAAGCACGCGTTGCTCGCCGGCCTCTCCCTGCTTCGCCGGCTCAATCTACGGGTGTACTCTTGCCGCCTTCGAGCCAAAGATGAGCTTGTTGGAACGAATCCGCCTTGTTTGCCTGGAAAAGCTGCTCACGGCTTTGCGCCGGTGGCGGCGGCACGGCAGTCGCGCCGATTTACCAGCACATCTGCTGACCGGGCTCGAAGGGGAATCCGCCGCCTACTTCCATCTGCGCCGCCAGGGCTACACAGTGGTGGCGCAGCGCTGGACCGAACCTGGACTGGGCGGCGATCTCGATCTGATTGCCTGGCAGGGGCCGGTGCTTTGCTTCGTCGAGGTTAAAACCCGCACCGCCCGCGACGCCATGCCCGCGGAGCTTGCGGTCGACGCCGAAAAGCGCGCCACTCTGCGCAAAATGGCCCGCCGCTACCTTCGCCACCTGCCCGGCGAGTCGCCACCACAGGTGCGCTTCGACATCCTCTCCGTCTACCTCATTCCCGGACGCAAAACGGAGTTCGAGCATTTTGAGAATGCCTTCGGATGGAGCGAACGCCGCCCTGGAGACCGCTGGGGAGACCGGAATTGACTCATTGAGCCGTGGTGCGACCGCACTCCGATGGCGGCTGTGTCTTCCCGGAAAAAGATGACCTGCACGATCCCGATTCGTGCTACGCTGGCCCCATGCGAACCGCCCAAATCAGCGAATTGAAGGCCCAGCTCAGCGCTCACATCGAATACGTCAAGAATGGCGAGGAAGTGCTGATCTTCGACCAGAATACGCCCGTGGCGCGGCTGGTTTCCGCCGCTCCGGTGGAGGATGAGGACGAGAGAATGCAGCGCCTGATCGCAAAAGGCATTATCATTCCCCCAAAAATGCGCCGCCCCGAAGGGTATAAACTGCCCCCTCCGGCTGGGCCGATGATATCGAAAGAGGTTATGGATCAGGTTTGGGCGGAGGAGCGGGACGACCGATGAGCCTGCCCGTCGCTTATTGGGATTCCAGTGCGCTTATCCCTCTCTGCGTTTCGCAGCCTCAATCGGCGATGGCAGGACTACTGTTTGAGAAATTCGCAGTCGTCTCATGGTGGGTAACTCAGGTTGAAATGGTGAGCGGCTTAACACGGCTGATAAGAATGGGTCAGATTTCTACTGATCAGTTTCGCGGGGGGATGCAGTTGATGCGGGAGATCACGCGCGGCTGGAATGCCGTTTTTCCTCCGCCAGAGATCGCAGTGCATGCCTGCTCTCTTCTAGAGAGGTACCCGCTTCGGGCCGCCGACGCGCTTCAGTTAGCCGTAGCTTTTCAGGCCTGCGAGCAAATTCCCAAAGACTATATCTTCATCACTGCCGATCTGCGACTTGCGGGCGCCGCTCGCCAAAGCGGCTTTTCCGTCGAGTTCATTTAGGAATGGCGTCAGATATTTTCATTATCCCTGCGCGTCGACGAACTCTTCATGCCAGGCCATTTGGATGGCCTCCAGCCGGCCTTCGTTGGACTTCAGCGGATCGTCGGCGAAGCCTTCCAACTCCGTGACGTAGCGATGCAGGTCGGTGAAGCGCACCGTCAGCGGATCGAGCGCGGGAAACTTCTCTTGCAGTTGAATGCCGATCTCTTCGGCGTCGGTCCAATGAATCTCGCGGGGCATAGTCACTCCTGAATCGTCTTCTATTTCTCTTCCGCCAGCGCCAGCGGTTTTCCCTCGGAGACGTAATTGCGATTCCAGGAGGGAATCTCAACGACATATGAGCCCGGACGGGTGATGACTGCCTGACAGCCCAGCCGCGAATTCAATTGCTGATCGGCGGCCATGTCCAAACGGTCGAGTTCGTCGTCCTTGGCTTCGGTGAGGCCTCCGGCGCCGGATTTGACCAGCACATGGCACGTGGAGCAGGCGCAAACCCCGCCGCAGGCATGATCCAGAAAAACCTCGAAGTTCTCCGCCACGTCCAAAAACGACATAGGCTCGCCGTGGCGCTGATAGGGCAGCTTGCCGAACTCAAACTCCACCGTGCGCCCCTCCGGCTCGAAGGTTACGCGCACCAGCTTTTCCGCGGGAATGTTTTGCTTGTTCGTCACCTTCATGATTTCGTCCTCACCTTGCAGGCGCCACAGTTCGTTTCGCACCGCCCCTACAGGGCGGAAAGTCAGAAGCGTTGCCTACCCAGCGTTTCGCTGTGCTTCACGCTGGGCTATTTTCGTTTCGCCCCATCGGGGCGGCTTGCTATCTCCACCGAACCCGCCAGGTCTTTGACCGCATAGTCTTGTACCACTGAGGGTGCCCCCGGTCTCGTTTTTGACACCGGGGAAAGCACGTACTGAAATACATCTTCGGCGGTCAGAGACCTAGCTCCACTAACTCCGCTAACCCAGCCAGCACCGCTCACTCTGGTGCTACTTGAACTCCGCCGCGGCCATGGGATGGGGCGCGGCAATCTCATCGCCCATATCCTCGCTTGCGGCCGCCATGGTCTTGCCGCCGATGGCGGTGGAAACCGCCGCCTCCATCATAAGCTCGGCAAAGCGGCGGGTGGCCAGATCGAGAATCTGTACCGCCTCGCGAATGGCCTCGGCATCGTCCTCTTGCATCTTGGCGGCGAGGTAATCGCGCGCCACCGCCACCTTGGTTTTTTCGTCCGCGGTCAACTGCGTCCATGCGGCGCTCTGCGGGGCGCGTTCGACAGCGGCCAGAATCGTCGCCGCCTCGTTGCGGGCCTCGATCAGCAGCCGCTTGGCGAAGTCCGCCTCGGCGTTGTCGAAGGAATCGAGAATCATGCTCTCGACCTGCTCGTCGGTCAATCCATAGGTCGCCTTGACCTCGATCTGCGCCTCGGTGCCGCTGCGCTGCTCGCGGGCGGTGACGTTGAGAATCCCGTCGGCGTCGATGAGAAACTTGACCTCGATGCGTGGCAGTCCGGCGCTCATGGGAGGAATGCCCTTGAGGTCGAAGCGCGCCAGCGAACGGCAGTCGGAGGCCAGTTCCCTCTCGCCCTGCACCACATGAATGGCTACGTTGGTCTGCCCATCGACGCCGGTCGTAAAGTGCTCGGTAGCCGAGGCGGGGATGGTCGAGTTGCGTTGAATGATGCGCGCCACCGTGCCGCCCAGGGCTTCGATGCCCAGCGAGAGCGGGGTCACGTCGAGCAGCAGCATCTCCTCGGTGGTCTTCGACGCTCCGGCCAGAATGCCGGCCTGCACCGCCGCGCCCAGCGCCACCACCTCATCGGGATTCAACTCGGTATGCGGCTTCTTGCCGCGCGCTTGCAGTTGAAAGAGATCGTCCACCAACTGCCGCACCGCGGGAATCCGCGTAGAACCGCCCACCAGCACCACTTCGTCGATCTCCGCCGGAGTAATGCCGGCGTCGGCCAGAGCCCGTTTGCAAGGGCCGGCGGTGCGCTCCAGCACCGGCTCGATGAGCATCTCGAAGACTTCGCGAGGAATCTCCCGCTGATAACGGTCGCCGTTGGGCAGTTCGATGTCGAAGCGCGCCTCTTCTTCGGTCGAGAGCTTGATCTTGGCCTCGATGGCCGCCTTGCGCACCGCCTGCACCGCGCCGGGATAGGGGCGCAGGTCCACGCCGTTCTCGGCAAAGATCTCGCCCAGGGCAATGGCGATGAGCAAGTTATCGATGTCGTCGCCGCCCAGATGGGTGTCGCCATTGGTGGACTGCACCTCGAAGATGCCGTCGCGCAGTTTGAGAATGGAGATGTCGAAGGTCCCGCCACCCAGATCGTAGACGGCAATGGTGCCTTCCTTGGCGCGGTCCAGCCCATAGGCCAAGGCCGCCGCGGTGGGCTCGTTGACCAGGCGCAGGACTTCGAGGCCCGCCATGCGCCCCGCATCTTTAGTGGCCTGGCGCTGCGCATCGTTGAAGTAGGCGGGAACGGTAATCACCGCCTGCGTCACCGCGGAGCCGAAATAGCGCTCGGCATTGCGCTTGAGCTGGCGCAGCACGTAGGCGGAGATCTCCGGCGGCGTAAAACGCATCTCGCCCAGTTGAATTCGTGGAACCTCATTGGGATCGGGAGGGCCACTTTGCGCATCCTCGGCCAGACGGAAGGGAAAGAGCTTGAGCTCTTCCTGAATCTCTTCGAGGCCTCGGCCCATCAGCCGCTTGACGGAGTAGACCACGCGCTCCGGCGTCTCCATCAGCGCGCGCCGCGCCGTGTTGCCCACGGTGATGGTGGGCCGCCCGCCATCGGCGGGAATGGGGTCGAGAGCGACCACAGACGGAACCAGATTCAATCCGTCCGCGCCGGGAATCACTACCGGCGCTTCGCCCTCCATGTATGCGACCAGGGAGTTGGTGGTCCCCAGATCGATGCCGACTACGCGTCCTTCCGCCATGCGTTCCTTAAGCTCCCATCACTTCATTGACATCGCGCACCAGATTGCTCAGATAACGCCGCCGGTCCAGCAACGCCACCATCTTCTTTTGCTGCGCCTGTCGCGCAGCCGCGTCGCCGCCATCCCAGGCCGTCCAGCAGACGCGCAGATCGCGGTCCACAGCTTCCAACAAGGCGGTGAATTTCTTCTTTGCATCTTCAAGGCTGGCGAGCAGTTCCGGATCTTCGGCGCCGGATTTGCGCGCAAAGCGCATCTCCTCAAGCTGCATGTTCAGCTCGAAGGCCTCTTCCAGAAGGTCGGCGGGGACGCGCGAGGTGTCCTTGCTTGCGCCGCCAGCACTGTCTGTGTGGTTGTGCTCCTCGGTGACACCGTTGCCCAGCAGCTTGAGCAGGTATTCGGTGCGGCGCAGCGGATCTTTCAGGGTGCGGTAGGCGTCGTTGAGCAGCGCCGTATCGGCCAGGCTCCACTGCTTCTCGTTCTCCAGAGCGCGGGCAAAGCGGTCGGGATGCAGCTTGCGGCTGAGGCGGTGAAACTCCTGCTCCAGCGCCTTCAGATCCAGATTGAGCCGAGGCTCCAGGTTGAAGACGGAAAAGTAATCGCCCCCCGGCGGCGGTTGAATCTTGCTGCAGTGGGGGCAAAAAAGTGTCGAGTCGTTGTGGCCGATCGAACAAGACCAACAAGCTACCGGAACCGCATCGTTCAGAACGTTCAGCATAAGAGAGCTTTCAGGGGATGAGGGATTAGGGGTTAGGGGTTAGGGGTTAGGGGTTAGGGGTTAGGGGTTAGGGATTAGGGGTTAGTTTGCAATGAACGAGAAAAAGAAATTCGCAGAGCGACTAAAGCTGTTCACTCATCCCTAACCCCTGACCCCTGTTCCCTGTTTTCACGACGAAAACGACGAACCGCAACCGCAGGAGCGCGTCGAATTCGGGTTGATGAAGTTGAAGCCCTGCCGAATCAGCGTCTCTTCGTAATCGAGGGTCATGCCGTGCAGGTAGACGAAGGATTTGGGATCGACAAAGACCCTTACTCCGTCGAATTCATAAATGCGGTCGCGCTCGCGGGGCTGGGTATCGAACTTGATCGAGTACGACAGTCCCGAGCAGCCGCCGCCCATCACGCCCAGGCGCAATCCGCCCTCGGTGGGCGAAACGCCCTCCTTGGCCATCGCCAAACGCACGCGCTTGATCGCCCGCTCGGTCAGTTGCAAGCCCATCTGCGCTGGGCCGGACTCCGCCTTCGCCGGGGCAGGCAGATTCACCGCGAAGGCCTCCGCTGCACTGCTGGTTTGGATCGTCGCTAGATTCGACATAGCACCCTCTCTTACCCTTACTGGGCGACAGCTTCCGCAACCGGCTCGGCAGCGCCGTTCTTTTTCTTCCAGTCGCCGATGGCGGCGCGAATGGCGTCCTCGGCCAGCACCGAGCAGTGAATCTTCACCGGCGGGAGCGAAAGCTCCTTGACGATGTCGGTGTTCTTGATCTCCAGGGCATCGTTGACCGTGCGCCCCTTGATCCACTCCGTGGCCAGCGAGGAGCTGGCGATCGCCGAACCGCAGCCAAAGGTCTTGAACTTGGCCTCTTCGATGACCTGCGTCGCCGGGTTCACCCGGATCTGCAAGCGCATCACGTCGCCGCACTCCGGCGCGCCCACCAGACCGGTGCCGACTGTGTCGGAAGCCTTGTCCAGCGTGCCCACGTTGCGCGGGTTGTTGTAGTGGTCGATGACCTGATCGCTGTATGCCATGTCTCTCAATCCTCCCGAAACAGCTTCTAGCTTCTAGCTGCTAGCCGCTAGCTAAAAACATGAGTCTCTTCCGTCAGCCCCCGGCTGGAAGCTAAAAGCTAGCAGCTAGAAGCTGTTCTGCGTCAATGTGCCGCCCACTCGATCTTGCTCAGGTCGATGCCGTCCTGAACCATCTCGTAGAGCGGAGAAAGCTCGCGCAGCTTCTTCACCACGTCGATCACCTTGGCGGCCACGTAATCCACCTCGGCCTCGGTGTTGAAGCGGCCCAAACCAAAGCGAATCGAACTGTGCGCCACATCGTCGCCCAGTCCCAGCGCCTTCAATACATAGGATGGCTCGAGCGTGGCCGAGGTGCAGGCCGATCCGCTGGACACCGCAATGTCGTTGATGCCCATCAAGAGCGACTCGCCCTCGACGTAGACAAAGCTCATGTTCAGATTGCCGGGCAGATGGCGCTCCATCGAGCCATTCACATGCACGTAGTCCAGTTCGGCTTCGAGCTTGTTCTTCAGCCGGTCGCGCAGGCCTTGCAGACGGCTGGCTTCTTGCTGCATCTCTGCTCCAGCCAGTGCACAAGCCTTGCCCAGGCCGACAATGCCGGGAACGTTCAATGTGCCGGACCTCATACCGCGCTCGTGCCCGCCGCCGTCGATCTGCGCCGCGATCTGCACGCGGGGATTGCGCCGCCGCACATACAGTGCGCCCACGCCCTTGGGACCGTAGATCTTGTGTCCGCTGAGCGAGAGCACGTCGATGTTGTCGGCCAGCACGTTGATGGGAACCTTGCCCACCGACTGCACCGCATCGGTGTGGAAGATCACGCCGCGCTCGTGACAGATCTTGCCGATCTCGGCAATGGGCTGCAAGACGCCGATCTCGTTGTTCGAAGCCATGATCGAAACCAGAATCGTCTTGTCGTCGATGGCCCGCTTGAGGTCGTCCAGATCGATCAGACCGTCGGCCTGCACGGGAAGAAATGTAATGCGATAGCCGTGTTTCTCCAGGCGTTTGCAGGTGTCCAGCACCGCCTTGTGCTCGGTGACCTGGGTGATGATGTGGTTGCCGCGCTCGCGGTACATCTCGGCGATGCCCTTGATGGCCAGGTTGTTGCTCTCGGTGGCTCCGGAGGTGAAGATGATCTCCTTGGCGGTGGCGCCGATCAGTTGCGCAATCTGCTCCC